>JAUIKF010000025.1 GCA_030430575.1 Bacteroidia bacterium | reverse complement strand
AATTGGCATCGGCAACCCTGAGTTGCTTCAAAAAGACTTCCGCTTGAGATTTGGACATCTCACAAAAGTAGGAAGTCTTTTTTTATTCTTTTGAACTCCCTACCTCGGAGGTTTTAGCCAGAATTGTGGGTTAAACCTCCGAGGTCTTTTCTTATTTATCAATCAATAATCCCATGACCCACGCAGAACTAATTTCCTTGTACAACAGCGGCAAAAAGCTCAAATACCTCTTCTTCTGGGGCCATCAGCCCAGCAAGACGGGCGAAGTCACATCAAGCTGTTTCAGTCAATGGTATGACGCAGGTTTCACGGTAGAGGGAATTTACTATGCGACAGCGGAGCATTGGATGATGGCGGAGAAGGCGCGGCTATTTGGGGATGAGGAAGCATGCCAAAAGATCCTAGCAGCGCCATCCCCTGGCCACGCCAAAGCCTTGGGCCGTGAGGTGCGTGGCTTTGACCAAAGCCTGTGGGAAGCGAAGCGATTTGACATTGTCGTGGCAGGCAATACGCACAAGTTCCAGCAACACAACGCCCTCGGCGACTTTCTTCAACGCACGGGGAACCGCGTGCTGGTAGAGGCTAGCCCTGTCGACTCCATCTGGGGCATCGGCCTGGCGGCTGACAGCGAATTCGCGGCGAAGCCGCCGAAGTGGCGTGGGAAGAACCTGCTGGGCTTTGCGCTGATGGAAGTGAGGAGAAAGTTCTAAGTTTTAGGTTCTATGTTCTAGGTCAAAGACAACATAAAACCCAGAACTTAAAACCTAGAACTTCTTTCTTAATTCCACCTCCTTTTCCTCCCCCACTTTTACCTCAAACTCCACCGCCTCATACGTCCCCTTATGCGTCCACCCTGTCAATCTGTAGGTCCCTGGCGTAAGGGCATATTGCCTGCCTGATGTATGGTATTTACGTGATTTGCTGGACGCCAAGTTCACGAAACAGCGGTCATCCTTGTCGCGGCTGCCATCGGCTTTGAGGTAGATAAAGGTAACATGTCCACTGGGCACTTCTATCCGAAAATCTTGTTCTTCATCTGTCGTGATGACGAGGTCTTTGTGGATATAGGGCGTGAGGGAATTGGTGAGGTGGAGGTCGTAGGTTCCGGGCAAGGCGATCACCCCATTGCTCCAATGCACCTTATATTTTCTTTCCCCATTTTGCCAAAGCTCATAGTTCTCGCGGTAATCCAATTGAGGGGCTGAGGAGACCATTTTGATGCGTGCATGCACGGTTTGCTGCAGCTCAAATACCAAGGTCTTATGGTCCCCAGGCCCAAAGGTCTCTGTCAGGCTGAGTTCGTTGGCATCATTGGGTTTTGTGCGAAATTCGTAGGTGCCTTCATCTAGGAAAACTTCATCCCGCCAGCGGAAGGAAAAAGCCTCTTCCCCATCTTGAAAGGCATAGATTTGGCTCCCTGCACGGTCTTCTCCTATTTCTGTGAATTGGGCCTTGACCGAAGGCGGTACCATGACTTCCAGGGTAAGGGAAGTGACTTCATCAGGCGGAAGGGTAATCTCTTGAGAAACAGGTAGATAAAGGGTGCCATTCTTCGTCATAATCCCTGCGATCAAGGTATAGGTTCCACTCTGAACATGGTTGCGAAAGTGGCTTTCCACGGTATATTTTTCCTGCCCTTCCTGCATCAATTTTCCTTCAATCTTATAGACTTCTCCTGCCGCATCTACTCCTTGAATTTCAAGGACGGTGGCTGCGGGTTTTTCCTGAATTTCTGACAATCCTTCTACCAGCTCTTCGGTAGACCCTGCGTCGTGATACGGCGTTCCTGCTTCCTCTGCGATACACTTCAAAGCAGATTTCGTCTTTTCATCAGCGCCAAAACCTACCACATGGACCACGATCTGTACATTTTTCTCCCGCCACTCACGCATCAGGGCGCAAGGGTCTTCATCGCAGGTCTCTATGCCATCGCTGATCAGGATAATGGTCCCTGGGCGGTCTCCAAAGTCCTCCAGCGCAGCGCGGAAGCTCCGGCTGATCGGCGTGCGGCCTTTGGGCTGGATGTCTTGTACAGCTTCCACAAATGGCCCTGCCACTTCACTCAGCGGCCCAAATGGTATGACCAATTCCGTATCAGAGCAGTCCTTCTCTCGGCGATGGCCATAGACGCGCAAGGCGAGTTCTTTACCGTGGAAATCGCCGCTGATAAAGCGTTTGAGGGCTTCTTTGGCCGCCTCTATCTTCATGGAGCTATTGGCGAGGCGGCCCCACATGGAGCCGGAGGCATCAAAGATGAGGTAAACGCCTTCGGGCTGTTGATTGGATTGCGTATAGCCTGTGAGGAAGGTGAGGCTGAGGAGGAGGGATAATAGGTAGTGTTTCATAGGGTAACAAAGATCTTTTCTATGGCTTATCCAGGCTATCCCGCATATGTGGGATTTTGTTCCTTAGACTGCGTAGTAGCTTATGACATGGGCTTCGCCCCCCTCCGTCTTCGCGGAAAATTTTGTAGGGTCAGGACATGTCCTGACCCTACAAAATTTTCCGCGATCTCTCCTCAAAAAACACAGCTCCCCAAAAGGTTTTTTGCCCAAGACCATTCACTTCAAAAAAGATTTTTTTTGCCCGAATATTTCATGATATGACGTAATAATGTTTTATTATCCGATTGAAAGTTGTCAAATATTCCGATAAATTGTACCTTTAGGCTTTCCTATTAAGCTATTTTAGCCTATTAAACCACGAAACAACTTTTTCCCATCTATGAAAAAACTCCTTTTACTATGCTTGCTCGCATTGGGAGGATGGACGGCCGGTTCGGCTGCTGTCATTCCTGTTTGTGGCGCTTGTACGCACACGACCATCGCTTCAGCTATTGCTGCTGCTGCCAGTGGAGATACCATCGACATCCAGGATCCCGTCCACACGGAAGATGCTATTATAGTCGATAAAAGCCTGACCTTCCAAGGCCAGGGCCAGAGTACGACGATTGTCCAGGCTGCCGCTACCCAGGCTGCTGCTGACGATCAGGTCTTTTTAGTGTATTTTGGTCTTACCGTTACCTTTCGGGATTTTACGATTCAAAATGGAAATGCGATAAGTTCAGGTTCATTTTCTCTAACTACTGGAGGAGGCGTATGGATTAACTCTAATGCTTCTGCTAATACCACTTTTGAGCGAATGACGATCACAAATAATCGGTCAAATTCTTCAGCAGGAGGGGTATATGTAGTAGGAATTGGGGGGACATTAAGCTTCATGGATTGTGTGATCAGTAATAATGAAGCTAATACTGCTAGTTCAACTGCTGATGGGGGGGGGATTCTGAATCAAAGCGCAACCGATTTTAAGATGATTCGCTGTACGGTAAATGGAAATGCCTGTGGAGATGATGGTGGAGGGGTATATGTTTCAGAAGTTAATTCTGTAAGTCAATTTATCAATTGTACCATATTTGATAATGAGGCTGGCGGTGGCGGAGGGAGCAAAAATTTGGGAGGAGGATTAGAATTTCTTACTGGTCAATCATTTGAATTAATCAATTGCACAGTTGTAGAAAATAACCTTACTGGGAGTGCTGCTACTAGAGATGGAGGAGGAATTAATTGGGACAGGGGATCTCTCACGCTGACCAATACTATTGTTGCGAATAACACTGGGGCTATATCTGGAAATGATGTTCGAGATGCATCATCTGGTACCCTGACAATTCATACCAGTCTGGTAGAAGATTGCAGTAATTGCAGTGTTTCTCCTACCTACACTACTGACCCCAACCTCGCAAGTGCCGCCACTTGCGGAGAGCATACCTATTTCGAGCCCCAAGCTCCCAGCGATGCGCTAGACAATGGTACAGCACCTGCTGGCGATATTCCCACAGATGACATCTGTGGTCATGTTCGTCTTGCTCCTCATGACCTGGGATCTTATGATGCGACCGCTTGCGATCCGGATGATTTAGCTCTAAATCCCTTCCAAAATAGTAGCCGCATCACGATCAACCTCTGTGAAGGTGCTCCTGTAGGCCCTACTTCTATCAGCGATAGCTTATTCAAATATGCTTCAGATATCGGCATCAATACCATGAGTGCTTCTCTGGTCTTTTTTGATGACAATGGTGGAAGTCAGGGAGGCTTGTATAATGGAACAGGCGAAGAACCCACGATCAGCACGGCTTCTTCTGGCAATAATCACTTTTGGGTATCTCAGGAAATAGATGGTTGCGTAGGAACAGCCATTCGTCTGAGAATGGATGTTCGCACGATGCCAAGCATGACCCTGGAAGCCTCAGATACCTTGCTTTGTCCTGGAGACATGATTGATCTGGCAGGCTTTGTGACAACAGCAACCAATGTTCGCCGCTACGAATTTTTTGATGCTGATCCGTCGAGTAATCCTCCTTTCATGACGACAGGAAATAATGGAAATGCCAATGGTCGACTGCCGGATGCTGCGGTTAACGTCACTCCAGCCGGAGATGGCTGCTATTGGATTGTAGGAAGTAGGGAATTTGGCAGTGTGCAAAATCTGCGATGCTACAGCATCGCCTACAAAATCACGGTTGATGTCGACACCGACGCACCCACTTTCACCTGCCCTTCGGGCGTCCAGCGCTTTAACACCGATCCCGGTGTCTGTGAGTGGACGGTGCCTGGCACAGGACTCGATCCGACCAATGTCATGGACGATCACAATTGGACGATGACCAATGACTACAACGGCATTGCGACGCTCCAAGGCGCTATTTTCCCCAAAGGAAAAACGACGGTCACGTGGACCTTTTCTGATGATTGTGGCAATATGACGACTTGCACCTATGACGTGCGCGTCCGCGACCGTGAGAAGCCTGTCTTCGACAATTGTCCTGATGATGCCAATCTATTGGTGCCTTTCTGCACCCCTGGCATTGTCCACACCTGGCCTCAGATCACGGCTACAGACAACTGTACCGGTCCTAATGGCATTGTGTATTCACCCGCTATTCTCAGCGGAAGTACCTTCCCTGTGGGCACCACGACAGTGATGCTGACAGCCACTGACAGAGCAGGCAACGTAGCTCCATGTAGTTTTGATGTCAATGTAGCAGAGGATTGTGATCCGCTGCCAAGCGGGATGGGCCTTATTGACATTGGTAATACGGGGGGCGTTGCGGGCAAGACCTGTTATGATGCTGCCACAAAAACCTACGAAATCAAGACTTCTGGAAGTGGCATTCCTGGTGCCATCCCCTCATCTGATGGATTTCATTATGTCGTAACTCCTTCAAGTGATATGGTGGTGGATGTCAAGGCTAGAATTGTTCAGCATCCTACCAATACTAACCGCGACCGTGTAGGCGTGATGATCCGCAAAAGCGATCCTGCCAATTCTGCTAGTGTATCAACCCTGATTGCTGGGGATAACAGGACTTATATGGTCAACCGACCCACTGATGGGATGTTTGCTTCCTCGATTGCAGGACCTATCCTCCCAGGACCGCTATGGCCGGGGCCTGTTTACTGGGTGAGGCTACATAAGATTGGAACCGTTTATTATGGGTATGTTTCCCCCGACGGTGTTGCTTGGACCTTGATCAGTGTGCAAACGGCGGCGATTACGGGGAGCTTTGGCGTGGGCATAGCGGCGACGGCAGGTACCCCTGGCAGCACCGTCCACTATATCGTGGACAATGTGAGCATCAACGGTACTGCGTATCGCCAAGGCAAAAATGGCTTGGAGCCATTGGCCGTAGCGGCTTTCCCCAATCCTACCCAGGATAGGTTGAATGTTGAACTCGCAGCGCCTGCTTTCTCACAAGTAGAGCTTTCGCTCAGCAATGCGATGGGTCAAAAACTACTGGTGGAGCGCTTCGAAGCGGATGCTTCTGGCATCATCAGCCGCAGGCTGGAGATGGGCGACTTGGCCGCAGGCATGTATATGCTGGAGGTCAAGACTGCGACGGAGTCGAAGACGATTAAGGTCGTCAAAAAATAATTTTTGATATGGTTTTGTAGGGTCACGATATATCGTGACCCTACAACCAATGATATATCAAACCGCCCCTGGGCGGTTTTTTATTCTCCAAAATAATTGGCCATCATTTCGAAAATTCGTATTTTCACAGGTGCCATTTGAAACCATTAATTCTATTTCGCCTATTAACTACCTCTTATATTTTTTATGAAAAAAATCCTTTTACTATGCTTGCTCGCATTAGGGGGATGGGCTGCCAGTCATGCAGCCACTATTACGGTCTGTGCTTCGGGATGTGATCATACCACTATTGCTGCTGCTGTTACAGCAGCTACTGCTGGAGATATTATCCAGATCAACGATGCCGTCCACACAGAAAGCGATATTTCCATCAATAAAGATCTCACCATTCAGGGAGCCAATCACCTGATTCCTGCCCCTATCGTTCAAGCCGCCGCCACGCCAGGAGGTAGCTTGGATCGGGTATTTAAGGTGCCAGCCGGCACTTCGGTAAATTTCCTTTACCTTACCATTCGTCATGGACACGCTACTGACGCTGGCGGTACAGGATCTGGCAAAACCGGAGGAGGGGCAATCATCAGGGTAAATTCCTCTTCTGCTGTAAACTTTAATAATGTGACCATCACAGACAATCAATCCCTGGAGGAAGGAGGAGGAATCCACATTGCAGGTAACGGAGGTAGCATCACCTTTACAGACTGTCGTATTGTAAACAATGATGCTGGTTCAGGTGGCGGTGTATTTAGCGGTGGCGGCATTTGGCATAATGGGGCTGTCAATTTGACGATGATCAGATGTACCATTGGAAATAACACTGCAGGTGATGACGGAGGAGGCTTAAGTATCGTAGGGAATGGGTCTTCTAATCAAATGATCAATTGTACAGTTCATGACAATGTATGCGCTCTGGCAAGTGGAAATGGCAAGAGAGAGGGGGGAGGAATACAAATTGATGCTGGCCCCACCTCTACGGAGTTGATCAATTGTACGGTAGTAAATAACCGATTAAACACCACGCAGTCTTCCAAACGCAAGGGAGGGGGAATTTTCTGGAAAGGAGGAAATCTGACTCTGACCAATACGATTATTGCAAATAATTCTGGTGCGGCGTCTAGCACAGACGGAGATGATGTGTTTGAACACAATAATGCGGGAACACTTTCTATCACCACCAGTCTGGTGGAAGATTGTGACGGGTGCAGTTCTGCGCCTACTTTCACCTCTGATCCTAACTTGGCGACTGTCGCCCTTTGCGGAGAGCAATCTTTTTTTGATCCCCAGGTTGCAAGTGATGCTTTGGGCAATGGGACGGCTCCCGGAGGAAATATTCCCACAAATGATATTTGTGGTGTCATTCGGGATGCTTCTCATGACCTTGGTTCGGTAGATCCCAATGTCGCTAAAACTGGTCCTACTGCCTTGTGTAAAAATGTCACTGTTTCACTAGATGAAAATGGCATGGCTATTATTGTGCCCAGTGATGTGGACAATGGTAGCAGTGATGTCTTAAGCATTGATGCAAGGAGCATTTCTATGAGTAGTTTTAATTGTAGTGATGCCGGGCAAAACACCGTCACCCTGACTGTTGCCAGTCCCAGTCGGGCTACCTCTTCTTGCACAGCAGATGTAGAGATCGCCAGTACGCCTGTGGCTATATGTATGGATATAACCGTCGAATTAGATGGGAGTGGAAATGCTTCAATTGTGGCATCTGATATTGATGATGGAAGTAGTGACCCATGTGGGCCAGTGACTTTGAGCGCATCTCATACGACTTTTGATTGCGGTCATATTGGAGACAATACAGTTATGCTTACTGTTACCAACGGAAATAACGGGATGGCTACCTGCACTGCGAATGTCGAGGTCCAGGACAAAATTGATCCTACCATCAATTGCCCTACGGGCACCCTCCGGCGCAATACCGACCCTGGGGCCTGTACCCATACAGTCGTGGGAAGCGATCTTGATCCCTCACCGATCGACGATAATTGTACAGTGGCTTCGATCACCAATGACTTCAACAATATGAGCAGTTTGGGAGGAGAGATATTGCCCAAAGGCAAAACTACCGTCACCTGGACGGTGACCGATCAATCAGGCAATTCTACGACTTGCACTTACATGATTCGCGTCCGCGATCGCGAAGCCCCTGTCTTCGACAACTGCCCCGATGATGCGAACCTCTTGGTGCCATTCTGCACCCCTGGCATTGTCCACACCTGGCCTCAGATCACGGCTACAGACAACTGTACCGGTCCTAACGGCATCGTGTATTCTCCCGCGATCCTCAGCGGAAGTACCTTCCCTGTAGGCACCACGACAGTGATGCTGACAGCTACAGACAGAGCGGGTAATGTGGCTCCATGTAGTTTTGATGTCAATGTAGCCGAAGACTGTGATCCACTGCCAGCAGGGATGTACAATGAAGACATTGGCAATACCGGTGGGGTAGTAGGTAGAGTTTGCTATGATGCGCCTACAAAGACTTATGAGATGAAGACCTCAGGCAGCGGTATCCCCTCTGTGATGAGCAATATGGATGGCTTCCATTATGTGAAGCGCCAGGAGAATGCTTCCACCATGGATATCAAGGCGAGAATCGTCATGCACCCTACGAACAACAATAGAGACCGTGTTGGTGTGATGATTCGTGAGCACAGCTATGGCTCGAACCCATCAGCAGCCAACGTAGCTACCTTGATTGCAGGTGACAATAAAACCTATATGACCAATCGCGCGATGAGTGGTTCATTTACCACGAGCATCGCAGGTCCAACCCTTCCTGGACCGCTATGGCCTGGGCCTGTTTATTGGGTCCGCTTGCAGCGTACAGGCTTTAGCTTCACTGCTTCTGTCTCGCCTGATGGCGCGACATGGACGACTATTGGCACGATGGCTTCCTACGTCATGCCGATGTATGGAGGCACCTATGACGTAGGCATTGTCGGCACGGCAGGCAATCCTGGAACCGTGGTTCACTACACCATCGACAATGTGACGATCAACGGCACAGCTTATCGCATGGACGCAAATGGCCTGGAGCCATTAGAAGTAGCAGCGTTCCCCAATCCTACCCAGGATAGGTTGAATGTGCAGTTGGCAACGCCAGCCTTCACCCAAGTTGAGCTGACGCTCAGCAATGCCATGGGCCAGCGCCTGCTGATCGAGCGCTTCGAAGCGGATGCATCCGGCATCATCAGCCGCAGGCTGGAGATGGGAGACTTGGCCGCAGGCATGTATATGCTGGAGGTGAAGACGGCGACGGAGTCGAAGACGATCAAGGTACAGAAGTTCTAGATTCGTAGTTCTTCGATGTAGGATGAAGTAGAATTTATGCCTAATATAGGGTTGAAAGCAGCCCATATTAGGCATAAATGTTAAGTATAGATGGCTGAAGAGTGTCGGAAAGGCAACTGAAGGCCATTTATCTGGGCTCATTTAGGAGGTAAGCAAAGGGAAAACTTCATTATCATGTATGATCTAGCCTGCAAGGGGAGAGAGCTAAGTGTGAAACTATTGTGTAGCTGTCTCTTATTTTTGGGGTATACGGGGGGGCTTTATGCCCAGGATTATTCGGAAAAGCTGAAGCGCTTTTTGCCTGATACCTTGTCTGAAGCCCAAAAGCTGGAAACCTTGATTGAGCTTGCTCACCAATATCATGGAGTTGATATTTCGTTTAGTACCTATTGTGTTCAAGCCTATGACTCTATCGCTGAGGTAGCTGGGACGCCCTACGACCAAGGCCGCGCCAAATATCTGCTGGCCGTGGCTGCCAGGCAACTCAAAAAGAATTCTGAAGCGATCGTTCATGCCTCCAAAGGATTGGAAATTTTTCAACAAATGGGCAAACTGAACAACGTCGCCATCTTACAAAATTTTCTGGCTACCTTATACGAGCAAGACAAGGATTCCGTGCAAGCACGCCATCATTACCGATTAGCCCACGAAAACTTTACCAAGCTGGGGAATAGAAATTGGGTGGGAATTGTCGCCAATAACCTCGCGGTATTGGCATATAATTTTGGAGATCGTCCAGAAGCGTATGCGTATATTCATCAAGCCATTGGCATCCTGGATAGCTTGGGGGATTATCCCAATTTGATGACAGCTCATAACAACCTGGGGGATTTTTCGGAAAAAGATAAAAATTTTCCCCAGGCGATTGTGCAATATCAAAAAGTCCTGGCATTTCCGGATTCCCTAAATACAGAAAGCTATCTGATGGCCTGGGGTAACCTGGCGTGGACTTATCTGGCAATCGGGGAGTTGACCAAGGCCCGGCACATTATTGATAGCATTTCTGTTTCTCCATATTTAGCAAATTATCCCGCCAGAATGCTTTCCCATGCAAAACTCCAAAGTGAATATTTTGGCGTTTCAGGTGATTTTGAACAAGCTTTTTCCACCTATAAGCACTATATTTCTCTGAGAGATAGCTTTGAACATGAACAGGAAATCATCGCTCGCAAGGATGCATTTGCCAAATACGAACTCGCCCAGAAGGATTATGCCATCGGGTTGCAAAAACTGCAGATACAGGCCAAAACACGAGAAAATCAATTGCTGATTGTTTCACTGATCTTATTAAGTCTGGTCATCTTTCTTGGTTGGAATCGCATGCAAAATCGACAAAAGCTCGCTAAGCAGGCCGCCGATTTGTATGAGCAGGAAATCAAGCGATTGGAACAGGAAAAGCAGTTGGAAAGTGCCCAGGCGCTACTGGAAGGGCAGGTATCTGAGCGAAAGCGCATTGCGCAAGACCTTCACGACAGTGTAGGAGGCCTACTTTCTGTCATCATTGCCACGCTGGAGCGCGGCCAGTTGCCGAAGGCCCAGAGCCTTATGCAGGCTGCTTATGAAGAAACGCGGCGTATCGCCCACGCGATGCGGCCTGCGGAACTGGATTTGCTGGGATTAACAGAAGCCTTAAACGCCCTGGCCGATGAATGGTCACACCATGATCTCCAAATCATGTTTGAAGCAGCAGGAGACCCTGACACTTTGCCTGATGCCCTGGCTATACAAGTGTATTATATGTTCAAGGAATTGTTACAAAATGCCCAAAAACATGCAGAGGCCACACACATTTGGGCCAGGTTATGGCTTGATGAGCATATCTTGACCATTGAGGTCGAGGATGATGGGAAAGGCTTTGATAATTCCTCCAATAAGGTAGTAAGTGGAATGGGGCTGAAGGGAATTAGCGAAAGGTTAAATTTTCTTGGGGGCAAACTGTCAATTGATACTAAACCCCAACAAGGCAGTATCTTTACTGCTGAGATTCCCCTGATGAACACATAATTTCTGCACATGTACCACATTCTGATTGTAGATGACCACGCGCTCGTGCGCCAGGGCCTAAAGGCACATATTGCTTCTATCGAACAGGTTTCAGCGGTCAAAGAGGCAAAGGACGGGGCCGAAGCCCTTATGATGTTGGAAAATCACCCGTTTCATGTAGTGTTTTTGGACATAGACCTTCCCGGCAAAAACGGCATTGAACTGTGTAGAATCGTGAATCAACAATGGCCTGAGGTAAAGGTAATTGCCGTTTCTATGCATGAGAAGTTGCCTATCGTAAAGCGGATGCTTAAAAATGGCGCCAAAGGCTATGTGAGCAAGCAAAGTAAATTGCTTGAGTTGGAGAAAGCCTTTGAGGCAGTGATACGAGGGGAGACCTATTTAGGCGAAAACATTCAAGCGCGTATGCGGGAAGACCTCATGGGCCTTGCGCCACAACAATCATTTATCCCCAAGCTTTCACGACGTGAGAAAGAAATCCTTGGGTGGATCATCAAAGAAGCGACGACCAAAGAGATTGCAGATCAGCTTTCCATCAGTCCTGGAACCGTAGAGACACATCGCCGAAGCCTACTCTCCAAACTCAACGCACGCAATACCGCTGGCCTGGTGCGGATAGCGCTGGAGTATGGCTTATTGGATTGATTTTCCAGTATTACATTTCCTCTATGAAAACCCGTAATTTTTTATTTCCCCTTTTTCCCTGATGTAAGCGGCCTTCCTATTTGAGACTTTTACCATAGCAACACAGAGAAACTAGTCCATCATTTCTCTAATTTTTCACTATTTAACGCTATTGTAAAATGCTCAAAAAAGTCTTTTTCCTCACCTTGATGCTTGTCTGCCTGCACAGTTTAAGCACCGCCCAAATTCACAATGTGCGCGCCCATTATGCCCATGGCCAGGTATGGGTCTTTTGGAATGCTGGCACTTTGGCTTCTACTGCCGGAATTTATTCTATCTACCGTGCGCCAGCTCCCTTTACCTCAACTACGGACCCATCAGTAGAGCAGGTAGGGCAATTATTTGCAGAAGAAGTAGAACCCTTTGCCTTAAAAGAGCAATTTCCTCCTGCCTCAAATTTTACCATTCCTTATCCCACGGCTTCGACAGGCACTTATACTCTATTGCCTACCGAAAGGCTGTTTGTGGAAACCGTCACGCCTGCTACGGGGGGTAATGACTATTACTACGCCATCATCAAAGGCGCATCTACGACTGTCTCTCCTTCCCAAATCACCGCTGCCCCTGTCACGCATCTGTATGACTTGGCTGACCCGCCCATCTGCCATTTGCAATACAAGTATATTTCAGCAGCTGATAATTTTACTTCTGAGGCTTTTTACCTGTGGGCTGATGGAAGAAATGGGGCTGGGGGGCGACCTGATTTTCCTGTGATGGCAAATAAGGTCAAAAATGGTATGCCGTCTCTGTTTATTGTCAGCTATGAAGGAACGCTGCGTAAGGCCAGCTACACTTCCATGGTTCATTGGCTGCATGGAGGAGGTGGGGAGGCGATCCAGTCGCTTCCGAATAAGCGGACAGCCGTTGACTTGCGCGTATTGCCCGACCAGCTGCTTGTGGCGCAGAATGACGACTTTGTCCGCAAAGTATATGACCATTTGGGTCGGGAGGTCCTCATCACCCAAAAATCCAATAGTTGGTTTTTTGGCTGGGCAGAAAACCACGACCCTTTTGATCCTGCCTATTCTCCTGGGGTTGGGGATGAAATCATCAATTATACCCAGCGTCGCTTGAACTGGATCAACGACTGGATCGTTGGGGAGTTTAGCGCAGATGCGAATCGTGTTTCGATACAAGGGCATAGCATGGGTTCTGCGGGGGCTTTGGCCTGGGCCAAGGCTTATCCCAATCGTTTTGCAACGGTTTCCCTATTCAACTGCGGGTTTGACCGTCAAGTCTCTCCAGCGATTACTGGTGACAATTTGTTTGGGGACCATTCCCTCAACCTCCCTACCTGCCTGACCAAGGCAGGAGGTGCAGTCGTCCCCATAGGCGAGGTTTTTACCCTGAATGACCCCATTTCACCCGAACGAGATTTGCCCATTATCAACTCCTGGCATGGAAAACGGGACAATAATGGCACCATGCAGTGGGATACGCTTGTGGTCATGGAATATGAGTTGGCGGATGAATTGGGCTGGGGCGTGAGGTCCTATTGGGATGAGCGTGGACACGGATTTGGGGAGCACTGCGGCTATTGGAAAGATATTCCGATGGGCCCCACCGAGCGTGACAATGTGGCTTACCAGGCTCGTTATCGTTCGGACGAATCCTTTCCCGCATTTTATCATCACCAACCTATTTATGAGCCACTAAATCACAGTCCTGGTGATGGGACAAAGGGCATCAAAGGCACTCCTGGCTTTCCCTGTAAGAAGCCCAATGCGAAGCATAGCGGTGACGACCACGGAACTTGGGGAGGGTATCATGATTGGGAGATCGTGGAAGATGTATTTTGTCGATGGTCTGCCAATATTTGGTTGATTAGCGGATCAAGCTATGCAGTTGATAATAGTTTGCATACTTCTTTACTTACAAGTGTCGCCATTCGCAAACCCCAACACTTCACGCCTGTTCCTGGCAGAACAGTGTATTGGGAGTTGGCGGATCTTACATCAGGCGCCTCCATTGCGAATGGCTCAACAGTCGTCGATCCAGAAGGCGTCGTGAGAATTACGGGCATTCCTGTCCAGACATCAACAAGTCAACTGACAGTGTCTTGTGTACCTCCCTTACGCCTGGGCGAGATGACGGCCGATGACATGCCGCAAGTGATTGTCAGCCCCAACCCAAGTGCGCGCTTCTTCCAGGTACATGCCACAGGCACAAGTGCCATTCAAGCCCTGGAAGTCCTCGACATGCAAGGCCGAAGCTGTCAGACGACCATCCTGGAGGAGTCTCAAGGGTATAAACTCGACTTAGGAGGCTTAGCGGGGGGAATATATTTGTTAAAAGTAACAACACAGAAAGGCGTAGTGACCCGTAAATTGATCTTGCGTTAATTAGCACTCAGCAATTCTCAGCAGTGGGAATAAATTCCACTGAATGGAATATGACTTATCGCCCCCTAGGCGTCATTCCGCAATTTTTTGTAGGGGCAGGACATGTCCTGCCCCTACAAAAAATTGCGGGGTGACGACTTTGTCGAAAAAGGCAAAAATAAATCATTGATTCTGTTTGGATTATTTTTCCTCTGCTGAGAATTGCTGATTAGCACTTTTTGAAAAAAAAATCCGTGCACAAAAACGGACTTGTCCGTCCTATCTCCTAAACGAGCATCTTTTTCACTAACCTTTAACCTACTAAATGACATGAAAACGATTATCTGGACCCTGATAGGACTATTTTTGGCTTCATCCGCAATGAGTCAGTGCTTTATCCCAAACGCCCAATTTGCCAATGGCAATCTTTTCCCCGATCCCCTCAATCAGTGGGAATATGTAGACCTCCATGGTAGCCAAAGTGATGATGGATTTTGGTTTACGGCTGAAAAAGAGACGATCTATCTCTTTACGACCTTGAGTGAATTTGGGGCAGGTGGTGCCGCCGGGGATGACTACCAGATTACTATCCTGGACCCTCAAGGGAACCTGGTCCCAGGGGAATATGGAAGTGCTTTTCACGACGATGTCAATTATAGTGGGGGAGAATCTGACCCCATGTTGATCTGGTCCCCAACAGTAAGTGGCACGTACAAACTGCTCCTCACCCGTTACTATATAGGAGGGTGTAATGAAATTAGCCTTACAGATGTTGTTAGGGTGGCATATCGGGGGTTTATGACCTCGTCAAGTCACGTGGGCGTATGGACTGGCGTAGCGGATAATAATGCGGCTAATGGCAATAATTGGATGTATGTGGCTTCTAATGGGCAGCAGTTGGGCTATCCACCAAGTGGCAATACGTGGCAAATCATCATGGATGCTAAAACGACAGCTCGTTTTGAACATCACTCGCTGGTCTGCGATGAGTTGTTCTTGGGTACAAATCAGGTTATTGAGCTAGGCGCCAACAAAACAGTAGCAGTGAATAGCAAGCTATTTGCCCCTGTACAGAATAGCAGCGGTTTTTTTAGTCCGCCTAAAGCCGGGGTAATTCGAAGCCTCAATCCCCAACAAGCGGGAACCCTGCTCCTCAAGGGACAAGCCAATGAAGTGGTGTTGGCTGGTCAGTTCCAGCATATTAACCTAACTGTATATTCAGATATTACCCTCAAAAATGGAGGCTTTAATCTCTTTTTTCCTAATAAATTCCAGACGATCCGTTCATATACTTCCACGATTACACTCCATGATTTTGCGGCTTTGGATATAGAGGAAGCGATTTGGCTCAACCAACAGAATTCTAAGTTCATTCTGATGCCCCATGCTGTTTTAAACATGGCCGATGGTGCCAGCTTTGGGAATCCCCTTGCTGCTACTGGTGGCGGCGTGAGTTTTGAAGGAGGTTCTATAAAATGGCAGGTAAAAAACCGAAATAACCATTTTACGCCAGTTTGGGCGGGGAATAATCAAAGGGCTGCCATTGGATTTGACCTTGGACAGGTGACCCATACGACAGTGGATGTCAATTACTTTACCTACCCATCACCCAACACATTGCCCCTGAATAATCCGCTTGTCAAGGTGAGTTCAAAGGAATACTTTACGGTGCAACCCGTCCAGACAGGCCTTTCTGGGCGAGTGATATTCAAACACCATTCGGGAAGTGGCATAGGCAGTTCTGCCTTGGGCGAAATCAGGCTGGCAGGCCTTACGGTCCAGCACCAGTGGGAAGAGCTCATTTCCGGTTTTGCAAATGGCTGGATAGATGCTTACCCGGTTAAGTTTGATGACTATCAGAGATATACCCCAGCTTCAGTGGGCACTAGTCACAGCCTCCGCAAAGCTGAATCTGCCAGTGAGTTGACCCTATCAGTATATCCCAATCCTTCCCATGAAGTTGTGAAGCTTACATTTGAAGAAACCGATGCTCCTGCCATGGTAAGGGTAGTGGACATGTTGGGGAAAGAAATGCTTCTCCAGCAGATTCGCCCTTCAGAGCCGATCAATATAGAGATGCTTAGCCCGGGCAGGTATCAGGTCCAACTTTTTCAAGGAAAAAAGGTGCGAACGACCTCATTGATCAAAATATAATTTGAGGAATCAGTCTTAAACAAGGAAGGGATAACGCATTTATGTGTTTATTCCCGCTTAGGCGGCCAGGGGATAAACTCTTTCTCGATGCCGCGTGTCCGCAGCCAGTCACGCAGGGCGATGCCTGTACCAGAAGGCCAAGGCTTCAGGTCGTCGAGTTCGACTACGCGATAGCCATCTAGCTCTGTCGTGTCTAGGGTAATCTTGTCTCCATGTGCCGTCATGTGGTAAGCAATAATGAGCTGATTCATCCGCTCAAAGGTGTATAAACCGATGAAGGTGGGCGTATCACCCCTTAGGCCAGTCTCTTCCAACACTTCGCGGACGACTGCTTCAGCAGGGTGCTCTTTTTTTTCTAAAAACCCTGTCACCAGTCCATAAAACCCTTTGGGCCAGCCAATGCTCCGCACTTGTACCACTTTCCCTTCCCATTCGATAATCGCCGCTACTACAGGGGTCGGATTGTTCCAAAAAACATAGCCACACGTGTCATCTGGGCAGCATTGGCGATCCATTCCGCTACAGCCTCTACTGTGGGCAAAAATTCATAGACATGGAGATTTATAGCGTAATTTTTTGTATGTTTTGTGAACCCTTAGCGTTCACTTACATTTTGCGATTTCTCCATTATTAAGGTGAAAAACAAACTCAGATGAAATTCTCCCCCTTTACCTCCCTGCTAAAAACTGCAGGCCTACTTTGCTTGATTTGGGCGAGCATGCCTACTGCTGCCCGCGCGCAGGCAGAAATCCTGATTCGCTTTGATCCAGGTGCGCCTACGGATAGCGTGACTGCTTTGCTGGACTCCCTTGATGCGGTCGAACTGGCGATTTCACCTATTACCAAAATCCGCAAATGGCTCATCACAGATACCACCAATGTCGTCATCGCCAATAATACCTTGACCTTCAAGGAATCCATCAAATTTGCGCGAAGACGCACACGCGTGAAGGAAGTAGGACCTAATTATTTCATCAGGCTTCCCGAACCGCTAGAGTCTTTTGTTTCCAATATTGGCTATCCCCTTACCTGTCCCCTCCCGGTCCTTGCGCCAGGCGATTCCAATACTGTCGTGGTAGGCTTGCTGGATACGGGTATCGATACCTCTCATTTTTATTTTGACCCCCTCAAATACTATTTCTGGGAAAATCCCGACGAAATCCCCGGGGACATGATCGATAATGATGGCAACGGTTTTGTCGATGACATCCACGGCTACGACTACGTCGATAGCACCACCAATCCGACAGATTCAAGCATCAATGGTCATGGGACCCATATCGCCGGTACCATTATCCAAATCGCAGATACCGCCCATGCCCCCAATGTTCGGATCGCCAATCTGCGCATCATGGACAAATTTGGGTTTGGTGAGCTCTTTGACGCCATCCTTGCCATAGACTATGGCATCGCCAAAGGCATGGACATCCTCAATATGAGCATCGGCTATATCGATACCATTGATCATGTCAAAGATTCCATCCCATCGCCGATGGCTTATGCCATCCAGTTTGCGGGGGACTCCGTGGGCATGCTGGTGATTGCAGCGGCGGGGAATGAAAATATGGATATAGATGAAATCGGTCATTACCCCGCTTCTTTTCCCCAAGAAAATATCCTTTCTATCGCCGCCACCGACTGCTTCGATGAACGAGCTTGGTTCTCTAATTATGCAGATACTTCTGCAGACTTAGGGGCCCCAGGGGTGGATGTCTTTAGCACAGTGCCGCTGCATGTGACCCCGCTGGGCTTTCAAAACAAAAGTGGCACCTCCATGGCAGCAGGCGTGGTTTCAGGCATGGCGGCAGTGCTGGCTACCCATGAAATCAAACCCACTCCCCCAGCCGAGACCCCTAACAGCAATTTCCACTATGGGTTTATTAAAGAAATGGTCATGATCGGCTGTGATTCCCTTGTCTCCCTGATAGACACCGTTTTGGTAGAAGGACGAATAAACGCTTTCAGTTCGCTGGATTCGATGATCATGCACTTTAGTTTCATGTCTGCCCTTGTATGGGATGATATAGACGGAAATGGGATTCAGGATGCCGGAGAACCAGGATTGCCAGGGTATCCAGTGACCTTGATAGACGATTATGGAAACTATGTGACAGATGTGGTCACAGATCCTGGGGGATTTTATAGCTTTTTTAACCTACCGCCTGCTGACTATGCGATTGCCGTTTCCGGCCTTCCAGTAGGCATGACCTTCAGCCCGAAGAATAGAGGGGCGGATGAAGCATTGGATTCAGATGTAGGGCAATTGTCTGGAGTAGCTGACTTGATCCTATTGCCTCCCTCCAGTTTTTACGGAGTGATGCATGCAGGCATCACTATGGCAGATACCTTGCTTCTGGATGCTCAGATTTTGTTGGAAGGGCCTTATAGTAGTGGCACTGGATTAATGGGCAATGACTTGCAACTGAATGGCCTATTGCCCATAACAGAACCTTATACAGGGCTTGGATTTAGTCCAACGATTTTTCCCGGAGATACCATGATACATCCGCTGGACACAGCCACAGGAGGAGGCGCCCCTACTGACTGGGTGCTGGTAGAGTTGCGAAATGCGGATGATTCCACAGAAGTGGTGGCGAGCCGTGTCGCCATGGTCCTGCGCAACGGCGACATCGTCGCTGCCGACAGCAGCGGCCTCAGTTTCGGGCCTATGGCTCCGAGTGATTATTTTGTGGCGATACGCCACAGAAATCATCTGGGTGTCATGACGGAATCCGCCTTGAGCCTCAGCAGTGCAGTCACGGTCATTGACTTCAAAAGTGCCGGAACGGCCGTTCACGGTACAGATGCGCGTCTGCACCTCGGCGGTGGCATCTGGGGCCTTTACAGTGGTGACCTCAACGGAGATGGCATCGTCGATGCCAAAGACCGCTCAAGCGCCTGGAACCTGCGCAACAGCGCTGGCTACCTGCAAGGCGACGTCACCCTTGATGGCGCTATCAATGCAGCGGAGCGCTCCGCGCCCTGGAACAATCGGAATAAGGTGGAGCAGGTGCCGGAATGATTGCAGATTGACGATTGATGAACAAGGATTGAAGAAGTAAAGAGGTTTTATCACTTCATCAATCCTTGTTCGATATTCATCAATCTCTTCTCTCCCTTCTACTTCATCAATCATCAATCCTTGTTCGACATTCTGCAATCTACTCCCCCTTCACAATCCTCACAACTCCCTGCTGCTCTCCACCAATAACCCGCAGCAGGTAAATCCCCGCTGCATGTCCTTGGACATCGACCTTAAAGTCATCCTGGTCCGCGGCCATGCGGATGGACTCGCTGGCGACCAATTGTCCTTTCGCATTGAACAGCTGCCACTGAAGGACAGGCTCCCAGAATCCCGGTTCTACCACAAGGGATTGCCCCTCGGATATAGGGTTGGGATAAGCTTTCATAAGTGCATTGGCGGCGGCCAGGTTAGGGAATAATCCCGTAGAGGTGGTGGTATCCAGAATGGAGATGTGGAACACATCTGCTTCTGTAAACGAGACCAACTCGTTTTGCACCAAGTCCATGCCCATGCTGAGGTCCAGATCGATGTCTAATAGCGTCTCTACACTGTCTGCGACATCATACCGCGCTGCGTAGGTCGTGGCATCGAGCCATTGACTACTATCAGTATTCAAGGTCAAAACTTTTGCCAATGGATTCTCTACAGGGAAGCCAACGGAAGGCATGCCCGCCTGATCCATGGCTTCGCTGAAGGCGAAGCGCAATTCAAAAGTAGCGGTGCCTATATGGGACAACTTGACGGTGTCTACATTGGGAAGGACGCTGACCACGATCGGGTTTTCCGTGTCTATATGGAAAAGGTCGGGCGATTGGAAAGCTGGAATCACATTCTCCGCCGCATCCTTAGCACTTTGTACCTCTACATCAATAGCTGTGAGTGTTTCATTGGCATTCGCCACATCATAGACCGCTTCATAGGTGAAGGCATTGACCCAATTCCCGCTTCCTGTGTTGAGGGAGAGAGATTGTGCCAACGGATCTTCTACTGGGAAGGAGAAGGTAGGCACTGATAAGGTATCCATATCTTCTGAAAAAGCCACCGTCAGACGGAAAGTCGCGGTGCCTGTATCTTGATCGGCTATCTGAGTCAATGAAGGGGTAAGCGATACAACCGCAGGATTTTCCATTTCAATGTGAAATAGGTCAGGCTGGTCCACATCTTCTAGCTGGTTTTGATTCGCATCAAAGGCACCTGCTATACGAACGTCGATGTCATTGAGTACTTCCCCTGCATCAGCTACGTCGTAGCGTGCGGTATAGCGAGTGGTGCTTTGCCAGCCATTGGCACCAGCATTTGGCGTCAGCGTCATGGCCAACGGATCCTCTACTGGAAAGCTTATCACAGGAAGCTGTGAGATGTCCATTTCCTCCGAAAAATCCACCTGCAACCAAAACGTCCCCGTTCCTGCTTCCATGTCAGCAATGACAACCGTACTAGGCGTCACCGCAGTGACCAATGGATTCTCTGTGTCTATATGAAATAGGTCCGGCGCATCGTAGGTCTCCATAGGATTCTGGGCGATGTCCAGCGCATTCATCACCTGGACATCAATGCTGTCCAATGTTTCATTGGCATTGGCGACGTCATAGAAGGCTTCATAGATGAAGGTATTTACCCAGCCACTTGTAGCGCCATTCAGCGTAAGGGATTGGGCCAAGGGGTCTTCTACGGGAAATAAGAAGCTAGGCACTGACATCGTATCCATGACTTCTGAGAAGAAGGCCGTGAGGCGAAAAGTCGAAGTGCCTGTATCAGGGTCAGCGATTTGGGTGAGAGAAGAAATGAGGAATAGAGCCTCTGGATTCTGGGTTTCTATGTCAAAAAGGTCAGGCTGGTCAAACGTACTCATGGCGTTTTGTGCCACGTCCACCAGACCTGAAAGCCTTACGTCAATATTATTCAATACCTCTCCTGAATTGGCTACATCATATCGGGCCTCATAGCGTGTCGCACTTAGCCAGCCACTGGCCGTAGCGTTGGGGGTGAGGGTCATGGCTAATGGGTCTTCTACCGGGAAGCTCACCACTGGTGCCTGGGTGATGTCCATCTCTTCAGAAAAATCGAACATCAGGGCAAAGGTGCCTGTTCCAACAACTGCATCGGAGACGAGGCTATGGTTAGGCGTTACACTGACCACTACAGGATTCTCCGTATCGATGTGAAACCAGTCTGGAGCGTTCATCACGCTCATAAGATTGAGGTACTTGTCCTGGGCCAGAGAGACCATCACATCAATGCTGTCCAGCGTCTCATTCGCATCGGCTACATCATATGCCACTTGATAGGTGAATGGGTCCAGCCATCCGCTGCTATCTGTATTTGCCGTCAAGGTCTGCGCCAGTGGGTCCTCTACGGGAAAGGTGAAGGAAGGCGTCATGCTGACGTCCATTTCTTGAGAAAAGGCGGCCGTAAGGCGGAAGTTCGCGATTCCAACATCCTGATCAGCAATGTTCAATAGGGTAGGGGTGAGGGAGATGATCGTTGGATTTTGGGTAAATATGTCAAATAGGTCAGCCTGAATAAAGGCATCCCCGGCATTCTGAGCCGCGTCAAAAGCGCCAGTGAGTTGGACATCAATGTCAGGAAGTATTTCAAAAGAATTGGCCACATCAAATTTCGCTTCATATACGCTGTCCGTTTTCCAGCCGCTTGTCATAGGGTTGGCCGTAAGGGTAAACATCAGCGGATTCTCGACAGGGAAGCTCACAACAGGCGTCTGCGTTTGGTCCATTTTCTCCGAAAACTGAAAGCTTAAGACGAAAGTCCCAGTACCTGCATGCACATCGGCGATGACATTGATATTGGGCGTCACGGTAGCGACATCTGGCTTTTTGGTGTCGATGGTAAAGAAATCAACCAAGTCGGGCTGATCGAGTACATTTTTGACGAGGTCACGCGCACCTGTAATGCGGATATCGATGTCTGGCAGGTTCTCAGCTGATGAAGCGAGGAGGTCATAGGTCGCCTGAAAGGTCACAGAATCTATCCAGAAAGTATGGCCCGGATTGAGGGCCATACTCGTGGCCAGTGGGTCTTCTACGGGGAAAGAAATCATGGGACGAACCGTCGTGTCCATCGTCTCAGAGAAAGTCAGGGTCAACTGGAAAGCCGCTGGGCCAATAGTTGGGATCGCGAGCATCTGGGTATTCGCAGTGACAGTGGGTACGGTAGGGTTTTCTGTTTCGATAAAAAATAGGTCAGGTACATCAAAAGGCTCTTGCGCTTTTCCGTTTTTGTCCAGGCCTGCTTCGATGCGTACATCGATGCTGTCGAGCACCTCAGAAGAATTGGCTACGTCATAAGCTGCCACAAAGGTGTATGCATTGCTCCAATAGCTGCTCATAGGATTGAGCGTCAAGGTATTCGTTTCTGGGTTTTCTACAGGAAAAAGGATCGTAGGCTGAGCAGTCGTATCCATATTCCGTTCAAAGGCAATTTCAATGTTAAAGGAAGCTGCACCGACGTGCTGATCGGTGAGGGTGTCTACATTGACTTTAACCGAAACTACATCCACTTTCCCATCAGGGTCAAAATAGGTCTGGGCGTGATTCACAGCCTGGGGGCCCAGGCGCATGCCGATGAGGCGTCCGGGGATGTCATCCACTGGCGGGTGTATCCCACCCCAAATGCGCGAGAGGCTGCATTGGTCGGAGGCATCCCGATAGGTAGCCCACTGGAGCGTCACATCATGACCTGGCCCCACTTCAAATACCAGGAAGCTGTCCTTTTTAGCATGGAATTCTCCCATGCCTCCTGGAAAATAGGCGTCGCCTGTGATCATGGTCATCACCTCTGCCGCTGCGCGGGAGAAGGTAGAGTGCCCTGAGACATAACCCGCGAAAGGCGGCGTCACAAAAGTAGGCCGCTGGTAGGGCCACCAGTTTTTGAGGAGAATCCAATCTACCCCGGCTGTATCTACAGTAGGATCATTGATATAATCAGGGCCTTTCCATGCGCGAATCTTGATTTCGCCCACATCCTGATTCCCAACACCTGCCAAGGGATCTCCTATGGTTACACTTTCGATATAGCCAGGATGCAGCGGAATGCCGTATGGGTGATAGTTGGAGAGAGAGGGATCGCTACTTTGTCCCAATTCAGACATATACCTGAGCGCTGAAATAGGCCGTGAGTAGTCATACCAGCCTTTGATACTCCAAGCGGCTACTGCGGCATCATGCACAGCACCACCCATCGTTAAATATGCCTTTACATCCCATTCGAGGTCGTCGATTAAGGGGCCTTCCCCCATCCACCTACGCTCAAACAGCGGGTGGTCCATCACATAATTCAGGATGGTAAACCAGTGACCCGGAGGGGTCTCCGAATCTGGGCCATCTGCCCAAAATTCAGCCAATACACGGGCATAGTCCCCGCGAGAGACGATCTGCGGGGCATAGGGTTGGCCTGTCCTGGGGTTGATACTGTGGCCTATGCTATTGTCTCCGCCCTCATACAATTTGTAAAAGGATCTCAATCCTGCAATGGTAGTAGGATAGTTTTGGATATTTCCGATGCTCTTGGGAGAAATATCCCACATAACAGTATCTGCGGGATCGAGATGGGAGGACCATATACCTACTAGGGTATGGCCCCACAGATACTCATCGGTGTTATTGGGCGAAAGGGTAGAGTCGAGAAAGGCAGGAGCGCCTGGATCTTCATACATTTTATAAGTTCTCCCTCTACGTACATGGGTAGTCATTTGGGAGTCTTGCATGGCAAATGGCACGACATTGCCCCATTCAGGACTGAGAAAAGGAGGGGCGCCTCCTGGGAACTGATTGCCGCTTTGGTCGATAAATATTTGAAAGGTAAGCGGCTGCCAGAGGTTGATATCAATCACGAAAGGATTGCCTGGAATGGCAGGCGCTAGGTTGAAATTTCTTTGGGTATAATACTGATTCGCATAATCATTGGCTTCATTGGCGCCGTCTTGGAGGCCAAAGGCGATCATCTGGGATGCTAGGTAATTGCCGAGTTCTGCTGGCCCTCCAGTCGCATACTGGGTAGAAGTGATCGATGGATCATAGCCCAGCCTTGCAAATAGGGTATCCATGAGAGGAAGGGAAATGGCCGAGCCAGGCGACCCCTGGAAGCGGTGCTTCAACAAGCGATAGGCCGCATAGCTCATGGCTTCTTCTTGGGCTGCCTTTACATTCGCAGGGATGGGAACCCCTGTGAATGGGCAAACAAAACCAGCAAGGGTATCTCCCAAAAAGTATGGATCTGAATCTGGGGTATAAGCTGCCCATGCGTCATACATCACCGTGGAGGTATGAAAGAGGTTGCGGGCATGCACGGTCGGTCGGGCAAAGTCTTTGCGGATAGCCTCCAGCAATACTTCACTCCACTGGTAAGCGACCGAATGCTGGGCGCGTGTGAGGCTAGGAAGTGTCAGCAGGATAAAAACAAAAGGTAAAAGTCTAGGGGTAGCAAGGTTTGGCCAAAATTTTCTCAAAATCATGGGCAAATTTATGCAAAATGTAGGCCAAGCGACAATGACTTTTGTGGAATTTTTTTATCGGTAAAACATATTTTGTGCTAGAATATAAAGTGGGCATAAGTAATTTCCATCTGAAACTGTGGGCAAGGCCTTTACAGCATAGCTGCCCCTTCAACCAGGGGAAGAAATCTAACGATCTGGTCTAGGAGCCTATTCGAAGCGTTAGGAATCCGCAGTTTGTAGCCCGGATAAAAGGGGAGTGTTGGATTTCTCCTCCTTTCAGTCGTCGAAATGACAGGCATCCATTTTGAGCTTTTGCTCAAAATCATTAAACAGCTCTGCTGTCATTTCGACCGCAGGGAGAAATCTAACGATCTGGTCTAGGAGCCTGTTCGAAGCGTTAGGAACCCGCAGTTTGTAGCCAGGATAAAAGGGGATGTTGGATTTCTCCTCCTTTCAGTCGTCGAAATGACACGTTTTGTTTATTTTCGCTTAAGCAAAATGCCCCTTTTCATGAATATCTACTATGTCTATATCACCACGAATATATCCAGAACTACCCTCTATCTAGGCATAACGAATGACTTAAGTAGACGATTAATTGAGCATTTTGAAAATAGAGGCAAGCCTAAAACTTTTGCCGGAAGGTATTTCTGTTACAATCTCATTTACTATGAAGAATATACTTCTGTTGATATGGCAATAAGTAGGGAAAAAGAAATTAAACGTTGGCGGAGAGAGAAAAAAGAAGCATTGATTAATATGCAGAACCCTGATTGGCTGTTCTTGAATAGTGGTTTTCTTCCTTAATCATACAGCGAAGCTGTCATTTCGACCGGAGGGAGAAATCTAACAATCTGGTCTAGTAGCCTAGTCGAAGCGCTTGGAACCCACCGTTTGTAGCCAGTGCAAAAGGAGGTGTTGGATTTCTCCTCCTTCCAGTCGTCGAAATGACAGGTTTCCATTTTTGAGCTTTTGCTCAAAATCATCAAACAGCTCTGCGGTCATTTCGACCGCAGGGAGAAATCTAACCCTATGGTCTAGTAGCCTAGTCGAAGCGCTTGGAACCCACAGTTTGTAGCCAGAACAAAAGGGAGTGTTGGATTTCTCCTCCTTCCAGTCGTCGAAATGACACGCTTCTCTTTTTGAGCCTTTGCTCAAAATCATCATCTAGTACCCCCTCCGCAAAAAAATTCTTATCTTAGACTTACATTTTTTGATGCATGCATTATAAGGGTGACAAGCAACTACGAAACCTAAACCGAAGAAAAAATGAACGCATTACTTACCCGCATCACCATGACAATCCTGGCCATCGCCATTTGTTCCATACAGGCTTTTGCCCAGGTGACCGTATGTATCGAAATTGCCAATGAGCATGTCGATTCTGGTTATTACCATTTTGACCTCTACCTCACCACAGGTCCCAGCTCCACAGGCGATCTGAACCTTGGGAATGCAGACTTTCGCCTATATTTCACAGGCTCCAATTTCACTGCCCCTGTGCTCACCAATGCCACGAATCCTTCCCCTCAATTTGGTATTCAAAACGGCTTTTGCACCCTGGCTCCGACCTCTACAAGCCTCTTCGATAGCCTTGTGCTTCAGCGGTCGTATTATGACAATACTGCCCTGAGCATTTCGGGCGATGAGCTAGTCCTCAACCTAAACGGCCCTACGCCGAGTACCCAATCTGCTTTCAACACTTCTGTGGCTATCATTGATGGGACATCTAGTACACACCGCTTGGGCCGCTTCCAGGTCAGCGGATACAATGGTGGTGGAGCTGGTTTAAGCCTGAAAACTACTGGCGCGCTCAAAACTGTGGTTTTCACCCTTGCCAATGACGCCGTAGGGCCTCCTGCCTTTGAGTCATCTGAAATCACCCAAGAATGTGCAGTCTTGCCCGTAGAATTTGCCGAATTCACCGCTTCTCGTCAAGCCGATGGCAGTGTACGCCTCGACTGGCAGACTTTCCAGGAAATCAATAATGACTATTTTGAAATCGAAAAGCAGCGCGAAGGCGGCGAATTTGAAGCCTTGGCACGGGTAGCAGGTGCAGGGACCACGTATGAGACCCAGACTTATCGTTATTATGATCAGACCAAAATGGCCAAGGTGAACTACTACCGCTTGCGTCAGGTCGACCTCGACGGCTCATTTACCTATAGCAATGTCGTTCAGGTAAATATGGAAGAGACGCTGGAAGTGACGGTTTACCCTAATCCTGCCAATACGTTTGTCACCGTCAAGATTGACGGACAACGTCCACAAGCCCCTACGATGGAATTCTTTGACGGCGCAGGCCGTATGGTTTATGCCACAGCACTCAAGGCCAATAGCTATGAAACGGTCCTCCCATTGCCCAAAACCCTCCCGAGTGGCATTTATCACTATCGCGTTCGCACGGCAGATCGCTTGCATACCGGCCGATTGACGGTGGTACGATAAAATCAAGTTCAAGCGCAAACTCAAGTTCAAACGCAAATTTAACCTTAGGTCTTTTTGAACTTGAACTTGAGGTTGTACTTGAACTTTTCCTCTCCCTTTTCTCGCTCAGCTCATCGCTAGGACATTTCTGGCCTGGCCTTCCCATGCCTTTCATGATTAATAATTGAGTGATTGACTGATTATTGATTGAGGAATATGTGTCTCTTACAGTTAATCAGATGTTGTGATTCAATAATTTTTCCCCAACTGAAATTCCTACAAATCTCACGAAAATGAAAAAGCTCATCCTCACCTTCGCATATAGCCTGCTCCTCCTTTGTCTGGCATTCCAGACAGCCCACGCAGAAGACATCACTGGTGGTCCGATCACCAAATGCATAGGAGCTGCTCCCCCGCCCGCAAGTTTCACCTTTAATAACAAGACTAAAGTAGACATCTACGATTTTACTTTTGTAGTCCGTGGAAAAAACGGTGCCCCTATCACCTTTGATATTGACACGGTGACAATTGATGGAAAGGATTTTATCGAAACGCACAATACAGGAAGTTTTGTGCGGATTCAGGCAGATACCATGAATAATGGCGAATATAAAGAATCTGAAAGACTCAAAAAGAATAAAGATTTCACAGTTAGAATCACCCTGACGGCTCATCCTACCGTCCCTTACGAGATCGTCATGCAACCTACAGAACGGACCAATCGCGCCGTAGCAGCTGTTGCTTTTAATCAGCCTTTTGGCCCTTGCAATACGTATGTATGCTCCTTCCCGCAAGAAGCAGTACTCGCCAATACCTACCAAGGGATTACGATAGCTGATGTGAATACCACAGGCGTATGGATCGACATGATTCAGATCAATCCCAATGGATTCGGGATTGTGAATATGGAGCAAATAGACCCCTTGGGGTTTCCCATCCCTGGTGGATTCTACAGCCCTACGGGCGGCGTATTTCAATTGCCGATACCTATTCCTCCAGGCGATACGATCGTATTTGGGCTGAAAGTAGACAGCTTTCTGCCAAATATTCCGATGCAAATGGACATGTGCTTATTTCCTCCTCCTTTCGAAGAACCATATTACCAGCTTGCAGGGGTGCAACAGTTACAGCTTGATCCAGACCCAACGGCTGGGCTTTCAGGTACAGGCGAAATCACTTTCCATGCGTTTAATCCACTCGTTCACCACATCCAATATCTGAATATCTACTATCGTCCAGTCACCCTTGGTGATACCAATATCTACTGGATCGGACAGAACATCACGCTGGAATTATTTGAAGACACTACTGAATTTAGCTATTGGTTTCCGCTTGACCCCCTAGGGCTGAATATCCCAGGAACATCCGTTGGCAATGTGGAAATTGGTTGGACCATTTCGGATACCATCAAGTGCTGTGGCCCTGGCAGTGAGCCTTTCATCCCTTGGGGACCTTACTGGCCTCCTCCACGGAGCATCGATTTTGGTCCCAATATCTCTTCTCCTTCTCCTGGCTTTGTTTTACCTCCAGGGGTTGGCGATCCTACCTTGCCGCCTCGCGTGTGGGATGACAGTGCGAATAACTCTCGTGGCGTATTGGTAGGGTGTAATATGCCCAATATAGACCTCGACTCTAGCCGCTATCGCGGCGGTGCGGCCACAGGCCCTCACGTGCCCAACGACTATGCAGGAGACTGGAATGCTTGCGGCCCTGCAGCTACTGCCAATAGCTTCAGTTGGTTGAGAGGCCAGCATCCTGATGTGGATTCGATCCTTCGGGCGAATTTTGGCGAAGGCGACTCTGCGCATCGGAAGATCTTAGCAGAATTCAGTGAGATGATGGATCGCTTTGACGAAGATGAGGTGGGGATCAAAGACTTTATTGAAGGGAAACTCGCTTTTATCGATAAATACAAGCTCCCCATTCGTGTAGAGTTTCAGTCTACTTTTCTTGTAGGGGCTGGTGATAGCGTTGTCAATTCGCCCAATGCCTGTTATGGGCATAAGGCCCGAAACAAAAGCGCGACTCCTACGCCTGGGAAACATGACCGTGTGACAGAAGAATTCTTGTTTGATGCGATGAAAAATGGCGCGGATACAGAACTGAATATTCAGTGGATGAAGATAGACTCTGCTACGGGTGCGATCACCTATCCCAATGGTCACTATGTCGTGGTGACGGGCGTACGGGAGAATAATGGCAACTGGCGAATCAAGTGGAAAGACGATGCTGAACAGGGGAACGCAGGCGGTACGCGTCAAGGGACTTCGAGCCTCGAACGAGATACTACGTTTGGGATCATTCGCGTCCCTGGATTGGACAATGACGCATGGGGCAATGCCTTCATTGAAGAGATCGTAACAGAAGTCTATGACTCGACGGTGACGTTCAACTCCGTCAAAGGCACAGCCTTTGAGGACAGCGATGGCGACGGCACGCGCAGCGGCGGCGAAGGCGGCTCCAGTGGGGGTAGCATCAGCTTGACAGATTTGAATAATGGTACGACTACAATTGTTCCGATTGACCCTTTTGGCGGCTTTTTATTACCTGATTTGCAACCAGGGACCTTTATGCTCCAAGTTCAGCCACTTCCTGGCTATACCTTTAGCCCCCAAAATGTAGGGAATGACTCTACAGACTCAGATGTAGACATCAATGGCCAATTGATCTTTACCATTCCACCAACCCCAACCGTCATGCATATTGACATAGGGCTGATCCCAATTGACATTATCCGTGTGGAGCCTTTTGTATTGCTAGAAGGGCCGCTTGCCTTGCCATTGCCTTTACCGCCAAACCCTGCCCTGATGGGCAATGACCTCGCCCTCCAAGGCATACTCCCTACACAAGAGCCGATGAGCGCTTTGGGACATACTTTCCCGAATCACGCTGTCACGCAAATCAACGGGGACCTATTCCCAATCCTACCGACAGACTGGATGGTTGTGGAACTGCGCAAACAAGGAGACTCCACAACAGTAGAGCAAGCATTGCCCGCAGTAGTCCTACCAGACGGAAGCGTTCGTGACCCTAACAACCAGGTCTTGACCTTCTACGGTGTGCAGCCAGACAATTATTACGTGACCATCCGTCCCCGCAATCATATCGGCTTGATGACAGAATTGCCCTTTTTCCTAGATCCTACACCTACGATTATAGACTTTAGAGATCCTGCTTTCCTCCCCTTTGGCCCTGACAATCGATTGATGCTTTCAAATGGAAATATGGTAATCAGAGGAGGTGATGGAAATAGCGATGGCGTCGTCAATGCCGCCGATCGTTCTGGCACCTGGAACTTCCGCAATGCTGTGGGCTACCTACCCTGGGACATCAACCTCGATGGGGTAGTCAATGCCGCAGACCGCTCTGGCACATGGAATAATCGCAATATTCAGGAAGAGATTCCTAAGTAGGAAGAATTAATATTGAATTTTGAATGAAGGAATTTTGAATAAAAACGGGTCTTAAAAAATCATTCAAAATTAGCACTGCAAGTTTCCAAGAAATTTGGGACTTGCAGTCCCTTTTTGTAGCTTCATCATGAATGGCAACTGCTAGCCCCAACCCGCCTTTTTATTCAAAATTCAAAATTCATCATTCAAAATTTCTTCTCATGTCTTCCAAAGAATACACCAACGGCGAAGTAACCATTGTCTGGAAACCTAAAACCTGTATCCACGCAGGTGAATGTGTGCGCGGTTTGCCCAGCGTCTTCAACTCCAAGGCCCGCCCTTGGATCAATCCCGAAGGGGCCACTACACAAGAGATCGTAGATCAGGTGAAAAAATGTCCTTCAGGAGCACTTTCCTACTATATGAATGGGGAAGAGAATCAGGAGGAAGCGCACTTAGAAACGGTAGTAGAAGCACTTCCCAATGGACCGCTTCTCGTGTATGGCACCCTCACCATGAAAGATGCCGCAGGCAATAAGCGGCTAGAGAACAAAACAACGGCTTTTTGCCGATGTGGACATTCGCAGAATAAGCCATTTTGTGATGGAGCGCATAAGAAGATGGGGTTTGAGGGGTGAATTATTTATTAAAGCTTTGATAACGATTTATAAGGCCCCAATAGAAAAGATGTTAAATTTTGGAACCCCCTGAAATCGTGAATAAGACCAATTAAATTGCTTCAATATTATTCTTGAGGAATCTAAATTGGGTACTTTAATAATGGAGACCCAGGTTATTGATTTGATATACTTGTACAAACAACCCTATCGTAATAAATTTCACTTTTCATCTGAGTTTATTTCCAAAAACGATACTTGATTCTACAAAGTAGAGAAAATTAAGTGATACAATCATTTATCAGATACTTTACCTTTTTCCTGAAAATGACTTTTTTTGAAAATCCAAGTATAGTATTCTTAATCTATACTAATTCTAAAAAAATTAATAATGGATAAGAATGAAAATGCAAGACGTCTAATTAAAACTGCAATAAGGCGAGGTGCGTCAAGACTAATCCTTCGGGACCTTGATTTAGAAGAATTACCTGAGACGATTGGTCAAGCGAAAAAAATTACGCACCTAGATATTAGTGAAAATAATCTTAAGGAGTTACCTGATGACATTAAAAGATTAAGAAATCTAAAAAGTTTAAATGCAAGTAATAATAACTTTACGGAATTAAACTCAAATTTTAATTTCCTTAAAAATGTTGTCAGCCTAGATCTTCGAAACAATAACTTGAATAGACTTGATAAAGGTTTGAAAGGGTTGAGTGAGCTTGAACATTTAATCTTAGATGATAATACCTTTGAAGAGATTCCCGAAGTAATTGGAGAATTACCTAAATTATCATATTTACATCTTAAGAATAACTATATCAAATCTTTCCCTTCCAAGATGAAAATTCTTGATGGAGTTTATTGGTTGGATCTAGATTCTAATCTGATATCGGAGATACCAATTTCTTTCAGAAGGTTGCAAAACCTTTATCATTTGAAAATGAGGAATAATATGGTAGAGTTTCTACCTGAGTATTTTTATGATGTATATATTCCTCAATTATTTTTGGAAGGTAATCCGTTTAAAAATGTGCCAGATTCAGTGGTTAAAGGGGGAGCATATTCTATTTACCTCTATCTTGAAAGCCTTCTTGGAGAAACTGATTATATCCCTCAAAGTGATGCCTATTTTATAAATGAAGCAAAATTAATCGTATTGGGAGAGGCGAGAGCAGGAAAAACATCAATTGCCAAGTCATTGATTAATACCCAATATGAACTGATGAATGAGCCAAGTACTGAAGGGATTGATATATACCCATTAAAAATTCCAGTATATGAGATAAATGAAAATCAGTCACTAAAACCCGTTAGCGATATTAATGACATTAGTGAAGACTTCAAACTTAATATTTGGGATTTTGGCGGCCAAGAAATCTACCATTCAACACATCAATTTTTTTTAACCCATAGATCAATTTATCTTCTAGTTCTTGAAAACAGAAAAGAATACAATGAAAATGTAATTTATTATTGGCTGAAATCAATAAGCTCCATAGGGGGGAATTGTCCAATAATTATTGTCCTTAATAAATGTGATCAGCCAATTAGTGATTTTGACATTTCAAGGTATAAAAATGATTTCGAAAATATTTTTGCCTTTAAAAGAATAAGTTGCAGACCAGAAGAAAAGTATAAGGAAACCATATTTGATTTAAGAGATACAATTAATCAAATAATTAAAACTCCTGGATTACTACCTAAAATAGGCACTCAACTACCTCCAAGTTGGGTAAGAGTTAGAAAGGTATTGACAAATTATACAAAAGGCACAGTTGCTTATTTATCGTTTGACGATTTTTTTGAAATATGTGTAAAGAATGGTTTGGAATCAGAAGAACAAGCTCTTCTCCTTAGTAACTACCTACATGATATAGGAGCTATTTTACATTTTGGTAATGACTTGGCCTTGAGAGATATGGTATTTTTGGACCCTCAGTGGGTAACAAGTGGGATATATAAAATATTTGATAATCAAAAAATAAAAAACAATAATGGAAAGTTCACAAATACAGATTTGAAAGGAGTATTTGATGATTCTGAATTTTCGAAACGAAGTGGTAAGTTCCTTGAGTTAATGAAGAAATTTGATCTTTGCTTTAGCTTAGATTCCAAAAACCATTTAATTCCTCACTTACTTACTCAAAGTGAACCTTCCAATATATGGGATAAAAAAGCAGGGGAGTTATCATATTATTTTTTCTATGATGATTTTATGCCTAAAGGGATAATACCAAAATTTATTGTTAAAAGGTATATAGATATTTGGGAAGAAATGTATTGGAGAACAGGTGTTGTTCTTGAGTACAATAATACCAAAGCCCTTATTAAAGAAAACAAAAGAAAACAAACAGTTGAGATTAGGCTAAATGGTAAAAACAAAAGACAATTCTTAACAATTATCAGAAAATCATTCGAAGAAGTTCATGTCGAACTAGGAAATATTAAAATAGTAGAAAAGGTGCCTTGTGACTGTAGGTTATGTCAAATAAACGAGAACCCCAATCTTTTTAGAATTAATAGTCTAGTCAAGTTGTTAAAAAATGGGAAACCAACCATTGATTGTATTGATGGAGATGAAAAGATCAAAATCAATGATTTGTTGAATAAATATTTTGAAGATTCTGTTGACAAGCAAATTAATTCTAATACCCAAACGATCTTTATTTGTAACACAGAAGATGATAGTAAATGGAAAGCCCCAATAAAAGATCATTTGAGAGTCATACAAAGGAATTTGAATTTTGATATTTGGTCTGATGATAATATTCTTCCAGGGGCAAATAAAATGGAAAGTATAAAATCAGCATTAGACAAATCCTCAATAATTCTCTTATTAATTAGCCCACAGTTCCTTGCATCTGACTTTATTATGAGAGAAATACTACCGATTATTTTAAATAAAGCAGAAACTTCTGACACAAAGGTGATCCCAATCATAATTAAACATTCAATTGTTGATGAGATTACCTCATTGCAAAGGTTCCATTCTTTGAACCCTATATCTCGACCATTAAGTGAATTATCAGATGAGGATAAAAACCGAGTTTTTGTGCGACTAAGCAGGACGGTAAAGGCAATATTAAAGGGGTATGAGAATATTGGACTAATTATAGATTAAGTGGCAAGATTGATTAGATATATTCTTTATATCTAATCATTTTCTATTTAAAGAGATTTATTTATCCAGTTCCTTACAAATTTTTAGAGGTGAATACTGGATAAATAACCTTGTATTTTTATTGTGTTCTGGAAAAGTAATATATATATTGAATATTTCTGTATATATTCTTATATTCAAGGAGTAATCTCCCTTAGAATATTTCTCCGCTAAATCCCCCCCAAATTGGAACATCCTCACCCTTTATTCCCCAAACTCCCTAACTATCACCCTGATCCTGTAGATGGAGTTAAGATTGGACAAAGTCCTATAGCAGGTATTACGCTAAAGCGAATACTGAATGGGCATGATAAATGGATAGGAGGTATTGCGTGGTCTCCTAATGGGAAATACTTAGCGTCGCCTTCTGCTGACCATAGTATTGGCATCTGGGATGTAACTAAAGGCTCAGTCGTAAGGTCGCTAATCGGGCATCAGGGAAGTACGCATTGCATAGCTTGGGGACCAAACGGACAACTACTTGTTTCAGGCTCAGAAGATAAAACACTTAGAATTTGGAAGGCTAGTGGGATGCATCAGCAAACACTTGAAGGGCATCTCAATACAATCGCCGCAGTTGCTTATTCTCCCAATGGAAGATTCCTGGCTTCGGCATCTTATGATTCGACTATCCGATTATGGAATAAAAATGGCAAATACCTTAATACTATCCGGAGACACTCAGATGGCGTTTTAAGCCTTGCGTGGTCACCAAATGGAAAATATTTGGCTTCAGGATCATACGATGCTACCTGCCGCATTTGGGACATCCAGGGCAAACAAATACATTTATTGAAAGGCCACTCATCTAGTGTTTGTAGTGTCGCTTGGTCTCAAGATGGGAAGCTCCTCGTTACGACGTCCTCTGATTCTACTATCAGAATCTGGGATACACATAGCGGGATCAATCTCCAAGTACTAGAAGGGCATATCGGAAGAGTCAATAGTGCTATGTTTTCGACCAATGGACATTTCCTTGCTTCAAAAGGAGGCGATAAGGATAATGCAATTTTGATTTGGCGCTGTGATACATGGGACTTTATTGGGAGAATACATGAATCTTCTTCTCGTTTTTTGTCTCCTGCTCTCGCATTTCATCCTTCATTGCTAGTCTTAGCTACGCTAGGAGAAGAAGATAAAACCATCCGAGTATGGGAATTGGACGAGGAGGTATTGTTAAAGCAAAAGCAAACCTCTATTCAGTATACAACGGCAAAGATCGTACTAGTGGGTGATTCTGGGGTTGGAAAAACAGGCCTTGGCTGGCGGCTAGTCCATCATGAATTTAAAGCCCATTCTTCTACCCATGGACAGCAGTTTTGGGTATTAGATGACTTAAGGGAAACTTTAAGCGATGGGACATTATGTGAAGCTATTTTATGGGATTTTGCAGGGCAGCCAGACTATCGTCTAGTCCATTCGCTCTTTTTGGATGATGTAGATATTGCACTGGTTTTATTTGATTCTTCCAATCGAGAAAACCCTTTAGGGGGAGTCAAATTCTGGATAAACCAGTTGAAAATAAACAAGAATAAATGCTCAATTTTCCTTGTAGGAGCGCGGAAAGATCGAGGGATGGTTCCACTAACAAAGACAGAAATATTATCCTTTTGCAAGCAAAATGGCATAAAAGGGGGCTATTATTCTACCAGTGCTTTGACAGAAGAAGGAATCAAATCTTTAATTAAAGGATTAAAAGCATCCATCATCTGGAGCGAAATGCGTAGAACTACCACCACTGAGACATTTAAACAAATCAAGGAATATGTACTGGAATTGAAAGAAAATTCTACCCGAAATAATTTGCTGAAAAATCCTGCAGATCTTTATAAGGAATTGCAATATAAAGTCCCAGCATTAGATTTCAGCTTAAGGGAAATGATGACAGCTGTAGGCCACCTCAAAAATCATGGATATGTGAATGTGTTAACCTGTCTAACAGATGCGGGATATGTCCCTAAAATCTTGTTAAATCCAGATGAATTGATCAATGTCGCTTCCTCTATCGTATTAAAAGCGCGGAGTGATATTAAGGGGTTAGGGGTGATAGAAGAAAGAAGGTTGGTTTCTGACGGGTATCTATTTCCGGAGTTGATGGGATTGGACGAAACGGAAAGAAAACTCCTGCTTGGCGCGGCTAGTGAGTTATTTATTCAAAATAATCTTTGTTTTAGAGAGCGATTAACTGAAGAGACGTTATTAGTTTTTCCCTCATTGATTCATAAAAAACGGCCCCGCGAACAGGCGGCTGTATTTAAAGAAGGGGCTTTTTATCATATAGTAGGACCGATTGAGAATATCTACGCCCTTCTGGTAGTACGTTTTGGGTATACCAATACTTTTAGGGGAACTGAACTTTGGCAAAACCTGGCACAATTTAGCATGGGAAAAGGGGAGGTTTGTCGATTTATGCAAGACACAGCCCATGAGGGGGAAATTGAGCTAGTCCTTTCTTTCGCCAAGGACACATCTGAAGATACGCAGCTCCTTTTTCAAGGATTGGTGGAAAGGTTTCTCCAAGGGCGAGAATTAACGATAAAACGTTATTTGCCTGTTATTTGCCCTGAATGTGATACGCAGATGGCGAGAGTCGTATTGAAAGCTCAATTGGATAGAAAAAAAGAACAAAGTTTCTGCCATGAGTGTGGGGAGAGACTCAACTTGCCTAGCGTAGAGGCAATTACCCACTTACAAACGAATGAAGAACGAAAAATCGAGGCCGAAGTCATCCAAGTGGAATATCGGACCAAATTTGAAACAGCTCTCTCACGCGCGAAAGCACTTCACTTTGAGTTAGGTCGAGGGATGGAACCTGTCTGTTACATTTGTTATGATAGGCGTTCCAAAAAAACTGATGAATGGGCTTTGCAGTTTAACAAGGATTTGCGAAATGCCGGAATTGAAACCCTTTTTGATCCCAGGAAGCGTATGCCTGAAGGGGAAAAGAGATGGGATGTAGAAGAGATATTGTCCTGTGACTTTGTGATAATTATCGGGACGCCTAGTCTTAAGAAAAAATCGCAAAAAAAGGATATTAGAGATGGGCTAGAAACAGAATTAGAATTAATAGATATTAGGATGCAGAGGCCTTTGAAATATCGGAATACCCTTATTCCTATCTTAATCAAAGGAAATCCTGAAACATCATTCCCGACAATGTTGGGAAGTCTTCCTAATATTGACTTTAGGAATAAAGAGACGTATTTCTTCCTCTTATTAAAGACAATCTGGCGAATATTAAATCTGCCCTTTGATATACCAGCATGGGATGAAATATCAGGTCCTCTAAATGACAAAAACCTAGATTAATAGATTAGAATTAGGCACTCAAGCTACCATAGCTGAATGCCTGAATAAATGGGTGGTTGGACAATCTCAATTAAGGGTTAAATGGCTGGATTCACGCTTCAAATCACTTATGCTAGTCTTCAACTGCCTGGACAAGTTGTTTTCTTCCAATACACTCAGGTATGCCTCTGCTTTTGTCAAATCATTTTCGATCATGCCCTTATAGTCATTAATGGCACTTTCATATTCACTTTTTAAATTCTTCTCGAACCAGCTTCTATTCGAAACGCCATTTCCAAGGGTTACAAATCTTTTGGCAACGATGAAGACGCCTTTTGCATGTTCTAATAAATAATTGATGTCATTTAAGGCTTTATTTTGCCGTGCATCTTTTTCAAGTCTAGCTTTTTCCCTGTTTAAATCATTGATAAGTCGATCTTTTTCAGATTCATTTTTTGCTTCTAAGGCTCTTTCAGCGTCTGCCAATTGCTGCCTTAGCATCATTACATCCGGATCTTCACCGGGAGCTGGTTGACCATCTTCTGCGATTTGATCCAGTATCGACCTCAGCCCCAGTACCTGAGTTGGTTCTACTTGCATGGAGATACCTCCAGCGTACAACTTATGATTATTTATTTTAATTAATTCTAGGAGTTCTCGAACCAGGTCTATAGAAACATTTGTCCCTGAATCAACCTCATGAAATAGGGTCCTCGAAATCAATCCTTTAGCCTCAGACTCTAGTCTTTTCAATTCTTCTAAATATTTTTCCTTATTGATATGGGTCGTAATATCAATTCCTTGTATCCTGGAATGAAGGGTATATTGATCAGTTAATATTTGTGCCACATCCTTTCTGATGTCTGCTAACTTATTTGTCTGATCTACTTGCTGCTCAAGGTTTTTACACGCCTTGATGTCTTTTTCTGTTATGGCCGATTTTCGGGATACACTTCCTCCCATGATAACGAGTACCAGCAAAAAGCCTATTGCTGCGTACAGCCCCCAAAATCGCGTAAATGCCTGCTTTCGTTCTTGTTGATTGATCGGTTTCATAATAGCTAAATGTTATAAAATAGGTAAGGGTTAAGGGAAATTTCAATTTAGGTTAAATATAAGAATCTATGGAGAACTAATTACATCATATTGGAAAATATTCTTATATTGGATAGGTATTTATGGCAAAGAAAAAATCAGATATAAAGATTCGAAAAAAAGGTCAACATGACGACCCCAGGCCCCATTTGCCTACATCACCAGCCGACCAACCTCCCACGCTTGCAGCTGATCGGCAGCGAAAAAGCCTAGTGAACTCTATTACCGAAAAGAGGCGAAAAGAAATCGAGACGACTCATCAGCAATTTAAAAAAAAGGTAGCCTGGGGTGGGGTCGGAATAGGGCTCCTTCTTCTTATATTCCTCATCATTTTCTTTGTGAGCGACTCTTCATCTAGCATTTCGGCTAACCCAGATACCCTTGCAACAAATGAGGAGGCGCTGTTAGACGAGTTTGGGGTTCCTGAAGGTCAATGGAATCGTAAAATAGAAGTATTACTAAAGCCTATTTCTTTAGGGGATCTGTTAACAGAGAAACGACTCACACATTCCAAAAATATTTCTACTTATCAAACGCTTGCCCATAATGCAGGCCTAGATACCCTCAAATCGAATCATCGCTACATTGTCTATGTTGATCCCAAAAGATCTCGAAATTTCAAACGGTTGATATATGAAGCCGACAAATTAAACTACTGGGAGATCAACCTCACAGATGATTCTTGGGTCAAGCACCATATTCGACCAGTCGATACCCTGATCAAAGAAGTCTCCTTGCTGATCATAACCGATGTCTGGGATTTGATGAAGGATATGAATGAAAAGGGGAAATATCATCCCAAATTGATCTCAAAAGTAATCGAGGAAGCCTTGCCCGGCGTAGTAGATTTCCACTATTTAAAGCCTGGTGATCGATTTAAAATTATTTACAAAGAACTTAGAACCCATGATGAATACCTAGATATTTATTCAATAGAGGCTGTTTTTGCCGAAATAGAAAGCAAATCCTATTATTCCCTTCCTTACACGCACAATGGTCAGCGCGCTTGGTATGATCTGCTAGGACGACCTCAAAACAAGCGCTTTTTACTGTCCCCGGTAAAGTCTGGCCAAATCACTTCAGGATTTGGGCCGAGATGGCATCCTATCCTCAAACAAAATCGAATCCATCGTGGGACAGACTATGCCGCTCCTATGGGAACCCCAATCTATGCTGTCGGTGCAGGGAAAGTCCTTAAAGCACAATCTGCTAGACTGGAGGGGAATTATGTCCAGATACAACACGATGCGGTTTATGAGACTTTTTACCTCCACATGAGCTCATTTGCTTCCCATATCAAGCCAGGGAAACGGGTGAAAAAAGGGGAACTGATTGGCTATGTCGGAAAGACTGGGCAAGCTACTGGACCACATGTCTGTTTGCATTTTAAGCGCAACGGAAAGCAATTTGATCACCGAAAAGAAATGAAGGAGGTGAAAGAACCCGCTATTCCTACCACAGACACAACATTTTCCCAGCTTTGTGATTCCTTGATTATTCGGTTGACTAATATTTCAGATTGATAATGTAGGTTCTAAATTTCTCTTATCGCATGCGAAATTCGATTTTGTAAGGATGATCAGACGAACTATCCGTATCAATCCGAAGTTCAATTTGGCTTTTATCTAACCCCAATCCACTCAGTCGGTATAAGATTCGCTCTTGTAGGGAATACAGCTTGGCTAAATAAAACTCTGTATAAGTCAAATTATCTCTTATATAGATCGTACGCCTTTTGGTTTCTCCATTTACTTTGCCCACTAGATTCAGCCCTTCCCCCAAGTTGCTGTCTTCTTCATACTTAAGTTGAGAACTTTCTTCTAATTGCTTGGAGGTCATCGGAGTAGAATAGGTGAGAATGACTTTTGTAACCTCCTCTAAATGAGGTTCATTGCATATATTCAACATATCATTGATTGCTTTTGAGCAAATCAAGCGAACCCTATTTTCATTATCGGCATTATATTTCCAATTGATTTCGGTTTCATTTTCTTCTGACAGGGCAAAGATAAATTTGTAAGGACCTGTAGGTATTTCAATTTCAAGATCATCTATAGACAAGCCATCGTTCTCAAAGAATGGACGCAGATATCTTGAAAATTCAGTTGCACCCTCCCAATATGGGTCCCGATACCTAACATCATTAACACACCGTGCCTCTGCCGCAATATTATAATATCCTGCTATTTCTTTATTTCCCCCCAGTTGTGAATGTACATCGTATCCTATGTTAATACCGTATTTAGTGCGGTCAAATGAAAGACCTACAAAAAGCCCAAAAGTATTGCCTATTTCTCCTGGTCTGCCATATAGGCCTCCCCAAAATTTATTTTGGTAGGAAGCCCCAAGCATAAAGGAAAGTTGTCCCCGACCTTGTCTATAATCAGGGGAAAGAATAGAGATATACTGGACACTCGGTTCAATCATCAAATCTGAAGAGGCTGCAATACCCAATTGAATATTGGTATAAAGATGGGGAAGTTGATCAAATTGGAATACTTGGTCATCAAACATCCCAGGCAGCCGATTAGCTGCAAGGTCTATTTTGAAATAGGCATTGTTGGGAGCTTCATAGCGGTAATGTAGTCCGATCCCAGCATCCGGTTTCAATTGATTTAACGTCTCCTCGATCAGCAACTCCTTATCTCGATAATCCTCTAGAATGATGTTAGCATAATTTCTACTGCGATTGATCAGCCCAATGCTCATCCCCAAAGAAAAATGATGACCATCCTGTTCTGCCCCAAAATGAGCTGCGGCTCGAGCTTGAAAACTAAACATATTGTCCAAGCCAGATGTCTCTCTCGCTAATGTCGCCCCATACCCTAGAGGAGAGCTTCTATTGGGGCGATAGTCAAAGGCAATTAATTGAGAGGTAGGAGCATCATTGATGTTCCATTGGTCTCGGTAGCCAAGTGAGAGGGTTGTACCTAGGTGATAGGCAGTAGCACCAGGGTTGTACCAACTGGGATATACGGGAAGTAAGGGGATAACAGGTTGTTGCTGTCCCCATAAAGTTGTCCCTAAACAACTAAATAAGCTGATAAAAATAATTGTGCGCCACATAGTGTAAGGTTAAAGGCTTTAAAGGATTCATTAACGCTGAATGGTAACGCTACCGCTGCGGATGCGCTCGCCAGAATTGTTCTCGACAATAATATACCAATAAGGACCGTCGGGGAATCGGTCTCCATCCCAACGCGCTTGCAGGCTGGAAGCCCTAAACACTAACCCCCCAGCTTTGTTGAATACTTCTATTCCATAATCTTCTGGATTGATGGAAGGGGGAACAGTGATACCCCAGGTTTCGTTGACACCATCTCCATTGGGGGTGAACATATCTGGGATGAAAAAATCGATATTCTCGGGGAGTATCTTTACCACCACCACCACGGAATCTCCTGGGCAAGTATCCGGATAGACTGCATCTATATAATAAGGAAAGATCGTATAGACCGCGATCCCAGTCGCTCTGGGGTTAATAAAAGAAAAATTTTGGGTGATAGGCGCCTCTTGTAGCCCAATGGGCAGGGCAGGGCTTGCCTGGATATTCTCCGAAAGTGTGACTTTCCACCCATATGCCACGCTTCCCACGCCTCCTACATCAGCCATTGGAGCCAGGGTGACTGTTTCATTGGCAGGGGTAGTGATGGTGTCTCCTATCACATAGTTTTCAATGATGGGAATGGGGAGGATTTCTACCAAAAAAGTATCAAATAAGGATTTACTCACCAAGGCGTCGAGCAAATCATAGGTGACCGTATGGGTCCCTACGGGGAATGGGCCTCCTTTCTCCAATCCTGAGGGATTGGTCATATAGGTGAGTTCAGCCTGACGGCTGCACGGCAATTCTGCCGTGGGTAGCTCCCAATCAATTAATTGTTCTCCGCATCGGATGATGTCTGAGACACGGTGGGTGACCTGTGACCCACTGCTGTCTTCTACACTCACTGCTGTAATACACGTCGCTGTATTGCCGCTATTATCGGTTACAGTTAAGACAACGCTTACTTCGGTGGCTACGTCATCGCAAGTGAGCATGTCGGGAGCAACCGTATAATCTGTTACCGTACAATTATCACGCATATCAACATCAGCGTCCAAGTCCATGGGAGTCACTGGACCCACTGGAAGGGTGATACGTGGTTCACATTGAGGAGTCGGGGAAAGGTCATCAACGACTGTAACTGTAGCATCACAGGTAGCGCTATTTTGATTAGCGTCTTCAACGATTAGTTCAATGGTATTGGGGCCTAAATCGGCACAGGTAAATTGATCTTGGGTAACAGTAGCTTCAAGTGCAGAGGAAGCGGTGCAGTTATCTTGCTGGCTCGCAGTGATATTCTGAGGAAGCAGGGTGGCATTACCGTTGGCATCCAAGGGCAGCGTAAAGTCCTTACAGGTGACTTGGGGAGGAGTATTATCTTCGATAATTACGCGGAAAGTGCAGGTGCTTGTATTTCCCTCATTATCGGTACTGAAAAGCGTAATAGTACTAGTGCCCATGATTGTACTCCCAGGAATCGGACTTTGCGAAATATCTGGACTGGAATCACAATTATCTGAAGTAGTAGGCGCATTCATATAGTTAGCTAAAGTTGCTTCACAATCGCTATTTGCAGTTACCATAACATCTCCCGGGCAGGTGATGGAGGGAGGAATAAGGTCCACAACTTCTACCATTACCTGACAGCTCGCTGTGTTATTAGAAGCATCTGTGACCGTATAGGTGACAGAACGCGTCCCAAGGCTGTCACAGTCAAAGAGATTGTTGGAAAGGCTTTCAAAAGAACTCCCAAAAGTACAATTGTCAGAAGGCAATGCACTCCGTACGGAGACAGTGGTGATACTACCATTTCCATTTGCATCTAAATTCACGATGACTGTATCGTTTCTACAAAAAGCCACAGGGGAGGTTGTATCTTTGACCGTTATCGTAGCATTACATTTTGCTGTATTTTGTGAATTGTCTTCGACCGTTAGCTCTACTGGATTAGCAGATAAGACATGGCTACAGTCAAATGTACTTTGGGAAAGACTGAGCGATAAATTTAGCCCATCACATACATCAGAGGAGCCATCGTTTACATCATTTGTTGTAATGGAAGCGTCTCCATTTGCGTCAAGATAAACGGTAATGGCCTGATGGCAATTTATTATTGGCGGGGTTCCGTCTACTACAGTCACCGTAGAAGTACATGTGTTTACATTCCCGCTGCTATCCGTGACGTTCAGGGTGACCATATTGGGCCCTTTTGACGCACAATCGAAAGCGCTTGGGCTGACACTTAAGCGGAAATCGCAATTATCATTTGAGCCATTATTAATATCTGATGGGAGTAAAGAAAAATTGCCACTTGCATCTAAAATGATCGTATTGTTTTTGCAATTTGCAAAAGGGGAAATATTATCCTCGACGATAACCTGCGAAGTGCAAGTACTAGAGTTCTGTTTATCTGCCACCGTTAGGGTTACAATGTTAGAACCTACATCATCACAAGTGAAATTCGTTTCACTTAGAGAATAGGTGAGCGGGCTACAATTATCAGTTGAATTGTTATTAATAAAGGAATGCTGTAGGGTGTATGTGCCTTGGGTATTTAGCTGCACAGTTCTATTCGGATGACAAATGGCATTAGGAGGAATGGGGTCTTCCACCCTGATTAGCCTGTTACAGGTAGAGGTATTGCCACTTAAGTCTGTCACAGTCATCGTGACTTGGGTAGAACCATTAGCTTCGCTACAAACAAACTGGGTCTGACTGAGTGATAATGAGACCTGTGACAAAGAACAGTTATCGGATGACCCATTATTCATATCCGAGGGAGAAAGGGTTGCATCGCCATTAGCATCTAAGAAGACTGTAGTAGCTTGACATTTGGCAGTAGGTGCAATGTTATCTTGAACATGCACCTCTGCTGGGCATGTAGCATTATTCCCATGATTATCTGTCACTTTCAAGGTGACGATTTTGGCATGTATAGAAACATCATCACAGTCAAAAGTAGTAGGTGGAATACTTATAGAACTAATTCCACAAGCATCAGAAGAGCCATCATTTATAAGAGCGGAATTAATCACCACACTATTCGTAGAGGCATTAAGGGAAACAGTAATGTCCTTGCAAAGAGCAGTAGGGGGCGTCACATCTCTCAGGGTTACATTCGCAGTGCAGTTATCACTACTTCCTCCCCCAGCGTCAACAGTAAGCGTTACAAGATTGGGGTTCGAGGAAATAGAGCTACAGTCAAAAGTTGAAGGCAATACTGATAAAGTAAAAGGGTTAGTGTCTGTCGAACCATTATCTATATGACTAGGTGCAATAGTTAGACTTCCCATCCCATCTAAATCCAATGTTACATCCTTACAAAAAGCCGTCGGCATAAATACCTTTTGTGCCGAAGCACTACTAGTCACAGCAGGCGGCAAAATCATCTCTTTCCCCATTTTCTCTCCCCCCAATCCCCAAATCCCTAACAATACAGCAGCGGCAACAATAGATACAATTGTATATTTCATAATACCAGGGGTTATTAATTCCTTTTATAAATTTTGATCTCAGGTTTTTTGCGGTTGACGGTCTTCTTGGAGGGCTTTGGGACAGCTTCTTTTAAGCGGAAACGCATATGCGTGACACTGTCAATGCCCAACTGAATCTCATCATTATTCTTTAGTTCCGTTTCTTGGTGGAGAGGAAGTTCTCGCCCATTGAGGAGGACAGGATGGAGGGGGGTGATAAGCACCTTGCCATCTTTATAAGTAAGGTCCGCATGTTCTGGCTGGACAGCTGGGTCATCCCAGTGGATATATACATAGCACCCCTTATCGGTGCCGATATATATCTGCATGCCGATTTTAAGCCATTTGCTGATGGGGTTGACACGCCTGAACTCTTTGGGACTCAGGTATTCCAATTCAAATCCTTCGTATCTTCTGACAACTGATATGAGGGTCAGTGCCAATAAGCTGCCTAGCATAATAAAGGCAAACATTTTTGTCCATTCGAAGGTATTTCTCCCTAGTTCTGATTGATTCAAGAATAAGGGGAAGTAATAGATCACAAAAGCAATCGCCCCAGAAATCCCCCCGCCTATCAGGCCTCTTATGGTACTGATACTGGATTGAATACTCAATGCACCCCCTAACGCGACGCCAAACACTGTCCACGTCAGAAGACCGATCACAAAACTGGCATCTGGACCGAATACCTTATCTAAGGTCAAATGAGCTCCCCAGAAGATCAATGCAGCGATGAGTCCTCCCCCGATTGCCCTTAACAAGATTCGTGTCCAGGAGAGCATCCGAGATTGCCCACGCTCTTCTGCAAGGGAAAGCATAAAAGATAGAAAAAGGCCTAAGAAAAAACCTGTCAAGGTATCCTGCATCAACACATACCCGTTTCCATCTTGAGAAAAGTGGCTAAAAAACCGATAAAGACCAGGCAAAGAAAGGCTAAAAAGGAAAGCCACCGCTACCCACGCCATCAATCCTCCAAAAGCCCCAAACCAAATCCAGTTCAGAATTCGATAGACGCCTTGCTGGCTGAAAAACACTTCGCTAGGGGTGAGCCCCTCTCCTTCCTTGCAAGGGGTCTTAATGCCCACTTGCTTGCGGAGGCAGCCCGCATAATTGATACACTTATTGTCCAATGCCTTCCAGACATCTAATGTTTGGAGTTGCCTGCATTTGGCTACAACAATATCATTTTCTTTGAATGGTTGAAGGGTGTATGGGTCATTTTTACTATACCTTCCTTTGTCTACATCTTTATACTGTTTTACATATTTTTGGAAAAACCTGCGGCCTCGAATCTCTGGAATTAGTTGGCTGAGGATGGCAAGAATGAGGGATACCAATAGGGCTCCCACCAAAGCCAACAACTGCCAATCCATATAGCCTAGGTTGACAGGGTTACTGGCACTACCGATGATAAATCGCTTCTGATCGGATTCGCCAAAAGCCTCTGCGCGGATCAGGCGAGCCTCTCCCAAATACAAGGAATTATGACTTTTAGCAGTTAATCCATCTTTTTTAAGATGGAAAATATGATAAGTAGTAGAACTGGTTTCGCCTGTTGCTTTGCTAGAATCGATTCGCTCAAATTGAGGGATCAGGTATTCAATAGAATCTTGGACCTCTGTGAGGGTTAAATTTCCTTGATTAAGCGCTTCTTCAAATAGGGATCTGAAGGAAATATGCACTTCTATTGCCTGGTCTTCAGGTTGGAAAAATACCGTATCTACCCGCAAGGTATCTTGACCCAAGGCAGGATGTAGCCCTATTAGGCTACAGACAATACTCCATATAATTAATTTCGTAAATCTTCCCATTTGATCCATTCTATTGGGTTCCAGTGTGTAACCATGGTTTTATCTTCTCTTCTGGCAAAAATGGCCGTGGGATAGGTTTCCTGACAGGGGTCCATCACCACGCCTATGTGATAAGGCATTTTGAAAAAGGCTTCATGGGTGCCTAGGTCTATTTCTGAAAAAAAAGGAGTATGGCCAGGATGGGTATGAAACCACCCCAAGACTAGTTGGTCAGGATAGGCCAATTGGGCCTTATCCAAGGCCAACATGCTGGCAGGGCCCATCCGCAGCCGATGTGAACTCTGAAAGCTAATATGCTCAGCGGGCAAAAAATGCTGAACTGCCAAGATATAAGAATCAATGGGGGTCATTGCATAATTCCCAAGCAGAAACCCTCCTGTTTCAGCTACAGGCGTGGATTCCAAGCTATTGGTGGCCCATGTGTCGATATCTTGGACGACTTCAGGGTAAAAAAAGCACCTTTCCACCTGGCAGTTCCCATAAACCCACTGCTCCGAAGCGTTATGGGCGTGGGCACTGCTTACCAGTTCGTCTAAATCTTGCTGAACAAATGGCCTCCGTGGCTGGATTTGAATATGTGGCTGGTCCTTATTCATTGGTTGACTTTTCTTTCATAATTGTTTCCCACTTAAACCAACTATCACTGAGCCGCTGATCCCGATTATTGACTGTGCCAGATTGCATCCTGCTGAAGAGTGCCATGTCCAATCCGTCACTTAGCGTATCAATCTCCATCGCCAATTGATATTTTTCTTGGAAAAACCCATTGTGAATTCGCTGATCAGGTAAAGACAAAAAGAGGCCATGCCCAGGGTGGGTATGAAACCAGGCGATGGTTTCGAGATCTGGATATTTATCCTGTTCTTGTGCAAGCTCAGCCCAAGCTTGGGTTTCAAAGGAAACACGATAAACGTCACTTGTCCCAGGGGTGATACGGGCAAATTTTTCTAAAAACACCTCAAATCCCTCTTCGGCTGTGCCTTGATAGGTTCCCAAAATAAATCCCCCTATTTCAGGGACTGCATCCTGCCCATCTTCAAGAAACGGCTTGATATTCATTTCCTGAATAAATGCTTCAATATCGTCCATCAATTCATGCTGTAAGCTTACCCGCTTCACTGTGGTATCCTCCCAGAGCTCGTTCAGGGACAGGGAAACATACGTTTTGCCTGAACCTGTGGAAATAAGCGCACTCGCTGCCAGTTCATCTGGGCTTTTGGGGGGCGTCGGAGTTCTCCGCTTGAACTTAATCTCTGTCTTCCCTTCACTTGGCTCGCTTGGTGGTTCGGATAGTTCTGTTGCTGGAGATTGATTAGCCACTGCAGGTTGCTCAAGGAGTTCCGCAGCAGGTTCAGGCTCGTCGCTGGTTTTATTAGCGTTTTCCTGCTGGCGCTTCGCTGCGGCGTCTTTGATCTTTTTAATCTTAGCTTGTTCTTTTTTCTTTTTCCCTAGAGATGATTGCCAGATAAAAAGAATAATTACCAGAATAAATACCCCAATAATTGCCCCGAAAATAAAGGTTATGGGGGGCTCTTGTGGTTCAGTATCTGTAATAAGGACAAAGTCTTGACTTTCCCATGTACCACTATTTTCTAGTTTTAAAACTAGTCGAGTGGTATCTCTCAAATCTTTATGAGCACGGACATAAATTGTATCGGGCTTGATGAAAATAAAATTTTTAGGAGGTGGGGATTGTTTATAGTTACCGTTATTAAGCTTTGTTTGGAAGTAAAGAGTATTTATAGGCCCTGAATCATTTATAACCTTTGGTAAGATTAAAATATAATCGCCCTTACTATTCTGGGGTTCCCTAATCACATTTAAGCTAAATGGATTACCCTTTCCTTTTCCTGTCCTATCTCCATCCTGTCTTGTTCCATTCCCATTCTGGTTAGTATCATCCCCATTCTGTCTTGCCCCATCTCCATTCTGTCTTGTTCCACCCCCACCCTGTCTTGTTCCACCCCCATCCTGTCTTGCCCCATCTCCATCCTGTCTTGTTCCATCCCCACCTTGCCTTGTTCCATCTCCATCCTGTCTCGTTCCATCCCCATCTTGCCTTGTTCTATCTCCATCTTGCCTTGTTCCATCTCCATCCTGTCTCGTTCCATCCCCATCTTGCCTTGTTCTATCTCCATCTTGCCTTGTTCCATCTCCATCCTGTCTCGTTCCATTAGCTAAGGACCTTGGCTTAGTTAATTCAATTTGAAATTGACCATTTGATTCAGAATCACAAGTTATATTAAAGTTAATCGTAAGATTAAATTTGTCAGGACACTTCGTTAAACCTAACTTATATTTGTACTCGAGGGAAACAGGTCCTGGGTCAGAGCAATCCATTTTGTTAGATTTGCTAGAAACAGTTTGAATACATGAGTTTTGTGAGGGCTCACTTGTGAAAGTTAGAAAACAACCTTTTTTCCTTTTGTTTTTTGGCGCCCATCCAGTTTTATCATTTTTTGCATGAAACTCAATAGAAAGGTTTGACTTATTATTGTCACCAAACTTTATCTCGATATCTTGAGGAAGATTTCGAGAAATACCCGACATCTCCACCTGCCCCCATCCCGAGCGACCCAGGAGCAGCCATACAATCAATAATACTACAGAAAAGCGATTCATTTCTTTTTAGCGCTTTTGGCGGACTGGATATTGGCGTAGGTAAGCCAAGTCACCATCAGTAATAGGGTAATAAGCAATCCTGACTTTAAAAAGACAGGGGAAACGGAACTGCCCTGACTGAGGGTGATCCGTTCTTGAAGTTCGACCTGATGGGCTTCATCATTGCGATGGTCACGGACAGTGACTTGGTATTGACCATCAGGCAAGCCTGAGAGGTATTCCTCTTTGTTCAGGATATATTGGGATTCGCTGTCTGGCGTTAGGTTTTTTAAACTGACAGGGAACGGAATAGCGGCTGGACCTCCTATTTGTTGAAAAATAAGGGTATAGGCAATGCTATCATGATCGTCTAAACTATCGCCTCCTGTGATATAAAACCGTAGAGATTTATCGTCCTCTTCACTAGGTATCAAATTTGCCTCTAATGGATTGAGGCTGGTATTTATGCTCAATGGAATCGTTTTCCCAAAAGCATCTTGAAACTCAAAGGAAAATTCCCCTTTTAAGTCTGGCGGGAAAAATAATTTGATTTCTTTTTCTACCGAAAAATCTATCCTGATCTTTTCTGGGGCGATCGCATCTGCTGTTTGCCTCAGTAGTTGGATATGTTCATCGGTATTTAGGGGAATCTGCCCTCCCTCTTTATGGTGAATGGCAGATGTTAGGGACAAGGATGGTTTATAATAATTCAAATCAAAGTGATACATCTTCCCGCCAAACATATCTACATCTTGGTTCCGCTGGGACAATTTAGGTTTGACAAGCGAAAGAATCTCTTCATACCTGCTGGCATTGCCTGTACACTTATCCAAGTATTCTCGATATTTCCCATTCAGCACCTCTGTGTCACTTTCATTATTCCTCAATTGGCTGATCTCATTCCATAAAATCTCACACGGGGAAGGTGCCCTGGCACACACGCTTGCAGTGCCTTTCTTTTCTTTATTAGAATCATTGATATAAGTAGTAAGAATAGTGCTTTGGCAGGTGTTGAGGTAGGAGAGAAATTGCCGACACTCTCTTCTATCCGTTTCTCCCCTAGGCTGCAGGCGTTGGAACAAAGATTGCCATTTATTTGCGATTCGCGTATTTAATTCATCGCTGACGGAAGAGACATTTTGAGTGAGCGCAGCATCTTTTCCATTAAGTTCTAAGTAATCACAAAGGACAGAAAGTCCCTTGCTATTCATGGCATTGTTAAAGACTTCTTCTTCCTTCATTCTCCCAAGGATCGAATTGGCTTTGTCTGAACAACTCCCTTGCCATCCCCATTTTTTATCTTTGATTGCCTGTAGATATTTACTTGCGCCAAGCTTATCGAGGACGGCACAAACATTATCTTCATTTGCTCTTACTAGTTGAGCAGCCTGTGCAGAAAATCTTCCACAATCATCATATTTATTGAGGTATTGCCAGGCAAGTTCCGTTTGGGCAAATATATCTGTGGTCTCATCTTGGGCTGCTTGCCACATCTCATTTTCTTGGGTATCATCCGTAGCGGGTAAAATCCAGACGGGGATGCGAATGGCGATAGACGATTTTTTTGTCAAAGTAGCTATCTCAGCACTTTCTTCACGGCTTTTCTGTACATCAGCAATATTAATCACCCGCAATCGAAGGGCAAGGGTAGCTTTTAATTGGCAGTTGGAGAGGATATTAGGGACTATCTCCATTTGGATGGTCCCAGGAGCTTTTTTTGCCCTTTGATGATCAAGAAAGACAGATTGATTGATAGGCAGGGTCGTGGTGTTATCTTTGTTGGGATCTCTAAGGGTCATCTTTTCTAATCGAAAATCCTCATTCTCCCGATCAAATCTGCTCCCCTGTAAGTCCATTACTGACTCTTTTATCTCTTTCCTTCCATATTTATCCCATCTAAAGTTAGACAATACAATGGAAATTTGATCATCTTGGGTAATCACCAATCCCTTGGGTATTTGTTTCCCTGTTCTTTTTGTTTGATAAATCTCTACATCAATACTTCCTTTTATAACATGGTCCTTTTTTTTGCCTAGTCCTATAGACTCAAATGGTATCGTCATTGATAACTGCGCACATACGACCGTAGGAACGATACCGATCCATATAAATCCTAATATGCGAATAAAATAATTGAGTGACATAGTCAAAGAATTAAGCAATGTTATATCAGCGTTTTCGGATGATCTTAATGCCACCTTTGTTGGACTTAGGTGGCGTATCCTCACCAGAATCAGAAGCTGTGTCAGAGGAAGACTCAGAAGAATTCGTGGTTTTACGGGGGTTAATTGAGATGGATTTCCGACCTGTGTTCTTGGGGGGGGAGATAGGGTCCGGTTCTTTTTCAGGTTCCGTTTTTCCTACAGGCGTGTCAGAGGTTGAAAGGGGAATACTATCTGTTGTGTCTTCAGGCGCTTCTTGCGGCGGGGTATCCGCTAAGGGAGGTTGATACACCTCTTCAGGATCGCCCTCTTTCCAGACCAGGTTTCTTGGGTCAACCACGATGCCTTTGGACTTGTCCATATAGCCATTCTTCTCTCCAGTGGCAAGCACCCAATCCGCTACTTCAAAGTCTTCTGGGTAAGGCTGGACCTCCTTGATCGCATGATAGTTTTTGTACTGAAGGATTTCGCCTATTCTTCTGACCAATAAGTCTAATGTATATAAAGGCCCAAAATCCTCTAGGTTACCACACACCCTGCCCTTAAACCTGCCACTCCATTTGATATTGGGGTGCCACAGGTCGGTCTTGGCGTAAATCTTGGCTGCCTCGATAGGAAAGCCAGTGGGAAAACTGATTTCCACCTCATGGAGATCCCCATAAATAGGGGAGTGGTCTTCGGGGTTGATCCCAATGATACTTTTTACATAATAATACACCATGTATTTCTCTGGGGGCATGCGGTCTCCGACGATTTCATAGCGAATCCGATCTGTTTTACTACAAAACTCATGTAGCAGCATGTGCTCATTCGCTAAGCGTTTGTCACGTGGGTCACGTAAGCGATCAAAATCATAGACTGGCATTGGCGCATCCATAGTGTTCTAGGGTTAATAGCTGCTGGCACCTGCTTCCAGGTCTGCAGCAAGAATGACGGTATCTCCTTCTTTAATACCAATATTATACAGACTTTTGCCGAGATCTATTTCTTGACCTGTCCCTTTGGAGATCAGGCGATAGCTGTACGGTTGTCCATTTTGGCCTACCCGCTCTACTTCATCCAAAGCCATTAGCTCATCTAACAACTGCTTGCCTGTGGTGTAAAGCGGGAGGTCTATATCGAACTCCATGCCGCTGGGCATGATGCGTATGACAATACTGATTATAGTGTCTTCATTCATGGTTTTTTCGTTAAAATTTATCTTTACTATATTTTTTGAAGATTGATGGTTTATGGTTTGTTAATAGCATGTTCATTTTGAGGTTGGGGCGTACCAAAAGGAGGTTCATCCCCACTCAATTCCACAAAGTGTGTCTCCCCATTGGCGCGTACTTTTATGATGTGCAAGCGGGGAATGCCCACTTCCAATAAGGAAAGACCTAAATGCTTGAAGGTTTTGGTCAATTCCCTCACTTCTCCTGTGATGACAATCCCCTCATTGGACTGGATTTGATACCGTTCGATCATTTTCTTTCCAAAAGAGGCTTTTGAAACGATGACGTCATAGGTTTTCTCCGTTTGTCGGGTCGTGATTTCAGTGATGAGTTCTTGATCCAGTTCTATGCAAACAGCAGGATCATTGAAGCGCGCTTCTAGCAGGTCCAATGCATCTTCAACAGTAAGGTCTGCAGTCATCTCGTCAGCTTCTATGATAGGATCATAGGTGAAATGACTCAAGCACTCTGACTTCATGGGGGTAGTCTTAAATCGAAAATAATCATTATTCATCCCCTCATAGTATGCACGTTCGCCAACCAATAATTTATCATCATTTCCAAGCACTACTTTGAGGGCTTCCGTGACTTGAAGTGCCCCAATGATGGAAGCTGCCAGCGGAGTCGTAGGTACACGTCCAAGCTCTACACTTGCCCGTGCGATATCTGGGCACCCTAGTTGGAATTGAATAAATTCTCGGTCGGTAGAACCCAAGCTACATTCGTAGCAAGATTCGCCAGGACGGTAGACCGTTACTTGCCCCGCAAGGTTCTGAATGCCTCCGTCCACCCACGTAGCACCAATTTTATACGCTAGGCGATTGATAAAGAGTCGAGCCAGGCGGTTGTCAAGACACCCTATAATCACATCAGCATGGCGAAAAACCCCTAGGCCGACATCTCCTGGAATTTTCCCTACGATACTTCTTATGTGCACATTGGGATTGATCTCTTTGACACGCTCAGCTGCTACATCCGCCTTGAATTTGGCTTCAGTTCCCTCGACACAATCACTAGGCCGAAACAAAATGGAGCGAGACAAATTCGAATACTCAATCGTATCGAAGTCAATGACTAAAATATGTCCAACATTGAGCAAAGCCAGGTTTTTCAACACTTCATTCCCCAGCGCACCTGCGCCTACAACAATCACTTTGGCCTTGCGGACGCTCTCAGCATCCCACCAAGAAATAAGTTCAAAAGTGTGGTCCCAGGATCTAGGGTCGAATGAGCGCTTGGAAGAGGCATCCATTGGTAGAAAAGTATATGGGTAAAAGTGTAGTTGCTAGGATTATAAAGCTAGGTAAAAAATATTTTTTAGACAAGTGGATAGGGGGGGATGTGTTGTTTTTTTTGAGGTGAATCTACTTTATTTTTTTGGGAAAGGGGTGTAAGTAATTGATATATAGATATTTATGATAAATAACTGGCACATAAAAAATACAAATAAAATAAATTGTATAAGTTTTGGCTATTTGTAATATAGTGATAGTCAGTTGTTTAAATATAACGAGATCATCAAATTTCAGTACTTGCATATAGTTAATTCTGATGATGTAGTACCATCACTTATCATGGTTTTTGATGATCACATGCTGCGTACAATGCCTTTGATAAAGTGCTTGATGGCACTCTTGGCACTGCCATCATCGATGGCCAAGAGATAGACAAGCCCCATAGCAATTAGTGCTAGAACTAGGTAGGTGAGGATTTTCTTGCGGTTTTTTGACATAGGCTGCTTATTTTAGTTCTATATGAGTGGGGTCATACCGAGATTCAAAATCCCCGCCCCATACGAGGCCTTCTTCCTTGGCGTATTTCCCCAAAGCATTCCAATAAGCTTTATTCTCATCTGTGTATTCATAAGCTTCTATCCGATGAATTACATCCATGGCTTTTCCCTGCAAGTGTAGACTTGTCTTACTAGCCACTCCTTTTTGCACGAGGGCATTGTTTTGTTCTAAGGTACGCAGGCCCCAAACGATCCTGATGGGGTACCCATCTTGAACCAGTTTGATCAGGACATTTTCTGCTTTTTGCCTAAAAATAGGATCAAGGGTACTCAGCTTATGGGTATGTTTTACTTGGGCTAGCCACTCTGCACGGCTGCGTTGGGCCTGTACAGGTTTAGGAATAGCCATAGAAATGGCGTTGGGGAGGATAGGAGGAACTTCTAATTGCATGATCGCCCAAGTACTTGTATCTAAAAGGCCCGTAGCAATAAGGCAGTTCCGCTGCTGCCACCTCATCAGGGCATGTGCAAATGTCTCCTCATCTGGGCAGTAATCTTTAAATCCCAAATACCGATAAATCTCAAGTATCCGCTCTCCCCAACCAAGGGTGTCGGCAAGGATGCGATTTTGGGCAATGATCTGTTGGATGGTCATGGGAATACCTGAAAAATACTAGGGAATCGTTTGAATTTATTGAGATAGCTTGCCATTAAGGTTTTCAAATATCAACAGCAACGCTGTCATTCTGAACGCAGTGAAGAATCTTACTAGGCTCATTTTCATTTATCTATAATGTGATTCTTCACTTCCGTCAAAATTCCTATATCCTATTCCTATAATACGAAGCCCCCATCTGCGCCTCTACCTCCGTCCGCTTCTGTCGGAGTCTAGCATTCATGCGATCATTTTCTGTCTTGATCGTGCGGATCGCCTTGTCGATAGGCGCGGTATTGCCATCAGCGGCGATGTCAAAATCATTTTCTCTGATTGCGAGATAGAGAGAGGAATAATAGGAAGGACTCATAAACCCCAAAGCACTCCGCTTGATAAACCGCCAGACGCGGGAATCGCCCGAGGGCCTCACGGTCATGGAGGCTATGCTATGGCCCATGAGCAAACGATCTGTCACCAACCACTGAACGGCTTCAGAGTTGGTCATGGAAGCCCCCTTCAGCCCCTTGGCAGTAAGGGCGCCTATGCCTACGCCCAAAGTCAGCAAGAAGGCCGCTATATCGGCATTGTTTTCGATGCGCTCCACTTCTCGGCGGTCTGCCAAGAGGGAGGCCGTCAGCCGCTGGGTCGTCGCCTCGCCGTCGGCGATCAGGCGCGTGAGCAAGTCCCGGAATTTCCGCAACTTCTCCTCTGGCCAGGGAATAACCAGCTTATCCCCAGGGTGGATAACGAAGTTCCGATTTTGATAGAACAAGACTTTGTTGTCTGGGTGGGTAGCTATCGGCCCAGGGTTGGAGAGGCCGTATAGCCGTCCAATCTTGCTGAGGTTCTCTCCACGTTTTACTGTATGTACAAATTCGAAAGGCATAGGCGTTATGGCGTAATAGGGGTTATGGGAAATGTTGTTGACTAGGGGATATTAAGAAGATTTTTTTGGATAAACAAAAATAACAGAGTGAGGGTATTTGCTAAATGGTATGAAATGAGGATGCAGTGATTTGAAGGCCGTTTGGGCCGCCTTCACCCTTCTCTGAATAGTTATGGTAGCTTTAATTTAATAATGGAATTATTTTTCAATGTGCAGATGTGTGATTTTTGTGTCTTATTCTAAAATGTTTTTTTTAATAAATGAGTCTACAATCTGTTTGTTGTGGTTACTTAATGGGAAATCAACTTCTTTGATTAGACTAATGCTTGTAATTTGAATTTCTTTTTCTTTTGAAATTAATGATTCTGCTTCTGGCTCATCAAGACCTTTACCAAATCCAAGGATATCAATACTTTCTATATTTTTATTAATACAGTAGAGTATGTTTTGAGTCTGATCATTATCAATATATAATGCCAAATATGAAGCAGCAATGGCACAATTTTGTGCAATTATTGAATTGACACTTGAAACTGCTTCAGAATCAGGGGCATATTTTAATAATTCTTCTGATATCTCATTGGCATTAATATTATTTAGTAGATCATTAGTTTGAAGGACATTAAACAAGTCATCAATATATTTCATTAAATAACTATGGCCCTTTTTAAAAACAGAAAAATACATGCCCTGTTCATCTTCTATTTCCTTTGCAAATATAGTATACAATGGAACAGATCTTCCTAATGAGATCAAACCAAATAGGATAATCTGTTTTTTACTAAGGGGAGATATTAACTTTCTGATTTTTTCTGAATGGGTCATTATTTGCAACTTCCTTTTTTCATTCTCTTTTTAGACTTTTTCCCTGTTTTATGAGTATTTGTAGTAACAGATTGTTGATTCATTAGTTCTTCACAATCGATACAAACACCCCTTGAGGCATCAATATGTGTGACACCTTTGTTGGACTTTATTAGTGCCTCTTCTGCATGAATATCTGTCCCGCCACTATTGATTACTTTTATTCCTTTTGATTCTGCCCACTCTCTTTGCACTTTTGGAACTTTAGGGTCGCTAGAAGATATGAATACATTTCCAGAAGCATCTTTTCCAATAGCAGTGGTCTTAAATCTCTGGGCTGTAGGATCAAGTTGAGAATGTGCTTCATTGACCAATGCTAAGAGTTCACTAAGGCCAAGAGGATCAATAAATGTTACTATATCATGAACATAACTATATAAATTCATGCCTCCCATCAAAGAAGACGGATCCTGACTCACATACATCCCCCCTTCCGCATCATAATACCGAAAGCGGTTATAATACAGCCCCGTCTCCCAGTCCTCATACTGCCCGGGATACCGAAACGGACAAGCAGCCCGCGCACCCTGCACATTCTTCAGCTCCCCGTAGATGCTTGTCTCCGCCGCCCATTTCTGTCCACCTTCGCGGGCGTACATGGCTACAGGCGTGCCCAGATGATCTGTCAAGATACTGAAGGCCTGATCGCCTTGCAGCTTGGCGATGGGCGTGAAGCTCTCTGGCTCAAAGAGCCAGGTGATCACCTCAGTGGAGGCAGGCTCCTCTGGTGTCTCTACCACAGGCGCTGCCAAGGTCGCCACAGGCGTATTGGCAAGCGTCAAGCGCTTTCGGGGCTTAATCTTGATGCCGGAGGAAGGCCTGCGCTTGGGGGCTGTTTTGATATAAGGGGTGACAGTCACCCACTCATGCAGGATGACATTGCCGTCCCAGACCCAGTGGGTCGTTCGTCCTTTGAAGCTTTTGCTGATGCGCCGCCCAAGGGCGTCGTAGGTGAAGCGCACGACCTCGCCTTCGGGGCGCGTCACTGCCGCCAGCATGCCAGCGCGGTTCCATTCGTACCGCCAGACGTCTCCCCGTGCAGTGGTTTTGCGGGTGAGGTTACCCAGTTGGTCGTATTCGTAGCGGTTGCCGTTGGCTTCGAGGAGCTGGCCTGCAGGGCCGTAGCTGCGATCGGAACGGTCCTTGGTGCGGAAGAGGTTGCCCACTTCGTCGGGGTTGCGATGCTCTGTCTGGCCGTTGGCGTATTTGGCGGAGGCGAGGTTTCCAAAAGCGTCGTGCTCAAAGGTGGTGACGCCACTCAGGCTGTCACCTAGCTGCTTGAGGCGGTCGTTGAAGGACCAGGTATAGGTCCGCTTGCGCAGGCTTTTGCGGGCGCCCGTAATCTGGTGCTCGACGGGCCTTCCTAGGCTGTCGCGCTTCCAGCGACTGGCGATCTTGCCAGGCAGCAAGCGCGAAGTCTCTAGCCCCAAGGCGTCCCGCTTAAACTGGACTTGCCAGCCCTGGGCGTTGGGGGTTGTCATGGTCATGACATCCCCCATTTGATTACGCCTGATATGCAAATCCGCCCCCTGCGAGGAGGAAAGGCGAATGCGGTTTCCCGTTGGGTCGTATTCGCTGAATACTTCGTGGGTGCCTTGCTTCTCCTTTAGGACCCTGCCTAGTGGATCTCGCTCAAAGAAAATGGAGGTAGCGCCATTGGTAGCTTCCATGAGTTCGCCATCTGGGCGATAGGCGTAGTATTCCGTCTCTCCCGTATCATAGGTCACAGAAGTGATGCGTCCTGCTTCGTCGTATCCATAGGCTGTTTTAGTGGCCTCAGGTCCTGAACCGACTTTTACGCCTACCACCTGACTGGCTTGATCGCGTTCGTAAAACCTCACCAGCCGATCAAATCCCGACTCTTGGAAGATGTTTCCATTTTCGTCCAGTAAAAACTCGTATCGACGCCCCTTTTCATTGACAATGCCGATCAGGTTTTCCTCGGTATCATATTCGAAGGCTACTTCTGTTCCATTTTCTTTTCGGGACACCATGCGGCTCATGCCTGCATAAGCAAAGCGCACATCATGCTGGCGGTCCTTGGCATGGATGACGTTGCCTTCGGCATCGTAGGTCAAAAAGCGGCGGTTGCCATCGGGTTCATCTACCCGTGTCACATTGCCCGCCAGGTCAAAATGCCTACGCTGGACATTGGCATTAGGGTCTATGCTGACGCGCTGGCGGCCTAGGGCATCGTACTTCCACCGACTGCTTTGTCCGTCGGCGGTGGTGAGGCGCACGAGGTTCTTGGCTTTGTCATAACTCAAGGAAGTAATGCCCTGACCTGGCGTTTGGATGGAGGTGAGCTGTCCCTTCTGATAGCTGTATTCAGTGGTAAGGCCCAGAGGGTCTACTCTGGAGGCAATCTGATTGTCAGCGTTGTAGGTCCATGCCCATTTGCCGCCGTTGGCGTCAGTCAGGGTGGTGAGCAGGTCTTGCTCATCATAGGATAGCTTGGTCGTAGCTTCTGATGGATCAGTCGTTTGGGTCAAATTCCCCCGCTCATCGTATTGAAAGGTCGTTTCTCTGCCTAGGGGATCAGTTTCTGTGAGGAGTTGGTTATATTCGTTAAAGGTAAATAGGGTGACATTCCCCAGAGGGTCAATGGTCTTGGTGACCAAGGCCCCATTGTGAAAATGGGTGGTTTTGACCCCCAAGGAATTTTCAACTACTGTAATCCCTCCTGCATAGGTCAGTTTGTGGTCATAGATGCCTTTGTCTCCCCACGTGCGGATGCATTTGGCATCTGCCGTTTCCCCATCATATTCGAAGTGAAAGCTCAGACCATTGCGGTCTGTCTCTTTGGTCAATAAGCTGCCTTGATATTCAAAGTGAAAGCTGTGATCCAAAGGGTCCGTCACCTGAGTGAGTCTGCCCATATCGTCATAGGCATACCGCACGATGGGATAGGTTTCACCAGTGTGGTCAGGATGAGGCGCATGGATGGCTGTGATCCTCCCCGATTTATCCGACTTTACAGTCAACGTACGTCCTGCACTATCGATGATCTGGGTCAGTCTTTTCCTTTTGTAGGTAAAGGTGATTTGGTCTCCTGCTTCATTGGAGATACGTGCCAAAGGCAAGGTGCCAAGACCTTTCCCAAAATCAAACCGCATGCGGTCACTATCTATCACATAATATCCCTGATCATCTTGGCCAAGACTCATCCTTTCCGTTCTGTTGAAGGATAGTTCTTCTCCTTCTGGTAGGGTAAAGGTAGTCCTTCTGCCATCTGGCAAGAGCAGGCCAGCTCCGCCATTTGACTTGTCTAAGACAAGCTTCATATCATAGGGGTGATGCCATCCCAACCCAATCGGGCTTTGATATTCGGAGGTGGAAAAATAGACGCGTTCCCATTTTAGCGGGATGGGACCCGATAATTCGAAGTCGACATGGTCTGTGAAGACCTTGCCTGTCGCAATGTCCACAGGGTGGCCAGTGACCGTACATATCCCTTTATGGACAGCATTTCGCGCCTTTTTGGACTTGATGCCGACTTTGTCCATGGCAGCATCTGCCGCCTTGTGGATTTTGTCAGAAACTTTTTTCCATTTTTTGCTCCCTTTTTGCAATTTCCTCAGCCCTTTCAGCGCGGACATGCCTACCCGCATGCCGATGGCCATCAAGGAAACGGTTGGCGGGCCACCTACCAAAATAGGCATGCCTGCGGGGACTGGTAAAACGACGGAGGTAGGGGCCATCAGACTAGTGGGGGCGCCTTTCTTCTTAGGGCGAGGGGGAGGCGGTACGCCGATGTCTGTACAACTAATAACCGGCATGGCCATAAATGACAGGGGCTCATCTTCTGCCAGAACTGTAGAACTGCCCATGAACACTTCCCCTTCATTGCCAGGAGGTTTGGCAAAAGGACCTCCCATAGGGATGTGAGGGGGGATATTCTTGCACTCTGAGCCAGCTTGCGCCCTGGGAACACTATTGGTAAGGACAGTAGCTCCGATAAAAGGAACATACTCCATAGGGTCGAAGACCATCCCGATAAAGGGATGGGGAATGGGCGTAGGCACAGGGCCTCCCGGTGTGGGAATCAAGATGATATGAATATCAACTCCCATCACAGGGTCCATCATTTTGGCTACTGGCATCATAGCATTTGGGCTGTTTTATAGTTTTTGCTCCCAGTCTTCTCCTAACAGTTCTATCATTTTTTTCTCGATGGCTTCTTCTTCCTGTTCATATCCCAAAGGATCTATCAAGTTAAGCAATTCTTGCCCTATATAAGGCAAAGTCGTGTTTTTTTGGAGTTCGGGATTCATACGCAATCCCGTTTCCCATGCCTGTTTCAAATAGGTCCAAGCTTCATCTTCTTCTTTGAGTTTTAGTTGACAAAATCCACTCATCCTCAAGCTTTCCATCAAATAATATCCCCCGCCTTCTTCTTCCGTTTGGGCTTCCTTTTCCACTATTTCAGCGAAAGGTACAGCCTGCTGATAGACCTGAAATGCGGTCTTATAGTCTTGGTCTGCAATGAACATCGAGGCTTTCCCAAAAAGGACCTGTACGGCAAGCTTTTCGGCAGCAAGTTCTGAGGTTGCGACCATTTTTTCCGTTACGGCAAAAGCCTCGTCATAATTCGTTAATGCATCCGATTTTCTTTCACAGCTCATCGCAGCACCTGCCAAGGCCATATAGACCGTCACCTGCATGGGATTCCACTGTTGACTTCCAGCGATTTTGAGGGCTTCTTGGCCGTGAAACTGGGCCTCTGACCAGTCTTTTTTGCCTGCTGCTGCTGACAAAGCTGTATAATGCTTTCTGAAAAGGGCATCTGGCTCGGTAGAGCCATGCGTTTCGGCTAGTTCATGAATGGCCTTGCGCATGTCCAGATCAGCAATGAGGGTATGGACCATGTCTGGATACTGGGTAGCGATAGGATCGAAGCAAGGATTGTCATCCAGATCAATTACCATGAGCCTGAGCAAAGGTGAGATACCTGCTTCTATAGCCTTTTGTACCCAATTGGCAAGTGGAGGGGTACTACCCGTAGGGGGAAATAAGCATAGGACGATCAATCCTTCTGCTTCTAATTCCGCTGATTCTGAGAGGCTTGTTGCGAAACGGTGCATAAATTCAAGCACTTCTGGGGCCTCCCAGCTTGCATTTCGCGGAATCAAGGGAAGCTTGATTGAGAGTCCTTCTTCCTGAAGAAGGGCCCCTTCACTTTTAAACCAGCCCCTCAATTCTTCAATTAGCTGCTTTCCATAAGACTTTTCGTCCTGTACAGGGCTCCTAAAAATAAAAAAGACATCTGGAGTTACAGCCCCTTCACTGGACTCATACGCTGGTAGTCCTTTTACAATCGCCAATTCGTCCTCATCTACCTTCCATCGACATACCCGCGCTTCGGGAACAATGGAAAATGCGGACCACTTCTCAATCAGTGTGTCCATTCTATTGGCTATGGCATTATGGGGGGCTGCTTGCACAGGGTTATTGGGTTAATAATATAATTAGGTAAAACGGATACTTAGCATAAAAGCCCTTCAATATAAAAAATTTTCAATTCAGAATCATCCTAATCCCTATCTCATGTATCGGCTATCCTACTGGACTGGGCTGTGTGTATTTAGGAAAGGAACTTCTTTACAATGGCTCTGTTATTGATGTAGTGAATATTGCAATATTAATTATTTGTTTAATTATTTCATAAATATTGTGTGTATATTTAGGGTAATTTTAACCTGCATATTTGAGTGTCATAATATTTGACTATATGGTCTCTAATTATAAATAATGACTATTTATCATCAATTTTGAGGATGCCTTCCTCCTTAAAAATGGGGAATATAAAACCAATATATTTATTGATTTTATTTAAATATCGACTATTTATTTTGAATATTAATTTTTTGCACATAATATGCGCTTGCATTCAGTGATCTCATTTGGATAATTGGATGAATTCCATTATCTTTCAAATCATAAAACATTTTGTAAAGCCACCACTCTAATGCTTACAAATCTAACCTTAGCTTTTTCTCCAGAATTACGGAATGCCATCCATATAGCACAAGCGATTGCTAAAGAACATCGTAATTCCCACTTTTCTTCCCCCCATCTGCTCAAGGCTATCCTTCACAATGAGATAGGTCTCTCTTCCTTGTTAGTGGCTTGGGGAAAAGATATATACGATTTGCAGGAATGGGCAGATTATTTCATTTCAGAATATCCGAAGTTTGCCCAAATGAGTGGGACACCTAGCGGGGATGATGTGGTATTGAAGGTAATGGAAGTTGCAGATGTGGTTAGAATCAAGCTTTCCCTAGAAGAAGTCAATCCCCTTTGTGTTTTGGTGGCACTGTGTAAACCTAATGTGGGGTTTTCAGAAGATCAGCTCAAAACTTTTATCCTTACAGAGAATGAAGTCCTAGAAGCTGCGCTGAAAGAGGTAGAAATAGCAGATGCCATTTCCCCTCAAACGACCGCTTCAGCCCCCTCATCAAATGACTCCCCAGGCTCAAGCACCAGTTCTCGTGCCCTGCTACAATATTGTATTGACAAAACAGCCCTCGCCTCAGAGGAAAACCTTGATCCTATAATTGGCAGAGAAGGAGAGGTCCGCAATATGGCCGAAATTTTGGGGCGGCGTTCTAAACCCAATGTGCTGTTGGTAGGTGAGCCAGGGGTAGGTAAAACGGCTCTGGTTGATGGTTTTGCCCGATACATAGTAGCGGGGAAGACATCAGGCAGCCTTGGGAATGCAAGGATTTTCGAGATAGACCTAGGCGCCTTGATAGCAGGAGCTTCCTATAAAGGAGAGCTAGAGGATCGACTGAAGGCCATATTAAAAGAGGTAAAGCAATTTGAAAAAGGAATCTTATTTATTGATGAGATTCATGTCTTGCTAGATCCTCAAGCCTCTCTTAGCGGCGCTGCCAACCTGCTAAAACCAGAACTTGGCAGAGGGGAAATCACCGTTATAGGTGCGACGACCACAGAAGAATTCAGAGGATTTATAGAGCCAGATGAGGCTTTGGCTAGGAGATTTGAGCGACTTGATGTTCACGAGCCAGATGAGGAAACGGCCTGTCGGATGGTGGCTACCCTTCTGCCACGCTATCAGGAACATCACGGTATCCAGGTAGAAGAAGCTGCCTATAAAATGGCTGTTCATTTGGCCAAACGGTATCTGAAAGAAAGGAGCCTTCCTGATACGGCTATTGATTTGGTGGATCGGACGATGGCGGCATATAAACTTTCGTCAGAAAATGCGCTCCCAGAATTGGCGGCACTAGAAGCAGAACTGAAAGCGTTAAAAGAAAAAGAAGAAGACTTTGACCCAGCGGCATTTTTAGCTGAATTGAAATGGTTTGAAAGGCAAATGAACCATCGACTTAGTCCAATTTTGTTAGGACGACTTGAAAACACAGATAAAGCCGAAATAGATGATTCAGCTAGTTTATCTGCCACTTTGGATGATCGGATTGAGAAACTGAAGGTGCTTGCGACGGATCATAAAGAGACAGTAGAGGCAGAAGACATAGCTGCTATGATCTCTTATAAGACGGGCATTCCGATTGGGAAAATTCAAACAGAGGAAAAGGAAAAACTCCTTCATATGGGGGCTACCCTCAAGAAAAGAGTAATCGGGCAAGATCATGCGATAGAAGCTATCGTAGATGCTATCCAGATTTCGCGATCAGGACTGAATAAGCCTGGGCTTCCCATTGGCTCATTCTTTCTATCAGGTCCTACTGGAACAGGAAAGACCGAACTCGCCAAAGCCATTGCCTCCTATCTCTTTGATGATGAAAGCACCCTTATGCGTTTCGATATGTCCGAGTTCAAAGAGGAGCATTCATCTGCTACCTTATTGGGGGCACCTTCTGGGTATGTGGGGTATAAAGAGGGTGGGGTGCTTGTCAATAAAATCCGCTCCAAACCTTATTCCGTTGTATTATTTGATGAAATAGAGAAAGCCCACCCTTCTGTGTTTGATATTTTTCTTCAATTATTGGATGAGGGAAGCCTTACGGATAGATTGGGCAAAGTAGGAGATTTTTCAAACGCCATCATCCTATTTACCTCCAATATAGGAAGCGAGGAGATCGTCAAGAGATTTGAAGGCGGGAGCCTTCCCAATAGCAATGACTTGAAATCAATTATGGAATCTTATTTCCGCCCCGAATTCTTGGGCCGAATTACCGAAGTGGTTCCATTTGCGCCAATTACAAAAGAGAACATTGTCAAAATATTTGACATTCATCTAAGGAAGCTAGTAAAGTTATTAGCTGACCAAAAAATTACGTTGACCTTAACGGAAGAAGCAAAGGCTAAAATTGCCTATGATGGCTTTAATGCGCGTTTCGGCGCACGACCTTTGTTGGGAGAATTGCGGTCGCAGCTTCGAAAACCCATCTCCAAAATGATTATTGATGGGCGAGTAAAACCTGGTTCTACTTTGCGAATTGAAGTGGGTGAGGATAATAGCCTAGATTGGAAATTTTAAATTCACAAAGACTTGAATATCTAAAATTACTATTGTAATTTAGGCTAGGAATATAAATTGATTCAACCAGAACTAATAACCCCAAAAGTAACATACTACTATGTCAGAATATGGAATTGGTGGCCAGGAGAAGCCACAAGAAGCAAGTGAGGCAATATCCCTCCTCTCAAAAAATAAAACACTTCTAGCTAATAAGTTTACCGATGAACAGGCTCCTATGCCTGAAGTTGTCGAAGGACTCACCAATATGGACCAAGTGTTTAAGCATTTTGAGCCAAATGTGGAGGTGGAATTTGAGACTGAAGATGGAGGATCGGAATCGGAGACGCTTCATTTCTCAACGGTTGGCGATTTTGGGAAAAAGGGCATTACGAAGCAAAGTGCATTTTTGAATGACCTCCAAGCCAAGCAAGATGAATACATGGAATTTGCCAAGGTATTGAAGTCAAATAAACAATTGCTCAAATTGCTGAAAGATCCCGCTGCAAAGCAGGCATATTTGGCTTCCTTGAAAAGCATGATCGCAGACTTGGAAGATTCTAATACTTAAGATACTTACTGTCAGTACCCTATCACCCTATTACTTCGCTTAATTCATGGAAGAAAAAGATAAATTAATATCACAAGAAAAGCTTAAAGAAAAAGAAAACTTTGCTTCACACGTAAAAGAGCTCCAGCGTTTTGGAGGTTTTGGAATACTTGCTACATCCGTTAACGGTGCGCGAAATTTGGATCCTTCGAAGAAAACCTCCCGCCGGATTTTCATGACCCAAGATTCCAAAAAAGATGATCGAGCTGCCTTGCTGAACCGGCTTCAGTTGTTTCACGATCTGTTGAGTTCTTCGGAAGATGTCTCAGAAATGATTGGTAGTGCAGAAACCAAGGCGGATGAGGCAGGCCAAGTTTTGTCTAAAAACCAAAGCATTGCACTGGAAAGAACCCGTGAGTTAGAACAGGCCTATAGAGCAACAGCGGCCTTTTTTGCTAATTCTGAATCTTCAAAAATAAAAAATCTGTCGATTGTCAATGCAGATTTGGAACAGTTGACCGATTTGGACAATCCGCTATTTATTGATGGCATTGAGCAGGAGTTTACCGAAAACTATGACCGCCTCGACCTTAGAGATAATTATTCATTCTTGGTCATTCCGGGATACCTTGGCTCAAACGCTGTGGTAGAAAAATGGGCAAAGATTGCCCATCAGCATAAAGTGATGCTGATCACAGACTTTGAGAACTACGAAGACCCAGATACGGTGATGCAGCAGTTTGAAGAAGCCAACCTTGCTGGAGGAGAGATTCACCGATCCCATGTCATTATGACTTGCAATTGGTTGGTGGGGAGAGAAAAAGCGGAGGAGCTGGGAGAAGAAGAGCATGTTTTTGTGCCAGGGTCAGCAGCCTTAGCAGGGCGCCTGTACGATCAAAAAGTGGTCATTGCTCAACCTCGTGCGGGGAAAAAGTTTGGAGGCATCAACGAGGCAGATGGCGTAAATTTCCCGCTTAAGAAAAGCGAAATATCTGACCTTGAGCGTCTCAACCTTGTCCCTATGGTCAATGAATATGGCAAAGTTATGGCTTTCTCAGCGAAGACCCTATTTAATGGGGATAATTTAGGCCTGCAAACCTATTCAGTAGTCCAAGTATTTGACCACATGACCAAGACGCTGATGGATTTCCTCAATAGACGTGCCTTTGAAAATATCAATACTAAAATGCTTAAGGACATTCGCGGCCAGATTGTGAAGTTCTTAGATGACAATAAAGGCCCAGGAAAACTGATTGAAGATTTTAGGATTCTCAAATTTGATAAGCTAAAAGGAGAAAAAGACCGTGTTGATCTACAAGTGTACCTAGTCCCTTATTTCTGCGCCAGGACATTTGTCATATCTATGGAAGGAACCAAGGGAATGGATTTAGATTCCCCGGAATGGAAAGCGGAATACGAACAAAATCAATAAATAAGCAAACATTTTTTAACCCTTTAATTAATAAACCATGTCATTTAGAGCCGACCTAGAGCTTGATGGGACGCACCGAGTCCTTCATGCGAGTTTCCAACTGCAACGTTCTGTAGATGCTACAGGCCGCCCTTCCAGCGATGTGAAAGGCGGAACGATCCATATCGAAATAGAGTCCACAAGCAACAATTCTTTCTTTGAGTGGATGGTAAGCCCATACATGATGAAGTCTGGGAGTATCAAATACTTCAAACGCGATGATGAAGCTGTCATGCGTGAATTGATCTTTACGGATGCCTACCTCATTAGCTACACGGAATCTATTGACGCTATAGGGGATAACCCTATGAACATGAGTATGGTGTTTTCTGCGAAGACTATTGAAATGGGTGATGGTTCTCTCGAGAATGATTGGCCTATCTAATGTTTCACTAAAATCCGTACAAAGTGCCAAAAAAAGCTCAAGTACAAATTGAAATGGGAAAAGGTGGTGACATACTATCACCTTTCTCCCGTCTTACTATTACCCAACAAATGGGCTGGCATCACAGCTTTAAACTTCAAATACCCAGTAGAGCCATAGAAGAAAAAGAAGGTACCCTGATTGAGAAGTCGAAGGATTTTATCGGGAAGCTTCTTCGGGTAACCATTAAGACACATCTCAAATCTCAAAAATCTGCCCCAAATGAATTTAGAGGAATCGTCACTGACATATCCTTGGTGAGACAGCACGGAAAAGGGATCGATATTGTTTTTTCAGGATACAGCCCTACCATCCTACTGGATGATGGTAAAGGGTGTAAATCCTTTTCAGAAAAGGCTATTAGCGCTACGGTGAAGGAGATTCTTGGAGAGTATCCCCAAAACTTGCTAGAATTTGATGTTTCTCCTCGGTTCACGAAGCCTGTTCCATATTTGGTGCAATACCAAGAATCCAATTTCCATTTCATTTCTAGGATTGCCGCTACATATGGAGAGTGGTTTTACTATGATGGAGCAAAATTGTGTTTTGGGAAAAGAAAATCTGAAAAGCCCATAAAGCTTCATTTAGGTAAAGAACTCTTCCAGCTGGATTTTGGCATAAAATTAACCCCTGCTTCATTTGATCGAATTGCCTATAATTATGAAAAAAATGAAACTTTTAGGGTATCTGCTGCTAGTCAAAAACCAGAAGGCCTCGAACCTAAATACGGCTCATTCTTATTAGATGAGTCTAATACCTTGTATAAGCAGACGCCAGTTTCTCCTTTGCGTCTTCCCATTCAGGAAAAGGGGGAGTTAGAGGAAGCAATCATGAGGGAGAAAACCTATAAGTCGAATGAGATGGTGGGCGTCTCTGGGATCAGTGATCATATAGGACTGACAGTCGGAAAATCAATAGAACTGACAGGCCTGAACGAAAAAAAAGCTACAGAAAATTTTGGCAAATATGTCATCACACATATTAGTCATCTCATAGATGGGGATGGCAACTATCAAAACCACTTTCAAGCTATGCCTAATGAAGCGGTTTTGCCACTTCAGAATCCCCATGTACTACCTCCACAGTGTGAACCTCAATTAGGGACTGTTAAAGAAAATCATGACCCTGATGGTTTGGGACGTGCAAAAGTACAACTTCAATGGCAAGAGAAAGGCGAAACAACTCCCTGGATAAGGGTGGTAAGTGGCCATGGAGGGAAATCAGGTGGTTTTTTCATTATGCCTGAAATTGAAGATGAAGTGATGATTGGGTTTGAATATAATGACCCAGACCGTCCCTTTATTATGGGGAGTGCTTACCATGGTAAAGCAAAACCAAGCGATTCTTGGGCAGATGGTGACAATAATATTAAAGCCATTAAAACCAAAAGCGGTAACGAAATTACCTTAAAAGACACTGCTGGAGAGGAGGAAATAAGCATTTTAAACAAGGCTGGAGAAAATAAAATTACGATGACGATAGGGGAGGGGGGCCTTGTGACGATTCATTCTATGAATAAGTTGGTTATCACATCAAAAGAGATGACTGTTGATGCCAGCGATAGTTTCACCTTGAATAGCCCTGAGATCAAAGTAAATGGTAAAAATATTACCGTCTCTGCTGAAGAAGCACTGAAAGCTTCTGCGAAAGATGCCACCGTAGATGGGCAAAGCAGTATCAAGCTCTCTGTTCAGCAAAGCACAATAGAACTAAGTCCCGCAGAAGGGAAATTGAATTCGACGAATACCACTGTAGAAGCTAAGGCGAATATGGCTGTCAAAGGTGGCGCTATGACTACTGTGGAGGCTCCCATGGTTAAATTGAACTGATCAGATGGACGGAGACTATTATAATTTACCTTTTTCCCCAAATGATATATGGGATCCCCGGAAATCTGCCAAATGTGATCTTGAGGTGTCTATCGGTCAGCACCTAAAGCTCATCATTGCTACCCAACTAGGGGAAAAAAAATTTGACCCCGCGTTCGGTTGTGAAATATGGGAAGATGATTTTAAGCTATTGAAAAAAGATCAAGAAGATAATTGGAGGGGAGATATTGAAACTTCCATCAAAGACTCGATTGATAAGTACGAAACCCGATTACAAAATGTAAGGGTAAAAGCAAATCATCAAAAACCAGAAGAGTTTAACGACAAAATAACCGATGAGCCTAAAGTATACAACCGTATGAAGCGGTTTATCAATATTAATATCACTGGAAAAATCAAAGGAACTAAACTTGATTTTTTCTTTCATGAACAACTCTATTTTAGTCCGCTTTCTCTGGATTAGCTTTTACCCTTCAATTCTATGAAAATTCATGATCCCTCCCAATAACTGGAACCGTGAGGAAATAAAGCAAAGGATATTATCAACAGCGCTGGACCTTTGGCGGAAACAGGCAAAAGGAGCTAACCCCTTAGATCCTTTAGTACAAATGCTAGGAGAAGTATGTGCTGTAGAGTTGGAGCGTCTTGGAGAAGATTTACGAAATGCAGAGGCTCGGATATTGGCACGCCTTGCCAATATGCTCACCCCAGATACCTTTACAGGACCTAAACCAGCTCACACCATTGCATTTGTAGAACCTTCAGAAGCAGAAGGACTTGTATCGACAGAAAATCAGTTTTTTGTTTCTAAGACTTCATATAATCCAGAGCTTGACCTTGAGATAAGGAAAGATATTTACTTCTCCCCAGCGGCAAGTCTTCCCATATGGAATATTCAGCTCACTTATATGGTAGTTCAGGGGGGCTTATTTGAAGTAGACTGGGAAGGCAATAAGGAGACGCTGTCCCGTGATAACGCTATACATGCAATTCCTCCTTCTGAAATATGGCTAGGTTTTTCAGCCCCTGATGAAATCAGTTCACTGAACAATTTTCGCTTATTTTTTGACTGGCCAGAATATGATGTCTCTGCTGCCGAGAAAAAAGAACTTGTCCAACTCTTGGCATCTGGAAAGTGGTCTGTGGGGAATGATACGCTTCATCCTACCATCGGATATAATCTGGCTGAATCTTTTGATGACCTTACTAATTGGGAAACTAATTTGAAAGTTAACAAAAGAATTGAACACCAAGTCCTTGAGTTTTATGCGCCTTCTTTTGTTACCCTTAGCCCATTTTCTACTATTGGGGATGCAGCCCTCCCGCAAGTTATTGCAGATGCATTCGGGGAGCATGTTTTTGATAATGAAAAAACATGCTTTTGGATAAATATCAAAGCACCAGGCGCATTTCCCATGAAAAGACTGACGCAAATGAAGTTAAGACCTAATTGTTTTCCTACGATTAACAGGCGTCTTCATGAAGTTAAGCTTTTACAAAATCAGGCAATCCAGTTATTGCCCTTAGATGCTCCTGGCTTCTTTTTGGATATACAGGAAGTAAAAAGCGACTCGGGATTGTCTTATTCCTCAAAGGCACTTGATGATTTCAATGTATATGAAGCAGGAACTTATACCATTCGGAACGGAGGCATCAATAGGTTTGATGAAAGAAATGCTGCAAGCCTTCTTTCAAGTGTAGGACGGCTATTAGATGATGAAGTTAAATCATTTTCTGCAATGGGTAAACTCTCGAGTTCTGAGGTAGATGAACTTAAGAATAATATCAACCAAATTCGACTCAGCCTTCCTAAGGAACCATCTCTCCAAAATGGGATTCCCTATCTTTCACTGCATAGTGAAGAGAGCGGTAAATATATTTCGATCAAATTTTGGAATACAGCGGGGGCAGCAGTAAATCATTTAGATGTCAATGCCTGGGAAATAGAAGCAAGCACTTTTCCAGAGATAAATGAACAGAGAATTCAGCTGCTTTTATCTCCGCAAGGAGGAAGGGATGCTGTCTCTGAGGAAAAAGAGGTAGCCACACTGAAAAACTCATTCAATAGATCATTCATTACAAGAGATCGGATTGTCACCCAAGCAGACATTCGCGCTGTTTGCAAAGAAGAACTGGGAAAACGACTTCATAAAGTCCGCACTAGTAAGGGAGTAAAGATTGCTACAAATCCCAAGGAAGGGTATATCCGGACAATTGAGGTGGAGCTAATTGCTTCAGACCTTACGGAGGAGGATCTGGAATCTTTCAATTCTGAATGGGATGATGAAAAAAAGCAAAGATGGCTCGCGAATATGCCTAAAAGAGAAAGGCAGGTAATTTGGTGGGAAGAAAAAAGAAGAAAGTTAGAAGTAGAACTCAACACCAAGTCTACAGGGATATGTCCAATACAAGTAACTATTCATTCGAAGTCATAATATGAATGAAGAAGAGGTAAAAGAGCTAGAAAAGAGCGTTCGAAAAGTAATCAATGACCTTCCTTTTGATGTAAAAGGAGAGGTGATAGCAGTTGAACTGATTCAAAACTTTACCTACCTTTTCGCAAATGAAGAGACTTCCCTTACCTTAGAAGATATAGAGCTTCATCCCATTGGGCTATTTAGTCGTCGATATGCCAAAGATGTATTTGGTGTATTTTTAGACCCTCAAAATGGTTCCTTTAAATTGAGGCTTGATTTGACGCGGGAAGGTTTCTACGATATGCTCCCAGAGGCTGTTTTTCATCAACCCCGAGAGAAGAAAAAAGAAAAAAGGCTCTCTGATATGCTTACTACCTCCAAGAGAAGGCAAAGGGAGACCCAAATGGCGCGGCAATTTTTTCGCCCATTCGAGGATAGTTTTTATTATTTAAAAATACTGATAGAGTTATTTGAGCGGGAAATGATGTCCCAAATTGGGGCTCACTTAGCTGAGCAGTTTCCATTCGATAAAGAAAAACTCCCCAAAGAACTTATCAACTTTATCCCATACTTACCCTTAATTTATAAACTCAGAGGAGACATAGAAAAGGCCAGCGCTTGTTTATCTAGGATATTTGAGGTGCCGATACATATAGAGAGGCAATCCCCCAAAGAGCTGCCCGTCCCAGATTATCTGGGCATTCCCTTGGGTGAGGGTTCTCTTGGCGTAAACTTCGTTCTTGGCGCATCTTTTTCCCCAGAGCTTTACCGATTTCAAATCCAGGTAGGGCCTTTGTCATTGATTCGTTTGAATTCCTTTTTAGAAGGGGGTGAACAAAAAATACTATTAGAATTCTTGCTGGAGTATTTTTTGCCCCTAGAGTCCGACATCGAAGTTGTGGCTTTTGTGAAAGGTGATGAACCCCAATCAGGGCTATCTAAGCCTAAGGGAATCGTTAATAAAGAGGACGCTTTGTGGGTATTATCTTCGTCATCCCCAGAGCTGGCGTATTCTATTTTGGGATACACTACTACCCTTAATTCATAAACCTAATGAAGGGAATATTTAAGAGAATAGGAAAAAACTATGAGTTCGATTCAGGAGATTATTTTCTAATATTTCTTCTGATATTAATAGCCGTTGGCTGTATCATTTGGCTGAGTGTTCGATTGAGAGAAAATAAGAAGTATAAGATATTCAATAATATTAAGTATTTCTTCCTTGCATTTATGATGGGCGTCATCATAGGGTTGATAGGCTATGGAAATATGCAAGAATCAGGTGGAATCTGGTTTTTTATATGTGTAATTCTGATGATAGGAGCAGGGGCACTTCATGTATGGCGTATGTTGAAAAAGTACAGATGGAGCCAAAGGGAGGGGTTTCTAAATGAATTATTGTTTACGATAACTGTAGCTTGTATAGGAGGATTAGGATTTATGTTGATGTTTAATGGAGCGGATACCCAAGAAGTGCATAGGGCATTTACCTTGAATTGTTTTCTGGTTCCTGTGCCCTGGCTGATGTTGAAAGCCTATGATCTTTGGAATGCCGTTCCCCAACCTCAGTATGATTACTGGTTGTTTGATCCGCTAGCTGGGCGACAAGACTTCAGCGATTTGCCGTCTCAGCGGATGAGTTTCCAGTTGTCTAGGATTTTTCAAACAGAAGGGCATGACAGCCGCCATATTATCACTGACAATTTGCAAGTTGCGATAGAAAAACCGCTTGGAGACGTTTTTCAAGTCTGGTTGATGGATTATAATTCCGCTCCTGCAAGAAAACTTCGCCCCATTAAAAACCTAGAAAAAGATTCAGCGGGTAAAAAGATAGGGTGGCTTTTTTATACATTACCAACTACGAATGTCAATAACCGTCAATACTTAAATTTCACTAGAAGTTTAGTAGACAATGGGATCGAAAAAAGCCAAGTAATCTATGCAGAACGCCATATCCTGCCTGCATCCTATATGCCTAAAAAGAACTCTGGAATAATAATTAAAAGAAAACGCACTTAAGGAATCATAACATGAGATCAATAGATACACAAAATTTGCTCGTGAATTGGGTTGATGGAATGAAAGTCAATCAAACTCATTTCCAACAAACAGAGAATGCATTTCTTGAGTTACTGGCTGCCAATGCGGCCCTTTCACTTCATCAGCATAAGTATGGATTAGTAGTAGATGATTATGGGAAATCAAGTTTTGACCTGAGTTGGGATTCTTCCCTGAGCAAATTGTCACTTAAACGGTGTAAGGCCGTCACTCAAGGAGGATGGCAAATTGATATTCTCCCAGCATATAAGGTGGAAGACATTATTGACTTAAATACAGACGAAATTAAGGCGGCTCAAACCTTGTATGTTTACTTAAAAGTGAACCCGTATGATCGCATAGCAATAGGCAATCCAGACCCATCTGAGAGTAGAACTCGTCCTCCCTTTGTCATTCCTACCTATACACTTGGTGTGATGGCAGTTAAGAATAGGATGCCTAGTAGTGACCCATTTACGCTGATCATAGGGAAAATGAATAAAGATGGAGACAGTTTTGATCAATTAGACCCCAATTATATTCCTCCTTGCGTGAGTATCTCGGCGAATGACAATCTCTTGACACTATTTGAAAAAATGCTTGCCGACCTTAATCAGATACAAGAAGCATCAGTCCAAATAATGGAAAGGATTTACTCCAAAAAGATTCAGATAAAAGACCAAAGTGTATCTATTCCTTTGTCAAGGTTAGCTGAGCAAACGGCATCCTATTTGAATGGAAATCTGTGGAAATTTAGTGTCGAGTCCCCTACTCAGCCTCCGGTAGTGCTTATGACTTATTTGGTGGATTTTTTTGTAAGTTTCGAGACCACACTGGAGTTAATAAGGCCTGAACATCGCCAAAAATTATTGGATTATTTTAAGTCCTGGAAAGGGATCACTCCCGACGAAATTTATCAAAGTATCCTTAGGATAAAACGCTTGACCTTGGCATTTAGTCATGATGATGTGAGAGAAACCCTAGATGAGTTAACAGATTTTTTAGACCGACTGGAGGATTTGTTTCAAAAAATTAAAACACTTAACCCATCATTTACTGAGATAACCACAAAACCAGGGACTATTAGGATAGAGTCAAAAAGAAAGAGAAATAACTCTTAAAAAATTATACTTTGTTCCAATTCAGTTAGGCAAATAAAAATTCCACCCAAAAATCTTTCCTGTCTTCTGGTCTTTCTCGAAAAAAAGACATTATTTTGATAAATGGGAATGTTTTTCCAAGCTAAAAGAATTATTAATTGACTGATTATTAATTGACCATTTGTGATTAAATGATTGAAAATCAGTAAATTATAGACACCTCTCAATCAATAATCTATCAATTAATCAATCAGTAATTCTTCTATGAGTCTTCACCCACAGAAAAAACGCCCACCAGGGGGCATTTACCAACAAATCTTTAGTCACTTACAAGCGCCTGAAGCATTTGTGTTTTCTGTGGATGAATTTTATACGTTCCTTCGATTTCCTTCCCCTGAGCGCTGCGAACGCGCTATTTTGCTTCACCCTAATCCCAAATTCCGCCAGCAACTCAACGGTCACAAGGTGCCCCACCTTTGGCTCAGCAAAGAGTCTTTCCTCGCATTTGCCCTGCATCAACGACCTGAGGACCAGCAACTTCTATCACTCTTTGGGTATTATCAGGGGAAAAGGTTGAGGGATCGCGTATTGAAGTTTGAGGATAAAGGGGAGACACCCGTGACGCCGCTGGACCTTCATAAGTCAGTGACGGGCAGGTTTTACACCTATAGCTTGGATACGTGGCAGCTTTCCGCTGATTTGGGCTTAGACCCGCAACAGGTATTTGATCTGGTCAATGGAGAAGGGCTCTGTTCAGCGGCTCAGCGCATTGACTTTAAACGATTGCCCGTTTGGATGGAGGCAGAGATCGAATACGGAATTCGCTTTGTGCCCTTTGCCAGTTTCAATAGCCTGGCCCATCACCATCGGGCTGAGGTATTGCCTGTATTGGAGTGCCTGTGGGAAAAAGGGAACCTCTCTACTGTCCAAAAAGGCGTTTTGGAAGTTCTGGCTGAAGCCATCCAAGAGCTGCTGACCCAGCAGCAGCAGATCGATGAGCTACGCCAGCGCTTGGCAGAAGAAGCCCGCCAGCTCAGCCTGCGCAACCACTATAAGACAGCTGCGCAGCTCTGCCATCCTGACCGCTACCTCCAAGAAGCCGATCGCAAAGTGGCGCATCGCCTCTTCCTCGAACTCACTAGCGCCTATGAGGCAGACGACCTCAAAGGCGTCCGAGAAACCCACCTCAGAGTCGTCGAGACCCTTGGCGAAAAAACAGACGAAACAAAGTATAGGGAATTAGCGGGGTAGAGACCGTTCGGGCTTCGAAGACTCAGCCCTCACTGCGAGATCGTTCGTCGCGAAGCTCCTCACTGCGGGATCGCTCGAAGACTCGCTTTAAGACTAAAAGGCATCTTCACTCTCACACTCAACCTCACACTTCTTCAAATGTGGCGGCCAGTACGATGGAGGATGTTCTCATTGCGAGATCGCTCGCTTCTAGCCCATTACCGTAGGGTCACGATATATCGTGACCCTACGGTAATGGACTGGCAATCACGGCCTTCAGGCCTGTATAGTCTCCAACGCTTCATCCAGCGAAAGTCCCTGCTGCTCACCGCTCTGCATATTTTTTAGCTTAAAAATCCCTGTCTCGACTTCCTCTTTCCCGATCATCAAGGTATAAGGGATGTGCTTCTTATCGGCGTAGCCAAATTGCTTCTTGAGCTTGGCGGCGTCGGGATAAAGCTCGGCGGAGATGCCAGCAGTACGCAGCTGATAGAGTGCGTTGAGGGCAGGGGAGAGGGTTTCTTCGCCGAAATTGATCAGAAGGACCTGTGTGCCTGCATAGGCCATTTCGCCAAATAATCCCAACTCCTCCATAACATCGTAGATCCTGTCTACGCCGAAGCTGATGCCTACGCCAGAGAGTCCAGGACGTCCAAAAACGCCTGTCAAGTCGTCATAACGACCTCCGCCACAGATGGAACCCATCTTGACTTCGTGTGTCACCACTTCGAAGATCGCACCTGTATAATAATTCAGGCCACGGGCCAGGGTAGGATCAAATTCTATTTTTCCGCCAAAACTGCCGAGGTGTTTGTGGAGGGAAAAGACTTCTGCAAGTTCTGCAAGGCCTTTTTGCCCTATTTCCGAATCGGCAAACACCTCTCCCAAATAGGCCAGGGTTTCTTCATTATTCCCCTCAAAACTGATCATCTCCAAGACGCGATCTGCCACACTTTCCTCAAATCCGCGATCCATCAGCTCTTTCTTTACGCCTTCAGTACCAACTTTATCCAATTTATCGATTGCCGTACACAGGTCTTGAAATTTGTCCTGCTGACCTACTACTTCGGCGTAGCCACTCAGGACCTTGCGATTAGATATGCGAATGCTAAAGTCTTTAAGCCCAAGGCCTGCTAGCACTTCATCATAGATTGCCAGAAACTCCGCTTCTGAGAGCAAAGAATCCGAGCCTACGACATCGGCATCACACTGATAAAACTCGCGATAGCGACCTTTGCCTGGGCGATCGCCTCGCCATACGGGTTGGATCTGATAACGCTTGAAGGGAAACGTCAAGTCGTTTTGATTCATGACCACAAATCGGGCAAAAGGCACCGTGAGATCATAACGCAGGGCTTTTTCGGATATTTGGGGTGTGAGTTTACGGTAGTCTTCGAGGTCACGCGCCTTGCGGAGAAAGTCACCCGAATTCAGGATTTTGAAGATAAGGCGGTCGCCTTCTTCCCCGTACTTTCCCGTCAGGACGTCCAGCCGTTCGATGGCTGGGGTCTCTATGGGCTGATAGCCATATTTCCGAAAGACGGTACGGATCGTTTCGAGGATATATTCGCGCCGAAGCATCACCTCCGGCCCAAAATCACGTGTGCCCTTGGGCAAAGCTGGTTTTTGAGACATGCGGGCAAAAATAAGAGAAAATGTTAAATGGTTGAGGGATAAATGGCTAAATTTGGGAGAATACTTGATTTATGAAGAAAGCAACGACCCTTCGAGATATATATGAGGCATTTAGCCTAAAGCCTTTGCAGGTGGATGAAATCCCTGGGTATTTTGTGAATACATCAGAAGCCAGAGGAGATGAAAGGCCAACTGAGTGTGTAGAAATGCTACTGAGGGAAAACATTCATTCTCATCAACATATTTTGTTTGCTGGATATAAAGGGTGTGGAAAAAGTACAGAACTCAACCGCCTGCAAGCGAATCTTCAAGATGATTTCTATATTTTAAATTTTTCTGTCCAAGATGAGCTAGACCCTGTCAGCCTGCATTATATAGAACTATTTATTGTCACGATGGAACGCCTTTTTGGCTTTGTTAAGGAAAAAGGCCTAACTATTAGTAAAGAATACCTTGAAAGTATCCAGAAATGGCTGGCTTCAGAAGAAATCACTGAAATTCGAGATAAATATGTAGCGACAGATTTGGAAGTAGGTGCTAAGGCAAGTGTTGGCATTCCAGCTCTCTTTGATTTTTTTTCAAGACTCAAAGCTTCTGCCAAGGCGAGTAAATCATTAAAGGTAGTCCTCACTCGAAATATAGAACCCAAACTCTCTGAATTGACATTCCACTGTAACAGCCTGATACAGGAGATACAAAGTCAATTGATCCAGACTGAAAAGATCGGTCTATTGATTATTATCGAAGATCTGGATAAAATTCCTTTGGAACGATCCAAAGATTTGTTTTATAACTATTCCCACCAACTTACCCAACTCAACATCCATATTATTTTCACTTTTCCTATTGCGCTGGTTTATAATATGTTATATACAACTATTGCGAGATATTTTTCTGGCGGTAGTTATGAACTGCCTATGATTCCTATTAATAAGAAAGAAGGAGGAAAGGATGAAAGAGGAAGAGAAATCATGCGTCAAATTGTATTTAGGCGGATGGAAAAAAGGTTATGGGAAAAGCCTGAATTACTGGAAAAAATGATTGGCAATAGCGGGGGTTGCCTTCGAGATTTATTTCTTTTAATTAAAGAAGCTGCTGTAAATGCACGAATTTTTGAAAGAGAAAAAATCACAGAAGAAGATTATCGACGTGCCTATCTCCGCCTAAAGAAAGAATACGACAATACCATTGCAGATCGGATAGATAATGGGGTAGTGAAAATTCCCGTAAAGGATTATTATGATGCATTGGTAAAATTGGTGAAAAGTGAGGACAAAAAGCCCGAAAATACGGAAATCGTGATGGACCTTCGCCAAAATCTCACGATCCTGGGATACAATGGAGAAGGATGGTGTGATGTACATCCTATTGTGAGGGATATTTTGATTGAAAGGAAAAAGCTCGAAGAATGAGTGAATCTACTATTTTTGAAGGGATCAACCGCTTAGAATCATTCCTTAAAAGGTCTACTAGTGGAGGCTACCTTTTTGCTTCTTCAAAAAACTGGGCTACCACCTTATTGGCTAATAGGGACTTAGTTGAACGTGCAGCAGCCTATCAAAAGAATGTCTATATTTTTAACATAGAAGAAACCTCAGACTTCAGCCTTCCCGAACAATTCAGGCAATTCATCGCAGTTCATCAGCCCGTCCACGGCTTGATCGTCAACAACATAGACCGTATCCTCCTCACTGCTGGCAATGACATCTTGCTGCAACTCAATTTTGCGCGAGAATTCCTCCAAGAATTGGGGATTCCCATTATCTTTTGGGTAAACCAACAGCACCTTTCGTTGGTAGCCAATCAAGCGGCAGATTTGTTTTCCCAGCGGGCATTGACGACAGTGTACATGGATGGGGAGGCAGAAGGGGAAACTTATTCCTTTTTCTTTGACTCGATACAAGGTTTCCAAGATGCAGAGGCAATTAATTTAAAAATTGCCTTATTAGAAAAACAGTTGTTAGAAGCTAAAAATGCAGGTTTTCCAGAGGAACAAATAGCTAGAAATATAGCCCTTCCTTTAATTACAGGATATACATCTAGCAAGGAATATGATAAGGCGAAAGGCTTATTTGCAGAATTTGGTGCGTATTATCCAGTTGACGAAAATCAACTTCACTTAAAAGGTATATGGGCACTTGAAACAGGGGAAATAGATGCAGGAATTGCTCATTTAGCACAAGCGATTGAATTGTTTCAGCAGAATAAATCAAGGGATAACATCCAACTGTTGGACCTATATCATAGGCTTGCAAATGCATTTATTGATAAAAGAGATGGGGAATCTGCTTTAAAATATGCGAAATGGGGATTAGCATATGCGGAGGAAAAAGGAATCAGTAGCTCTAAAATATTGACACAATTTTATGAAAAAACAGGGAATGCATATTGGCTAAAGGAAGCATACGATCAAGCGTTAATTAATTATCAGAAAACACTTGAATTGCGACAAGCATACCTTCCTCAAGATGATCCTAGAATTGGGGTTTCTCTTAACAATATTGCGATTGCAAATGCCAATTTAGGCGATGTGAAAAATGCTTTAAACTATTTTTTAGAAGCGATTGATATTTTTAAGAAAAATAGGCCTTTATATGATCATCACCTTACAGAAGTATTTAATAATATGGGAATCATTTACGAAGGCATCAACCAACCCCAAAACGCCCAACTGTACTACCAAAAGGCAGAAGCACTAAAGAATGCATAGCGGGCTAGTGCCTTCGGCACGAAATGCTTAGCTGTTTTTGGCAGTGGGCCGGATTACGCAAAGAGCCAGTCCACTATCTGGAAATCCGGCCCAGCGCATTATTTATCATGCGATTCTTTGCAGCTTGCAAAAGCAAGCTGGCGCGGATTTCGGCTTTTGGGTGTTGGTTTGTGGGTAATCCGCGCCTCAGCATAACCAATAAGAATTTAGTGCTGAAAGCTCTAGTATGGTAATCAATAATCAGTCAATTGCTCAATTAATAATTCCCTCATGGCCCTCCTCTCCTCCGAAACTCAACCCTGGATAGACGGCTATTTTGAAGTCTTGCTCCACCACTTCGGGCGGGAATACTTTGATAAGGCAGTGCCTGTCCTTACGCTGGACGAATGGATAGCTCCAGATGATACGATCGAGACGTTTGTGGGATCTCTCTGTGAACGGCTGCCGATCGAGCCAGAGCAAGTATATATTTCTCCAAAGACCACGAGCAAATTTGATGGGTATGCAAAGTTAATCGAACGAAAATTTAACTGGACGACTTATCAGGAGGAATATTATTTAACAGTAGATGAAAACGCGATAGACCAATTGCCCCGTGTGGCACCTACAGTGGCCTTAGCCCTGTCGACATTTGAATTGCCGCCGCTCCCAGAAGCCTATCGGGCTTTTGACATCAAAGACAATGACTTGCGGGTGATTGCGGCCATCTTTTGGGGATGGGGGGTAATCATTGGGCAAGTATTGGAAAATAGAAATAATCGCCCTTCGGTGTGGAAAATGCTCACACGGTCAGAATATGCCTACGCCTTGGCAGTATATAACGCCTTGCTCCCAGACCGCATCCCTTGGCATGCGGTCCTTCCCAGCAAGCTGGCCAAGGAGGTTGACGTGGCCCAAGCGTATCTTCAAACCGAAAAGGCCCTGCCTTTTCAGATGAGTGAAGTCCCTGAAACGGGACATCGAGGGGCCACTTTTCCCGAAGATGTGCAAGCCCAATTAACCCAAATCAACCAAGCCCTGCTAGCTGCTCCTGACGATGGTCAAGTGCTGGCAACCCGCGGGCAGATCTACGCCGCCTTTGGCTTGTTGCAATCCGCCTGTGCGGATTTCCGACAATCAGCCAAGACCTATCCTTTTGCCATCGCCCACTTGGCGGATTTGAAGCTATCATATGGCGAATATCAATCCGCCTTAGATGATTTGAACCAAATGATTGCAAGAGATGCGCATCAGGTGGCTGCCTTCGCCTTGCGGGCAGAGTGCCATATCGGCCTCAACGATGTCCAATCGGCCCTTTCAGACCTTGAAAGATGCCTGGAGTTGTCGCCCACAGCGGAAGCACATTTGGGACGGATCGTTTCCCTCTATGAATCTCAACAAGCATCTGGAAAGGCCCTAATGGCCATTGATCGGTTTTTGGGACATGCGCCCCAGTCAGCCATGGCTCACCTCATCAAAGGGCAAACCCTCACAGCTATGGGGCAATTGGACAGAGCGATCAAGGCATTGAACTTGGCCATAGGCTATAATGCTGAGCTTATAGATGCCTATGTCCAGCGAGGCATCGTTTATCGACAAAAAGGAGAAATGGACCGTGCGCGACGCGATTTTGAACAGGCGCTCCACATAGACCCCCATCATGCGCCTGCATTGTACCATTTAGATACTTTGACGCAGATGGCGGAGGCTGAGAGAGGCGGCGACTGGATGATCATCTGGCAAGATGAGGACCCTGAGATGTTGGCATCTATTATCGCCCTATTGAAGGAAGCCAAAATTCCTTTTCGCCGCCGCGATGACAAGCCTGTCAATTTCACAGGTGGGACCGACGGCACCCCAATCATATTGGTACGCCCCAAAGACTTTGAAGAAGCTTCAGCCCTTGCAGAGCGGCTCTACCATGCGCCCTTCCCCGATTGGTCAGATGATGAATCCGACGAAGAGTTGGAGGCGCAGATGCGCGATAGAAAATGGGTCTCAAGGGCTATCATTACAGGCCTCACTGTAGGTGGGCTTATCCTGGGGTGGCTGATGTTGTAGGATTGGAATGAAAATCAAAATGAAAGGCTGAATAGCCTATCGACGGATTCCTCCCAATTTGTCTTACTTGTTTTTCAAGTTTCCCCAAGCCTTTCTGCTGTCCCACTCTGATACATCCTATCGTCTCATTTTGGGACAAAAAACCATTAAGTTTATGTGTAATATGTTGACTATAAGTCACTTATGGGGTGGTATGCTTGTTGGATAAGTCTCTAGCAATGTTTTGAGTCAACCCTGAACCCTGAACCCTGAACCCTGAACCTAAAACCATTCCCCCGTCATGCTGAAAAACCACCTCATCATCGCTTGGCGCAACCTGCTCCGACATCGGAAGTTCAGCCTTGTCAATATTGCTGGCCTTAGCATTGGTATGGCTGCGTGCCTGCTCATCCTGCTTTTTGTGCAGGACGAATACAGCTATGACCAATATCACGAGAAGAAGGATCGGATGTATCGCATCACGGCCCATATCGGCTTCGCCGATATGCACTTCGCCTCGACCTGCAATCGACTGGGACCTGCCTTAGAAGGCGGGTTTGAGGGCTTTGAAGCCGTGGGACGGCTGTTTGAGCGGAGCGCAGGCATGAGCCTGGAGGCCGCGCCAGACAAGGCATTTGTGGAAGATAATTTCTTTTTTGCGGATTCGGGCATCATGAAAATATTCACCTTTGATTACCTCCTCGGTGAAGGGGAAAATGCGTTGAGACAGCCCAATTCGCTGGTGCTGACGCGAGAGGTGGCAGAGAAGTATTTTGGCAAAGGATGGGAAATGAGGAATGATGTTTATGGCAGCACCTTTCTCGTGGAAGGCCGAGAGACCTTTAAAGTAACGGCCGTCGTGGAAGACATCCCACACAACTCCCACTGGAAGCCCCGCGTCTTGGCTTCTTTTGCCAATATGTACACCATAGACGGCGAAGTGACAGGAGAGACCCTCAAGCGGAATTGGCTGTTTAACCCCTTTCATCATTATGTGCTGGCGAAGGAAGGGGCTTGGAAAAAGGATGAAATAGCGGAGGCTGAAGGGGTGAAAAAACTCGAAGAGGAACTCAACGCATGGATTCAGGAAAATACGCCAGAAGTATACAAAGACAACAATACTTTGTACCTACAAAAGGTGACGGACATTCACTTGCAGTCTGATCTGGGGCTAGAGATTGATCAAAATGGCAATATGCGCACCATCCATATTTTCATTTCCATTGCCCTGATCATCCTCCTCATTGCCTGCATCAATTTCATCAATCTCTCCACCGCTCGCTCGCTCAAGCGTGCCCGGGAGGTGGGGATGCGCAAGGTCCTCGGCGCTAGGCGGGGCCAGTTGATCCGTCAGTTTTTGGGAGAATCCTTGCTGCTGAGTATCGTAGCGCTCTTTGTGGCGCTTTCGCTGATGCAGTTTTTGATGCCTGTGTTGAACAACCTGACGGGCAAAGAACTATCCATTTATGACTTGCTGCAATGGGAAGTGATAGGGGGGGCCATAGGAGTGGTATGGGTGACAGGATTGCTAGCCGGGAGCTATCCCGCTTTCTTCATCTCACGCTTCAAAGCAGTGGTGTCATTGAAAGGCACGGTCTCTGAAAGTGTGAATAAAGGGCAACTTCTGCGCAAGGGCTTGGTAGGGATGCAGCTCTTCCTTTCGATTGCCTTGATCGCTTGTAGCATGATCTTGTATCAGCAGGTAGATTATTTGCGAAATAAGCCCCTCGGCTTCCAGACGGAGCAGATGATCGCGATGCCTGTTTTCACCGAAAACCTCAACCTCGCTCTGATCGGTGGGGTCGACAGTACCCTACGGCAGCGGATGAATACTTTTGAAGAAGCATTGCTCAACAAGCCAGGCGTCAATGCGATTACGCTGGCGGCACGCCTGCCTGGACTGGGTGCGGTGAACCATAATGTCATCCCAGAAGGCTTTACCCGAGAGGACAATATCTATATCGCCAATGCTTCTGTGGACTACGATTATATCGCTACCATAGGCCTTGAGGTCATCGCAGGCCGTGATTTTGACCAATCCTTTGGTACAGATCATACCAATGCTTTTATCCTGAATGAGCAGGCTGTCCAGCTATTTGGGTGGGAAGGCCCAGAAGATGCGCTGGGACGCCATATCAACCGTGAGGGGAAGGAAGGAAGCGTAATAGGCGTGGTAAAAGATTATCACTTTCTCAGCCTGGAAAATGCCATCGAACCAATGATGCTAGACATCAATACAGGTCGCTTTACCCAGTTTTTGGTACAGGTCGACGCGCAGAATATGCCTCAGACCATTGACCGCCTCAAGGCGACCTGGGAGACTCATTTTCCCGAAAAAGTATTCAGCTATAGCTTCCTCGACAGTAGGTTGGAAGAGGTTTACCAAGACCAGATTCGGCTGGGCAAAATCGTAGGTTATTTCAGTTTCTTGGCAGTGCTGGTCGCCTGCCTAGGACTCTTTGGGTTGATGGCCTTTATGATAGAAGGGCGCAGGCGTGAGATCGGCATTCGCAAAATACTGGGTGCTAGCGCTGGTCAGATCATGCAGCTGCTTTCCAGCGACTTCGTCGTGCTGCTGGCGATAGCCTTTATCCTGGCCGTGCCTTCGGCCTGGTACGTCATGAACCTATGGTTGGAAGACTTCGCCTTCCATATTGACCTCGGCGTAGGCGTATTTGTCTTGGCAGGGTTGCTGGTGGGACTGCTCGCTTTTGTGACGATGAGCACGCAGTCGCTTCGCGCCGCTAGAGCGAATCCGGTGGAGGCGCTTAGGGATGAATGAAGGAAGTTCTAGGTTTTAGGATCTATGTTCTAAGTACGCCTACTACTTATGAGCTTTTGTCAAGGATTACAAGGATTTGACAGATCCAAGAAATTGTCCTGCTTCCAACCTAGAACTTAAAACCTAAAACATAGAACCTTCTTATGCTTCGCAATTACCTCAAAATCGCCTGGCGTAGCCTATTGCGCCAAAAGGGATTCTCCCTCATCAATATCCTGGGCTTGGCTGTGGGGCTGACGGCCAGTCTGTTTATTTACCTATTTGTGGTGGATGAATTGTCTTATGACAAGCATCATGAACATGCAGCGGACATCCACCGCGTCTACCTCTCGCGGGTGTATCCCCACACGACAGTGAACTGGGCCTCGATCGCGCCTGCGGTCGGACCTACGTTAGGGAGGGAATTTCCAGAAGTCGAGGCGGTCACGCGTCTATCCAAAGGAGAACAAACGGTCAGTATTGGTGATCGGAAGTTTGTGGAGGAAGGGCTTGTCTATGCGGATTCGGCCTTTTTTGAGGTGTTTTCTGTACCAATAGTGAAGGGGAATGTGGGGAAATGGCAGCCCAAAGATCGACATGTCTTACTGACAGAGGAGACCGCTAGTCGGTATTTTGGGGATAGAGATCCTGTAGGGCAGGTGATCGCCTTTCGAGATACGATATTATTTACAGTGATGGGGGTAGTGGAAAATGTGCCCAATCAATCGCATTTCACCTATGACATGCTACTGCCCATCTATGCCATGCGTGAGCCGCCTCCTAATACCTGGGGGACAGCCTTCCAATTTTTTACCTATGTACGACTACAAAAAGGGGCGTCTATCAGGGCTTTTGAGGAAAAAATGGTGGAGATGAGCCGTACTTATTTGGCGGCTGATTTTGGGGACGAAAAGGAATACCAATCCTGGCGGGCTTCGGGCAATGACTACGTCTTCCTGACACAACCCCTTCGGGATATCCACTTGACCTCTGCTCACCGCTGGGAATTTCAGGCCAATGGCGACAGGCGTTATGTATACCTGTTTTCTCTGATTGCTTTCTTTATCCTACTCATCGCTTGCATCAATTTTGTCAACCTCTCAACCGCTCGTGCCACACGCCGCGCCAGGGAAGTCGGAGTCCGTAAGGTCCTAGGCTCGCTGCGGTATCAACTGATCAGTCAGTTTCTGACGGAATCTGTCCTCATGAGCTTGGTGGCTATGTTTATTGCCCTACAAATGACCCAATTGTTGATGCCCTTTTTTGAGGAATTAGCGGGGAAACAATTTGAGCAAAGTACCTTTTTACAGCTGGGCTATTTATGGAAATTGGTTGCTTTTACGGTTGGTTTAGGCCTGATCGCGGGTGTTTATCCGGCGTTTGTGTTGTCTTCCTTTCGGCCAGTTCAGGTGCTTAAAGGAAAATTATTTACCAAACGATCTGCTTTTAATCCCCGAGACCTCCTTGTCGTTACGCAGTTTGTGATTTCCCTTGTTCTGATAGCGGGGACAGCAGTGGTGTATCAGCAGATGGATTTTATGCAAAAAAAGAAGCTGGGCTTTAACCAAGATCAGCTATTGGTGATTGACCATACGGCAGCGCTGCGGCCGCAAGCTAAGCCTTTTAAGGAAGAAATTCTGGCTTTGCCAAGTGTCACAAATGTGGCGTATGTAGGGCAGGCAATGGGGGAGATGAAAGGGGCTACGACCTATTTCCCATTAGAGGAAGGGGAAAATCGAGGGGTAAATGTCACGTTTATGTTTGGTGATCTGGATGCCATCCAAACTTATGGCATCACCCTCACACAAGGGAGGAGTTTTCGCCCGACAGATCTTTCTGATACGACGTTGCGCGTAATGCTCAATGAAACTGCAGCCCGTCAACTCGGTTTGGGCGACAGTGCCGCTGGCCAATTTGTCCTCAACCTGCGCCACCAGCGCGCCCAGGTGATCGGGGTGATGAAAGACTTCCATTTTGAATCGCTCCATCATGCGGTGCGGCCCCTAGTGATGCGTTGCAGTGAAACCTGGCTAGGCAAGGCAGTATTGCGTGTAACCCCAAACAACCTTTCCGAGACGGTAGCCCAGGTCCAGCAAATATGGGAAAAACACTTACCAGGCCGTTCCTTTAGCTATTCCTTCCTTGATCAGGACCTAGAGGCCCTGTACCTCAAAGAAAAAAGGACAGCCAGCAGCTTTATGATTTTTGCAGGCTTGGCCATCTTTGTGGCTTGCCTAGGCCTCTTTGGCTTGGTAGCATATATGGTGGAGCGTCGCATCCGCGAGATCAGTATTCGGAAGGTACTTGGTGCTTCCGTCCATCAAATTGCCATTTTACTTTCTTCTCATTACCTCAAATTGGTCATTTTTGCTATCTTGTTGGCCACCCCCATTGCTTGGTATTGCATGTATCGCTGGCTAGAGAACTTTGCCTATCGGACAGTGCTGTCCTGGGAGGTTTTTGGCCTGGCTGGCCTGATGGCCTTGATGATTGCTATCCTCACCATCAGCTACCAGGCGCTAAAAGCCGCCTATACCAATCCCGTCGAGTGGCTGAAGGATGAGTAGGATAAGAGAATGATAGCATGAGTGAATGATAGGATGAGAGAATTAAGAAGAAAGGGGGAGCAGGGAAAAGGGAAAGAATGGCAGCGTGAGTTTTAGCTTTTTTTGTACTTTGTACTGAAATGCTAGGTGAGCCTTGCAGCGAAGTGATCTATACAGGCATAATCTGGTCTCATAGCGAGGCGAGTCTTCGAGCCGAGCGGTCTCGCAGTGAGCAAAGCGAACGGTCTCGCCTCTCGTAGCGAGGGCCTTCTTAGGCCCGAGCGGTCTCACCACCAAATTCCCACATTATGTTCAAACACTACTTTTCCATTGCCTTTCGCAACCTCAAGAAGCATCCTGGCTATTCCCTGATCAACTTATTGGGCCTGTCTGTAGGACTGGCGGCTTGCCTACTGATCATCAGTTTTGTGCGGCATGAGCTGAGCTATGATGAGTTTCACGACAACAAAGACCGTGTCTGTATGCTGGCAACTGAATATCAGTTCCCAGAGCAGCAGGGAACCATCGCGATGACGCCTACGGCGGCAGGGCCTACCTACCTGCGGGAGCTGCCGGAGGTCACCCAAATGACGCGCGTATATTCCTGGAGTAGGCGGAGTCCCAAAGTCCTCAAATTGGGCGATCGGCTATTTACAGAATCAGGGTTTTATTTTGCTGACTCCACGTTTTTTGATGTATTTTCGGTGAAATTGATTAAAGGAAATCTTGCGCGAGCCCTTGCCGATCCGCTGACCGTGGTCATCACTCAGTCCACAGCGGAAAAATACTTTGGCGAGGAGAATCCTATCGGCGGATTGCTGAATGTGGAAGGGGACGAAGCCCAGTACCGTGTAACAGCAGTTATTGAACCCTTCCCCGCTAATTCCCATTTTCATTTTGACTTTCTCGCCTCATTTAATTCCCTCCGGGCTTCTCGATCAGAAATCTGGGGTTCAGCAAATTATCATACCTATTTGCTGCTAGCCGAAGGGACAGATAGAACGTTGTTGTCAGATAAGATGCAGGGAATCATAAACCGGGAGGTGGGAAGCCACCTCAATGAGGGAGAAGCCATTATTCCTCACCTTGTCCCTCTCCTCGATATTCACCTGGCCTCTGAAGTCAATAACCTCCCGTCATCTCCAGGAGAAACCCGCTATATTTATATTTTTTCAGCTATCGCGTTGCTGATTCTCCTTATTGCTTGTATCAATTATATGAATCTTGCCACAGCGCGGTCGTTGGAACGCGCCAAGGAAGTGAGCCTCAAGAAGGTATTTGGTGCCTACCGGACGCAGATTATAGCTCAGTTTATGAGTGAAGCTTTCCTCCTTACCTTTGCAGCTTTGGCGATTGCCATCTTCCTCGCGCAATTGACGATGCCTTATTTCAGCAATATGATCCAACGTGAGCTTAGCCTGAGCTATCTGGCTGCTCCTGAAATGATTCTTTGGCTCCTTTTGGGTGGACTATTGGTCAGTTTTATGGCAGGGGGCTATCCCGCTATGGCGTTTTCTACGTTTCTGCCTGCTGAAGTATTGAAAGGAAGTTTTAAACGGTCCGGTAAGGGGATTTGGGTGCGCAAAGGCCTGGTGGTTTTCCAGTTTGCGATTTCTGTATTTTTGATCATAAGCACCATGGTGGTCCAGCAGCAATTGACGTTTGTCCAGAGCAAAAAACTAGGCTATGACAAAGAGCAACTCATGGTTCTTCCTATGGATTGGCGGATGCGCCCCTCATTGGAAGCTATGCGCAATGAATTTACCCAACATCCTGCTGTCAGCCAGATCAGCGCAGTTACGGAAGCACCTACCTCCGTGCGCGGTACTTACAGTATTGCCTCAGGGTGGGACGAAAATGCCCCCAGTAAACTGACCAAAGCGGTAGCTACCGATAGAGCCTTTGTCGAGACGCTAGGCCTGCAACTGATTGCAGGAGGAGATTATACCCCCTCACATGAAGCAGACACCATGAATCATTTTTTGCTTAATGAATCCTGTCTGGAAATGCTAGGGTGGACATCGGAAGAAGCTATTGGCAAACCTGTCAACCTCAACGGGCGACTCGGGACGGTCCAAGGTGTCTTGAAAGATTTTCATATTCGTTCCCTAAGGGAATCTCTGGAGCCGCTGGTCGTTTTTATCGAACCTCGACAATTCAATAAGTTGTTGGTGCGCTTCACAAGCAGCCAGCCCCAGCAGGTGCTTACTCATTTAGAAGAAAAGTGGGCTTCCTTGGTACCTCACCGCCCCTTTGAATACAAATTTCTGGACCAAGAGTATGACCGCCTTTACCAGGCTGAAACTCGCGTTGGTCAATTTTTTGGCACATTTGCGTTGCTAACCATCTTTGTAGCTTGTCTAGGCCTATTCGGCCTGTCAGCCTTCACGAGCTTGCAGCGTGCCAAGGAAATCAGTATTCGAAAAGTCCTTGGTGCTTCGGTCTCCCAATTGGTCCAACTCCTTTCAAGCAGTTACCTTAAGCTAGTAGGCATCGCCTTCCTGATCGCTGCACCGATGGGCTATTGGCTGATGACGCGATGGTTGAGTGACTTCACCTACCACATCACGGTAGGGTGGTGGATCATCGTTTTGGCGGGCATTATGTCCGTCCTGATCGCCCTGCTGACGGTGGCTTACCAAAGCATCCGTGCGGCCATGGCTAATCCAGCGGATTGGCTGAAGAGTGAGTAGGGGAGAATGATTGGAGATTGATGATTGATGAACAAGGATTTATGAAATAAAAAACCTCTTCCCTTCCAAAATCATCAATCCTTGTTCGATATTCATCAATCTCTACCTGCCCAATATGTCATCTACCGCTAACTCCTGGTCAAAGCCTGTAAGCGGGATTCTTTCACCTGCCTGGTAGGTTGACAGTTGCTTGTACTTGCCTCCTTGGGGCTGTTTGTAGACTTCTATCTCTTCTTCATTTAAATTTACAAGCCAAACCTCAGCTATGTCAGCTTCTGCGTATACTGGCAGTTTCTTAGTTTGGTCGAAATTCAAAGTAGAATCAGATACCTCAATAAGGAAAAATATATCAGAAGGGGCTGGGTGCCGCTGATCTCGATAAGTCTCTTTGGGCAATTTTGCAACAGCGATATCAGGTTCTGGTTCGGAGTGATTCTCAATTGTGATAGGATTTTGATTCCGAATAACCGCTAATCCTCTTAATTTAATAATTAGCATTTCGGTCAATTCGTCCACCGTGTAGGCATGTCTTTTTCCAATGGGGCTCATAGTAAAAATCTCTCCTTTGATCAACTCAACCTTATCATCAGGCTTTAAAATCCCTACCTCAGCCATCAGGTAATATTCCTGGATGGTCAGCAATCTGCGCGCTAGTTGAACAGTCATATGAAATCACAATTAATCTTTAAAATAAAGATACTGTTTTTTTAGATATGCACAAAGGTCACTCAAACACCACTTCCATCTCCACGCGGCGATTCTTCTGACGGCCTTCCCGAGACAATGTATTGCCTGTTTCTTTAATGGACAGGGTAAGCGTGTTGCGCTTGGAGGTAAACCGTAGGTTTTGGGCGTGGGCACCAGGGGTGACGGTCTGGGCAGCAGTTCTGTAGCGGGGGACCTCTACGGTGTAGGTATTGGCACGATGATCATAATCGATGTGAATGACCGTATTGCTGTGCTGAGAACGGATGACGTTTTTCCCTTTCTTGAGCTCGATGGAAAAGGTCTCCGTGCTGGTGGAGCTTTTGACCCGTTGGCCGAAGGTATTGAGAGAGAGGAGGAGGAGGAAGCTGGTGAGTAGGAGGATGCCAATGTTCGTTTTCATGATGGTTTTTGTTTAAATGGTTGTAGCAGGATGTACGGGAAATTTCGTGCTTTTATCCGCGTTATGGAAGGATTTTAAGCCTTTTTAAGGGTTTTTAAAGATTTTTCATTATTGCGACGGGTTTAAACCCGTCGCAATAATGAAAAATCTATTTTATCGAATTAGGTGGATATTAATCTCCCTTATTACCTTTATCCCAACCGCTCCGTATAAGCAAAAAAAGCCCAACCTTAATGAAACTCCTCCACACCCTTTCCCCAGCCGAGTCCATCCTAATCACCCAGCCTCAACATTCGGATCACATCGATCTCCTCCTAACCACTTTTATGGATCTATGGAGACGCCAAATCATAGCCCTTGAAACGCAAAACCGCGCTTATACGCCGGGCCGTTCCCAACTTCTCACTTATGTGGTGCCTGGCAAGGAAATCAGATCATATCACGCCTTGCCCCATGAGTCGATTTTCACAGATATAATCGAAGAGTCCGCCAAAAAGCGTGTCTTGTTTGAACACATGATTCGCAAGGCCTATGACAAGGATGAGGGGCTCAAGGAACTGAAAGAAGAAATGATCTTGATTCCTCGTATCGCTCGTTTTTTTCACTATTCATGGTTGGGCTTTTTCTGGCTCACGAAGACGGGAAAACAGGCCAAACAGGAGATAGAAGCATCTATGGCTCCTCTTGAGAAGGAAGTCCTCAAGATGTCAGGCGACAAAAAAGAGGACGTAAGGCAATTGCTATTTGCGATTCAAGGAAATACGGCCTTATTGGACAGAGAAGTATTGAGCTTATTTAAGCGCGTGAAAAGACAATTTATTGCAGAGCGGAAGATGACCTATAAGGCCAGAGTATCTACCTCAGGGGAGACCTATGTGTTTCGGGGAAAAAGGAACATCGCTGCCATGGTCAGGGATCTTCGGGAGACTTTTGCTCGCCGCCCTAACAATAGAAAGTCCTAATTTTTAGTTATCTTTCAATTTATTCGAACATTCACATACTAATCCAACCCTAATGAAGTTTCTAACAACCTTCCTATTTCTAGGAATCCACCTCCTATCTTTTGCCCAAGACACGCCTGATTACCTGATCCTCTCAGGGCAGATTGAACATCCCAATTCGGACTCGCTGGCAGTATTTGATGATAATGATGAACTGGTTCATGTCATCCGCTTGTCCGAGACGTCCTCGTTCCGTGACACGCTGAACCTTGGCACAGGTTATTACGCACTAAATGACGGCACAGAGCAGACTACCGTCTATTTGAAGCCTGGATTTGACCTAAGTCTTTCCCTAGACACCAAGCAGTTTGACGAGTCTATTCAGTATGAAGGCGTAGGTGCAGCGGAAAATAATTACCTCGTCCAGAAGTATTTGCTGGAAGAGGGCTTTGGCAATTTGCGGTTTTATCAAGTCTATGCCAAGGTGGGCGAAGCAGAATTCTTGCGCACCTTAGATTCTCTTTATGCCCTGCATACGGCTTTGCTAGATACACATAAGGAGCAGATGGATGCCCATTTTGCGTTTTTAGCAGGGAAAGCGATTGAATTTGAGAAAACGAATAAGCTCGTGAACTACCCTTCCATGCATCGCTTTGTTACTGGCGACAGAGGTTTCAAAGTTTCCTCGACGTACCCAGACCCCTTTGTCAACAAGGAGGACTTGTCAAATGAGGCACTTTTGGTCCTGCCAGCATTTATCCATTTTGTCGATGATTATTTGGATAAAAAAGCAAGAGAATTGTTAGCAGGGCCAGACTCTATGGAGTTTTATTTGGCCTATTATGAATCGCTGGGGAAGGAAGTGAAAAGTCAAAAAATTAGAGATAAAGTCATCAACACATGGGGGGACTATAATCTCTTATATTCCAAAGAACGCGATCAATTGGTGGCAAAAATGAATAGCCTGACCACTAATCCCGAAATCCTCGATAAGATCAATAGCATTCATCAGTCCTTGAAGCGAATCGCAACAGGGATGGACTCTCCAACTTTTGCCTTTTATGATGCGAATGAGGAACTCGTTTCCCTAGCAGACCTTCAAGGCAAGCTCGTCTACATCGACATCTGGGCTACGTGGTGTGGGCCGTGTATCAAGGAAATTCCCGCGTTAAAAGCCCTGAAAGAGGAAATGGAAGGCAAAGAAATTGAGATTGTGAGTATCTGTACCAAAGACAGCAAAGACCGTTGGCTCGCATTTATAGGCAAAAAGAAGCTGAAAGGCATGCAGCTATTTGCCCCAGACGATAACGCCTCTTTTTTCACTGACTATATGCTCAATGGCGTCCCACGGTTTATCCTCCTGGATCGAGAAGGCAAAATCATCGATGCCAATGCGCCGAGGCCTTCGAATCCCTTGCTGAAGGAGCTATTGAAAAAGCACCTATGAGACTTCTCCCCACCCTCACGCCAGCCGAGGCCATTCTGATAGCGCACGCCAAGGGGACGGATCTTATTGATTTGCTCCTGTATACCTTGATGGATTTGTACTTGTGCGGGGTGGTGGACATCAAAATAGGAACTCGGATGATTGCCAGGTCACCACGTAGGGAGATCATCGTCCATGTGGTGCCTGGCAAGCATTTTGAAGGCCACCAAGCCTTGCCTCATGAGGCCATTTTTCTCACCCCCATAAAAAATCAACTTGCCCAGCGGATAACTCTCGCACAATTGGTGCGGAAAGTCTATAACGCAGGGAAAGGATTTGGGAAACTGAAGAAAAAGATCATTTCGATTCCCAGGGTTGCTCATTTCTTTGGCTATTCCCTCTTTGGAGGCATCCGCCTTACCAAAGCGGGAAAACAGGCCAAAGCAGAGATCCTCGATTTTCTCGATCCCCTCTGGCCGCAGGCTTTCGCCATTCCCAAAATGGAAAAGGAATATGTGATCTACCATCTCTTAATGGTCCGTGGCGACATGTCGCAACTGAATGAAGATACCTTCAAGCTTTTCAAACGGGTGGAACGCCAGTTTATGGCAGAAGAGCGAATCGCTCATAAGTCGAACCTAAACAGCGAGTATGATGATGATGGGGTGTTTGGGACGTATTGAAGTGCTTAATTGACTGACAACTAGTAACTTATAAATTAAACTAGGTATAAAGTAATCATTAATTAATCGTTAATTCTCCAAAATATGTACCTTTGCCCGCAAATGCTAGAAAGCCTACTATTCAAAGCCACTATATTTCACCTTATTTAACACTGTGATAACATTAAGGTAATATTCAATTAATAATTTTGCGGCATCTACATGGTAGATTTTAACATTCGGACCTTTGTTTTTAAGGTCTTATTAGTCATTCTCACAATGACATACAACAACCTCCTTTGGGGCCAAGACTCCCCCAAAGTCGAATTTGGCAAGGGCATCAACTTCACCTCAAAGGACAATTCCTTCAGTACCAAATTCCATTTGCGATTTCAGAGCCTCTTTGTCTATACCTATGACGAAGAAAACGAATCTTCCTCCTCTCAGTTTCTCATCAGGCGTTCTCGTCTCAAATTTGACGGTTTTGTGCTCTCCAAAAAGGTGAAGTACAAGGTCGAGTTAGGGCTGAGTAACCGCGATATCAGTGTCAATAAAGAAGATGGCAACACCCGCGATGCCGCGCGAATCATCCTCGATGCGGTGCTGAAATGGCAGTTTGCGAAGCATTGGTCGCTTTGGGTAGGGCAAACGAAATTGCCTGGCAACCGCGAGCGGGTGATCTCCTCAGCCAATCTGCAGTTTGTAGATCGCTCCTTGGTGAATAGTCGCTATAATATAGACCGCGATGCTGGCCTTCAACTTCGAGGGAAGTATACCCTGGGCAAAGCCATATTTGCGCCTTCTTTTGCGATTTCACAAGGAGAAGGAAGAAATATTACTTCTGAAAACTTTGGCGGCTATGACTACACCTTCCACCTGGACTTCCTCCCATTTGGTACTTTCACCAACAAAAAAGGCGATTACATCTCCTCAGACCTCGAACGATCTCCCAAGCCTAAGCTGGCTATAGGATTTACCTACGACTATAATGATGGGGCTGTAAGGTCTGGTGGCCAATTGGGTAGCTTTGTCAAAAATGCTGAAGGCGACTATATCGAAAATTCCTTGAGCACGATCTTCGTGGATATGATGTTTAAGTACAAAGGCTTCTCTGTGATGTCTGCTTATGCGGATAAAAGAAGTGGAAACCCGCTAGGAGTGGATTCTTTAAGTGTGTTTAATACGGGCACAGGTTTCAATGCACAATTAGGGTATCTGACACCGATAGACCTGGAACTGGCGGTACGCTATACGACCGTCATGCGTGATCACGAATTTTCAGGGATCAAAAATGAAAATCAGTATACCTTTGGAGTCTCTCGATATATTGTAGGTCACAGCCTCAAATTTCAAAGCGACATTACACGAATCACCTTCCCTGGTAAGCAGGGGAGATATCAATTCAGAATGCAACTGGAAATGCAATTTTAGTAGACCCAATTCTTTAACCCGAATTATCACACCATGGCTACATTTTATCTCATCCTGATCATTGTCTTATTCTTATTGGCCATCTCCGACCTGGTCGTAGGGGTAAGTAATGATGCCGTCAACTTCTTGAATTCTGCTGTAGGTTCCAAAGCCGCCAAATTCAAGATCATCATGTTTGTAGCAGCCTTAGGGGTGCTCGTAGGCGCCACTTTTTCGAGTGGAATGATGGAAGTCGCGCGGAAAGGCATCTTTCATCCAGAGTACTTTTATTTTGCCGAAATCATCATCTTATTCTTGGCGGTGATGGTGACAGATGTGATCCTATTGGATACATTTAACACCTTTGGGATGCCCACATCCACGACGGTCTCCATCGTATTTGAATTATTGGGAGCCGCTGTAGCGATCTCCTTGATCAAAATTTACACAGATCCCAATGCATTAGAATTAGTAGAATACATCAATTCTGCCAAAGCCCTGGCGATTATTTCAGGCATTTTGCTCTCCGTCGTAGTCGCCTTTACTTGTGGTATGATTGCCCAGTATCTGAGCCGCTTGCTATTTTCGTTTGACTACGACAAGCGCCTGCGCAAATTTGGCGCAATTTGGGGCGGCTTGTGCATTATGGCGATCACCTACTTCATGCTGATCAAAGGAGCCAAAGGCGCTTCTTTCATGAGCAGTCATATTGTAGATTGGATCAAAGGAAATACCCTGGAGATTCTTGCGATGAGCTTTGTAGGGTGGTCAATTATTTTATTTATCCTGAACCGCTTTCTGAAAGTAGATATCCTAAAAGTCATCGTCCTGGTGGGCACATTTGCTCTTGCCATGGCCTTTGCAGGCAATGACTTGGTCAACTTTATTGGTGTACCCCTTGCTGGATACAACTCCTACGAGTTGTATATGGCTGGTGGAGGCACAGGTGCCGAAGAATTCCTGATGACAGGCTTGGCCAAGAAAGTTCCTACCCCTACACTTCTGCTCCTGTTGGCAGGGCTTGTGATGGTCGTCACCCTGTATACTTCTCGCAAAGCGAAAAATGTCATCAAGACTTCTCTTGATCTGGGTCGCCAAGACGAAGGATCTGAGCGATTCAACTCTTTCTTGGTCTCTCGCCGTATCGTGAGGAGGTTTGCAACCTTTGCAACATTTATCAATAACCTGCTTCCCGAAAAGATGCAGAAATCCATTGAAGGACAGTTTGATCAAACGCCATTTACCCGAAAACAAGTTCATCTAGGCGATCAAGCTCCTGCCTTTGATATGATCCGTGCGGCGGTGACCCTGGTTGTGGCTAGTATCTTGATCGCCATCGGTACCAACCTGAAATTACCCCTTTCCACTACCTATGTGACCTTCATGGTCTTCATGGGAGCCTCATTAGCCGACGGCGCTTGGGGCCGTGAGAGCGCTGTATATCGTGTATCAGGGGTGCTTTCTGTCATTGGTGGCTGGTTCTTCACAGCCTTCTCTGCCTTTGTTGTGGCATTTGTCTTGGCATTGACCTTCCATTTTGGGGGCATGGCTGCGATAGGCGGTATTTTAATTATTGCGGGCATCATCATGTTTAGGACACACCGCAATTATCGCAAGAAAGAAGAAGATTTGGCAGAATTAGAAAAAGATGTTGAAGAAGGTACGTTGACGAAAGCCAAAGTGATCAACCTATGTGCTACCCAGATGAAGTCATTCCTCAAGCAATATGGTACGTTGGTGGACAAGTCATTGGAAGCTTTGGGCAAAGAGGATCTTACTGCGCTCAACAAGTCCTACCAAGCGTTTAAGCCTGTCCTCAGGAAAATTGAAAGCTTTAAAATCAACTTTAGCAATGTACTAGATCGTGTGCCAGATCACGAGTTGGAAGCAGGGCACTTGTATATCCTCACCATTGATTACTTATGGGAAATGGGCCAACAGGTCAAGACCATCCTTAAGGCCAATCTTGACCATGTAGACAATAATCATAAGCCTCTGCTGGCACAGCAAATTGAAGAGCTGCAGTCCCTTAATGCGATGTTGAAAAAACGCTATGGGACGACGATTGATTTGTATAAAGATTTAGATGAAGCGTTGATCAAAGAGTTGACAGAACAACTGCCCGTCTTTATCCAAACCATTCGCGATTTCCGCAAAAATCAAATCAAACGTGTGAAAAAAGGAGAAGTGGGTACTCGGAATAGTATTCTCTTTTTGAAATTGCTAGGAGAATTCAGAAATCTCGAACTCTTTGCCAACCGGATTGTGAAAATCTTTGACGACTTGATCCTCAATCCATTGGAAGATGGCACCATCGTCCCTGCACGGATCAAGCAGGAGCTAAAGGAGATGAAAAAAGAGGCAAAATCGATCGCCAAGACGGAACCTCCCCAAGAGGATAGTACAGATGATGTGTCTTCCTCAGCGGACGAGTCTGGAGGTGATTCTAAAGGCTAGTGGGTAATCCGCGCCTCAGCAAGAAAAATGGCCTGGCAGAATTAAATTCTGTCAGGCCATTTTCGATTTATAGAAGCAGGTTATCGCTTACAATTTAGCTACCAAATCAGCTACTCGGCACGAATAGCCCCATTCGTTGTCGTACCATCCTACCACTTTGACCAGGGGACCGTTGACTGCAGTCAAGAGACTGTCAAAGATACAGGAGTGAGGATTCCCTACGATATCGGAAGAGACCAGTGGGTCTTCAGCATATTCCAAATAGCCTTTTAAGGCACCTTCACTGGCAGCACGCATGGCAGCATTGATTGACTCTTTGGTAGCAGGCTTGCTGAGGGTCAAGGTAAGGTCTGTGAGGGAACCATTTGGAATAGGTACCCTTGTCGCAAAGCCATCCAGTTTGCCCTGAAGCTGCGGCAATACAAGCCCTACGGCGGCAGCAGCGCCTGTGGTGGTAGGGACGATATTGACAGCGGCAGCTCTGGCACGACGCATATCACGATGCGGTGCATCCTGGATGCGCTGATCAGCCGTATAGGCGTGAATGGTGGTCATGAAGCCCGATTCGATGCCGAAGGTATCGTCGAGGACTTTGGCCATAGGTGCCAGACAGTTGGTCGTGCAGGAAGCGTTGGAGACGATTTGCATATCTGGGGTGAGGATGTCATCATTGACGCCGAGGACGACTGTGGCATCCACAGCTCCACGAGCTGGAGCAGAGATGACCACCTTTTTGGCGCCAGCCTCCAGGTGAAGGCCTGCCTTCTCCCGCGTGCGGAAGACGCCCGTGCATTCTATTACGATATCTACGCCCAAAGCGCCCCAACCCAGTTCGGCGGGATTGCGTTCTGCACTCGCCTCGATACGACTTCCGTTGACTACTAGCGCGCCTTTCTCCGCAGTGACAGTGCCATTAAATTTGCCATGGACCGAATCATATTTGAGCAGATGTGCCAAAGTAGCATTGTCCGCCAAGTCGTTGATCTTCACAACTTCTATGTTGGGGTTATCCAATAAATTGCGGAAGACCAAGCGACCGATTCGCCCAAATCCATTAATGCCTACAATTGTTTTTGCCATAATTTTTTACAGATGAGAATTAGATGAGATAAACACTAGATGAATAAAAATGATTTCTAAATGGGGCGCAAAATACGAACTCATTCTTTTTTTCAAAAAAAGCTTGACAATGATTTTTCGCACACCTACCTTTGCAAACGCATTTCAAGAAAATGCTAGAACGTGTCCCGTTCGTCTAGTGGTTAGGACTCCAGATTTTCATTCTGGCAACAGGGGTTCGACTCCCCTACGGGATGCTACAACATCACTAAATGAAATCCCCGAGTGAAAGCTCGGGGATTTTTTATTTTCCAATAAAGGACTGGGCATTTGGGTGGGGGAATTGCCCAATCTCTAAGAAGGCGAGTCGCTCCATCATTTGAAAATTGATATAGGAATGCCCTTCAAAGGCTAAGCAATACTCGCAAACCCCTTTCGCTCTTTTGGTTACAAACGCACGTAATGAGGGGGAGATATATCTACTCATGCTGCCAACTGCTTTAAAGCACGTGCTTTTGCAAGCCTGATGATATGCTCAAGCATGAGGAAATAGTTTAATTCAGATTGTTCTGACTCTTTAAGCTTACCTTCATGTTTTTTGGAAAGCAGTTTTACTTTCTCTAAAATACAAATTTTCTTTTTTAGATAAATCTTCCAATATGTCCCTAGAACAGTACATTTATCCATTTCTACAAAAACTGGAGACATTTGCCTACTCTCTGAACGGAATGGATCGAGTTTGGAAAATCCTTTTTCCTGTTCCGGGGCAAGGCTGGTGGTATTTACATATAACCAAATACGAAAGCGTTTTTTTTATCAGTCCTCTTATGGGAGACATTGGCAGCCTAGAAGTAGAACTTGGCATTAGCCTAAAAGTCAATGAATCAGGTAGCTTTTCTATAGCACGCCCCTTTTGGCCTGAAGAAGAACTTGCCAATGAGTGGTATGGAGTCATATCCGCATGTGGGGATTGGTTAGAAGTGGTTGAGAGCGATTGGGTAAATGCTTATGAGCAAGTGGTAGCAAAGTATCCACTTGACTTTAGGTTTGGGACTATTCCTCATAGCCTTATTTGGGAATTGTTTCCTGACTCCTATCGCCTGGACAAAAGTCTGGGAAAAGAAAAAACAGATGCGTTTATTCAACTATTAGAAGCGGGGAAGTTGGGGGAATTTAATAAACCCTTAATTCCCAAAATGACCGCAAATACCTATTTTGACTACTGCCAAATCGCCTATCTAGCAGTTTCTGACGACCAGAAGGTGGATAAAGCCTTATCAGGGAGGGAACTATATGAATGCTATGCAGATGGTCGACATGAAGGGCTTTTGGATATTAACCCTAACTCCGAAAGCGAGTTTGCGGATTGGCTTGATGGAAAACATCCCTTAAAAACGGGAGGAGGTCACCCGTGGGAGATCAAACGAGGTGGGAATACGACACATATCGACCTTAGGGTACAACGTCCATCAGGTTATCAACAGGATTCTTTTCTGATAGAATTATTTGGTCACTCTTCCAGCAGATTAGTGGAAACCATTAAGATGTTTTTGGCCATTTATGAAGCCTCCCTCCCCATTTCCATTGCCTATCCCATAAAGATCAGAAAACGATTACTCGGCCAAGATAATATTGGGATAATTCCAAACTATAACTCGCTGCATCGTGCTAATCAGCATTTTCTTGAAGAAGATGACGTTTTTGATGTGATGTATTTTGAAGACATCAAGGTGCATGAGAAAAAAGTGGTACCTTTTATTAGATGGGAAGCATTGCCCATGCTGAAACCTTGAAATGCTAATTTTTTGGCATCCTTCATATCTGTCAAAAGCAGTTGACAGTTTGTTGCCAATTTTAATTGTCATGCTGAGCCCGCGAAGCATCTTACTTTTTCTATTTCAAGGCCATCATAAGATGCTTCGCGGGCTCAGCATGACAGCTTTGCTGTTGGGTGTTGGCACTTGAGAAATGTCAACTACTTATGAAGAATACCAATTTTTTACCCCATTTTTTTAGCATAAAACCATAAAAAGTTCGGATTTTGCGGCCTAAAGGAATTATGCATTATTAATTGATAATAAGTAATCAATCAATTAATAATTTCCCAAAGCTAACCCATCATGGCAATGATCCTCTTTTTTGGTTCCCCCTCCTCCCAGATTTTTGCAGTAAATACCACGCACACGCTGGCCCAGGCAGACCTGGACAAGCTCACATGGCTGTTCGGCAACCAGCCTCTGCTTGCGCAGCAGGAAATACCAGGTCCATTTATAGGCCCTAGAGCGACCATGATCACGCCTTGGAGCACCAATGCGGTGGAGATCACGCAAAATATGGCCATTCAAGGCATTCTCCGAATCGAGCGATATATGCCCTCCGAAAAAGGAGAAGCCTATGACCCCATGCTATTGCAGCGATACGACCAGCTTGATCAGGCTATTTTTACCATTGACATTACCCCAGAACCGATACAGCCCGTTCAGGATATTGCTAGCTATAACCAGTCAGAAGGCCTGGCGCTGAGTCAAGAGGAAATTGTCTATTTGGAAAAGCTGGCCCAACAACTGGGGCGTCCGCTGACCGACTCTGAAGTTTTTGGCTTCTCCCAAGTCAATAGCGAGCACTGTCGCCATAAGATCTTCAATGGCACCTTTGTGATTGACGGAGAGGAAAAGCCGCATTCTTTGTTCAAACTCATCAAGGCTACTTCTCAGGCACACCCTAACGGAATCGTCTCGGCTTATAAAGACAATGTGGCCTTTGTCAAGGGACCCAAGGTCGTGCAGTTTGCGCCTGGGAGGGCGGATGTGCCAGATTGGTATCAGCGAACCCCTGTAGACACGGTCCTTTCGCTGAAGGCAGAAACCCATAACTTCCCCACTACGGTTGAACCGTTTAACGGAGCGGCTACAGGTTCTGGGGGGGAAATTCGCGACCGACTGGCAGGCGGGCAAGGTTCCCTGCCGCTGGCTGGAACGGCAGTTTATATGACAGCGTATTCGCGTCTGAATGAAGAAAGGCCTTGGGAAGGCGCTTTCCCCGCCCGTCCCTGGCTCTACCAGACGCCCGTAGACATCCTCATCAAAGCGTCCAATGGCGCTTCTGATTTTGGCAATAAATTTGGCCAGCCCCTCATCAACGGCTCGGTCCTTACCTTCGAACAGCAGGCAGATGGGCGCCAACTGGGATATGATAAAGTCATCATGATGGCGGGCGGAATAGGCTATGGCAGGGCAGAACAAGCCCAAAAACATCAACCCAAACCTGGCGACCAGATTGTGGTGATGGGCGGTGACAATTACCGCATTGGCATGGGCGGTGCGGCGGTTTCTTCTGCCGATACAGGCGAATTCGCTGCGGGGCTAGAGCTGAATGCCGTTCAACGCTCCAATCCCGAAATGCAAAAGCGCGTCGCTAACGCCATCCGAGGCATGGTTGAGCTTTCCACCAATCCCATCGTCTCTATTCACGACCACGGCGCCGGCGGTCACCTCAATAGCCTTTCGGAATTGGTAGAAGAAACGGGGGGAGTGATCTACCTCAACCGTTTACCCATAGGCGACCCGACCCTTTCCGCCAAGGAAATCATCGGAAACGAGTCCCAGGAGCGCATGGGACTGATCATCTCGGCAGATGATCTGCCGACGCTGAAGGCGATTGCAGCGCGTGAAAGAGCGCCGCTCTATGTGGTGGGAGAAGTCACGGGAGATATGCGGTTTTCCTTTGTGGCTGAAGATAAAGCCGAAAAGCCTATAGACCTCGCTCTCTCGGACATGTTTGGCAGTTCGCCCAAAACCATCATGGAAGACCGCCTGATCACACGTGATTATGCGGCGGTGCCTTACGAAGTCCATGATTTGCCCACTTACCTCACGCAGGTACTGAAATTAGAAGCTGTGGCCTGCAAAGACTGGCTCACCAATAAAGTAGACCGCTGTGTAGGCGGATTAGTGGCCAAGCAGCAATGTGCAGGCCCGCTTCAATTGCCCCTCAATAATTGTGGGGTAATGGCGCTGGATTACGAAAGCGGCCACGGAATAGCGACCGCCATCGGGCACGCTCCTGTCAGTGGCTTGATCGACCCTGTCGCTGGCTCCCGCAATGCCGTGGCAGAGTCCCTGACCAATTTGGTTTGGGCGCCCTTAGAAGAGGGCCTACGGTCCGTATCCCTCTCCGCCAACTGGATGTGGCCTTGTCGCAATGAAGGCGAAGACGCACGCCTCTATGAGGCTGTCAATGGCCTTTCAGAATTTGCGATTGCCTTGGGCATCAATGTCCCTACAGGGAAAGACTCCCTGTCGATGAAGCAAAAGTACCCTGACGGAGACGTCCTGGCTCCCGGAACGGTCATCGTATCCGCTTCGGGACATTGTGACGACATCACCCGAATTGTAGAACCCGTGCTCAAAGCAGATGGCGGGCCATTATATTATCTGCCGCTGAGCGGAGATGCCTTCAAATTGGGTGGTTCTTCCTTCGCCCAAGTGCGCAACGCCATCGGCGATCAGGTGCCGACGATAGCGGATGCGGCCTATTTTGCACGGGCTTTCGATGCCGTGCAGACCCTGATTCGGGAAGACCAGGTGCTAGCAGGACATGACGTCTCGGCTGGTGGCCTGATTACCGCCTTATTGGAAATGTGCTTTGCCGATACGGCGACTGGGGTATGGGTAGACCTAAGCGCTTTACAAAGCCCTGATATGGTCACGTTGCTGTTTGCTGAGAATTCGAGTTTGTTGATTCAGGGAAAAGATTCAGGCATTGAAAAAAGAATGCAGGAATTGGGCCTAACAGCGCACCGAATTGGGCAGCCTGATACCACTGGGCATTTGGCGGTGACGTACGGAGCAGATCAATACACCTTCGATATTGCTGGATATCGTCAGCAATGGTACGAGACTTCGTGGTTGCTGGACCGTCGCCAGACGACGCCCAGTCTGGCAGACGAACGCTACCAGACCTATATGAAGCAGCCGCTTCAATATACCTTCCCTCAGTCTTTCTCCGGCAAAAAGCCTCCCCGTCCCGCTCGTCGCCCCAAAGCCGCTGTGTTACGGGAAAAGGGGAGTAACTCCGAGCGAGAACTGGCCAATGCCATGCATTTGGCGGGGTTTGACGTCAAAGACGTGCACATGACGGACCTCATCACGGGCCGCGAAACCTTGGAAGACATCCAGTTCTTGGGAGCAGTTGGTGGATTCTCCAACTCAGATGTGCTAGGCTCAGCCAAAGGCTGGGCAGGCGCCTTCTTGTATAATGAAAAGGCGAAAGCTGCGCTGGACCACTTCTTTTCCCGCGATGACGTGCTCTCCATCGGCATCTGCAACGGCTGCCAGCTCTTCATGGAGCTCAACCTCATCAACCCCGAACACAGCCAGCAGGGCTTTATGCACCACAATGATTCGGGCAAACACGAAAGTGCCTTTACCTCAGTAGAGATTTTGCCCAACCATTCTGTGATGATGCAGAATCTGGCAGACGCGCGCCTGGGCATCTGGGTTTCTCATGGAGAAGGGAAATTCTACTTGCCCGCGTCGGAGACGAATTACCATATCGTTGCCAAATATGGCTACGAGACCTACCCCGCCAACCCCAACGGCAGTGCCTTTAACACCGCCATGCTCGCGAGTGCCGATGGACGACACCTTGTGACGATGCCCCATCTGGAGCGATCTACTTTCCCTTGGAACTGGGCATATTATCCTAAGGGTGCAGCGGATGAGGTGTCGCCTTGGCTGGATGCATTTGTGAATGCGCGGGAGTGGTTGTAGGGGAGAACTCATTCATATAGAGGATGCGTCTTTGGGTATTTTGTGTAGCCAGTTATATGGCATTTTCATGGGGATGATTGACTTTAAGCTCTGTGATCGTCCAAATGAGAAAAAACGGACATTTTATTTCCTTTGCAGGTCATGAAAAATGCTTCCAATTGGGAAATAGCTGCCCCTATTTGTATCTTGGTATCACAACTAGTGCATCAAGCATTATATAATTAGCGGTTACTGAGGGGCGCGGATTACTCCAAAGATCCAGCCCCACAATCTGGAAATCCGCGCCAGCTTGCTTGGCAACTATGAACCTGCGCATTTACATGCGCTGGGCTGGATTTCTGGCGTGTGAGCCTGCCCTGAGCGTAGCCGAAGGGTTGGCTTTTGAGCGTAATCCGGCCCCAAACCGATAAGAACTTAGTGGTTGATGCACTAGATACCATGACCCTAAGCATATCCCTACTACACAACATATTAAATACCCATAGCCGAACCGCCAGAGGCGGATTTGTATAACTTGATTTACGACGGCCATCGCCTCTGGCGACAGACTGTTGTAAATCTTAAGGTTCTCAGCAATCAAAGAAAGATAACTTCAAATTGAGAGGAATAAAATGGTGAATTGAAAAGTACTAAAATAGACAATCAATAATAAAGCAATGTCAACATATAAAGAACAACTTGAGCGTACTTTGCAAAGGAACAATTGGGAAATAATTCTGATAGATACAACAGATGATTGGTGGGTCGATGAATTTTGGAGGATCAAGTCATCCGAACGTGACAAAGACTTAGAATTATTCATACTATTTGAAGTAGACCCTCAATTTGAAGGTCCCAGGAAAAAAGGACAGGGGATTTGGCTAATTGACGCTTTAATAAACTTCCCTAAAGATCGACTTGACAAAGAATCTTCAGTCGCCTCAATTTCGATGTCAAAGAGAAAATTCAACATTAAACTTGACGAATTTCTAGTTGACTTGAATAACTTTAGAGGAACATATATTGAAAATAGACTGCATACAACATTTAAGCATTAACGGCTGGTGCCGCAGGGCGCGTTCCGGCCTTTAATGTTTAATTATATGCCCCAAAATAAAATAATTCTTATATTACAAGAAATAACTGATCTTATGAGTGTAGTGCAATATTTAACTGATAGTCAGGGAGTTAAAATATCTGTTGTGATTTCTATGAAAGACTGGAAAACACTTTCTAGTCATATAGAAGAGGTGCAGGCCTTAGAAGAAATTGTAATATCGGTAAAGGAAGGACTTGCGCAGGCGAAGCAAATCGAATCAGGTGAGATACAGGTTAACGAATCAACAGAAGAATTTCTAAAAGGTATATGAATAAGACGAAAAAACTCCCCCATCTCGAGAAAAAATAGGCAGCCACAAACGCCTTTGTGTCCAGCCCTAATTCTCTAATCCAACACTTGGCTGATTATATGAGCTAGCGTTACATGCCACCAACGGTTAATGGTATAAATATCCAACACATTCAAGACAAACCGTTATACCAATGCTCTTGAAAAGATAAAAATTCAATGTCAGTTCATAGATGAGGTATAGGAGAAAATGAGCAACCATCTACCCATATCATCATCCAATAAGTCCATTGCGGTTCTCCCTTTTGTAAACATGAGTGCCGACCCTGAGAACGAATACTTCAGTGATGGCATTACCGAAGAAATAATCAACGCCCTAACCACCGTGAAGGGGTTAAAAGTCATTGCCCGCACCTCCTCTTTTGCCTTTAAGAATAAAAATATAGACATACGGACCATTGGCGATCAATTAGGGGTAAGTACTATTTTGGAGGGGAGCGTCCGGAAAGCAAAGAACAGGGTTCGCATTACAGCGCAGTTAATCAGTACTGATGACGGCACGCACTTCTGGTCGAGGAATTTCGACCGAGAGCTGGAGGATATTTTTGCCTTGCAAGATGAAGTCAGTTTGCTCATTGCGGACCAAATCCGTGAAAATTTTGGCCATTTTGAAATTCCGGCTTTTTCCAACACTATCCCAACTCAACATATCAAGGCTTATGATTTATGGTTAAAAGGGAGTTATCATCTAAAAAGGAAGGACTTTGATGACATTAAAAAAGCATTGAATTTCTTCAAAGAGGCCATTCAAGTTGACCCGAACTATGCAGACGCCTATGCATTTTTGGGAGAAGCATATATTCACGCTGCGGCCCTCAATTTGTTACCCTCTAAAGAAGGCAATGACCTAGCGAGAAGTGCCGCTGAAAAAGCCACCGAATTAGATGCAGAAAATGCACAGGCGCATATGATGCTTGCTTATATCAAACTGTTCTCGGATTGGAATTGGGACGCTGCCCTAATAGATTACGATAAAGCTATAAAATATGGACTATCTGACCAAAATGAATTCATTACCTATTATTATATATTTATCAAGGAGGATTTTGAACGAGCGATTCAAGTAGCTAAAAGAGTGACTGAAACTGACCCGCTGGATGTTCATACACATTGGCAACTGGGCTTGATCTATTATTTTGCTCGGGATTTTGAAGAGGCAATAACATCATTTAATAAAGCCTTACGTGAGTTCTTTATCTAAGGTCTTGATACTCAGGGAGTATAGTGGGATTTTAAAGGAAAAAGCATGACATTTGGGGTAACACTTCGATTGTTAAAACAAAAGAAACCCAAGGTCATGCTTATACT
>JAUIKF010000123.1 GCA_030430575.1 Bacteroidia bacterium | reverse complement strand
TTAGAAGAGGTAAAAATGACCGATTTAGTGCAATGGGCCAGAAAACAATCAGCTGATAATCAGGCAACTAAACGAATGCAGTTCCTTAAAAATTGAACCAACTTTTTAAACTTTTGAACTCCCTACCTCCGAGGTCTCGCGGGTATTTCCCTACCGCTTCGTGATCTTCTTCACCACCACTTCCTGCGTGATGTTGTCCTTTACCTGAAGGAAATACAGCCCTGGCACTTCATTGGAAAAGTCTATTTGGGACTGGTCAAATGACGCCATATTCGCCAAAATCCTCCCCTTCATGTCCATGATCCTAACGGAATAATCCCCCGTCGGTAGCTCGACGTTCAAGAAATCCTGAACAGGATTGGGGTAGAAACGCATGGCGATGGCATTCAGTTCCAAGAACTGAGAGAGGGTATGGGAATACGACACAGTGCCGTCGATGTCAAGCTGCTTCAGCCGATAGTAATTGACGCCGTTAATAGGAGCGTCGTGGTCAAAGGCATACGCCGTAGGCGCATCCGTCGTCCCTGTTCCTGGGACAAAACCGATCGCTTCCCAATCGATGGCATTTTCGCTGTGCTGCACCTCAAATCCATCATTATTGATTTCCTCCAACGTGAGCCAGGACAGAGACACCTGGTTGGCTCCTGGGAAAGCCTCAAAATCTACGATCTCCACAGGTAGCGCCCCAGTGATCAGTGTCAAATTGCCGCTGGCATCAAACGGATCTGACCAGCGAGCATCGGTGTAGACATTGGACCCTGTCAGGGTGCCCATGAAAGCGATCAGTGCATCTTTCTCAGCCGTGGTTAACCCCAAATTCTGCCCATTACCACCAGGTCCTCCCCGAAGCCTGGGATCGAGGTTGTTATTCAAAGGATCAATTGTGATCTGGTCATAATGATTGATCATATCAAGCATGGTGACCGTGCTACCATCGTGCATCATAGGGCCATTCTGGACGCCGTTGGGGTTGATCAGGTCGCGGAGGGTGGGCGAGCGCGTATTGGTGAGGTCCACACCCGTAGGGTTGTTGAGATTGCCGATGATGCCATTATTGCGGCTGTTGGGGTCTATGTCAAATTCTGGCGCGCGGTGGCAAGCCTGACAGCCTGCGCCTCCATTGGCAGGAGAGGCGGTAAACAAGGTTTTGCCCGCATTCTCTTCTGTGGTGAAGTTGGGGAAATTAGCGTTTTGGTTGTTCACCTGTGCCCTGCCCACATCGTACTTGGAGTCAAAGGACTGGATGCTCCGAATAAACTGCGCCAAGGCGTCTTGCATTCGCGCTTCGGTGATGGCCGCATCGCCATATACAAAAGTGAACAAATCCTGATAATAGCTGATATTCGCCAATTTGCGAATGAGGGAATCTAGGTCTGGATCCCCATTAGTCCCACTGAAGCCCATCTCCACATGGTCTTGAATCGGCATGGTCGTCTGTGCTTCTAAGGAAGCTGCCCGCTCATCCCAGAAGAATTTCTCTTCTTCCCCAAAACGCGCATTGATCAGGCGGGTAGAATGCCTGCCCGTCAAGCCGCCTGTCAGGCCTGTACTCTGCAAGGCCGTATCCCCAAACGCAAATTCCTGCTTGTGGCAGCTGCCGCAGGAGACGGTACCATTCGCAGACAGATTCTTGTCATAGAATAGCACCCTGCCCAGCGTAGCGCCGGCATCCGTGATGGGATTGGCTGTGGGCATATTGTCTTCAGTGATGTAGGCAGGGATGGCTTGGTTGGCGTAGTTGTCAAGGTTGGTGAGGTCGATCGTCCCAGCGATCAATACCATGCTGGCTGCAAGGATTAGGAGTACAGTTTTGTGTCTTTTCATGTGGTCAGTTGTAATGTTATATGGCTGTTAGCGGAGGGTGAAAACACTAATTGGTTGGTGGGGACGATTTGGTACAACAGGATAAAGACAGGGGAGGGGAAGAAAGACCTACCTAGGGGAGGAGATTTTTTTTATTTAGCCAAACTCAGGTACTAAACTTTGGATATTTGAAAAGATATGACAAATTTTAAAATGAAAGTTATTAGAAGAATAATGCAGATTAAATATGTATGAAAAATAGGATATTATGAAATTAGGTCTAATAGAGAGTGGTTTCCCAATTAGAAATAAAAAATCTCCATTAGTAAAAAAAGCTGAGCTAGTTCAATTTGGTGAAATAAATACGCCAGAGATACAGTCCATTATTTCTGCTTTAATAAACATTAAAAGAGAAAATAATGGAGCAGGGTTAGCTGCGAATCAAATTGGTGTTTTGAAGAGAATATTTGTAGTTGAAGTTGAAAAAAGAAATCCTAGGTACCCATATAAGCCGGAAATCCCTCTAACAATTGTCATAAACCCAGAAATTTCTTTTTTAACAGATGAGACCTTTGATAACTATGAGGGGTGTTTATCATTGCCAGATATTAGAGGAAAAGTAAAAAGGTGCCCAATAATTGAAGTCAATGGATATGACGAGTATGGTGAGAAAATATGTTTTACCTCAAGGGGAATCTCTGCGGGGACATTTCAGCATGAATTAGATCATTTGAATGGAGTTCTATTTATGGATAGAGTTTTTGATAAAAACTCTATTGTATCATGGAAAGAATTTGAGGAAGAATATAAAGAGGAATTTGTGGAATATATCAAGACCGTCAACTCAAAATATGGAGGTTGAAAATTATTAATTTTACTATGAGACTTTTGGATAAAATTGATTCAATTGATTGGTCTAAAAAAATCAGACCATACACAGCAATATTTACTATTGCCGTATTAATATTTTATACGATTTCCCTTTTGGCATTGAAGGTTTGGGATATGCCTTTTCTGGAAAAAGTTATTAAAGATAAATATATAATATCTAATTCAATTTTGGTGCTAATATTGGTTAATATTCTGATTAACCAAGAAATACTCAAAAAGAAATCAAAAGAAAAAACATTAAACCTTGTTGATGTATACCCGCGGTGGAATGTAAACGAAGTTTATGCGTTAATCGGCACAGCAAAAAGAAATATTAAAATTTTTACCACTTGGCATGCAAATACTGATGAAATGCTAGACCGAATTGATGAAGCATGTGAAAAAACGAATAACAAATTTCTTCTAGAAATATATATGTTAGATCCAGAAGGGCGCAGTTGCGATCTGTCCCCCTTTAGAAAAAGAAAAACGGTAGTGAGAAATTAGGCATCTTTAAGGTGCTTAAACAAAAAAAATGACAGATCTCACTACCTGTTCGAAGATAACGAACT
>JAUIKF010000096.1 GCA_030430575.1 Bacteroidia bacterium | reverse complement strand
ATAAGCATGACCTTGGGTTTCTTTTGTTTTAACAATCGAAGTGTTACCCCAAATGTCATGCTTTTTCCTTTAAAATCCCACTATACTCCCTGAGTATCAAGACCTTAGATAAAGAACTCACGTTAACAAGCAAGAACTACGGGCAATTAAAAGAAGCTGCTCATAAGTATAAGTCTTCCATCCACATTCTCGGAAATCAGGAATTGGTTCTGCTTTTTCAACGACTTGAAGAATTGAGTAATGCGCAATATAAAACCCAAGATATTGATGTTGTGTCCACTCATGCGATAAAAGTCTGTGAATTGCTTATTGGACAGCTACATCATGAAGTAGGATCATAAAGGAATGTTTCCATGTTTTTTTCGAGGTAAATGCGCGACTTTTGTTTCTAACATGTCAAAGGTCCGAATGAGTTTGCTGCGCGTATTTTCTGGTAATATTACCTCGTCGATAAACCCTCTGGCTGCGGCTCTGTAGGGGTTGGCAAATTTATCCGTGTATTCCTCGACTTTCTCTTGGAGTTTGGCTTCGGGATCGTCCGCAGCCGCAATTTCTCGCTTGAATATAATCTCTGCCGCGCCTTTGGGTCCCATGACTGCGATCTCAGCTGTAGGCCATGCAAAGTTCATGTCAGCGCCAATGTGCTTCGAATTCATGACATCATAAGCACCACCATAGGCTTTGCGGGTGATGACGGTGACACGGGGCACAGTAGCCTCACTGAAGGCGTAAAGGAGCTTTGCACCATTGGTGATAATGGCATTCCACTCCTGGTCTGTCCCTGGCAAAAAGCCTGGAACATCTTCAAACACTAGCAAAGGGATATTGAAGGCATCACAAAAGCGTACGAACCGCGCTGCCTTGGTAGAGGCGTCTATATCGAGTACGCCTGCCAGGACTGCGGGCTGATTGGCGACTATGCCTATGCTTCGCCCATCCAGGCGGGCAAAGCCCACCACAATATTGTCGGCAAAGTCTTTATGGACTTCGAAAAAGGAGTCTTTATCGCAACACAATCCGATGACATCTTTGATGTCATAAGGCTGGTTGGGATTGGCAGGGACAATGTCATTAAGGGCCTTGATCGGGCCTTGAAGTTCATTCTCAGAGCGAAAGCGAGGCGTCTCTTCTTCGCAGTTTTGGGGAATATAGGAAAGAAGCGTTTGAATACCTTGAATGCAAAGGACTTCATTAGGCGCACGAAAGTGGGTCACGCCGCTTTTGGAAGCGTGGGTCATCGCCCCGCCCAGTTCTTCTGCCGTGACCTCTTCATGTGTGACAGTCTTGACCACATTGGGCCCCGTCACAAACATATAAGAAGAACCTTCTACCATCAAGGTGAAGTCGGTCATCGCAGGACTGTATACAGCTCCTCCTGCACACGGCCCCATAATGGCAGAAATCTGTGGGATGACGCCTGAAGCCATCACATTGCGATAGAAAATGTCTGCATAGCCGCCTAGCGATACGACGCCTTCCTGTATTCGGGCCCCGCCAGAGTCATTCAGCCCGATCAAAGGAGTACCATTCTTCATGGCCATGTCCATTACCTTGCAAATCTTCTCTGCATGCGTCTCTGACAAGGAACCCCCAAAGACAGTAAAATCTTGGCTAAAGACATAGACGGGACGTCCATGTACCTTGCCATATCCTGTCACGACTCCGTCCCCAAGAATTTGCTGCTTTTCCAACCCAAATTCCTTAGAACGATGGGTCACAAATTTTCCTATTTCTTCGAAACTACCTTCATCCAATAATAGGTCTATGCGTTCGCGAGCGGTAAGTTTGCCCTTGGCGTGCTGTTTTTGGATGCGCTCTTTGCCGCCTCCTAAAAGGGCAGCTTCATTTTTCTCTTGAAGGGTTTTGAGGGGGTCTTGCATGGAGAATGATTGATTCGTAATTGATTGATTATTGATTCGCGTCTGGCGGCTAAATATTTGATAATCACTAGACTATGGATGCTTGTTGGTAATCTAATAATTTATCAATCAATAATCTTCTTACCCGGCCAATGCTGCTTCTAATTCATCTGTCATTTCAAGGTTGTGGTAGACATTCTGAACGTCGTCGTCGTCTTCCAACTTGTCGATGAGTTTCATCACGGACAAGCCCTCATTGACTGCCAAGGTCTTGGTAGTTGTAGGGATGCGCTCAAGGGTAGAGCTTTCCGCTTCTACTGTCATTTCTTCCAGTTTTGCATTGAGGGTGCCAAAATCTTCGAAAGCACAGGTCGCGATGAACGTACCATTATCATCTATTTCATACTCATCCAATCCGCCATCCATGAGTTCCAGGGCAAATTCATCTTGATCGATTTTGATTTCTTCATTTTGAATCATGAAGATGCCTTTGCGCTCAAACATAAAGTCAACAGAGCCATTTTTCCCTAAACTTCCATTATACTTATTGAAGTGTGCTCGGATATTGGAGACGGTACGGTTGTTATTGTCTGAAAGGCACTCGACAAAGACAGCCACGCCGTGGGGACCATATCCCTCGAAGGTGGATTCTTCATAAGAAGTCCCATCTTGCCCTGAGCCCTTATTTACAGCTGCATTGATTTTGTCTTTAGGCACACTGGCCTTACTCGCATTTTTGATGGCCATCCTAAGGCGTGGATTGGCATCTGGATCTGGTCCTCCTTCTTTGGAAGCTACGGAGATTTCTTTGAGCGCGCGGGTAAATAATTTAGCACGCTTTTTGTCTTGGGCACCTTTTCGGTGTTTAATATTGGCCCATTTACTATGTCCTGCCATGAGAAAGTTTTAAGTTTTATGTTTTAAGTTTTATGTGTAGGCTTTAAGCCTGGGAACGTTCTGAATAACGTAATGTTTGAACCCTGAACCCTGAACCCTGAACCCTGAACCTTAATTATGCTTCTGGTTTGATCAGCGTTGCTTGATCCTTGCCGAGGCGTGTCATCACATTTTCCCTAATCAAGCGGTAAAAGTGCTTTCTGCCAGTCGTTTTGTCCTGGCGAATGATACCGGTCTCGATCATGATCTTGATGTATTTCTTAGCTGTCGTGCCTTTGATGTTTAGTTCTTGTTCGAGGTCTTGGGAGTAAAAGCCTGTCTTGGAGTGGTTGACTAGGAATTTGGGCATGTCAAATACGACCTCAAAAATGGTCCCATTTTTATAGAGATCATAGAACATGTATCGGATGCCTTGTTCCAACTGCTTATTATTGGTGAGCTGCATATCCAGGAAGAATCCGAGTCTGTTGACTTCCTTGAAGGTGATATAGCTTCTGAGGTTTCTGTAGGAGAAATCCAGGTGTTCTGCTGCTGCAGGAAGGTCACCTTTTGTGATGTCAATACATTTATTGAGGGTCTTATTGCGGACCATATTGGGCACCTTTTTGAAATCTTCCCATTCCCCATCCATATAGCTGAGGGGGTTGTTGTCATTTTCAAGGCCCTGTAAAAGATTGCTGACGATCTTTTGCCCTATTTTATCCTCACTCATCATGATGCTTATTTCCAGCATTTTGATGCCATAAAATTGGTAGGTGTAATAGGTTCTAATATTAAAGTGAGAGATCGGTTCAAATAGGATAAATTGTTCCCGGAAGGCATCTATGATGGATCTGCCAAAAGTATCAAAATTGGAAGGAATGAGTTCCACGACTTCCTTGATCTGTTCAAAGAAATCCGTCAGTCTATTGACAATCCAGGAAACGCCAGACTTGCGGGCCTCTGTATGAAAGATCTGGTTAGCAATGGCAAGTCCATTGACCATCAGATAGATCCCTCCTTGTTCTACCTTCCTGTGACCGTATTTGAAAATATCGAGAATCTGATCGTAAGTTTTGGCGGCAGCCCCATTCAATACCAATACTTGGGAATACGTGCTATTGGTATCGATATAAGAAGGGTAATCAAGGCATTTTTTATAAAATTGATTCAGTTCCTTGATTTCTTTTTCTGGCGTAGAAATATGGCAAATAGTAGCTGCTTGAATCCGTTTCAAGCGATATGATTTGCCAGCACTTTCGTGTTTGAGGGTATCCACTCCCTGGATAGCGCCATCAATAAAGCCAAGCGCCTCCTCCCTGTAGTTTTCTTGCTCGACGCTGTCTAGCGTCAGGTTGCTCAGATCAGCATATAGCCTTCCGATCCGTACGGCAATTTGTTGCTGGGCAAACCCTGGCATATTGCCTTTATCTAGCCATACATTATAATTCTTTTTTATCCGTTCGATTTTTTGCTGACAATACTCCAACTGGGTCTGTACATCATCAAAGTGAACAAAAGAGAAACTCAACGAAGCTACCTCAAGATAAAAAGCGACACTTTGGAATAGAGGCTTATAGGCAGCAGCTACCTCTTGGTTTCTCAACTGCTCGATGATTTTTTCCAATGCTTCTTCATGGTCCTGCTTCATCTCACGGAGGTAATAGTGCGCCTGAAAAATATAAGGCGTCAACTTGGCCTCGTCCTTACATTCAAATAGGGCTTTTTGAAGCCAAATACGCGATTTGGCTACCTGCTCGGTATGCGACTCATTGAGATAGATATAGCCGATCAATGTCGAGAGGTGTGGAATGAACTCTTCGTCCATCTGGTTCCAATCGAGGTTGTCAAGTCCCGTTTCAAATTGCTCGATTGAGGTATGACGGATCAAGCGATTAAAAGCCGTTTCGAAAAAGACAAGGAAAATTTCCCACGCCTTTAAGTTGACATCAGCTTGGCTACTACGCAGAGCGATCATCCGGTGACGGATCATTTCCATCGTTTCTTGGAAGGCATCGTATTTCCGCTCATAGAACTGAAAATTGAGGGCTTGACGGATGATAAATAAAAAATAATCAATCTCAGCCTGATTTTGCAGTGAAGCGTTTTGAAGCTCATGATTCAAAAATTCTTCTAGCCGCGCGAAGTCATTTACGTCAACTTCTTTTGCTACCTCCCTGAGAAATCGGGGCATCGTCAAGTCTTCAGATGCATGGACGACTTCTGCTAAAAACTGATAAGGGAAGAAATTTTTCATGATTAGAAATTAGGTTATTCTAGAGAAATAGCCTCTAGCAAAAAATCATTATTTAGCTACTAAATACCTACTGTTCACCACTTTAGGGAAGCTTCAAAAAATGCTACTTGATGATAATGGATAATCCCTGTTAACTAAGCCTGTACGCCTGGCATTGGGTAGTTGGCACAGTACACGCCACAAATAAAGCAATTTGTCAAGACAATGACAAGACCCGTTTTTTCATCGATACCCAGTCCTGATCCATCATCAGATGATGATCAAAGGCATAATCCCTGGGCAATACAGGCCCGGCTACTCCCTGGCCTATTTCTCCTTTTCCTTGAAAGCGAACTACCTCATCATAGCACCCTGCATCTAATACTTGTTGGAGCAGGTTGGCCCCTCCTTCGATCAGGACACTACTGATGCGCAGGTCAGTATAAAGAAAGGCGAGGATTTCCTCGATAGGTGCAGGCCAGGGGACCATAACATGTCTTTTGACATGGGGGAAGGCGGATTTTGTCTCCTTTTCTGACAGGACTATCGTCGGTGCCTGGGCATCTGTAAATACACGCAATGAAGGGGGAAGGACTCCCTTGCGATCCAAAATAATCCGAGTAGGATTTCCGCCTGGATATAGCCGATTGGTCAGACTAGGGTCATCTATAGCAGCGGTAGTCTTGCCTACCATGATGGCATGGTGGGACGCCCGCATTCGATGGACAAATGCCTTTACGTTGTTGCCTGTAATAGCAACCTGTGTGGGAGTACCTTCTGAGTCGCGCCCGCCGATATACCCATCCTGGCTCTCTGCCCACTTTAAGGTAATATATGGCCGTTTATAATAATGATTGACAAAAAACCGACGATTCAGATCAATAAAAGGGGATGGGTCATCAGCTAATGTGACATCTACGCCATGTGCACGTAGATAGTCGACGCCACTCCCAGCTACTTGTGGGTTAGGATCGAGGCCCCCGATCACAACTCGTGGGATCTTATGAGTCAAAATTAGGTCTGTACAAGGAGGCGTATTGCCATGGTAGCTACAGGGTTCCAAGCTGACATAGATCGTCGAATCTTTCAAAAGACTTTTGTCTTTCACAGAAGCCACTGCCATCACCTCTGCATGGGCGCTCCCATATTGCTTATGATATCCTTCCCCAATGATGACAGACTGTTCACTTGAACCCTGAACCCTAAACCCTGAACCCTTGACCGAATTTGGACCATGATAAACGATGACTGCACCGACATGTGGATTGGGAAAGGCACCTTGTCCCCCAAGGCGCGCCAGTTGGAGGCATCGATGGAGATAGTGCAGATGATTCATAGGCAAAAAAAAACGGGCAAGAACTATATCGCACCGTTCAACCTCCTACCGTTGCTGCCTTCCGGCCCTGGCGGAGTTCAGAGGGAACTGGTCGTATAGTCTCACCCGAGTGCAAAGCTATACTTAACCTGAGATTTCCCAAAGTTTTTAGCTGAAATTTTAAGAGAAAATTTACAAAGCAGATTTTGGCGGCTTTACCTCGTAGATTTCGTCGTGAGCGATTTCGAGGAGAATCATTTCACATTTGCCGTCAAGGCCCATAAATGCCTCGGGATAGGTTTCCAGGCAGAGCTGTGGACGTTGATCTACTAGCCACTCCAGAATTCGCTCTGGATGGTTGTCATACATGAAATGAAATAGGATTTTATCTGCTTTATTAACATCCGTGATACGGAGGCTGATCATATTGAGCGGCGCATGGAACTGCGCTTCAAGCATGGCTTGACCATTGCTAGTGACTCTCATTCCTTCGGGCTTGACATTTTCGCCGAGGTCCAACCGTTTTTCGTGTTCTTCGGTATCTGCCCATCCATCGCATTCGAGGATCAGGTTAAAAAGTCCTAAGTCTTTTAATTGCGTGTGAGTCAAATCAGATTTATACATAGCCTAGCCAAATAATCTTAACAAGTTCAAGTTGTGCTTGATATGGATAAGCGAAAAGCATGCCGACTCGACCTAATGGTACTATTTATCTGCAATCTCTAGGGTAAGACTAGGGACTTTTTACGTATATTTGGGTATTAAATTTAGTATTTGACCTAATTATGGGACGAAAAACGACACATTCAGATCCTTTTGAAATTGACGAACTGGACATATTTGAGGACACTGTAGAAGATGACCTTAACCCTGAGACCTACCGGGATCACCTCGATGATCAGACCTATATGCGCCAAAGACAGCGCCTTCGCGAAATGAAGTCAAAAGGGAAGCGCCGAGGAGGCGGTAATAGGTATGGCTGGGCTTTCTTTTTGTGTTCCCTGTTTGTAGGATTGGGCTTCACTGCCATGACTGAAGCTCCGCTTCCGTTGTTCTTGGGCTTGGGAATAGGGTTCCTCTTTTTTGTAGACCCGATCTACGAAAAGGTCATGAAGATTATAGATCGTATTTAATGAAATTGGCAGATTAGCAGAAATTAATAATTAGTCAATTAATTAATCAATAATTCCTTTGTAAGTTTGCCTACATGCTTCAAGCAGTAGACATTCATAAATCTTATGGTGACCTGAAAGTGCTCAAAGGGGTAAGTCTCACGCTTAACCCTGGGGAAGTGGTGACTTTGGTTGGCGCTTCAGGTGCGGGAAAGAGTACCTTACTTCAAATCCTGGGCACATTAGATAAGCAAGACGCGGGAGAAGTATTCTTCCGCCAAGAACCGCTATCCAAACTCAGCGATTCTCAACGCGCTCAGTTTCGAAATGAGTCCCTCGGATTTGTCTTTCAATTTCATCACCTTCTAGCAGAATTTACTGCGCTAGAGAATATATGCATCCCTGCATTTATTGCTGGTACTTCCAAAGCAGAAGCGACCCTTCGTGCCGAACTCCTCCTAAAACAACTCGGCTTGGCCGATCGTGGTCATCACAAGCCCTCCCAGCTCTCTGGGGGAGAACAGCAGCGTATCGCTGTCGCTCGTGCCCTCATCAACAATCCTCGCCTCATCCTTGCGGACGAACCTACAGGCAATCTCGACACTGCCAATAGTCAAGAACTCTACGACCTTTTCTACAAACTCGCCCGTGAGACAGGCGTCGGATTCCTCATTGTGACCCATAATATGGCCATGGCCACCCAAGCGGACCGCTGCTATACCATGCAAGATGGAGAGATGAAGGTCTGAGACCGCTCGCCCTTCGGGCTCGCTGCGAGACCGTTCGCTGCTGCTCACTGCGGGATCGCTCGGTCCGAAGACGGACCTCGCTGCGAGACCGTTCGGCTCGAAGACTCGCCTCACTGTGAGACAAAGGCAACTCTTCTTGTCTCGTAGCGAGTCTTCGAGCGGTCTCGCAGTGAGGGCTGAGCTTGTCGAAGCCCGAACGATCTCGCCTCTCGCAGTGACCGCAGGGAGCGGTCTCAGTCTATTGAACGCAGCAAAGCCATATTGTCATCAGAACTCCAATTGTGAGCCCCTTCGATAGCTTGTACTACATCTCCTTGGGTATTGATGAGATAGGTTTGGGGAATGGAAAAAATTCCTAATAGCTTTATGGAGGAAGGTTTCTTGAGGTAATTGAAGGTAAATGGCTGTCTATCCTTGAACGCCTGGATCGTCTTGGTGGCTTCATCTGAGACCAATAGGAAGACATATCCTTCATCAGCCAAGGCTTCGCTGGCTTGTTGCATGGAGGGAAGCTCCGCGCGGCAGGGACCGCACCAGGTCGCCCAGAAGTTGAGAAATACTTTTTTCCCTACATACTGACTCAAGGCCACTTTCTCCCCAGCCAACGTTTCGAATTCGAGGTCCTTAAAATCCACAGAGTCGGGATTGCTACAGCCTACAAATACAAAAGATAATATGCCAATAAAAACCAATTTTTTCATAAAAACGCCTGATTTTCAATTCAAAATTCATCATTCACCATTCAAAATTACTCTCCCATCCTACCATCCCATCTCACCACAGGGTATCGCATAAATGTCGGTTCGTAGAAGCGAGATTGTTTGTAGAGGTAAAACAGCTGCGCCCACCAATTGTTAGCGAATGCGGGTTCTGCGGATTTTTTTGTCTCAAAATCCGCTTTTAGCTTTTCATCTGCTGCCAGCATCTTTTCCGCTTCCTCTTCAAACAAATAAGGCGAGAAATACTCTTTTTGCATCAATACCCCATCAAAGAACCCCCATCGGAAATATGAGTCATGCGCCTCTGGCTCTAGGACATGAACCACAAAGTCATCAGAGGCCTGGCCTGTGTAGATGATTTTGTCTCCTGCATAAAAGGCGATTTGCTGGACTTCCCTGCGCGTCTTCACGTCATCGTGATAGAAATGGCCTTCATATGGCCGTGATCGACTTTTGTATTCAGTAATGTAACTTACTTCGACTTCCAAGACCGTGTCTCGGGCTAGGGCTTTCATTTCAACGCCATTATTCGCCATCCGTTCGATCACGCGATCATAGCCTTGGGGGATGATATAGGCCCGCGGCTTTTGCACCTTTACCAAAGGTTTATAATGCCCAAAATAATTGATCTCCTTCTCATAAGGCGAATTTTGGTCAAAGTACCAGCGTTGCTGGCCCGTGACGTTGCTTTTCGCAAATTTTGCCTCATATCCACTAAATAAGAGTGGATCTACTCGGCTGGTGTCCAGGGTCCACGTGAGCGTCACTTCTTTACGCGCTGCAGCTGCGCTGCGCGCCTTGGCTACTGCCTCCCCGACAGCTTCGTGGTGGGCATTGATATGGCCCAATGTTCCGATGATGAACGCATAGGTAGCGGTGACCCGCTGCTCAAAGGTCTTGAGCATATGCGCTTCGGTGATAAAACCGAAGGAGTTGAAGAGATTCGCAAACCCTGAAGAGTAGCGAGGGTGATCGATAAACGCCATGATGCCATCTTCTGGCGTGCGTCCCATATTATAAACATAAGGGCAGATGGGAATCTCTGCTTGCTTCATGTGATCCTTGACTGCAGGAAGGAAATGGTCTGCCATATACGCGCGAATGGCGGGATCAGCTTTGTCGGGTAGACTGGGGATATAGGTCAAATGAGCTGGATAGTCAGCCCCATTTGTCGTGTGAGTATCGATAAAGACATCAGGGAGCCAGTCGTGGTAGAGTTGGGTGAAAACACGTGCGTTGCGCGAGTCACATTTGATGAAATCTCGATTCAGGTCCAGGTTTTTGGCGTTGCCACGGAAGCCTTGCTCAGTAGGACCTACCTGATTGGCGCGGGTACAGCAGGATCGGTTGAGACTCCCGCCGATATTGTAAATGGGAATGATACAAAGGACAACATGGTCGAGGTAGGCATTTAAGGCGGGTTTTGCCATAAGGTCCCTGGCCAGCATCATACAGGCGTCCACGCCACAGGACTCCCCAGGGTGAATACCGTTATTGATAAACAAAATGCGCTTGCCTTGTGCGACTAATGCCTCCCGATCAAACACCCCATTTTTGGAAACGACTACCACATGCAACGGACGCCCCACATCTGTCTTGCCATATTCCAATACCTTGATCTGGTCATAGGTCTGATCCAAGGCCTGATAATAGGCCAATGCTTCTGTATGGGTGGCAGAACTGACCTGGCCACTTTTCTCATACGGCGTCTCAAAATCAGGAGGGGGAAGGGTAGGGGAGGCGCAACTTGCTAGCATGAGGAGTGCAAATGCGACGGGATGGAAGAAGTTCAAGGGTTTTATATTCAAGGGTTCAATGTTCAGGGTTCAAATAATCAACGTTCAAACGAAGATACGACTTTTGGGAGAAGTGCAAGTGTAAACCCAACCTCAAGCTCAAACTCAAAAAGACCTTCTTTCACTCAAAATTCAACATTCACCCATTCAACATTCATCCCCTCTCACTCTCAACCTCACACTTCCTCCTTACTCCTGCTCCCGTATTCTCGTACGTTTATCTTTGATCAGGTTATATTTCACCATAACCAGAGGGAGGACATGTCCGCCTTTCACCCCTATAAGATCAAGCCCTAAGGTTGTGAATCCTATACCAGGAAGGAAATAGATAGGGGGTTCCTCTCTTGGAGGGAAATATCCCATTCTTAACCCTAAGTCGATCGTGAATCGACCTGGCAAGGGAAATACCATGCCAAACGTCAAGCTGGCGCCTACATTGAAGCCTTTTTTCTGTTCTATACTGTGGTCAATATTTTTGATCGTTTCATTATAATAAATGCCAAATACATCAAAGGCCATATAACTGTATTCATGGTCCGGCGCTGGCATCTCAAAGATTCTGCCCCCAACAGAAAAATAGAAAGCATTATTTTCCAATGCGTGAAATCGGTCAAACATACGAAGGAAAGAACCGGTTTTGTTTCGACTATTTTGCGCACGAAAACCTGCCCCAAACTGCAAAGCAGTGATCTTTCCGAGCGGTTTTTCTACTTGTAAGTCTAGCGTACCGATCACCAGGGGTGTCACATTGAGCCCCACAGTTAAGGGACGCTGCGCAAAGCTAATGAGCGGTAAAAAAAGTAAAAGTGAGAGCAATCGGTTCATTTTGCTATTTTAGCGGCTTAAAGATCAAACACCATGCCTACCTTACTGATTTGGAGCCTTGTATTTGTTGCTTCATTAGCCGCACTCATCGCTTCTGCTGAGTTTTTTATCAAAAGCGCAGAGCGAGTCGGTGTGGCCTTAGGCATTCCTCCCTTTCTCATCGGCGTTACCGTTGTAGCGCTGGGAACCTCCTTGCCAGAGCTTATCACCTCTGTCGTAGCTGTATTGGATGGGAGTCCTGAGATCGTTTTTGGCAATGTGGTTGGGTCCAATATATCAAATATTTGCTTGATCTTAGGGGTCTTAGGCGTACTTGGGGGGGCGATAAAAATTACGTTTGATTTGATGAAAGTTGACCTCCCGATTATGCTGGGGGCGACTATGCTATTGCTCCTTGCTGCCTGGGACCAGCATATTAGTCATTTTGAAGTAGCGATCTTTTTACTCGGAATTACGCTCTATCTCGCCTATTTTACCCAAGCAGAACGCCCTGAGCAGGCCGATGAAGAGATACGTCCCAAAATTTCGATCAAAGAACCCATCATCCTGATCGTCACGATTGTAGGATTATATTTTGCTGCCAAATACAATGTCGAATCTATCATTCACATCGCCGAAGACCTCGGCATTGGAAAGGAACTGATCGCCCTCACGGCTGTAGCTCTGGGAACCTCCCTCCCTGAACTTACTGTCAGTATCGTGGCCATCCGCAAAAACCAGGCAGACATCGCTGTCGGTAATATCATTGGCTCCAATGTGTTTAATATTTTTGCAGTGATAGGGATTCCAGGCTTGTTTGGTCGCATTACTGTTCCCGAATCTATCCTCGACTTCAGCTTACCTGTATTACTTGCAGTCTCTTTGCTGACAGTCTTTATCATCCAAGATAAGCAACTCAACCGTTGGGTAGGCGCTTTGCTTCTCTTGTTTTATGTCTTCTTTATTGGAAGCCTTATAGGGTAAGAAAGAAGACCGTTCTAGGTTTTAAGTTCTATGTTCTAAGTCGTTTTTCCCTAGAACCTAGAACCTAGAACCTAGAACCTAGAACCTAGAACTTCCCTCCCCTCACAAGCCCTTCAACATCGCAACCAGTTCAGGTTGCGGATGGCAGTCCGACTTGTCAGCGCGGACGCTGGTATGAGTGAAGATGCCTTTGTCGCCGCGAAGGGCGGGCTCGTGCAAGTCCCAGATGCCTTCGTCGTACGTCTTGGGGATATCGTATTTCTCACAGAGGTAGACCAGAAGTTGGCGAGTGGACTCTATCTGTGCGCCTGTATAGCGTTCGTAGAAGCGAAATCCACGGTATTTATTAGGATATTCGATAACGCGGCTCGCAGGGATTTGAAACTTAATGCCTGCCTCACTCCCTGTTTTTTTGAACACGTCCTTATAATGGTCTACTGGCGCATAGTTTCCGTTTTGGAGGGGATGGAGCGGTCCCCAACTCGCCAGTTCGATACCGATAGCATTTTTGTTTAGCTGGACATTGTGGCTTTGGGTACGGTATTTATTGGCAATTTTTCCTCTATTTCCATTACTTGAAACGCCCAAATGATGCGCCCAGTGTTTGGAGGAAAAGCATTGGTAAATCTCACCATCGGTGTATTTGCTCGCAGCGGAACGCTTGCGGCCTGAAATCACTACAAAGGTAGCTACCCGGATGCGATTGCCACGTGAGTTGCGGTCTTGGCGCCACCAGCGAATAGAGATCATCGGATCGCCTGGAGAGACGGTATGGTGGAGATAAATTTGCCGTTTCTCATGTGTATTGGGATAATATTCCAATTCACTCAGCGGTTCCTGAACAATCTTTGAAAGGTCCAATTTGGGCTTTACCACCTCGGCCTCGAAGTCACTGACTTCTATGTCTACGATTTCTTCGTCAAAAAAAACGTCTGACATGTCCACCACACTGAATGCGGGAATATCAACCAACTCATCCTCTTCTGCTATTTCGACAACCTCACCTATATCAGATATATCAATATCCATCAGTTCTGCATCATTGCCATCAAGCGAACGGGTTCCCACACTTCGTGTATTCGCCCTCGCCATCTCATGGCGTGCACGTGCTGCCTCCACGCCTCTGTCCATCTGATCGAGCCGATCTTGGAGCGCCTCCAGCGTATCATAATCTATCTGTACCGTATCGTCAAATACTTGAGCTTCGTCTTGAGGGATGTGGTCTGGCATGGTAGGAAGTTATAAATTGATAGATTATTGATTCATTGATTTAAAAGTAGGTAATTTTTTGGATTTTTCTATTTAACCAAACCTTCAGACCCTTCCTCCCTTGCTCAATGAGCCAATTGTTAGTAGGTTCGCAGGCCATAAGGATGGATTCAAACTCAAACTCAATTACAAACTCAAACTCAAGCAAAACCGTTTTTTGAACTTGAACTTGAACTTGAACTTGAACTTGAACTTGAACTTTTCTTATATGAATTTAATTTTCATCCCCCAATGCACTTTAACAGAAAGGACCTCAGCGACGATTTTTTGCGGTCATTGTATAGCGACTTGCTCCTTCCTCGATTGATAGAGGAAAAAATGCTGATTCAGCTTCGTCAGGGCAAAATCTCAAAATGGTTCTCTGGCATAGGCCAGGAGGCTATCTCTGTGGGCCTTGTAAAGGCCCTTAAAAAAGACGATTACCTGCTTCCATTGCACCGCAACCTCGGCGCCTTTACGACGCGGGGTCTCGACCTCAAGCGGCTGTTTTGTCAGTGGCAAGGGAAAAAAGCAGGTTATACTAATGGGCGCGACCGCTCCTTTCATTTTGCTTCGCCAGAAGACCGCGTCATCGGGATGATCTCCCACCTGGGAGCGATGCTCCCTGTGGCTGATGGACTCGCCCTCGGCGCTAAGTTGAAAGGTGAAGACTACATCGCCGTCGCTTATTCAGGGGACGGAGGTACCAGCGAAGGAGACTTTCACGAAGCCATCAATGTAGCCGCTGTATGGGATCTGCCTGTCTTATTTTTAATCGAAAACAACGGATACGGCCTTTCTACCCCTACTGATGAGCAGTTCCGTGCCCATCGTTTGGCAGACCGCGCCTTGGGGTATGGCATCGAAGGACATACCATTGAGGGCAATAATGTGCTGGAAGTATACCATACGGTGAAGGAACTGGCGGAGAAAATCCGGCAAGAACAGCGTCCGATGATCCTGGAATGTATGACCTTCCGTATGCGGGGACATGAAGAGGCTTCAGGGGTCAAATATGTGCCGCAGGAGTTATTTGATCAGTGGAAAGAGAAAGACCCTATTGCGACATTTGAGCGCTATTTGATCGAGGAAGGGGTACTAGATGCCGCCCAAGTAGAGGCGATGCGTGCCGCCCACAAAGACACCATCAATACGCAGCTCAATGCAGCCTATGCCGAACCCGATATTACCCCTGATTTGACTACTGAGCTAACCGATGTCTTTGCGCCTTTTGAGGCACCTTTGGCAGCACCTGATCATGACAGTCAGGTAGAGATGCGCTTTATTGACGCTATCAGCGATGCCCTTGAACATGCCATGCATGCACACCCCGAGCTGGTGCTCATGGGCCAGGACATTGCGGAGTATGGCGGTGCCTTTAAAATTACAGATGGGTTTGTAGCAAAATTTGGGAAAGAGCGGGTGCGCAATACGCCGATCTGCGAATCGGCGATTCTGGGCGCAGGGCTAGGCCTCTCCCTGGCAGGTCATAAGGCCATGATCGAAATGCAGTTTGCAGACTTTGTCTCCTGCGGATTCAACCAGATTGCCAACAACCTCGCCAAGACGCATTATCGCTGGGGGCATGCCTCTCAGGTGGTTGTCCGTATGCCGACGGGCGGCAGTGTAGGGGCAGGGCCTTTCCACTCCCAGAGCAACGAATCCTGGTTTGCGCAGATCCCAGGCCTCAAAGTTGTATACCCCTCCAACCCTGCTGATGCCAAAGGCCTTTTGGCGACTTCCATCCTTGACCCCAATCCCGTCCTCTTTTTTGAACATAAGGCACTCTATCGTGCTGTCGCTGACCAGGTACCGACAGGACACTATCACTTGCCCCTAGGAAAGGCCCGCGTGGCCTTGGAAGGAGACGAAATCACTATTGTGACCTATGGGCTAGGCGTCCACTGGGCACTAGCAGCAGCGGAGAAGATGGAAGGACTGGAAGTCGTAGACTTGCGCAGCCTGATTCCCTGGGATGAGGAAACGGTCTACGCTTCCGTAAGGAAAACAGGCAAATGCCTGGTGCTTTATGAAGACACTGCAACTGGGGCTTTTGGTGCGGAGATCTGTGCCAAAATCGCTGAAGACTGCTTTGAATCCCTTGACGCACCTGTGCGGCGCCTCGGGTCTCAGGATACCCCTATCCCTTTTAACAAAAACCTCGAATCCCAATTCTTGGCTGTCGCGAACTTAGACGAAATCTTAGTAGATTTGAAGGCTTATTAGGCACGGAAATTGCCTTTTACAAGCAGCACCCAATACTCCCTTTTTTCCATGCACATAGAGAATTAGTTAGGGTAAATACTTACGGCTGATCAAGCGGTAAATGGGTAGCTTTTTAGCTCAAGGCCTGGTGGCTTAAGGAGGTTATTCATTGATTGATTAATGATTATTGATTCAGAAATGGGGCAATTTGCTGCTAATCGAGAATTAATAATCAATCAATTCCTCAATCAATAATTTCTTCTGCCATCTGGGCTTTGTTTTTTATAATTCCTTTGAATGGGTTTTCTCCCCTTTTTTGGCCATCCATTTATTGGCAATTGTAAATAACTCCTTCTCCTTAAAGGGCTTACTCAGGTAGTCATTCATACCAAAGCTCCTCGATTTTTTAATGTCTTCTTTATAGGCATTGGCAGAAAGTGCTACTATAGGTAGGCTAGGATACTGCTGACGGATTATCTGGGTAGCTTCATAACCATTCATCAATGGCATTTGAATATCCATCAAAATCAAGTCGATTTCTTCCCCCTTTCTTTCTACACATTGGACTGCTTCTCTGCCATTCTCAGCCAATAGGACGGAGGCACCCAATTTGTTTAGCAGTTTTTGCGACAAAACCTGATTGATGCGGTTGTCTTCTACCAGTAAGATCAGGGGTTCCTTGGCGAAAACGAAGTTTTTCTCTCCTGAGTCAGCAGGTATTTCATCTGGCTTCTTGCCGATTTTGAGAGGAATATTTGCGCGAAAGATGGTTCCAGGCGCTTCTTTTGACGAGAATACTGGACTGACTAAATGAACCTCGCCTCCCATCAGTTTGGATAGTTCCCAGACAATAGCTAATCCAAGGCCTGTGCCCCCATATTTTCGAGTGGTCGAGGAATCCGCTTGGCTGAAGGCTTGAAAAATGGTCTCATGCTTCTCTGGGGGGATACCAATGCCTGTATCCTGAACCTCAATTCTCAACAAAATAGTATCGTCATGGATAGGTGTGTCGTTTTCAAGGCTAAAACTGACCTTAATCTCCCCATTTTCTGTGAACTTCATGGCATTACTGACAAGATTCACTACAATTTGCCGAATCCGCGTTGTATCCCCTGCCAGGTAAGTCGGGACATGAGGGCTTATATTTAACTCAAACGCTAAGCCTTTTTCATTTATCTGAAGCTTATAGGGCTTGAGACAGTGGGTAATGACTTGACGGAAGTCAAAGTTGATTTCTTCTAAGGTCAATTGTCCTTGATCTACCTTATTGAAGTCTAGAATATCGCTGAGGAGTCGCAGCAAAATATCCCCAGAGGATTGAATGAGTTCAAGGTAGTGTTTTTGCTCCTTTGGTGTGGTGCCTTGTAGAAGTAAATTGGTGAAGCCAAGGATTCCATTGAGCGGGGTCCGAATTTCATGGCTCATACTCGTAAGAAAATGACCTTTGGCTTTGTTGGCAGCTTCGGCTTGTTCTTTGGCAATGAGAAGCTGCTTCTCGACCAACTTCTGCTCAGTGATGTCTTGAACTACCACTTGCAGTTTGGGTTGTTTGCCTTCTTCCTCATAGACAAAGTGCCCTTTGCTTTGGATATAAACCTCCTTACCATCATTGGCCCGAAAAGCACGATAGATAGTCTCAAAAGGCTTTCTCTCCTTCATCGCACTTGAAATTTTGGCTAAAATGGACGCTCTATCATCTGGATGGATGAGTTCAAAGACATTCTCCATGGTTGGGACAAAGTCTTTCTCCACCCCAAAAATCTGGTACAACTTATCAGACCAGTGGGAATAATTGGTTTCGAGGTCCAATGTCGTATTTCCCATCCGTGCTAGCTCCTGGCCTTGCAACAAGATGGCTTGACTTTGGAGTAGGGAGAACTCCGTCTCCTTTTGAGCTTGTATATCAGTGATGCGGACTAGGCCAATCTCATAGGACTCATCTGGAAGGAGACTGATGCCCCATTGTCCCCAAAATAGTTCGTCTTTTAAGGTGATGGTTTTCAATTCCGCTTTCCAATAACCTTCTCCTCTTACTGCCATGCGCATTCGTTGGCACATTTCTGCTTCGCGCAATTCTGCTTGAAATCTACAGGCTGTAGTCCCAATAAAATCCTGTTTACTAGCTCCCTCTAACATCTCTACTGCCCGATGATTGCAATCTGAAATGAGCAAGGTCTCTAGGTCTATCAGGAAAATGGCATCTAGTGAATGCTCAAAGATTCCTTTAAACCGCTTAGGATTGTGTACGAAATAAGTTCGTAATTTAGCAAAAAGAGGTTATGTTGTTTTTTTGGGAGCTATTTTTTAGGAAAAAGATATCAGCGCAGCCATGGGTTATTATTCGTCAGAGATAGAGGAT
>JAUIKF010000024.1 GCA_030430575.1 Bacteroidia bacterium | reverse complement strand
CGTGTAATCGAAAAACCTAAGAATTTCCATTGGTAACGTACTACCGTTCAACACTCGGATTGCTCCCCAAGCCCCAGTTCAACTTCGCCAAGTTTAACCAGTTTCTTTTATATGGCAAACATATGAGCGTTTAAGGTGGGTTATTTTATGATTATTCGGGCAGTGGAAATGATCTTTTCAGATTCTAAGTAGAGGAGATAAACACCTTTAGGGAGGGCAGATAAATCCAATTCCCATGTTTTTCCTTCACCGTGATGTTGTTGAAAAATGCGTTTCCCTTCAGTGGTAAATAATGCAAGGTGCAGTCGGTCGAGGATAAATGGTGACCGGATGGATAACACATCGTGAGTAGGATTGGGAAAAATGGAAAAAGAGAAGGTTTCTTCTTTTGTTAAACTAAGAGAATCTGAGGAAGAACCAGGAAGTGCCAGAGGCGGGCAAATGACCAGGATATATTCAGCCCGATAGGTGGAATCTATGCTACTTTCATTAATGGCGGTGATGGTCTTAGCCGCCACATTGGTGGTCGTAGAAATCTGTGTCCAGGAAGTCTTGGCATTATCATTTCTGGAAAAAAGCTTTACATCCCCTTCACATCCAGGGCATACGCCCAATCCCTCAAAATAATGCGTTACATCATACTGTACATCTGCCCCAAAAGCTGTCCACGCCCCATAATAAGTCTTATGGTCAGGCAAGCCAATAATTCCCGTGTTGGTATTGGGAAGGGTATCTACACGATAGATATGGAGGCATTCAGGGGCTGTAGTGCCCGTAACCTGTGACACGTAAAACGTGTCTCCGAGGGTCCCTGGCATCGCCAGGACTTGGCCCGCCCAGCCACCGGCGGGGTAGACGTAGGTAGAAGTGTCACCGATAGGGGCGCTAGAGGTCTGCCAATTCACAGTACCAAAGGCTGTTCCATCATAGTTTCCAGCACTAAGGTCTTCTAGGGTCGTTCCTGCAATTTCGTCAAAGCGATAATAGGCCCTTAAGCCAGGTTCATTTCCAGCCAGTTTGTGGCACATCATCGCACGGATCTCAGTCTGTGAACGTGCTGTCGTCCAAAATCGGAGATCGTCGATCTGACCTTCAAAATAGCGGATGGCACCAGTCAAGGTAAATTCCCCCCAACGGCCTATGTCTGTAGCATCCGTACTCTGGCCCATTTCAGTGCCAATAGGAATTGTTGAGCTATGTGTACTCATCTGCAAAACGCCATTGATATACATTTTCATCCCTTCCACAGGGTCAATAACCACGGCCACATGATACCATTTATGCGCTTCCCAGCTATTCTGGTCAGAAAGTATTTCTCGGATCGAGGTGCTATCCCTTTTATAAAAAACCAGCTTTCCAGGTTGCCCAAACGCAATATGTCTGAAATAAATAGCAAACTCATCTCTACTTACTGCGCTTCCATTATCATAATCTCTTCCTACAAGTGTCTGGGCCTCTGTAAGGGAAGTGTTAATGGTTCCATTTAATTTAAACCACATTTCAATCGTCCGCACGCCATTTGCCACCTGGTCACCAATATTGATATGAGTATTTCCATTAAAGCTGAAGGTATTCCCTGGGCCTACGGGCGGGTAGAGTTGAGCTGAAAGAGGGTGATGAGTAACTATTACTCCAAACAGCACACACCAAAAGCTTATCACTATCTTGTTCATATTGAGATGATTTATAAGGTGAAAAGACGATATTATTCAAAAAAAGGGGGCCTGTTCTTACCTAAAGAGGGTGAGGCTTCCGCGAAGTTTTCCCGAAACGATCTTTCGGGTCTGCCATCCTCGATAATTGATCACCCAAACATAAACCCCTTCTGGACATGAAACGCCTTTAAAACGCCCATCCCAATGGGCATCTGGGTTTGAGGTTTCATAGATCAAATTCCCCCATCGATTGAATATTTGATAGGTAAAGGACTCAAACCTACAATCATAAATAGGCCCTATCTCCTCATTATGACCATCGTCATTTGGGGTAAATGCGTTGGCCATGAATACCCTGCAATCACAGGGGTCATATTCCACGAGGAGGGAATCTATGCCCAACCCACATTGGTTTCTAGTTCTAAGGATATAAAGCCCTGGCTCATATATCTGGTAGAGAGAGTCTTCTTGCCCATCTTGCCAAATATATTGCTGTGTATATTGGGCGTGGGCATTAAGGAATAACATTTCCCCTTCACAGAGAAGCGTATCTTCCCCTAAATTAGGGGCTGGAATGACATTCCATGCGACAGTGATTTCGTCCATATCGGTGCCACACCGGTTCTCAATCTGGAGGGAATACGTTCCAGCCGTATCAATAGGATAGCTAGGCAAATCACTGCTGTCTTGCCATAGAAATGTCACAGCCAGATTGCTGTGTATCGTTGGAATTAACAAAAAGCTATCCCCTTCACATAGGGTTGTATCTGCGGGGAGGGTGAGTTGGGGGATCGTTCCAAAGGTTGCGAGGAGGGAGTCTACAACCTCTCTACATCCATTCTTGACGATCACCCAATAAAGCCCCTGGGCTGTCACAGTAAAGGTGGATTCTCTACTTCCATCTTGCCACTGATAAGCAGCTTGAGGGAAAAAGGCATTTAACACAACCTCGTCTCCTTCACATAATGCGAGATCACTCCCTAGGTCTACTGTGGGTTCTGGGTAAAAATTAAGGCTAACAGTATCAGTGGCCATTCCACACGCATTTGCTATTTCAACCCAAAAGACTCCTGTGCTAGTTGCCCAAAAGATGGAATCAGTACTACCATCTTGCCATCGGTAAGTGGCCCCTAGTACTGACCTCCCTAGCCGAATGCTATCTCCTTCACAGAGTTCCATGGATGGGCCCAAGTCTATCTGAGGAATGGGTAAAAAAGTGGCGACGAGGGTATCATTCCGAATACATCCGCGCTGGATGGTTACGCTATAGGTACCACTGGAGCGCACCAAAAGCGTATCTGCAAGGCTTCCATCTTGCCAAAGATAAGTAGCGCCAGCCGTGGTGGCGCGTAGCACCAGAGAATCCCCATGACACAAGGTGGTGTCAGGCCCAAAAACACTGGGTATCGCAGGAAAGAAGGCCACCGTTAAGCTATCGCGAATCGTGTCACACGGGTTTGCCACTTCTACCCAGTAGAGCCCTGGCCCTACAATCGAAAATACGGAATTGGTGCTCCCATCTTGCCAGAGATAGGTAGCCTGTGCATTGGCCGCATTCACGACCAATTGTTCTCCTACACAGATGGTCGTATCTCGAAGATTCAATGTAAGTGGCGGAATATAACTTATGGTAACTGAATCGCGCCCCACACATCCCATGCTATCAGTCACCACCCAATATTGTCCCGGTGTCTGTACCAAAAAATTGGGTTGAGTGCTCCCATCCTGCCAGGTGTAGCTGACACCAGTAAGTGAAGGAGAAAGGAGCAATACATCCCCTATACATAGCGCTGTGTCTGCGCCTAAATTGGGTGTGGGGGGCGGTAAAAAAGTGAGGGAAATACTATCTCGGTCCATCCCACAGGCATTGACTACCTCTACCCAATAGATACCTGTATTTTTGGCCTTAAAGGTAGCGGAACCATTTCCATTCTGCCATAAGTAAGTAGCTTGAAGTGAAGCTGCGGAAAGGATCACAGAATCTCCTTGGCATAGTACCGTATCAGCTCCTAATTGGACCATCGGGGGAAGCAAAAAATCAATCTGAATGCTATCTCTGTCTGTACCACAAGCATTGGTTAATTCGACCCAGTAAACCCCCGAACTGGTAGCGGTGTAGCTAGGCAGGGAAGAGCCATCCTGCCACAGATAAGAGACTTGTGAGCCAGGAGCGCTGAGAAGAAGCGAACCTCCTTGACATATAACTGTGTCAGGCCCAAGATTGGCTTGAGGGAGAGGTTCAATATCTATTCGAATAGTGTCTCGTGAAATACCACAAGGCCCCGTACGTGTGACCGAGTAGAGACCAGGAAGGCTAGCTTGGAGGATAGGGCCAGTAGCTCCATTTTGCCAAACGTAACTCACCCCAGCACTTGCAGGGCCCGCATCCAAGCGGATCGTAACCCCTTGACATACAGTCGTATCATTCCCTAGGTCAATGGGTTCATCTACTATTTGAAAAATGTATTCAGCGCGGTAACTTTCGTTTTGGCGCGTGAGATTATCAGTAGCTACCGTCAGCGTAGCATTGGCATCCCCCCAGGAAGGGATGGCGTTGTGTTTTCGCTTATACAGTCCTAAGGTAGGTTCATTGACAAGGGTAATCAGGCCATTTCCCACCTGGTAGCGATAGGTGAGGTCATAATCAAAGGTCGTATCATTATCATGCGCGACAAATGCACCAAAATACCAGTTTGGGAAGCAATCGTCTAAGCCACTTACCGAGCTAGGATCGCTTCCTATTCGGTAGATATGCAACCCATCGGGATTGCCGGAAGGAGATGCCAGAATCAAGGTATCTCCACTTGGGACATCCAGTTTCAACTGGGTATTGGCCCATCCTGTCCAGGGGATATTATCATTATAAATGGTCGTACTGGCATCACCCACGGGCGCACCCGAAGTCCTCCATGCCACAGTCCCAAAAGCAGTACCATCATAATTGCCTGTTGTGAGGTCATCCAGGTTACTGCCAGAGACTTCGTCAAAGCGGTAATAAGCTTTTAAGCCCGTTTCATTCCCAGCTAGTTTATGGCACATATTGGCGCGAATTTCTGTCTGCGTGCGCGCTGTAGTCCAGAATCGGAGTTCATCTATCTGGCCGTTGAAATAGCGAATGCCATTGGGGCGCATGTATTGCCCCCATCGACCAATACATGTCTCATCGGTACTTGAGCCCGTTTGAGTCCCGATAGCTGAAGTGGAACTATTGGTTGCTTGCTGCAAAACGCCATTGATAAAAAGCATCATCCCATTCTGAGGGTGGATCACCCCAGCAATATGGTACCATACATTCGCATTCCAGCTATTTTGATCAGAAAGAATCTCATTTGCAGCACCTCCTACTCTTCGATAAAAAGTGAGGCGCCCGCCTTGGCCAAAAGCCGCATGACGAAAATAAAGCCCAAATTCATTTTGACTCACGGCACTCCCATTGTCATAATCCCTAACTACCAAAGTAAGGGCATCTGACAGGGAGGAATTGACGGGCACATTTAACTTAACCCACATTTCAATCGTTCGCGTCCCATTGGCAACATCATCGCCTATGTTGAAGTGAGTGCTACCGTTAAAGTTGAAGGTATTTCCTGGGCCGACTGGCGGGGAGAGTTGGGCTGAAAGGAATGTTGGGAAGAATAGCTGAAAAATTAACCATATAATGATGTTCTTTTTCATTTGGAATTGGGGTTTAGGGTTTGGGGTAGAAAGAAATGACAAGATACTAGGTCAATTTATGCAAAAAATGCGATAAATAGGGTATATTGGAGTGAACGGTAAACAGTTTTAGAACAGTATTTTTCATTCTAACCTTAATCCTTACCCTAAATGCATCGCCAATTTTTCCTTTTAATCCTTCTCTCTACATTTATTTATCTCCCCCAAACGATTACCGCACAAAGCAGTGTGATGTCTTTTGATGGGGTTGATGATTACATTAACCTTGGTCCCAATGTAGGCAATGGCCTTCGGACCATTGAAATGTGGTTTCAGCCAGAATTTGATATTACCCCTACCCTTTCTGAACCGCAAGCCCTCATTTTTAGGAGCAATGAGGCCCCTGTGAATGAGTATGATTTTGGGCTAGTATTTAATCCTGCTGCTTGGGCACCTCATGCTGGCAAATTGCATCTACTCTTTTCATTTGGAGTGGGAAACACCAACCATATTGTCTATTCTGATAGTACCCATTGGAATGCAGGTCAGTGGTATCATGTAGCGGGAGTATACCATCCCAATATGGGCATGTTATTGTTTATAGATGGGAAAAGGCAATCGGGTAATGCCGCATTTTATGATTCTACTTATACCCTTTCCAAGACCACTACCATAGGCACTCATGGGGCTGATCTAATCCGGTTTTTTGCGGGAAAAATAGAAGATGTCAGGCTGTCTACAGAGGCCTTGTACACGGTAGATTTTATGCCTCCATGCCCCGACATCAAAGCGCTACCTAGTACCAAAGCCTTGTACAACTTTAATGGTAGCTCTAGTCAGGTAGTAGCTGATTCAAGTGGAAACGGATTCGATGCCTCTGTGATTGGGGCGGTTCATGTGCAAGATTCTATTTGCCCTAATACCACTGCCATAGACCAATTGCTGGCGACAGGTCAGCATTTGACCATTTATCCCAATCCATTTGATCACTTTGTTACATTCGATTTTTCTAACAGCATCACTGCACCTCTGACAATACAGCTTTGGAATTCGATAGGCCAATTGGTAAAAACAGAGACATGTCGCTCCTGCGACCAGGTGACATTTGAGCGGAGAAGCCTTCCTGCTGGGATGTATGTATACAGCATCTCCAGTAAAAATGGAATCGTCACCTCTGGCAAAATAATCGCTGAATAGCTAGTAAAGCTGGATGATCTCCCCCAAGTGACTCACGTCATCGATCACATGCATCGGGGATGCTTTTTCAATCCATTCTCGATTCCGAATACCGCTCAGCACAGCTATGGTAGAGAGTCCCAAATGAGTGCCGGCCAGAATATCGGTACTCGTATCTCCTATGATCCAACTACCCGCGGGGATGCCATCTGTGCAGTACTGCTGAATCGCATTATACTTGACTTTCCACCGTGGATTCAGTTCCTCTCCACTGCTGAGGATCTGCTCAAAAAAGGGTAAAAGCCCCAATCGTTCCAGTTCTCTCATCAAGTGAGGCCTTGATGACCGAAGGGTCATCATGACGAGTCGAAAATCCCTTCTGAGGGCGGTTAAGACCTCCTTAATCTGTGGTTGAAGTCGATCATAGGCCAAGTAGCGGTCCGTCTCAATCAGGCCTTTGCGCGCCGTGCGGTAAGCAGGTGTCCATGCGCCAGCCTGGGAATGTGCCAAAATTTCTACAGCGGGAATTCGTGCCCGCTTCATCTCCCAATAGGTATCCTTTGGAAGAGGCGTGTACCCTTCCTCAGCTAACAGGTCCGCATATACCTGGTAGTATTTGAATGACACATCGAGAATAGGGCCGTCTAGGTCAAAGAAAAAAATCGGTTTATCCATTAGTGAGGGAAGATAAGGGCATGAGTCGTTTCAGGAAATTCGATGATCTGAGCATTGCCTGTAGGGTAAAGCTCTGCAATGGCTTGCTTGATCCCTTCAAAGTTGGCTTTGCCGCCATCTGGCCTTTTGGTATCAGGCACCCAGTAATCGTGAAGAAAAAAGCCTCCCTGGTCTCCCAATTTGTCCTGAAAATATTCACAGCAATAAACCGTCGGCTCATAGAGGTCACAATCGATATAGACCATGGCATATTCAGCATCGGGAAGGTGCGGAAGCGTTTCGTTAAAAAAGCCTTTGTGGATTTTTACCTGAGGGAAATTGGAAAAAACTGTTTTTACGAGGGGAAAGTCTGTGTTTTTGAAATCATCTTTTCGAGCTATCGGGTCATATTTCGAAAAAGATTGAAATCCATCAAAACTGTCAAAGAGGTGATAAGGACGCGCTTGAAGCGCTGGCAAGGCTGTCAGCGTCGCGATGGCGTTTCCCCCATAAAAGACCCCACATTCTGCTACCTCCCCATCAGTCTTGGGGAGCAGGTGATCGATCAATTCTGTATAGAGCCAGGTCCCACTGATGGTAGATAGGTTGGGTAGGGCGGAATTGAGGACGGCCAAACGAATGTCCAAAAAGCGCTGGTAGTCTGTCGTGATATCGAGCTTTTCTTTAAGGCGTTCGGAGATACTTTTGAAATGGAGAAAAGAGCAGTCCACAAAGTGCTCAAAGAAGGTAAAGCCTTTTTGGGTCAATTGAGTGCCCATTTTTAATACGGATCGGGGGGTAGAGGCAAAAAGAAGGATAAAAATATCCGCCGGATCCTCTTGATCCAACATACTTGACGGGTGAATATCCAGCCCCGCAATCTGCTTGCCTTTCAGGGCGGGATTGTCGTCGACCAAATAATCAAGCGCTAGCGGGTAGGTAGCCAAAGTGCCCAACATGGTGATCCCAGTCCCATAGCCGATGACTTTTTTCCCTTTTATGGCTGTCGAAAAATCAAAATCTAACATATCTGTCTTTCTTTTTTATCCTAAAATAATTTCTTCCCAATACCTTGTCATCCGTACCCCGGGTCGTGTTTTACATTCCGCCTCATCAATGGGCATGCCCAGCATTTCTTTGACTGCCAGTAGCGGAATATTTGCCCCTGCACCTACCGTCAACATCAATCCGCCAGCCGCAAAGCGTGGGTTGACCTCGATAAAATAATACCGGTCTCCCTGCTTCATAAACTGGATGTTGCAAGGCCCTACAAGCTTCAATCCTTTGCAGATCGATTCCACCATCTCCACAAATGGCTCAGAACTGACCGTTTCCCCTTTAACACTTTGTCCGGCCTTCGTCGACAGGCGGATACGCGGCGCGATGACGATGGGCTGGTGTGCCTTATTGACCAAAATATCCAGGGTATATTCTGTGCCTTCTACATATTCCTGAAACACCAGGCTGTCATACTGGGGCAATAACTGCTTGATTTCTTCCAGCTTAGTGAGTTTGCGAGCCCCCTTACTTGAGCTACTGGAAACAGGTTTTACAAATATGGGCAGATGGTTTTCTGTGAGAAGCGATAATTCTTTTTTGGGAAAACACCGAGGGGTGTCAATTCCCTGAGCGGCTACCCAGTCGCCCATTCTGAATTTGTCATTGACTAACTGGATAGACTCAATGGGGTGTAATAATAGCTTTACCCCTACCCCATCCAATATTTCTTTATGCTGAGCGATTACCTCTATCTCTTTTGAAAAGATGGGGAACATCAGCTGGATTTGCTCTTTTTGGATGATCTCCAGGAGGGTAGGCAAATAGGCTGCTTCCTTGATAGAAGGCGTCAGGTAATACGCATCTGCCAAGTACAGGCCTGCGGCCATTTCATCCATGTCCGTCGCGATGAGCCTTACTTCAAGGGCCGTCTGTGCTTTGAGAGCTTTGATGACGGAGATGGCGGAGGCGGTGCCTGCGCTGGTGATGAGAATATTGATCATGAGGTTGTCAATTCATTGAGTAGGTCAGCCATCTGGCCGCTGATGGCCCTGCGGGAAAATTGCCCGTAGCCTTTGGAATCTATCGAGAGATTGCCCGCCTTATATTGTTCATAATAGGATCGGATAACGGCTTTTAGGCGTTCTAGATCCGTGAAAGTGACCACGTCACCAGCCCCTGTCATCCGTACGACTTTAGCGGCATCCCCTTCTTCAGGGCCGATTAGCAAAATAGGTCTTTCAGCCGCTAGGTATTCGAATATCTTGCCAGTCATACGGCCTGGGGCATTGTAGTCTACATCGTTGATCAGCAAAAGGAGTACTTGTGAGGCCTGCATAAGCCGAATGGCTTCATCATGAGAGACATATCCTGGATTGACAAGACAATCCCCTAATCCCAGGTCATTCATCGTGGATACGACCACTTCATCTGTTTTCCCCACTACCTGTACCCTCAGGTCTTCCTTAAACCCAGGGATTTCAGCGGATAATTGACTGAGGGCCTGCCACAGCAGATGGGGATTGCGGTCATTGGCCAGTGTGCCAATGTGGCTCATCAGGAAGTGTTCACTAAGAGCAGGCGGGGCATGGGAAAAGTCATCCTCATCATAGCCATTGGTGATGGCCAAAGGGTAATGAGCACCCAGTTTTCGGTCCCGCTCCACCCAGTAATAGGTTGCTTTGATAATCGCATCAGACTCCTTCAGCACTTCGACTTCCAATCGTCTGTGCTTAGCATCAGCCCATTTTGTAAGCATCATTTTCCCATAATACTCGATCTCTATCCAAGGATCTCGAAAGTCCGCTACCCAGGTGATATTGATTTTTCGCTTGAGCTTTAACCCAATCAGATGCAGGCTATGTGGAGGTCCAGAAGTGATGACAGCGTCTACCGGATGTTGTTTGAGGTATTTTTTTAAAAAGCGCACAGAGGGATTGATCCAAAATACGCGTGCATCAGGGATAAACAGGTTTCCGCGTAGCCATATCCCAAGGTTCTGTTTCCAAGACCGCTCTTTAGGGTCTAGGTAAAATAACTGATCTAGTTTGGCTTTATTCGCTTTCTTGGGTCCTTTGGTAGATTTGCCCAGAAATCTTCGATACAATTTTCGAGGTTCCCAGATCGGCCTTCGGATGATTTGTATCCCTTCGGGCACCTCTGCTGCCAATGACTCATCCAAAATGGGATAGTCTGGGTTCTCTGGCACATAGAGGATGGGCTCCCATCCCAATTGCGGAAGGTATTTCACAAATTTCACCCATCGTTGTACGCCTCCTCCCCCTGCTGGCGGCCAATAATAAACGATGATCAATACCTTTTTCATAATTCCCTCGCTGCGGTTTGATTAACCAATTAAATTTGTAAACTTCAACGCCAATTTTAGGCAAATGGCATGGCCAAACGGGCTGCCAATTTCGTTAAAATTTTGGATTGACTAAGAAGAAGCATCATTTTTTAAGCGATCAATTTATGAATGACATCAAATTCGCCATTATTGGCTGCGGAAATATAGGGAAACGTCACCTTGCTGTCCTAGACGCAGAGCCTCGCGCAGAGGTCGTTGCGGTATGTGACATTGAGGAAGACATTGCCCAGAAATACCAGCAACTGTATGAACTTCCAGTGTATTACACGGATTTCAAGAAATTATTAGCAGAAAGCCCTGCGGAGGTCGTATGCATCTGTACACCGCATGGTTTGCATGCAGAGATGAGTATTCAGGCGGCCGAAGCGGGGAAGCATATTTTGGTGGAAAAGCCCATGGCGCTCAATTCTGCTGACTGTAAGCGTATGATAGCAGCTGCCAAAGCCAATGGGGTCGATTTATTTGTTGTTAAGCAAAATCGCTACAATAAACCGATTGCCTTGGCTAAACAAGCCATCATGCAAGGGAAGCTGGGGCAAGTGTATATGGTCAATTGCAATGTGCTCTGGAATCGCCATGCAGGATATTATAAGGACTCAAATTGGCGTGGGAGCAAGGCGCTTGAGGGAGGAGGACTGTATACGCAAGTGAGTCACTTTATCGATCTCATGATCTGGTGGTTTGGAGACGTGCTTGAAGCCAAAACCACCCTGGAGACCAAAATGCAAGATATTGAAATCGAAGATTGTGGAATTTCTCAAATCAAGTTTGCGTCTGGGGTATTAGGGACCTTAAATTGGACGACCGCTGTTTACAATAAGAATTATGAGGGAAGCATCACAATTATTGGGGAAAAAGGAACCATTAAGATTGGCGGCCGTTACCTCAACCAAATAGATTTTTGGGATGTGCAGTCTTATCCGCTACCCGAAAATATCGTATTTGATGACAAGCCCAATGCCTATGGCAAATACCAAGGCACCAGTTCCAATCACGACAAGGTCGTCACCAACGTGGTAGCCAAGCTGCTCAACGAGCGCCACGACGTTGTAGAGGGCGATGAAGGGATCAAATCCATTGAAGCCATTGAATTGATTTATAGAGATACCTATTTAACACAAACCCCCTAAAAAATTATTGATTAACTGATTATTGATTAATAATTTCAAAACAACTGACTGATTATCAATAAATTATCACCATATCCCAATCAATAACAGCAATTCCCCATATGGCTTTCTTGGCTTCTGTTTTTAAACCATATAAGGCATATAAGAACATAGAAGGAAGAAATATCTGGCTACTTATATGCACTTCTATGTCTTATATGGTTCAAATGGGGAATGGCTGAATCAATAATTTATCAATTAATAATCAATAATCTCCACATGAATATTCCCTTCGTAGACCTCGCCGCCCAATACCACACGATCAAACCACAGATAGACCTTGCCATCGCCAATGTGATCGCCGATACGGCTTTCATTTCGGGCAGTTATGCTCGAAAATTTGAAGAGGCTTACGCCAAATGGCTCGGCATCAAGCATGTCATCGCTTGTGCCAATGGTACAGATGCCATTGAAATTCTGTTGCAAGCGTGTGGCATAGGCCCTGGAGATGAAGTAATCGTCCCAGCCAACAGTTGGATATCGACCTCTGAAGCAGTCTCATTTATGGGTGCGACGCCCATATTTGCGGATGTGGACCCCAAGTCCTACACCATAGATCCCGACCAAATAGAAGCGAAAATCACTTCAAGAACCAAGGCCATCATCCCTGTACACTTTTATGGCCTTGCGGCCAATATGGATGCCGTTATGGCCATTGCCCAAAAGCACAACTTACTGGTCATAGAAGATACCGCTCAGGCCCATGGTGCCACCTGGAAAGGACAGAAAGTGGGCACGATCGGGCACGCTGCCACTTTCAGCTTTTATCCTGGAAAAAACTTGGGTGCATATGGCGATGCAGGATGCATGGTCACCAATGATGATGCGATAGCGGAAAAAGCGCGCATGATTGCCAATCACGGCCAACTCAAAAAACACGACCACCAAATGGAAGGTCGCAATAGCCGCCTCGACGGCATGCAAGGTGCCATCCTTAGCGCGAAATTGCCCTTTCTCAATAATTGGACTAGCAGCCGCCAAGAAAATGCGGCGCTGTATGATCAGTATTTAGGGGATATGGGCATTCAGCTTCCGTATACCCCTGCGGATGCTACCCATGTCTATCATTTGTATGTAGTTCAGGTTCCTGATCGTGACCGAGTCAAGCAAGCCATGAAGGATGCGGGTGTACAATGCCTGATCCACTATCCGATGCCCCTGCCTTTCTTGAAACCTTATGCGGACCGGAACCCACAGCCAGCAGATTTCCCCGTGGTCCATGCCGCCAAAGATCGCATCCTTTCCCTTCCCATGTATCCTGAGATGACGGAAGAAATGATTGCGTATGTGGCGAAAAAGCTTCAAGCAGCACTTGAGGTAAAAGTTTAGCTGTACAAGGGATTGTAGAATTAGAATCGAAAAACAAAGATTTTTGAAGTAACGTCAGTCTCTTCACTTCAAAAATCCTTGTTCATTATTCATCAATCTACATTCCTTTATACCAACTCCTCAACCTTCTCCATCGCCTTCGGCAAGCCTTCAGCGTCTTTGCCTCCCGCAGTCGCAAAGAAGGGTTGGCCGCCGCCGCCGCCTTTGATTTCTTTGGCGAGCTCACGCACCATATTCCCTGCGTGGAAACGATTGGTACCAGCGAGGTCATCACTCATGATGACACTCAGGAGGGCTTTGCCTCCGATAGCAGCGCCTAGCACCACCAAAGTATTTTGTGTGGTATTCTTCAGGTCATAGGAGAGCTGCTTGAGGTCGTCGGAAGATCCCACATTGACCACTTGGCGAATTAGGTGAATTCCATTATGCTGCTCCGCCTTGGCTGTAAGCTCTTGGGTTAAGCCCTTGAGTTTATCGGCATTAAGTGCCTGCAACTCTTTTTCGAGTTGTTTATTCGTTGCAATCAGGCTTTCTACAGCCTTTACAGGATCCTTAGCGCCCTTGACAGCATGGCGGATCCGTGTTAGGGTCTCCACCTGCTTATTGAGGTGAAGCAGGGCCTGGTCAGCTGTAAAGGCCTCCACCCGGCGAATACCCGCGGCACTAGAGCTTTCAGAGATGAATTTAAACAGACGAATCTCGCTTGAATTCCCGACGTGAGTTCCCCCACAGAGTTCTACACTGAAGTCTGGGTCAAAGATGACCACACGGACGGTGTCACCGTATTTTTCTCCAAATAATGCCATCGCTCCCATCGCCTTCGCTTGATCAATCGGCATGTTGCGGTATTCTACAAATGGAATCGCTTCGGCGATTTTTTGGTTGACAATTTCCTCTACCCTTGCCAATTGCTCATGGCTTACGGCTTCGTAATGGGAGAAGTCGAAACGCAATAATTTGTCCGATACCAAAGAACCACGCTGCTCCACATGGTCCCCCAATACTTCACGCAAAGCTGCGTGCATGAGGTGTGTCGCCGTATGATTGGCGGTGACTTTCTTGCGGAACGTAGGATAGACTTGCGCTTTCCACTCCCCTCCTGCCTCTACAGGTAGTTTATCTACAAAGTGAACGATGAGTTCATTTTCCTTTCGGGTATCCAGGACTTTGAGGGTTTCGCTTCCATTGGTGAGGGTACCCCTATCGCCTATTTGCCCTCCACTTTCTGCGTAAAAGGGCGTTTCTTCCAATACTACTTGAAAAGCTTTCTTCTTTTTGATCTCTACCGTCCGATAGCTCAGAATGCGTGTGTCCAAAGATAGGTCGTCATATCCCAGGAATCGGGGCAAATCAGACGATTCATGAACGGTGACCCAGTCTCCTACCTTGATCTGGCCAGCAGATTTTCCTCTATCCTTCTGCGCTTGTAACGCAGCCTTGAAGCCATCCATATCCACAGTACGCCCTCTTTCTTTGGCCATGACTTCCGTCAAGTCTACAGGGAAGCCAAAGGTGTCATATAGTTTAAAGGCAAAATCGCCTTCGATCTCTTTCTTGTCGCGATTTGTCCTTAGATAATCTTCAAATATATGGGTGCCTCGCTCTAGGGTCTTGAGAAAACTTTCTTCTTCTGCTTTGATGGTGCGCTTGAGGTGATCTTTTTGGGCCGTTAACTCTTCGAATACCCCTTCATAAATATCAACCAACAAATCTACCAATTCATAGAGGAATGGCTCATTGATGTTTAAGTGGCTAAAAGCATAGCGAGAAGCCCTTCGAAGGATACGGCGGATCACATAGCCTGCCCCTGTATTCGAAGGGATTTGTCCATCGGCAATAGCAAAGCTAATGGCGCGGATATGGTCCATGACGACACGCATGGCGATCTTCACTTCATCTGAAGCGTCCGCATAAGTGATCCCTGTCCGATTTTCCAGGTATTGGCGGACTGGATCAAATAAATCTGTATCATAAGTGGCTTGTTTGCCCTGAAGTACCATCAAAAGTCGCTCAAAGCCCATACCCGTATCGACGTGGGTGTTGGGGAGGCTTTCAAGGCCACCATCTGCTCGCTTATTGTATTGGATAAATACCAGGTTCCATATCTCTATGACCTCTGGGTGGTCAGCATTGACGAGTTCCTTTCCATCAAGCTTGGCTCGCTCCTCGTCAGAACGCACATCGATGTGAATCTCTGAACAAGGTCCACAAGGGCCGACATCACCCATTGTCCAGAAGTTGTCCTTTTTGTCGTAATTGAGAATGCGGTCATCACTGATCCATTGGCGCCATTCTTTGCGGGCATCGAGGTCCTGGTCCAGGCCCATTTCCTCATCTCCCCCGAATACCGTGACATATAAGCGATTTTTATCAAGGCCGTAGACTTCTGTCAGTAGCTCCCAGGCCCAGGCTATGGCATCCTTTTTGTAATAATCACCAAACGACCAATTACCTAACATCTCAAACATAGTATGATGATAGGTATCATGCCCCACCTCATCCAAGTCGTTGTGCTTGCCTGATGCCCTCAGGCACTTCTGGGTATCTGCCACCCGAGGATGCACTGATGTCTTGGTCTCGAGAAATATGTCTTTAAATTGATTCATTCCGGCGTTTGTAAACATCAAGGTGGGATCATCCTTGATGACAATCGGTGCAGAATCTACGATGTGATGTCCTTTTTGTCTGAAAAAGTTCAAAAACTGTTCACGTACTTTTTTAGCTGAATTCATGGATTAAACACATTTTCTGTTAGATTTGTCGGTGAAAGGTAGACACAACTGTTTGGTTTCTTAAAATTTTTCCTAATTTTGACTGCCACAGGATAATTCATTTTGTTTAACAGCCAACGTCACATCCTTTTACCTTCACAAATATATGCGTGTAAAGGTAGTAATTTTAATATCACATCCACATTATGGCAAGGAAAACAAGATACTATTACGATGAAAAAACCTGTACCTATCAGGAGGAAAAATTAACCCCTGGCTCCTTAGCAAAAAAAGTTCTTATTAACGGTTTAGTTGCATTTGCACTTTCCATCGCCATCGTAGCTACTATCTTCTTTGTACTCGACGACCCTGTAAAAGACCGCCTTGAGAATCAAATTTCTCAACTACATACATCTCTCGTAGATCTCGATCAGAAAAACCAACATCTTACGCAAAAAGTAGACGAACTGCACAAACGTGACAATGAACTCTATCGCAGTATGATGGGTATGGATCAAATGGATATAGGTATCTATGAAGGTGGTAAAGGAGGTAGTGCAAATAACGAGTTGCTCTCAGGTCCTGAAGTCGTTCAACATGCAAAGAAGACCGTTGAAAAATTAGAGAATAAGATCCAACGTCAAGAAAAAAGTTACGCAGAAGTAATGGACGTCTTTTCTCAGAATGAAGAGCGCATGCGCCACGTGCCTATCATCAAGCCAGTATCTGGCAGATTGATCTCAGGCTTTGGCATGCGTAAGCACCCCATCCTCAAAATTCGCAAAAAACACACAGGTATTGACTTGGAAGCCCGCATGGGTACCGATGTTTATGCCACTGGTGATGGTGTCGTCAAGTTTGCTGGTTACAAAGGCAATGGCTACGGCATCCATATTGACATCGACCACGGATATGGTTTTGTGACCAAGTATGCCCACCTTTCAGAACTGAAAGTGAAGCCAGGTCAGAAGATCAAACGCGGCGAAGTCATCGGCCTCTCTGGCAACACTGGCCAGTCCAAAGGGCCTCACCTTCACTATGAGGTCATTCGTAACAACCTCAAAATCAACCCCATCGATCACTTAATTCGCGATTATACACCAACCGAATTCCTTAAATTGAAAAAAGAAGCTCAAATCGAAAACGAGTCTATGGATTAATTTTTTTACTTTGACATAAATTGGATGTGTATGCCGGGGAGAATTTCATTTCATGAAATTTTGTCCGGTATTTTTTGTTATGAAAACCAATGCTGATTATATCTCCAAGCAGTACTACACCATCGGTGAAGTAGCGAAGGAATTGGACCTCACCACTTCCTTGATTCGCTTTTGGGAAACGGAATTCAAGGAAGTCAATCCCAAAAAGAACCGTAAGGGCAATCGGGTATACACCCCCAAGGATATTGAGGTCATCAAAAAGATCCATTACCTCCTCAAAGTGAAACAATACACGATCAAGGGCGCTCGGGAACAATTGCAGAATGCCGATGAGACCATCGTAGCAGAATTGCAAACCCGCGATACCTTATTAAAAGTTCGCTCATTTTTATTGGAATTGAAAGATTCTTTGTAGGTTTGCCCTCCGAAAGTTCGGGATGTAGCTCAGTCCGGTTAGAGTACTCGTCTGGGGGGCGAGGGGCCGGCAGTTCAAATCTGCCCATCCCGACCAAAAATAAGAATGCTTCCATATGTCTAGACATATGGAAGCATTCTTATTTTTGGGGATAATTAATCCTTCCTCACAAAATACACCCGCGCAATCCGCCCCTCCTCAATCTTATAAATCGCAATTGCTTCTATCACTCTTCCATTGGGAAAGCCCGTAACCCGTTCTTCATCTATGACGGTATTGCCCAATACCATGCGATTCTTCAACTCACAATGAAGTTCCGGCGTTCGTTCAAACATACCTCCATAAACTTCGCGCATGCGCGTTTTGCCTTTAGCCCACATGTCATTGGGAAAATTGTATAGCTCAACACTATCGCTATAGGGTTCGAGAAATGCTTCCAGGTCGCGAGCGTTGTAAGCGTTGAGCTGGCGCTGGGCGAAGGCTTCAGGGGTGTCCCGAAGTAGGGTATCGGGATCGATCAGGTGGCCTTGATGGACGACATAGCGTGGGTTCTGCCAATTAGCTAGGCTTTGGTACGGATCATTTTCCAATACCACCAGGTCGGCACGGAATCCTTGTTTTACTTCTCCCCAACGTGGTTCTACGCCAAACATGCATGCCGTCTGCGTGGAATACCGAAGCAATGCTTTTAGATCAAGCCCTGCTTCCTGCATGAGTTCCAGTTCACGATAGAAGGAGGAAGCGTGTTGGGTACCAATATTGCCAGCGTCGGTACCTGTAGCGATACGGGCGCCAGCTTCTGAAAGCTTTTTGAGATTGGTTTTCCGAACTGCGGCCCGCTTGGCACTCCTTTCACTAGGTGCCTCATAAGCATCGCGGTAACGCTGTACAAATGCCTGATCTGGCAGGTGTTTTAAGTCAAATAGGCTACCAATAACTGTAGGATTTGCCAAGGTAAAGTCTTCATAGGTCAACTGATTCCTTTGCCCCAATACCTCTCCATATTTATCCGAAACCATCATCGTCGGGATATACAATACCTGCTTATCCACCAATTGCTGCACAAACAAATCAGGCAACTCTGTGTCATCCACACTATGCACCAAGATGTCGCACCCTGCCTCTACAGCCAGTCCAGCCGTCTGCAATTGAGTTGCGTGCACTGCTACTTTGAGGCCATTTTTATGGCTTTCATCAATCGTCGCTTCGACGATGGGCAAGTTGTCACGGGGATTCTGGCCAGGCAAGACGATGTACCATATTTTGATAAAATCGGGTTTGTGTGGGAGCTGTTTCTGGACGAGTTCGCGGGCCTCCTCAGGGCTATTGATTTTGCGAATGGGGGAATCTTCTATGTCAAATGCCTTGGGCTGGTAAGTCGAAATCAGGGGGCCAGTGATATAAAGGGTCGCCTGGTCTTTCCGACGATTGAGGGAGTCGCGGAGAGGAAGTTGGTACAATGGTCCCCCTACGTCCATCACGCTGGTGATCCCACACTTTAGATAACGCTGGAGAAAGTCCCCTGCTTGGCTTTTTACCCATTTCCGCTCCTGGTCATAGGGATGCACTGCTTCCAAAGAAATCGCATCAGGGCGTGCATAGAGGCCGCCGGACTGGAAGATGTGGATATGGGCATCGGTAAAGCCTGGGATGACCCACTGGCCATTGAGTGGAATTTGTCGAATTCCTTCCTTCAACTGGACCTGATCATCAGGTGCTACGCTATGGATGAGGCCATCTCTTACCACGACAGTCATGCCTGTCTGTTGATTTCCTTTGGTGACCGCTACCACAGTTGCATTCGTGAAGGCGAAGTCTTGGGCCAGAAGGAGCGGATAGGAAAATGGAGCAATGAATAAAAATAACCACAGCGCTTTTAGCCTAGGGAAAGGAAATGGTGCTTTCATATTTGGGTAATATTAAAGCTTATAAGATAGAAAAAATCGGCAAATATTAGTTCAATAAAAGGAAGAGCGGTACCTTTGCCGAAATTTTTACCAGCTTGACACGCGATATGGAACAAACAAACAAACAAATCAGACATCAAACTGATGCTTCGCTCGAAAATTGGCGGGAAAAAGAAAAGACCGCAATTGAACTCCTGGGGATTGTAGGAGACTTGCGGTTCAACAAAGCCATCGAGATCTTGCTCTTCCGCCGTGACGTCTATGACGCACGTCCCAGCACCTTGCTCCATGACCATTTATTGGCATCCAACTATACGGATAAGCCGCTAGAGGTAGGAACGACACTTGCTATTGTCCAGGCCATTAATAAACTGGACGGCTTGGCGCCTTGTATCGTGGATATTGGCAAAATTGGCCTAGAGTGGATGGAAGAAGGGAAGGGAGATATTGAAGAATTTGTAGGGGGGAAATTGGCAGGTTTTGTCAATGTATCTCCTAAGAATCAAGCGCAAAAAGATGTTGTATTGTACGGCTTTGGGCGCATCGGCCGACTGGCCGCCAGAAGAATCATCTCTTCTACGGGTAGAGGTGAGCAGCTCCGCTTGAAGGCGATTGTTATTCGCCCCAAGTTGCAAGACTTGTATGAGGAAGCCCTCAAGCGAGCGGCTTTGCTTCGCGAAGACTCTGTCCATGGAGATTTTCCGGGAAGCATTGAAGTAAACCCTAACGGTAAGGAACTCATCATCAATGGTAACCGTGTTCAACTCATTTTTGCCCAAAAACCACAGGATATCGACTACACCGAGTTTGGCATTCACAATGCTATTGTAATCGATAATACAGGCGTATGGCGCGATCGCGAAGGCTTAAGCCAGCACCTACGCCCTGGTGTATCCCAAGTGATGCTTACTGCCCCAGGCAAAGGCGACGTTCCAAACATTGTCTATGGCGTAAATCACTCAGACTTTGAAATTGACAACGAACCCGTATTGAGTGCTGCTTCTTGTACCACCAATGCCATTGTGCCTGTCTTGAATGTAATGGAAAGCAAATACGGCATTGAAAAAGGCCACGTGGAAACCATCCACGCCTATACCAATGACCAGAACTTGCTCGACAATTTCCACAAGAAACAACGTCGTGGACGTGGTGCACCGATCAATATGGTGCTTACAGACACAGGCGCAGCCTCTGCTGTGGCCAAAGTATTGCCTCCCTTGGCAGGCAAGCTTACGGGGAATGCCATTCGCGTTCCTACCCCAAATGTGTCTATCGCCATCTTGAGCCTTTCTCTCAAGGAAGCGACCACCACAGAAGCATTGAATGAGACGCTTAAAGACGCCGCTTTATATGGAGACTTAGTGGAGCAAATCCGATATTCTACCAACACTGAATTTGTATCTACAAATGCCATCGGCATGACAAGCACCTCTGTTGTAGATGCTCCTTCTACCATCGTCTCTAGCGATGGCAAGAGCGCGGTAGTCTACCTATGGTATGACAATGAATTTGGCTATACCTGCCAAGTGATCCGCCTTGCCAAGCATGTGGCTAAGGTGCGGAGATATACCTATTACTAGGAAGAATTATTAATTGATTGATTATTAATTATTGATTGTGAGGTCTTTAATTAATAATCAATCAATTACTCAATCAATAATTCCCCTACAGCGAATTTTCTTTCAGAAACGCGATAATCTCATCGATATATCCAAAGGCGACACCTACCACGGTATCCGCCGCCCCGTAATAAACAGCCACTTTCCCCTCCTCATCCGTCAATGCCGCACAGGGGAAGACAACATTGGGCACATCACCTGTGAGTTCATAAAGCTCTGCTGGCGCAAGCAGGTAGGGTTGGGAGCGGTACAATACCTTGTCTGGCGACGCTAAGTCCAGCAAGGCAGCGCCCATGGAGTAGCGAAATCCATTACACGTATTGATCACACCGTGATAGAACATCAACCATCCTTCAGGGGTGTAAATGGGCACAGGTCCTGCGCCGATCTTGGTGCATTGCCAGGCGCTATCCTTGAAGTCAGCTACTTTCATCACAGCCCGGTGCTCTCCCCAATATTTCATATCTGGGCTATAACTCAGATAAATGTCCCCAAAAGGCGTATGCCCATTATCGCTGGGGCGACTGAGCATGGCATACTTTCCATTTATTTTTTGGGGAAATAGGACGCCATTGCGGTTGAAGGGTAAAAAGGCATTCTCACACTGATAAAACGTCTCAAAATCATAGGTATAAGCGATGCCTATCGTAGGGCCGTGGTAGCCATTGCACCACGTCACCCAATAACGGTCTTCTATCCACACGACGCGTGGGTCGTATTTATAATCCGAATCGATCATTTCGGTATTGCCTGCCACCATTTCAATCGGTTCCTCATTGATCTGCCAATGAATGCCATCGTCACTAAAACCTGCATGGATATTCATCTGTACGGCCTTATTATCACACCGAAATACGCCAGCAAATCCTTCTCGAAAAGGAACCACAGCACTATTGAAAATGCTATTGGAAGTGGGGATATGGTACCGACCGATGATGGGGTTTTTGGAAAAACGCCACATGACGTCATGTGAGCCGATAGGACGATCTTCCCATGGGATGGGGATGGAAGAGGTGTTCATAAGTAAGGTTCAAAGGTTCAATTTGTTCAAGGGTTCAAAGGTAGCTATCTCTTGAATGAATTGAACAATTTTTGAACGCTTGAACCTTCTGGAACGATTTGAACAATTCTTATTTTCCCAATAAAAACCGCCACATACGGGCCAGAAAATGTTGTTTTTTCTCTGCTGGCGTTTCGTCTTCTCGTGGGACTGCATGTTCTGAACCCATTTCCAAGTGTTCGCCTGCATAATCTTCATGAGAGGTTCCAGCTGGCAAAAATCCTGCGTTGAGGTCACGAGTACCTTCTGTGAGCTGAAAAGAATTCCGTTCAGCGGACAGCGTGCCGTTAGTTACATATTTTTGGGTGACGGCAGCACGCGGGCCAGGATCCGTCATCCGACGAATCTTGAGATAAGCCGTGATGAGTTTGGTCTCATCGGCCGTAGTCCACCGGCTGGGGTCCTGGTTCGCCATGCCCAAGTTATTGAGCGCTTTACCAAGGTCGGTACGAACATAGGCAGGGCGGTTGACATGCTGATCGAGGATGAGGGCAACCCCATATTCAGAGGTGATGAGTTGATCTACATAAAATTTATTGAGGACTTTGTAGCTATCGGTATGGTAAAAGCGATACAGCCGATCCATGGCATGCTTTAGCTCCACCAGCTTGATACGTGGATCAAGTCCTGCCCGCCAAAAACGGAATGCCCATTCGGCTTTGCGAAACTGCGTCTTGCTTGAGCTGCTTTTGATGGGCGTACCATTGAGGGAAACATACCCGTACACGCGGTTAGTTTCCGAATCGATGACATCAATCCCATGCTTTCCATAATACTGCTGGAAGGCATCGGGAAAGTCTGTCTTGATCTTTTTGAGTAAAGCAGGCAATTCTCCTTTATTTCCTTCTGCTCCCATGGTCCACTGCTGCATCCCAAAAGAGAGAAACGAGTTATCCCACGTATTGATAGCGTCGAGTGCGCCTTCATTTTCGGATACAGGCAAGATGACACGTAGCGTAGAGTCGGTCATACCATCCGCTTTGAGGTCTTCTTTATAGACATTGGCAAATAGTTTTACCTGTTCTCCCCCTGCATTGAAATAGCCTAGTTTATAGGAGCGCAACCGTACACGGAAGTATTCATCCATGGCATAGGTCCTGCCACTGACTTTCTGGACGGTAACGTCAGGGCCAGAGCGTCGTTGAGAACTCCCTGTACTCGCAGAGAGTTCCAGTTTATCTCCAAACTTCTCCTTTACTCTGGCCTCCAACTTACGAGCCAGCGCATTGCTCAAAAATGATCCATCATTGGGCTCGCCGACATCGCTACCAAAGGATTTGACAGCCAAGGCGGTGCTATCGCCATACATGCCCAGGGCTCCCAAACTGGCCCAATTGAGGGCTTCATCATAGCCTGCAATATGCAACATCCGCTGCAAGCCGCTGACATGAGCGGTGTCACCATGTTCACGCGAATACAGGTCCTCAGCCTTTCCCGCTGCAAAAGCAGCATCCAATAACTTGAGGTCTCCTTTCACCTCGTACAGATCTACGATCCTACGGCCTATCGCATCATCCACTTGAGTTCCATCCCCAGAAAGGCCATTTTTTCCTATCAATGCAGTGACAGCACGTGTAGTCCCCCCTCCATAGTCTCCATCTGCCCGGTAGGTCGCCCAATTGAGTTCGGTAGCAAACCCGAGTTCGTATAAGATCGTTTGGAGGCTTCTGACTTCATACCCAGCAGTGGAGCCGCGCTTAAGCACATCGGCTACTTCTTGAGTATCGATGAGCGCCTGAATCGCATCTGAATAATTCATAAAGGAGGTATTATTAGTTTACTGATTGACAAATTACAAATTAATTAATCAATCAATAATCATTAATCTTCAATAGGAGAAAGGGTCTCATATATGGCTCTGGGGGCGCCTCCTTTTTGGGTAAGCACAAAATTATAAATCTTACCGGCTTCAAGTGTTACATCCTTGATCGTGGCAACGATGATATTGCTCCTGTCATCTACAAAAGTGAAGGTCTGGGTACCAGGAGTAGCTACCTCAAAACTTGAGTAGTTCAGGAAATTCAGTTGAGGAATTCGGAAGAATTCCACGTCATGAGCTGCTGTGTCATTCACCATGGATACAGACTCCATCGTATAGTTGAGGTTCATGAACCTGACATGAGCGGCTGTATCAGGCACTTCGGTAAGGACATCTACCGTCTTGACTATTTTGGACTTGCCAAAGCTATCAATTAGCGCAATCGTCGAGTGAATATCAGGCGTCAGATGTATGCCTTCTCGGGGCAACACTTCGCGTGCCGTTCCACGCTCAACTACGGTCAAGAAAATCTCGGGATCCCCCAATGTTCCTTCAAAGCCCGAGTGGGTGATCAGTGATGCATAACCGCCTTTAGGCCATGTAGAGAGAAATCCCAAGCGAGAGGCAAAGACGCCTTCTGATTCAAAGGATTCTACAAAGAAGTCTACATCCCCAGCGTCTGCATAAGTATTGATAATGTGCAGATAACTCCGCGACCTGGGAACATCTTCAAAGGGTACATCTTTGCATCCAGCTAAGCTGGCAAAAAGTCCTGCGATGGCTATAAAAAAAATAGGTTTCATGATGATGAATATTAGAGAATGGTTGAATCTTGAGAAGTGGTATCACGTTGATTTTTTTCCTGAATTTCCTGCAAAATCTGCTCGGGTGTCATCCCAAGGTGGTTGATTTCAAATTCAGCGCTTCCTCTCATGTCGTGGTTAGGATACTTTTGCAAAAACTCCGAATAAGCTGCTTTTGCTTTGGCGGTATCCCCAAAGGTGTTGTTATAGATAAACCCAATCTTGAACAGGGCATCTGCTGCCTTATCACTATTCTGATAGGTTTTATTTACCTTTTCAAATAGGGCAATGGCCTTATTGGGTTCAGCGAGATTGGCTTCATAAAGCTCTGCTGCACGATATAAATACCCTACAGCAAGGCTATCTTGCCCATACTTATTGCCAAAGGTTTCATAGGCGGATGCCAGCGCGCTAGTCGCTTTGGCGAGGGCTTCTGGCTCGCCGGGTTTAGAAGGATCTGCTGCCTGGCTATAAGCAGCTTCCAGTTCTTTGATCTGCTTTTTTTGACGTTCGGCACTGTCACATGAGATGAATATGCCTGCCATCAAGCAAAAACATACCAGAGAAAGGCCAGAAAACGGGGATAAAAAATAACTTTTCATAAATAATTCCTAAAATGGATTCTACCGTCAGTTTATTGTTGTTGCTCAATTAGTTATTGCCCATAAAACGATGTTGACGCCCATTTGGAGGGCCTGCTCACGCGCTACCGGGGTATCGTTATGTACACTTTGGTCTTCCCAACCATCTCCCAAATCACACTCTACCGTGTAAAATACCACTACCCGTCCTTCATAAATCAACGCGAGACCTTGGGGGGGCTTACCGTCGTGCTCGTGAATCTTTGGCAGCCCTTTAGGGAATTCGTAGTGCTGGTGATAGATGTCATGCGAAAAAGGTAATTCTACAAACTCTAATTCAGGGAATACCTTTTTAATCTCCTTTCGAATGTATTTGTCCATCCCATAATTGTCATCGATGTGCAAAAAGCCTCCCGAGATCAAATAATTTCGAAGGTTGGTGGCTTCAGCATCAGTGAAAGTGACATTGCCATGCCCCGTCATATAGACATAAGGGTATTGGAAAATTTGGGTGCCTCCTACTTCCACGACTTCCTCTAGTGGAGCAATTTTTGTCGTGCTGTTCTCATTGATTTTTTTAATCAAATTAGGAAGAGACGTAGGGTTGGCGTACCAATCCCCTCCCCCGTCGTATTTGAGCTTTCCAATTTTAAAATGGAAGGAAGCCGAAGCATTTGGGGATTGGGCGAAAGTACTGCTGATTAGCAGGCCGATAAAAAGAAAGATGGTGGGTATTTTCATTGTTTTGGCGAAATAATGCACTAATATAGATAGAAGCGACGATTTTTTTTTGAATAAATTATTTTCGCTAATTTAAGCCGCACAGGATAAAAGGTAAACATGCCCGAACAAAAAAAGATAGGGGTTCTATACATGGAGGACGATCGAGGCCTGGCGCGACTTACAGAGCGCGTCATGGACCGGGAAGGGATTGCCATTGATATCGCCTATAATGGGGAAGAAGGCCTCAAAAAATGTCAAGAGAAACGGTACGACCTCATATTAGTTGACTATCGCATGCCGGGCATGACGGGGCTTGATGTCATCAAAAAGATTACCCAATGGGATGATCCCCCCCCTGTCATCATGGTGACGGGAGGAGGAAGTGAAAAAACGGCCGTCGAAGCCATGAAACTGGGCGCCAGTGACTATATCGTCAAAGATATCGAAAGTGGGTACCTAAACCTCGTCCCTATGGTGATCGACCAGGTCATCCGTCGGCATCGCCTGATGCAGGAAAAACGCGAGGCAGAGGAAGCGCGCGAACAATTGATCAAAGAGCTAGATGCATTTGCGCATACCGTGGCACATGACCTAAAAACGCCGCTTTTTAGCGTGCAGATCAATGTTGATCGCCTCCGTGAAATCAAAAAAATGTCAGAAAGTGAGGCCAGCGCCTTGGTGGACCACCTGGATGCCAGTTTCCTCAAAATGGGAAACATCATTGATGAGCTCCTCCTACTCGCCACCGTACGCCAGGAAGAAGTCGAATTAGAAATCCTGGATATGAATGTCATTGTTCAAAATGCCATTCATAGGCTGGACTATATGATACAAGACTATCAAGCTAACATTGAGGTGGCAGACAATCTGCCCGCGGCATTGGGACATGCCGGATGGGTAGAAGAGGTCTGGACCAATTATCTCTCCAACGCCATTAAATATGGCGGTGTCCCTCCCAAAATATCTATTGGATCTACCTGGTTAGCAGGCGAATACGTCAAGTTTTGGGTTAAAGATAATGGATACGGCTTAAGTGAGGATGAAAGGAGCCAGGTGTTTGTACCATTTAAGCGGCTAGACTCTGTCAAGACAGATGGCCACGGCCTTGGCCTCTCCATTGTACAACGTATTGTGCACAAGCTATATGGAGAAACTGACGTCGAAAGCGTCATTGGAGAAGGAAGCACATTTTCCTTCACGTTGCCCAAGGCGTGATTTCCTGATGACTGGCAATTAGCATGTAGGATTAGTAGCTATGTGAGGATGGCTAAGTACATCCAGATAGATGCAGATTAGTCCGTAATTACCTGATACTGTAAAAGGGCTGATAATGTATTATCCCCCTCAATTGGCTCATCCATAATTAATTCAATTCGGAACAGGAATTCATCCAAGATCAGAAAATCATCAATAGCATTATTCGTTGCAGGTAGAAGCACCCCAGACACGTCGAGTGGAAATTGGTCTAAAGAAGCTACCAAAACACCTGTAAGGCTAGGTGCTCCTATATATGCTTTTGCTTCTTTGACATAATTGAGGTCAGATTGCCCTTGGAGACCAATGCCTCGGACTTCAATAACACAAGTTTGGACGAATGCATCTACCATTTGACTGATACTCACGCCATTGATGCTTGCTGCACGTTTAATATCGCCAGTTGAAATGGTGAATTCCATGGCAAAGCGGCCATCAGAAGTTGGAATTCTTGGAGGTTGAAATTCTAAGTAACTAAATTCGGTGAAGCGAGTTCGTTTATCAGCGCAGCCATTGAGAAAAAATATTCCTATTAACGACCATAAAACGAGTTTGGCAGGTTGGCGAAAATTCATTCTGAAAGTATGTAACATAGGACATTGCCTTAATCAAGATTTATGAGAAGATCATAAATCGCTAGTTTAAATCCAAAAATCACCGTGTAATAATTTCTTCTATTGCGACGCAATTACTTGAAAAGACGTATACGCAATCACTTCTATTTCTTGTGCAGTAAAAGCATCTTGGATAAAATCTATCCGCAAGGTGAATTCGTCTAGCTTCAAGAATGCATCTACCGGATTACCTGTTGTTGTAATATTAAGGAAAGCCCCAGCATTTGGCGGGACGGGGTTAAACGAAGCAGCCAACACTTCAGGTAAATTCCCCCCCTCTAGGAATACATCTACCTGCCCCAAAAAGCGAAAGTCCGCATTAAAAGGCGATACAACCTCCAAAGCGATTGATTCCAAAAATCCATCAATCACATCATCCACCGTTACGTCATTTTGGGTAGCAGCTGCTTCCAAGCCAAAATCCGATATCGGAAAGCGGAAGGAATTGCGAACGTTGATCCCCTGTCCCAAAGGGACGGTAAAGGTGATATCGCGATTGATCACAAATCGCGTGTTTTTCTCTCCGCAACTTGATACCATCAAGAAGCTCAGGGAAATCAATACAAATAGGTTCTTAGAAAAAAACTGTTTCATACCGAATAAAAATTAATGTTACTCTCTCACCACTTTAGTGGTTCCCATCTCCCCATCTATCACGGCTCGCAACAGGTAAGTCCCTTTGGGCAGATCTGCCATATCTAGCTCGAAGCGATCGCTACTGATGCGGTGCGAAGGTGCTTCTACTATCCGCCCCATGAGGTCAAAGAGGGTGATCTCGACTTTGGAACCTTGGTTGAAAGTAGTCGCCTGAAGGATCACCTTCGAAGAGGTAGGGTTAGGAAAAGTTTTAAGTAAAAAGGTATTTTCTAATTCTCCTATACTTGTACTTACTTTCCACCCGAAAACCACATAACTTTTTCCAGCAAGAGGATTCCCGTTGGAGGTAGCATCAGGAGTTCCGATGATGATATCGTTTAGATTATCTCCATTAATATCCCCTGCTCCACTAACTGAGGCTCCTGATAAACCCCGAGTAGCTACCCCATTAATTATGAAACCATTGGTGCCGTTAAGGTCTGCTAAGTTAAGGTTGTTATTAAAGGTATTGGCACCAAAAATCACATAACTTTTTCCACCATAAGAATTTCCGTTAGGATCAGCCCATGGAGCTCCAATGATAATATCATCTATACCATCGCCATTAACATCCCCAACTCCACTGACAGAAGCACCTGAAAAATCATCTACATCAATTCCATTGATGACAAAACCATTGGTGCCATTGAGAGCAGAAAGGTTGAAGCTAGCAGCAAAGGAATTTGTGCCAAAAACTACATAAACTTCACCTGCACGAGAGATGCCTTTAGGGTCCGCATCGGCAGCACCAATAATCATATCGTCTATGCCGTCGCCATTAACATCTCCTACTCCACTGACGGACCTACCTGAGCGATCATCTTTATCTATCCCATTGATGACAAAGCCGTTGGTTCCATTGAGGTTGGCAAGGGTAAGGCTGTCTGTAAAAGTATTTGAACCAAAAACCACATAGCTTTCTCCAGCTTCATAATTCCCATTGGCGTCAGCTCTAAAGGCCCCTATGATAATATCGTCTAAACCATCCCCATTGATATCCCCTGTTCCACTGACAGAATTGCCTGAAGAATCATCTTCATCTACCCCTTTAACTACAAAACCGTTGGTTCCATTAAGATCAGCTAGGTTAAGGCTATCTGAAAAAGTGTTTGCTCCAAATATGACATAACTCTCTCCGATATCGTTATTAGCTCTCCAGGCTCCTAGGATGATATCATCTAAGCCATCACCATTAATATCTCCTGCCCCGCTAACTGAGGGAAAGAATCCATCAGTGCTATTCATCCCATTGATCACAAAGCCGTTGGTTCCATTAAGGTTGGCAAGGTTAAGGCTGCTTGCAAAGGTTTTTGCTCCAAAAACCACAGAACTCTTCCCTCCAATAATAATATCGTCTAAGCCATCGCCATTTATATCCCCTGCACCGCTCACTGAGTAGCCTGAGCGATCATCTTTATCTATCCCATTGATCACAAAGCCGTTGGAGCCGTTGAGGTCATTTGGGTTAATGCTATCTGCAAAGGTATTTGCTCCAAAAACAACATAACTCACCCCAGAATCAAAATTCCCATTAGAGTCGCCTCCAGGTGTTCCAATAATGATATCGTCTAAGCCATCACCATTTATATCCCCTACTCCACTCACTGAAAGACCTGAGTTATCAAATACATCTAACCCGTTGAAGGCAAAGCCATTGTTCCCATTTAGCGTATCCAGATTGATAATTGATGGGTACATCTGGGCCTGAAGGGGGCTTAACATCCATGCGATAAGGGTGGCAGTGGCGATGCCTAGCTTCCACTGGCGGTTGAGGCGCAGGAGGCGCCGCTTCAGGATATCGAGCTTGCGCAAGAGCGGTCCTAGCTGAGATTCATCGCTGGCACTTACCAGACGCTGCTGAAGGTTCCAGTACTTTCGGAGTGTCTTGTGAAAGTGGTCAAAGGCTTTTTGTTTCATAATAAAAGAGATTGGGCAGAAATTGTAAAAAAGGGGTTAGTTCATTTTTAGGTGGGCTAACCGCTGCAAAAGCGTAGGATGCGAATAATTCAAAAATACATGCCAGGGATGTGGCGTCAAATTGCTCAGGTGGTTTTCATTCAGTTTGATTAATGCCTCTCCCAATGGGGCTGCCGCATAAGTCGTGGCCGCATAGTGGTCGGCTTCGTATTCATTTTTTCTCGACAAAAGGTTCATCCCGACCCCTAGCACACTCGAAATAGGGCTAAAGAGCAACCCAAAGGCGATCAGATTGAGGTGGATGGCCTGGACTTCCCCGCCCAAGGCATAAGATAGTTCTGGGCTCAGGACAAAGCGTGACAGCACAAATAACATCACCCCTGTCTGCAACAGACTGAGGACGAGACTTTGTTTCACATGGTTGCGTTTGTAGTGACCTACTTCATGCGCCAAGACAGCCACCAACTCTTCCTGGCTATGTTTTTCAATCAAGGTATCGTAAAGGACAATCTTTTTTTGCTTCCCAAATCCTGAGAAAAAAGCGTTTGCCTTAGCTGATCGCTTGGAGCCATCCATGACAAAGATATTGTCGAGGGGGAAGTTCACACTTTGAGCATACTTCAAGATGGCAGCACGCAGTTCGCCCTCTTCTAGCGGTGTCAATTTATTGAAAATAGGGAGAAAAATGGAAGTATAGAAAAAAGTCATAAACAGCATAAAAGCTGAGATAAATACCCAAAACCAAATCCAAAAGCCTTCACCCAAGGAATCCACCAACCATAACAGCGCCCCCAAAATAACGCCTCCAAGGATAATCCCCATGAGGTAGCCTTTCAGCTTGTCTATGACAAAAAGACGAGGCGTCATTTTGTTAAATCCAAATTTCTCTTCAATCACAAAGGTATGATACCATTGAAAGGGCCAACTCATCACATCAGAAAGGATATAAATTACCCCGAAAAACACCAACGGCAGCCCTATTGCATGATCCGTCACATTTGCTCTCAGCCATCCATCCAATTCCCCAAACCATCCAAAGGCCAACACCATCACTGTGAGGATAAAACTCAATAAGCCTTGAAAAATGGAAAACCGATAGTTGGTGAGATGGTAATCGTAGGACTGTGCATATTTATCCGCATCATAGCGGTCTTTGAGAGATTCTGGGAGGTCCCGCCCATGAGCGCGTAAGTTCAGCCAGCTCAGCACCCTGCCCCAACCATAGCTCAATGCTACCAGTCCAATAATAATCCAAAGAATAGTCATGAAGAAAAATAATGAAGTATGAATTATGAAGAAGCCCGTTCGTGCAGGGAGGCCTTTAGGCCGGACGATCTCACCGTTTGCCGTAGGGTCACGATATATATCGTGACCCTACGGCAAACGGTCTCGTAGCGAGGGCTGAGTCTTCGAAGCCCGAGCGGTCTCTAAGCCATGGAAAGCAACTCCCGCTTCAGCCCTTCATGATCCTTGATTAAGAACTCTTTGCGGTCAAAGTCAATAAGCTTGTCTTCGCGGAGCTTGTTGAGGATCGTCGTGACAGTCTGGCGAGAAGTTCCCGTAAAGCTAGCAATTTCTTGGTGGGTAAGGTGATTTCGAACAGAAATGCCTCGTTTGGAGGTACGGCCATTCTTTTTGGCTTGCTCCATCACGTATTCTACGACCCGTGTTTTCGCGTCTTTGAACAGCAAAGATTCCACACGGCGTTGGGTGTAGATAATACGCTTGCCAATCAGCGAATTGATAAAATTACGAAAACCATTGACCTCTATCATCAAGTCTGAAACCTGATGCCTATCCAACACACAAATCTCTGTATCCTCCATCGCCTTGGCATAGTCTGACCTACGCACTTCTCCAAATAACGCCAATTCGCCAAAGACATCTCCAGCATGCAAGATCCCCTTGATGACCTCATCTCCTTCTTCCGTATATCCCGCAATCTTTACTGCCCCTTGATGGATAAAAAAGACTTTATCCGAAGCATCATCACTGAAATAAATAAACTCACCTTTCTTATAACTCCGTTTGGGATATTTGTCATAGCTGTCCTGAGCACCTTTTATGGGGCAAAAGTACTCGAAGAGGTTGACCTCCTCCATAAACCAAAAGTTGCTATAATCTTCCATTTCGTTTAGTTTTTTGTAGTCCTAAGCCTTCGTAATTATGCAAAATATAGATTTTCCATAAACTTATAACGCCCTTTTCCCCAACCTGTTTGTCACAAATTCTTCACATCTAAACGGATGAAACAATTATTATACTTCTGTGATACTTTTGTGATAATATTGGACAAAGTAAAAATAATCAACAAGGAACAAGGAAGTAGAAAGGGAAGAATTTCTTTGGCAAGAATTTCACTTCGGACTTCCTTGTTAGTTATTTTTACTTAATCTCCTAATGGTCATTCCACCCCTTCACGCCAGCAGGAATCCGTACATCAAGGTGATTCTCTTCTGGGGGAATCGGACAAGAATACCTGTCACTATAGGCGCAATAGGGATTGTAGCATACATTGAAGTCTAGGGTTAAACTATCGCCGACGACCGCTTCATTCATTTCCAGGAATCGCCCTCCTCCATAGGTCTCATCTCCACAGGTCAGGTCTTTAAATGGGAGGAACAAATAGTTTTTGTATTCGGGATTGTCGAGGAGGCGCATGCTCTGATAGACACTGAGATTCAGGGACTTGTCGTCGATCACGAATGTGAGAACCGCAAACTTCTTATACTCCGCCATACGGCTGGTAGAGGTCGGCATTTTGAATGGTTCTGAATCAGGCGTCCGCTGCACATGTGCTTTGACACGATACTTCTGGTCAATATCGAAGTAGTGAAAATAGTCAAACTTCCCCTTGGGATTGGCTTTCTTTTCCCGTTTCACAAAACTCTTTTCCTGCTCCTTTCGGGTCTTTTTGACCATTTTCTCATAACTCTTTTCTGGGGAAATAAAGCTGAGAAGGAGCAATAAGGTAATGATATAGAAGGCAGAATGTATTTTCATCTGATCTAAATTTGAACTTGATTTTGCACTAAAAATTACCAGACCTGGTGTTTTCAACAATACATAATTTGGCATTGCTGAGGCGCGGATTACTCACAAACCATCTCACAAAGCCGAAATCCACGCCAGCTTGCTTTAGCAAGCAACAAAGATGCGCATAATATATGCGCTGGGTCGGATTTCCGGATAGTGGGCTAGCTTTTTGCGTAATCCGACCCTGTATTAAAAACTGCAAGGAACGAAGTGCTGAAAGCACTATTCTTCCCACCCCAACACTTTATCTATCGACATATAGGAAATAGGGTGATAAGTAGATCGAGCTTGCTTATAAATACTTATGGCCATTTTTTTACCCTCATCCGTTTTGGCCATCTCTTTATAGAGGGGCATCAGAAACTTACGCCGCCCCACACTGGTAAGAAAGCTTTCCAGGGCTGGATAGGCCGCCTCGTAGCCATGTCTCACAGCGTGGGTGTACCACTCACACTGTATCTCAGAGTTTCCACTTTGTGTGAAGTGAAAAGCTTCATCAAGGGCTGCCATCTGTTCAGGGGTCGTTTCATCCCCTAAGGACCGCAGGAAGTAGAGCCACTGGTGACTATTCCAGCCTTCGGTGGACAGAGAAGCGGGTGCCTTTCCCCCTTGCCAAGCAGCAAATTCTGCTTCCACCCGACTATAAAGCGGCGTCTCCGCTTTGGGACAATTGGCAGGGATGCCAGGGCCGTAGACCCAGAGGTCGATATCGAGTTTGGCCTTCAACGCTGGACGATCCTTCAGCAATTCACGATCGAGCCGTTCGAGAAATCGCTCGGTGTCCATGACTTTGAAAGCATTTTCGGTGAAATACGCTTTTAGGAAAGCATCAAAAACTTCTCGGCCAACTGTCTCTTCGATCAGCCGAAGAAAGTAGTACCCCTTATCATAAGCGATACTGGTCATACCGTCATCAGGATGACGGCCGTGAAGGCCTAACTTCAAGTGGGTATCCTTTTTGTCCAAATCCTTCACCTCTTCCACCAAATCCTGATAGCTAATCAGTGCCAACATTTCTGAATATTCCCTTCCTTTCAGCGCCTCCATGATGCGGTTTTCAAAATAGACCGTAAAGCCTTCATTCACCCAAAAGTCATCCCAGGTAGCATTGGTCACAAAATTTCCAGACCAGCTATGCGCCAGTTCGTGGGCGATCAGGCTGACCAGCGATCGGTCTCCCGCGATGACCGTAGGCGTCGCAAATGTCAAGCGAGGATTTTCCATACCTCCAAAAGGAAAACTAGGCGGCAACACCACTACATCATAGCGCTCCCAGGCGTACGGGCCATATAGCCCTTCGGCAATCGTCATCATCTCTTCCATTTCCCCAAATTCATATACCGCTGCGTTCAATACGCTAGGGTCAGCATAGACGCCCGTGCGGGGGCCGACTTCCTTAAACGCCAAGTCTCCCACGGCCAATGCCAATAGGTATGCAGGGATCGGCTGTTTCATTTTGAATGTATAAGTTCCTTCTGGAGATTTTTCTGTGGGGTTCTCTGCGCTCATGAGCGCCATGAGTGCTGGTGGCACTTTCACCTTAGCAGCATACGTAAAGCGAATACCAGGGCTATCTTGGATAGGTATCCAAGTGCGTGCATTGATGGCTTGAGATTGGGTCAGGAGAAAGGGGTGCAACTTCCCTGCTGTAAGCCCTGGTTCCAACCATTGTAGGGCCTCTGCCGTAGGAGAGGTCTTGTATTGGATACTTACAGCACGCGTATCTGATGCCAAGCTAATGACCAATGGCCTCCCCAAGATACTATCCTCGGGCAGCCAATCATAAGTAGCTGTAGTGGATTTTTGTGATGTTGATAAAAGCACTACCCCAGTGACTGTCAAGTCTTTGGTATCAAGGTAGAGATAGGGTTTGCTTTGTGGATTGTCAATGGTGAGTGTCGCAGAACCCGAAATGATTTTCTGGGTAAAGTCGAGGGAAATATCAAGCTCCAAATGGGTGACCACCGCTCCGCCTTTCTCTGCACTTGAATGGGGGTCAACTAGTTCTCCAGGGACGCCTTGAGGCGGGCCTTTTTGGGTGGATGTATCCTGACAAGCAGAAGACACTATTAGTAACAAAATAACGAACCAGGTGATTGAGGTCTCAAAAATTTTCATTGTTCTTTTTGGTATGTATCTAAGCAAATTTAGCCCAAATCCCTCAAAACAGAAATTTATCCCCTACTTTCCTTACCTTTGCGAAGGTTTAGAAAAAAGAGCTATGCGCGATCCCTTGCGAGCAAGGATTTTCCTTCCCCTCCTATTCATTCTATTGCCCATCTGGGCAAAGGCCCAAGTACCTCAATTGCCGCCTGGCGTTCAGGTCCAAGACCTGCAACAACGCAAAGAAGAACTTATCAAGCAGGGAGTCCCTCCCGAGCAGATAGAGGAATACCTTAAACAAGCGAATTCCCCGCCTGCGACTAACCAGTCACCACAAGCAGTGCCTGCTGATACCCTTACTACAGACTCCCTGTCTACTCCTCAACAAGAGGTGCAAAAGGAGCAAGAAAAAGAAGAAGATACTGATCCAGAAGAGGTGAAGGATCAGGAGGAAGAAATCCAAGACCTTGAACCTGCTATCCCTCCCATATATGGGCATGAGCTATTTGACACCCCTGATATTCAGTTTCAAAAAGCACAAAGCCTTCTCCCTCCCGCTAGTTACCGCATCGGCCCAGGAGACCAGTTTGCGATTACTGTCTGGGGACAAGATAATGTGACAGAGTCACTCTCTGTCCAGCCTGATGGCTCTATCTACACCCAGACATTGGGCAAAGTCTATGTAGCAGGCCTGACCTATGAACGGGCCCAGGCCCTTATCATCAGCCGATATAAGCGATTCATCTCGCGGAGTTCCAGCATAGAAGTAGTTTTGGGGCAAAACAGGCGCACCATTCATGTCAATATTGTGGGGATGGTCAACCGACCTGGAACCTACGAGATCGCAGCGACGACCTCAGCATTTAATGCCTTATTCGAAGCGCAAGGCATCCAAGAAATAGGGTCTGTACGAGAAATCTATATCAAGCGAAATGGACGCACAGCCCAGGTCCTCGACCTGTATGATTACCTGATCGGTGGAGACGACGATCCCGTTTTCCTTGAAAACAACGACCTGATCCTCGTCCCTGTCCAGCAAAAAGTAGTCGAAATCCAAGGAAGCGTCAAGCGACCTCAGCGGTATGAGCTGACCTATGAAGAAGACCTCAACGCCCTCCTCAGCTTCGCTGGAGGGCTGACCTACGAAGCCCTCCTCAGTAATGCCCAAATCGTACGATTGGGCGAGGTGAAGGAAGAGCTAATTGACTTTAATCTAGGGGCTTATCTCAAAGAGAAGAAATCCTTGCGACTAGACGACGGCGACGAAGTCCGTATCAAAAGCCTCAGAAGAGGCATCAAAAACTGGGTAGAAATTGAAGGGGCCGTCAATTATCCAGACACCTATGAGGTCCTGTCAGGAGAACGGTTGGCCGATCTCATAGACCGTGCTGGCGGCATGTTGGAAGATGCCTTTTATGATCGGGGATATATTGTGCGGCTTATGACGCCAACTGAGTTGGCTTACTTGCCTGTTTCTTTTTCTCAAGCCCTAGACACCCCACTAGACAGCCTCTCCAATCCTTTCTTGAAGCGATATGATAAAATCTTGGTTTTTTCTTTGAAAGATTTCACAGAAGAAAAAACCATCCAGGTCACTGGAGAGGTGAGAAAAGCAGGGGCGTTTCCGATGAGTCCCAACATGACCCTAAAAGATCTCTTTTATCTGGCTGGAGGCCTAAAGGAAAGTGCAGACATCAATCACATAGAGCTTTCTACCACCATCACTTCTCAAACGTCTGGAGATGCATTATCCCCAACCGATGAGGAGGAAGCTTCTGTAGACTCGATCAATATTTTAGGGGGGAAAATTGTAAAAAGAATTGCTATAGCAAGGGATTGGGAAAATGATAATACATTGGACACCCTTTTGTTGTCAGGCTATAATCACGTCAAGGTCTATTCTCGATATGATTTTACCTACGATAAGCAAGTCATCGTAGAAGGAGCCGTCAATTCGCCTGGCACCTTTACCATTACCCCTCAAACTACCCTCAAAGACCTATTTTACCAGGCTGGAGGCCTGAAAGAAACAGCCGATGGCAATTACATTGACTTGTATGAGCGGCTAGAGATAGACAAATTAGACATCAGGAACAATGAACAGGGCCTCAAGAATGTGAACCGAATCAGCCTAGAAGCCGATTGGCAAGAAAGTTTATTGGCGGATACCTTAAAGGTGCGTGATTTGGAAAAAATCCATGTTTACAGCAAGCATGATTTTGTCTTTTTGGGGGAGGTTCAGATAAAAGGATTGGTAAGAAAACCAGGGACCTATCAATTGCGTCCCAATATGTCTTTGAAAGACCTACTATTTCAAGCCGGTGGATTTCAATTAGAAGCAGACCACAGTCAAATCGAATTGACACGCGTCATTGAGAAAGAAGACGCGACGGGAAAGATTGTACCCATTATCATTGAAAAACAAGTAATCGGCACCACTCAATTCTGGAGAGAGGATAGTACCCTCGACAACGTTTATATCAATACCTACGACCAGGTATTTGTCCGAAAAAACATTGACTTTGAGTTTCAAGAAAGTGTATTCATCCAGGGAGAGGTTCATATTCCAGGCGAATATAATAAGCTGGCCAAAGACGAACGCCTCAGTTCTCTGGTACAGCGTGCTGGCAATTATACCAATATCGCGGACCTGAAAGGCGCCTATATGGAGCGTGTGATCAATGGAGAAGTGATCGAAATTGCCATTCGGCTGGACAAAGCCTTGCGTAGACCTGGAGGTCGGTATGATATTTCCCTATTAAAAGGCGACCGACTGATTCTCCCCCCAAGGCTGGAAATCGTCATGGTAGTAGGCAATGTCCTCCAACCTGGAACTGCCGTTCAGTATGAACCAGGCAAGCAGAAGTTCAATTACTATGTAGACTTAGCAGGTGGATTTGATGCAAAAACCAAACGGAAGCGTTGCACAGTGCGCTATCCTGATGGGCGGTTTCGCCGCGCCAAATCATTCATGGGTATTATCTCCTACCCCTCTATCGAACAAGGCTGTGTGATCAATGTGGCGAGAAAACCTGAAAAGGAAAAACGATCAGATGAGGAGCGAAATAAGCTTGATATGGAAGAGGTGGTGGCTGGTATGACTGCTATTCTGACGGTAGTGTTATTGATCCAACGCATCAATCCATAGGAAGTAATTTTGAATGTTGAATGAGAGAATGTTGAATAAAAGAGCGAACATTGAAATTCAAGCACTTCTCAATCCATAAGTTTTCACTTAATATATATGCCCTAACCATTTTATCATTCTATCATCCTATCATTTTATCATTCTCTTCCTTAACTCCCCATGACCCTCGCATCCCTACAAGCAAAAATTCAATCCTATACCTCTCTCCTTCGGAGGCGGTGGTTGCGTATACTGCTGGTAGCTGTGGTCACAGCAGGCCTCATGGTGCTCTATGCACTTACCAAGGAGACATTATTCATCGCCAATACCACGTTTCTACCTGAGAAAAGCGCTTCTCGGCAAACCCTATCGCTAGACCCAATTGCGTCCTTCTTAGGAGGGGGAGGTTTTCAGGGATCTGACGGCGGGGAAATATCTGGTGTGATCATGAGCCGTCATCTCAGTGAAGTGGTGGCGAGGGATAGTATTATTTATAAAGGGGAAAAACGCCTGGCAGCAGACTGTCTATTGGAGTCTTATTTGATCGATCGGTTTAGCTGGAGGAAATTGTGGAGCAAGACGCCTGATATTGCTGCGATGGACCTTCATGGCAAGGTCGCAGCGGCCAGCAAGATGCTGCGTAGCGGCATCAACATAGAACCCAATGATTATGGGTTCTTGGAGATGACTTATGCCTTCGGCAATGAAGAACTCGTGGGCACCCTTAGCATGAGTTATATTGAGAAATTGGGCGGCTATTTGGAGGAAAAACGCACGGAAAAGGCACGGCGAGAGTATTTATTTTACCAACACAAATCCGACTCTGTCCAGCATCTCCTCGACAGCTTGAGTTATGCGCGTGCAGGCTATATTGACAATCGCCCTTTTCGCAGCAAGATCACTGAAGAAGTCCTACCTCAAAAACAGCAAATTATCTTTGACAACCTCAAACAAGTCTATTTGCAGTATGCCCTCTCACGAGAGCAGGCCCTCTCACAAATTCAAAAGGACAAACCTACCATCCAAGTACTCGATCGTCCCCAGCCTCCCTACAGAACCCTTGCACCCAGAATCCCGCTTTACCTGATTCTGGGACTCATCGCTGGCAGCGGATTGGCGATTTTTTACTTTACCCGAAAACTCCTCCTGGCAGACTTCCTAAAACTGGTCGAACGCGCCTTGGAATAGGGGGAATTTTGAATGTTGAATGAAGGAGTTACAAACTTCGTTTTCTTTTCATTCAAAATTCATCATTCACTCATTCAAAATTCTCTTAATCCTCACACTGAGGGAAAAAGCATTCCACTCATCAAAACTGCCACTATTTCGCTGGCGTACACGGATTCCCTTTGTCTGTGTTCCTGCGAGCGTCTGATCGATCAGGCCGCCACTAGGCATGCTACGATTGGCAGGTTGAGGCTCTTTGAGCGGTTTCATTTCTAATAGGGCAGGATCGAATTTCGCCGATCCATAAATGACTTTTAGGGTCTCCAGGACTTCACTTCGGCCAAAGGCCACTTGGCTATCCGAGACTTCCGCCATGACCACCTCCCCATCCATGGCCCATGCTTCCTCGCTTGGCTCTAGCCATGTACCTCCTTCGGCAAGCAAAAAGGGATTTACCTCAAATAAAGAAGACAATAGGATCAATGAGCAATATAGCTTCCGGCCGCTTTGATTGATGACCTTGATGCGAAAGCCTGGGAGCGCATTGGGGCCATCGTTGGGGTTATAGGAAAAATGGTATCCATTGCTGGCGGGAGCGATTCGCTCATCTCTATCTGGGTGATAGAGTTCTATCCGTACAGCATTGCTGCTGATGCGGCTATTGGCGTTGTGAAGTTCAAGGGTTTGCTCCCACTTGATGATATGCGTCAAGTATTTCAACACCTCAGCGGCACTACTCGTGTCATAGCCAGACACTTTCTCTACCAAGGGACGATAGTCTATTCCGTCCCGTTGGATGATGGCATCGTCACCCATCCCGTCAGCAGCGCGGGAGATGACATATTTATTGCGCAATGCCAGCAATTTGAAATCTGCTTCTTCCAAAGTTCGGGTTTCCTGCCAATAGGAGGCCTCTGGCCCTCCACGCTCCATCTGACGTCGCAGATGTTGCACGCCCTCTACCTCTCCAAAGAGGTAAACTTTGGCGGGTGGAACTGGTAGAGAAGTGACCCGGCACCGATAAGTCGCTGTCTTGTCTAAGAAGGTCGCCCCTGTAGGGCGCACGATGCTACGGCTGGCACTCGTATCGGTGACCTCTACCTCCCCGATGGATTGAGAAAAGTCTTCCAAGGCAGCACCAATGACGGTCGTTGGGAAGACGCCCAAGACTGTAGAATCCCCAAATCCCCCTTTGATGATACCATGTACGGATCCACCGTCAATCACCCATCCATGCTCTCTGTCAAACGATAGGCTGAAAAATACAGGAGATTCTACGATCGTCCCATCCAAAAAGCGCTGGTGGATGTCTTTAGGTTGAGGGGCAAAAATGGTGGGATTCTGGTCAAAGGTACGCTTGGAGACCAGTCCACGCACCCGCCGCATGATGTCATCATACGTCAGGTCCGCCGTGGAATTTTGGAGGATTTCCATTAAGGAAAAGGAAAATACCCCCCGGCGATTGCCACCCAAAGTGGTCTCCTTGGCGAGTTGGAAAGACTCTGCCGCGGAGAGGGCGACATGACGCCCATCGGGAATGATGAGAGACTTGGTGCCTCGGGTAGAGAGCACTGAGCGGTCTGCGCTGAGGTCGCGCGGCAGGATATATGAGTCCAAAGGACGCGTCCCTTGATAAGATGGACTTTGGCGCACCAGGAAGTCACTGGGCAGTCCATTGTCAAGATTTCTGGTACCTGTTCCAGAGTGACAGCAGTCGAGCATCGTGACGATGTGGGGATTTTTTTGAGAAACCAATTGGATAAGGCTGGAGAGTTCCTTGTCTGCCAGGTCCATTCCGTCCTCGATGCGACTATCCCAACATACCAATGTCTCATTTTGCCCATCTGATTCCAGGTGGTCAAAGAAGCTCCCTGCGGGTTCCTGAGAGCCATGGCCACTATAATAAAAGAAGGCGATATCGCCTTCAGCGGCCTGCGCGAGGTGCTGTTCAAATGCCTTGACGATATTGACACGCGTAGCGTCAGCGGAGAGAAGCATTTTGACCTCCAGATTGAGGTTTGAGCGATTGGTACGATTTTCCAGGAAAGTCTTGGCGGCCAGGACATCGTTGTGGCATCCAAATAGGCGGTGTGCCTCTATAGGGTAGTCATTTATGCCTACCAATAAGGCGTAGAGGGTTCGGGTACTCATGTCATCAAATAACCAAAATCCCCCGAAGTATGCAATATTTTACAGAAATGTCGCACGAAGTCCTTTTCCCAATCCCCCTAAACTCGTAGCTTGCGCTCCTTCATTTTTTTAGCTAGAAAACCGTCATGAATATCCTTCTTGCCCCTAATGCCTTTAAGGGCTGTCTCAGCGCCTTGCAAGTGACCCAAGCCATAGATCGGGGCCTCAAAAAAGCTTCCCCTGATATCCAGACTTTTGTCGTTCCTATTGCTGATGGCGGGGAAGGCACCGTCGAAATATTTATCCAAACGGTAGGTGGTACCTATCGGACCTGTGAAGTAGAGAATGCAGTGGGGCAAAAAATAGAAGCGCAGTATGGCATTCTGAATGATGGGCGTACCGCCATTCTTGAATTGGCAGCCGCCTCTGGCATGGGGAAATTGGCTTCCACCTCTCTCTCTCCTATGAAAGCGAGTACCTTTGGCACAGGCCAGTTGATTTTGGATGCCCTCGATCAAGGATGTAAACGCATTATCTTGAGTTTGGGGGGGAGTGCCTCGACGGATGGAGGCACAGGTATCTTGAGTGCACTGGGGGTAAAATTTCTCAATGAGTCAGGCTATGCGATTCCTACAGGTGGGGGCGGATTGGCGTTTTTGGAAAAAATAGACCTATCGGGGCTTGATCCGCGTGTGAGAGACTGTGAATTTATTTTGCCCTGTGACGTAGAAAATCCGCTATTGGGACCCGAGGGTACTGCGGCCATCTATGCCCCACAAAAGGGGGCAATGGCAGAGCAGGTGACCTTATTGGAGGAAAACCTCTCGCTGTTCAATGATTTGATGAAAGAGACGCTTCGAGTAGATGTCTCGTCCATGAAACATGGAGGAGCCGCAGGTGGTGTGTCCGCAGGACTACATGCGTTTCTAGGCGCCAAGCTCATTAGCGGGATTGACTTTATGCTACACGAAATAGGGTTTGATAGCCACCTAAGAACCGCCGACTACCTGATCACCGCCGAAGGCCGGTTGGATCATCAAAGCCTGCAAGGCAAAGGACCTTATGCCGTCGCCCGTCGCGCCAAAGTGAGAGGTATTCCCGCTTTTTGTATCACAGGCCAAGTCCCAGAAGATTTTAACCCATTAGAATTTGAGGCATTTCATGCCGTTTTTCCTATTCCTACAGCCCCTATGACCTTAGAAACTGCCATCAGCCATGCTGAGGCCCTTATAGAATTTACCGCTTGGCAAGTCGGAGCCATGTTGATCCTGACTGACAAAAGGTAATATTATATTTTAAGTGTCATTTACTGGTTTGGTATCTCATTTTTTTTTGTAAATTAAGAAGTGAATGAAAGCTCCATTGGTTATAGGAAATTATTTTCAAACCCAGTTGACAAGTGAACAAAGATACGATCGTTACCCAAGACTCGCAGCTCACCTTAGCACTCAAAAAATATTTTGGCTATGACACCTTCCGTGGCAAGCAGGAGGCCGTTATTCAGAATGTGTTGGATGGCCATGACACGTTTGTCATCATGCCGACAGGCGCAGGAAAGTCTCTCTGCTATCAATTGCCAGCGGTGATTATGGAGGGTACAGCCCTCGTTATTTCTCCCCTGATTGCCTTAATGAAAAACCAGGTAGACCAGCTCCAGGCATTTGGCATTGAAGCAGGCTTCCTCAATAGCAGTATGAATCGCTCTGACTATGAAAAAGTCAAGCAAAAAGTACTGAGCCGCCAACTGAAGCTACTATATGTGGCCCCCGAATCCTTGGTGAAGGAGGAGTTTATTGACTTCTTGAATCAGGCTGATGTCAGCTTCGTCGCCGTAGATGAAGCCCACTGTATCTCAGAGTGGGGACATGACTTCCGCCCCGAGTACCGTCGCATTCGCGAGATTCTCAACCAACTAGGCAATGTCCCAGTCATTGCCCTGACGGCCACAGCCACCCCCAAGGTACGCTTGGACATTAAACAAAACCTCCAAATAGATGACGCGGAGCTGTTTCTCACCTCCTTTAATAGAGACAACCTCTATTATGAAGTCCAGCCCAAAGTCAGCACCAACAATGCTACGACGGAGATCATCAAGTTTATCAAGCAAAATCATGGGAAGTCGGGAATCGTCTATTGCTTGAGTAGGCGGAAGGTAGAAGAAATTGCGGAAATACTGAATGTAAATGGGATCAAAACCGTCCCTTACCATGCAGGCCTGGATTCCAATACCCGGACACGCCATCAAGACATGTTCCTCAATGAGGATATTCACGTCGTAGTAGCGACCATCGCTTTTGGGATGGGCATTGATAAACCAGACGTCCGTTTTGTGATCCACTACGATGTCCCCAAGAGTATCGAGAGCTACTACCAGGAAACGGGACGTTCTGGCCGCGACGGGTTAGAAGGCAATTGCCTGCTTTTCTATGACTTCAATGATATCGTGAAGTTGGAGAAATTCATGAAGGATAAGCCCGTCAATGAACGGGAGTCGGGCAGGCTCTTATTATATGAAATGGCTGCCTTTGCGGAGTCAGGCGCTTGTAGGAGGAAGCTCATGCTTCACTATTTCGGGGAAGACTTTGACGATAGCAATTGTCATAATATGTGTGACAACTGCCGCTATCCTAAGGAGCGTTTTGATGGGCAAAAAGATGCGACTTTGGCATTGCAGGCCGTTCAGCAAATCAATGGAAAATTTGGCCTGACCCACCTCATCAACCTCGTCCGAGGCAGCAACAATCAGCAAATTTCGATTTATGAGCATGACAAATTGCCTTCTTTTGGGCAAGGGGCTCAAATGGATCAGAAAGCGTGGAAATCCATTTACAGCCAGCTCATTATCAATAATTACCTCCGCAAAGACATCGAGGAGTACGGCGTCATCAAGCTGACCGATAAAGGGGATAAATATATCCAAAACCCCCACCCTATCGAGCTCGTCAAGTTCCAGGACTTCGAACAACTCAAGAAAGATGCTGTCCCCGTCGAAGACTTCAAGACCTACGATGTCACCTTATTTGACATGCTCAAAGGGCTACGCAAAAAGGTAGCAAGGGAAAAGCGGGTACCGCCTTATATTGTCTTCCAAGATCCCTCTCTGGAAGATATGGCCACGAAGTACCCCATTTCTATGACCGAATTCCAAAACATCATAGGCGTGGGCCAGGGCAAAGCGAAGAAATTTGCGGCGCCATTTATCAAACTGATCAAGGAATATGTCGAATCCAATGGCATTGAACGTCCGACAGAAGTGGTGGTGAAGTCGGCTGCACGCAAAAGCATGAATAAGCTTTTCATCATTCAGCATGTAGATCGCCGTACTGCCTTGGATGCCATCGCTGACATGAAGGGCCTTGAATTCCGTGAGCTCCTCGACAACCTTGACCAAATTGTCAATTCTGGCACCCGCCTAAACATCGATTACTACATCGAAGACCGAATTGACGATGATGTGGTAGATGATATATTTGACTACTTCATGGAAGCAGATACCGATAACCTGGATGATGCTGAAAATGAATTGGGACCTGAAATCACCCGGGATGAGATACAGTTGGTCCGTGTGAAGTTTATTTCAGAAATGGGGAATTAGGAGAAAGTCCAAACTCAAGTACAAATTCAAAAACAATCCATTTCGACTCACCCTTTTCTAATCGCAAATCTACTTTCGTTTTTTTTGTAAAAAATTCTACCTTTGTACAGGTGAAACCAAGGGCCAATAAGCCTTTGGTTTTGTTTTTTTATCATTCATCCTTCATCATATATATTATGGATATTTCCAAAACTTTTGATCAGCTAGAAGACAAATTCTACGGTGAGTGGGAAGAGGATCGGGAGAAATTGGTCAAAGAAATCAAGGCCCTCCAAGACAGTCTGGCAGACGATCCTGAGGCAAGCCGCGAGTTTGAATTTCGCGTGATCAGTTATTTTGGCGGAGCTTATATCCCGTATGTTTTCTGGTCCCAATTAGGGAAATTCATGGATTCCCCAGAAGACGAGCGCCCCTTCCTCCAAGAAATCATCAAGATTTTCAGCAAATCAGACTTTGAAGAAGCTGAAGTAACCAAGATGAAACCCTTGATCGTGACATACTTTGCCAAAGAAAAAGAATTTGAAGTCAATAAGCTCAGAACCCTTGTCATAGACAAAGCACATCCCACCGTGAAAGAGTTTTTCATGTCTATGCTTCAGTTTATCCATAAAAACGATAAAGCTACGACCTTGTATCAGCTCAAATTTGATCTCTTAAAAAACCGCTATGCGGATTTTAGCATGTTCAATAAGCCCTTGAGCTACTTGCGGGAAAACGTATAAAACAAATAAAAATGGAAAATTGAGAATGGAGAATTGAAAACGGGAAGGCTTGAGTTTGAGCTTGAATTTGAACTTGAACTTGACTCTTGCTACTTTTGCGCCATTCTAAAAAAATAAAATTCATGAGCATACTTGTCAACAAAGATTCGCGCATCATTGTCCAGGGGTTTACGGGCAAAGAAGGTAGCTTCCATGCTGGTCAGATGATCGACTACGGGACCAATGTCGTAGGCGGCGTCACGCCCGGCAAAGGTGGCCAAAAGCACCTTGATCGCCCCGTTTTCAACACGGTATATGATGCTGTCCAGGCAGCCCAGGCCAATGTTTCCATCATTTTTGTGCCGCCCAGATTCGCAGCAGATGCGATCATGGAAGCTGCAGATGCAGGCATCGAGCTGATTGTAGCCATCACAGAAGGCATCCCCGTTAAAGACATGATCCACGCGAAGCGCTATATCGACGATCGCGGTGTGCGCATGATCGGCCCTAACTGCCCCGGCGTCATCACCCCAGGCGAAGCCAAAGTGGGTATCATGCCTGGCTTCATCCATAACCCTGGGAAGATAGGTATCCTCAGCCGTTCAGGTACCTTGACCTACGAAGCCGTAGATCAAGTCACCAAGCAAGGCCTCGGCCAGTCTACTTGCGTAGGCATCGGCGGTGACCCCATCATCGGTTCTCCCCACCTCGATATTGTGAAACTTTTCAACGAAGACCCTGATACTGAGGGAATTGTGATGATCGGCGAGATCGGCGGGAGCAATGAAGAAATCGCTGCCGAATGGCTGCGCGACAACGCCAAGAAGCCCGTCGTAGGCTTCATCGCAGGGCAGACAGCCCCTCCCGGACGCCGCATGGGCCACGCAGGTGCCATCATCTCCGGTGGCAAAGGAACTGCATCTGAAAAGATGCGTGTGATGGACGCCTGTGGCATCCACGTCGTTGAATCTCCCGCCGACATCGGCGTGACGATGGCGAAAGCATTGGGGAATTAGTGATTGATTAATAGCCCGGAAGGGCTTTTGTGATAGATATGCGAGCTTCTCGAAAGGGGGGCTCGTTTTTTTTGCTTTGCAAAGCCTTCTTGCGACGGGCTGAAGCCACGTCGCAATGGTGAAAAATTAGGTTCTCTGACAAATTCCGTGGTAAGCCTGTCGCTTCTGACAAACACATCTCCGCTCACACAAGCCGCAACCTCTTCAAAGAGGTTTTCGCGCATCAGAGGGACTGTGGCAAGTCCTCTTTGAAGAGGATGGGGCCTGCGGGGTTCAGGAGATGTGAAAGCCCAAAGTGGACACTCCACTAAAATTGTCAGAGAACCAAAAATTCTTGCGACGCGACTTTAGTCCGTCGCAACAAGGGAAAAATGGCCCATTTTCATGCACACAAAATAGCCATGCTATTCACCCCATCACCTAAGGCGTCACCTTACTGATCAGCACCGCCATTATCCCGAATACCACTGCTGTCAAATCGTGCTATAATAGCGGCAGGCTATAATCTTGACAAGGTAAATGACAGCCGGAAAGCCCTTACCAAGGTCATCAAGCGCAAAAAAGACACAGACTGCTCCTGTTTTCCCGAAGGGACCCCCATCCTGACCCTGAATGGCTATAAACCCATAGAAGCCATCAGCATGGGAGATACGGTATGGTCTTATGACCACCAACTCCAGCGCCCTGTCTTGCAGAAAGTCCTTTATCCCATCATGGGAGAATGGCACTATGTGGCTGACATCAGCTTACAGGATGGAAGCACCCTCTCAGCCACCTATGACCATCCCTTTTACGCCAATGGCCAATGGCTAGCTGCGGGACAATTACAAGCAGGGGATACGCTTTATTCCTATATTTACGATGAAGCTACAGGCCCAGAACAAAGGGCAAATGTAGTAGCAGGCGTACAGCTACGAGATACCGTGGTGACGGTGTATAATTTTGGGGTTGCGGGGACGCATACGTTTTATGCGGGGGAGCAGGGGGTGCTGGTGCATAATTGTGCAGTTCAAGATGTGATTGCTGAAACAAACTCTGCATTAGGAAAAAGAAACATTACAAGTAAACACGCCTTGACGGAAAATGAGGTTCTAGAAGCTGGCACTCAATTTATAGGTAAAAATCATAAAGAATTAGGGCCTAACGGCTCTGGGGTTTACAGAAGTAATGTTGCAGATGCTAATGGAAATTTCAAGCAATTTAGAATGGATGATAGTTCGTTAGCTCGTGCTCATCAACCGAATGTCCCTCATGTACATTTAGACGTAATAAGCCCAAATAATGCACTACTTATTAATAATCATATTCTACTAAAGTAAATTTCCTCTTATGCAAAAAATAAAATTCGATATATATGGACAAATTCAAAGAGGTGAGAATGTGGGGTGGTATGTTAAATTCGTAGATGATACAAAAGAAACTGGGGGATTCTACATTTTGTTAGATAGTGATATTTATGATCCAAATGCTGAAGGATATGATAGTTGGCTAGAAACATTCGAAGATGTAAATGGGTATTGTGACGAGTCTAATTGGGTAATTAATTGGGATATAAAGACTGATTAAGAGGTATTGTAGATTGTTAACACATATCTATAACTATAACTAGAAAACGTTTTCTTTAAGTTGGCTCAAGTTGGATTTTAGCTATGTTGGTAAAATTATTTTTTTCAAAATTTCAATTATATAATGAATTATAGAAGTGCAATCATAGGCCTAATAGTCTTGTTAATCATCACCTCCCTCCACGCCCAAACCCCAGAATTCAAACAATTGAATTTCTTCAATGGAGGCATCACCCTCGAAGTCCCTTCGGACTTCACGCCCATGGACAGCGAGCTTCGCAAGTACAAATACCCCACCAAGTCCCCTGAGTCTGCCTTGATCTATGCCAATGCAGCGGGGGACCTCAATTTGGTAGTGGAACTGACCGCTGCTCGGTGCAGTGGGACGGGAGAAGAGTTGGCGGCCATCGAAGGGGTGTTAGTGAAACAACTCGAAGCCGTCCCAGAGGTAAAGGTGGTACAACATGAAACCACGTGCTGTGAAACTTAAACCAAACAGTAATGACCCCAGCCACTGCACCGATGGCCTAGTAGGTGAATTCAAGCGTTTGTAGGACTTCGGGACTCATGATCGTTTTTCTGTCAAAATAAGCTTGGCACAGGATAAATGAAAATTAGGGTCCAGACAACAAAGTTGTCATTTCGACCAACGGGAGAAATCTAACTCTGTGGTCTATGAACATATTCGAAGGGTTTGGTAGCCATCCAGTGTAGCCAGTACAAAAAGGAGTGTTAGATTTCTCCTCGAAGACTCGTCGAAATGACAACCTTGTTGTGAGGCTAGAAACTTATTTTGTTTAACAGCCCTTTGAGCTTATCGCTGTTTTTGAAGAGTTCACGATAATGTTCCGTCTCGGTATGATCTTCTGGGGTTTTCCCGTCTTTGTAATAACCTAACCAAGGGAAGTCACAGTTTTTTGCTTTTTCGGCGGGGATGATCTCGCCATTGGGAGTAGTGACCCATGCCAGCTGATAGTGAGATTCCTCCGAGAGTTGTTTTGCTTTTTTTTCTCGGAAAGTTTCGAGGGTTCTCGCAATTGTTTGCTTCTCTGTTGCTGAAAAGTTAAATCCATTTAGGCTTTCCTTCTGATCCGTTTCATACACTGTGTAAGCAAAAAGGTGGCTAATCGCTTCTCTTTGTTCTAGCAACTTTTCCCCTTCTAGCAGGGTGATATAATCTCGTAGCCCTCTGGGAACTGGGCCAAATTTAAACTTCAAATAGTCTAACCCAGAAACAGTGCTGTCATGAAGGGCCATGTGGCCAAAGTCGATAAAGTAGAGAAGTTTATACAACTTGCTCAAAGAGAACCCTGTTTCTTCCTCTTGGCATTGCTCGACAAGGTGAAGAATCAAGGACTTTATCTTTTGATATTCAATCATATTTCCCATCTCTAGGTGAATAGTGATCTAATATACGAAATACCTCCAAAAGTGTACCCTATACCATCCCCCAAAACAGAAAAAAGCCCTGTAAGTCATTGACCTACAAGGCTTTAAGTGCAATTTTTGTGGTGCGGGACGGAATTGAACCGCCGACACATGGATTTTCAGTCCATTGCTCTACCAACTGAGCTACCGCACCGTCCTAAAAATTTGCTCTGCAAAGCTATAAGGTTTTTTTAGACAGTCAAAAAAAAATGTCACTTTCGGGGGAGAATTTTCGGGGAAGAATTTTGAATAGGGTACTTATTTTCCTTCAAATTCATCTAATGCTTGCTGCAATTCCGCTTTTAAAGCTTCTGCATGTGTGAGCCAGATGCAGTGTGCTGCGCCTGCTATCTCGACATATCGTCCTTGGGGAAGTAAATTCGCTAATTGCTGGGTGGGCCAGTTGGGGCGGATGTCTTGGGAGGCGCTGATGAAGGTGGCGGGCACATTGAGATGGGCGAGTTCTTGGAGTAATGTGAGGCGTTTGATAAATGCCTTCCAGGATGCATTGCCGATGCGGTTCACTTCGGGATCGGCGATGAATTCCTTCCCGCCGTAGCTCTCACCTATCGTGTCTCTATTTTTTCGATACACCGCACTCCAATCTCTGTCGTTGACGATGCGCCCACCGGCAATTCCAATAATCCCTATGATGCGATCTGGATACTGTAGGGCGTAGGCCAGCGCCACATCTGGCCCTGCCGAATGACCGCCTACGATCCATCGTTCGATGCCATAAGCCTTTCGAATCGCTTCCATGTCATGAATCGTCGTTTCGAGGTCATATTGTCCATCGTAGGTGGACCTGCCACATCCGCGCGGTTCGAAGCGGATGACTTGACAACGGTCTTCTATCAGTTCGGATACAGGTTTGAGGTAATCGTCGCAGCCGGGGCCGCCGTTGCAGAGGAGGAAGGGAGTGCCTTGGCCTTCGGAGATGGTCCAGAGGCGGGTAGAGTTGATGGAGATATATCTTTCGATAGGCATGCAATTTTGAACCATATAAGAAATATAAGGGCATATAAGTGTTGGCAAATTTCTTTCCTTATATGTTCTTAAATGCCTTATATGGTTTACTTCTTTACTCCATTTCACCAAACGGATCCCCAATCCCCATCTCTTCAAAGGAATTGCCCATCTCGACATCGTCGATGGAGACGTTTAAGGGGCCGAGCTTGTGTTTATGGGCAATTTTCACACTTGTGGCGGTTGTTTGCCAGTCAGTCCAGGAAGCTTTGATGCCGCCGATGGGGATGATGGAGACCCACATTTTATAGGCATAAGGCAAGCCATTTTCATCTAGCAACCACAGGTATGCATCTCCTGGCGTGACGCCTCCGCTTTGGTACGAGACCAATAAGCCTTCCCCTCCCTTTTTTAACGAAACAATGCTGCGCTCAACGCCTGCATCATAGGCCTTATGCGGCGCAATCAACCAAAAAGAGTCATTGCAGAAATAGGCCCAGGCCTTTTCGATCAGTTGGGTAGCCTTGTCGCCAGACTGGACATCCCCTTTTACTTTAACAAAACTCTTCGACAGATCATCTATAGTGAGCAACACTTCGTTTTCCTTCCACATGACCGCTACGCGATTTTGCCCCCTATCCCAAATATAGTGATGACTCTTGCGAAAGGTCCATTTGGCGATTCGCGTATTTTGCCATGCTTCATGCTCGACGGCTGCAAGCATCTTTTGAGCCAGTTGGTCCGCTGAGGGGCCTGTTTTGCCTGTAGGCAAAGATTCACTCATGATCGCGCAAGCGCCAAAAAAAAGCACAACGATGCCCAGCAGGCCAATGGCCAGTATCTTGATGATTTTTTTCATTTTTTCTTCCAGAGGGTTTTCATCGCCTGGCCTAGCCCGTCTAAGGTGAGCGGAAACATCCGTCCGTCCATATAGTGATGTAGGATGCGTGTCGATTCGGTATAGTCCCAATATTTCTCAGGCGTGGGATTGAGCCAGACCATCTGTGGGAATCGGTCTCGCAAGCGCTCAAGCCACAAGAGACCAGGCTCTTCGTTCCAATGTTCCACACTGCCGCCAGCATGGGACAACTCTATAGGAGACATAGAGGCGTCGCCAACAAAGATGATTTTGTAGTCTCTTTGGTAGGTATTGAGCAATTCCCAGGTGGAAATCCGCTCACTGAAGCGTCTATGGTTATCCTTCCAGACGTATTCGTAGACGCAGTTGTGGAAGTAATAATAGACGAGGTGTTTAAACTCGTGACGGGCTGCGGAAAACAGCTCTGAGCAGGTGCGAATATGGTCATCCATCGATCCGCCGATGTCCATGAGCATGAGGACTTTGACGCGGTTCTTTTTTGAAGGGACAAGGTGGATGTCGAGCATCCCTGCATTTTCGGAGGTCTTGCGGATGGTCCGCTTCATGTCCAACTCCTCTGGGACCCCTTCTCTGGTCAGAATACGCAAGCGGCGCAAGGCCATTTTGAGGTTACGGGTATTCAGTTCGACCTGATCGTCGAGGTTGCGGTAACTGCGTTGTTCCCAGACTTTTAGGCCTCGCCCCTGTCCCCCACTTTTCCCTATCTTAAACCCTTCGGGATTATAGCCCCCATTGCCAAAAGGCGATGTCCCACCTGTACCGATCCACTTATTGCCCCCTTCATGCCGCCCTTCTTGCTCCTCCCACAACTCGCGAAACCGCTCGATCAAGGCATCTAAACCGCCCATGGCTTCGATCATCGCCTTCTCTTCCTCTGTCAGCTCTCGCTGATACTGGCGGCGAAGCCATTCTTCAGGTGTCTCGACCGTGTCAAGGCCGGATTGCCCAATATGCTTCCGGAAATATTGGCCAAACAATACATCAAATCGGTCCAACTGCCCCTCGTTTTTCACCAAAACAGCCTTCGACAAATAATAGAATTCATCAATGGAAGGGCCAGACACTTCCTTTTCCAGGCCTTCTAGTAAGTCCAGGTATTCACGCAAAGTGACCTTGAGGCCATTTTCCCTCAGTAAGAAGAAGAAATCGAGAAACATATGGTGAAGATAGGGAATTTTGGGGAGAGACCGTTCAGGCTTCGCCTTCACTGTCAGATCGCTCGGGCTTCGACAAGCTCAGCCCTCACTGTCAGACCGCTCAGGCCGAAGACGGCCTTCGCTATCGGATCGCTCGGCTCGAAGACTCGCCTTGCTGTCAGACAAGAGAAAAGACTTGCCTTTAGTCTTTAGTCTGATAGCGAGTCTTCGAGCGGTCTGACAGTGAGTGCCGAAGGCGCGAACGATCTCGCAGTGAGGAGCGAAGCGACGAACGGTCTCGCAGCGAAGGCCGTCTTCGGCCTGAGCGGTCTCCTATCGGAGCTTATACGCCAATTCATCCAGCATCATGCGGGTATGCGTAGCGTGCGGCTCACTGAGGCCAAGTGCTAAGGCTGATCGCAAAGCCGTTTGCGCTTCGGCAGGATTGTCTAATGTCCTTAGCACCTGCCCCAGATAGTAGCGGACAATCGATTGTGGCGTAGCACTTTCGTCTGCTAGCTGGAGATGGGTCAGGGCTTCAGGATACTCCCCTTGCTTGAAGAGTCCCCAAGCGATCTCTGCATGTGCGATGGATCCCGATGAAGCAACTGGAATCGCCGCCTGAAACGCCTGCTGAGCCCCTACATAGTCTCGCAACATCAGTTGGCAACGACCCTTTAGGAAATGAATCAAATGCTTATGCTTGCCTTCCATTTGATTCAGTAGCTGAGTATAGGCAGTTTGGAGAAATCGGTAGTCTCTTGCAGAGAATGGGTAGGTATACACATAGCTCTTGGAACCTGGCAAAAAATCAGGGTAAAATTTTTCTATAAACAAATAATCGTTGCGGGCACTGATATAGTCCCCCCCCATTATCGCAGCAAAAGCCCGGGTAGCATATAAGTCTGGAACCGTTTTGAGATCGTTTTCTTTGGCATCAGCGATCAACTCATTGATGTCTCGCCGTGCATCATCCCACTTTTTGATGCGAAGGGAATTGAATACGCGCTGCTGATAATACTGTTTTTGTTCGGATGAGGAAATGGTGTGACGTGAGGCTATTGTCCTATCTAAATAGGCTGCAGCCACATCATATCTCCCTTCTTTTTGACAAATCGTAGCCGCGGCTAGCTGATCTTTGGGGTTTGCTCCCTCCAAATCATCTAATAAAAAACTAAATGGGAGAGTAATTGATGAAGCAACTTGGCACCCATTTCGTTTCGCTGGCTGGAAGTTTATCGCCTTCACATGCGGTTCTACTGCTTCTTGTAACAGTGGATCGGCATCATTTACAAATTCGTGACGAGTGTAGTTTCCTTGTTGATCTATAAAAATGCGGCAAATGACCGTCCCTTCAATTTCATTGGACCGCGCTTCCGCTGGATAGGTGATTTGAGCACCTATCTCCTTTATGTTCAACGGTATCGCCTTTACATAAACCGATTTACTTACTGTAGCATGCGTCGCCAGGTCCTGCGCAGGTACATTCATTAGCATACATATAACAAAAAGCAAGGCCACCAGGGAGCAACGAATCATCATCATAAATATAGGTTCAGGAGTAATCGATTAAATCCAATGTTAAATTAATGTTAAGAAATTATAAAGTCAATGTTATCTAGCAAATTTAGGCGAAAGGGCAGGCAAATCGGTAGCAGAAAAAAAAAAATTGATTAACTTGGCAGCCTTAAAATCAATCAATTCTGTTTTATGAGGGAAATACAATTCCGAGAAGCACTCCGCGAAGCCATGTCTGAAGAGATGCGTAGAGATGACCGCGTCTTCCTGATGGGAGAAGAGGTAGCTGAGTACAATGGCGCCTATAAAGTCAGTCAAGGTATGTTGGCAGAGTTTGGACCTGAACGCGTCATTGATACCCCCATCGCAGAATTGGGATTTTCAGGCATCGGCGTCGGTGCTGCGATGATGGGCCTAAGACCTATCGTAGAGTTCATGACATTCAACTTCTCATTGGTAGCTATTGACCAGATTATCAATAACGCGGCTAAGATGTACCAAATGAGTGGCGGGCAATACAGTGTACCCATCGTATTTCGAGGTGCAAGTCAGTCTGCTGGCCAGTTGGCAGCTACACACTCTCAGAGTTTTGAAGCTTGGTATGCCAGTACCCCTGGCCTGAAGGTGGTATCTGCAGCTACGCCCAAAGATGCCAAGGGTCTACTCAAGTCTGCGATCCGCGACCCCAATCCCGTATTGGTCATGGAGTCTGAGCAGATGTATGGTATGAAAGGGGAAGTGCCTGACGTAGAGGAATTCCTTATTCCGCTAGGTACCGCTGATGTCAAGCGTGCAGGAACAGATGTCACAATTCTGAGTTATGGCAAAATGGTCCATGTGGCCCTTGAAGCCTGTGAGGCACTGGCCAAGGACGGTGTCAACGCTGAAATGATTGACATCCGATCCCTTCGTCCTATCGACTATGATACCATCATCGGCTCCCTTAAGAAGACCAACCGTATGGTCATCGTCGACGAAGCGCCGCCTCAGTGCTCTATCGCTAGTGAGATCAGCTATATGACGCAGCGGAAAGCATTTGACTACCTTGACGCGCCTATCGTGCGTGTCAATGGGCGAGACACCCCCATGGCATACGCGGGCGTTTTGGTAGAAGAATATCTCCCAAACGTAAAGCGCATCGTAGAAGCCGTAAACCAGGTGACTTACCGATAAAAAATACCTCAACTTGAGGTGAAATTTTTCACAAAATTGCTTGGAGTCTTCATCAATATCACTAACTTTGTGCCTCCAAGTTTTGGAGAGATGGGTGAGTGGCTGAAACCAACAGTTTGCTAAACTGTCGTACCTAATCACGGGTACCGCGGGTTCGAATCCCGCTCTCTCCGCCAAGACTAGCCAGTGTTGACTGGCTACTTTTTTCAGAGAGAAAAAAGGTTCTTTTTTTATCGAGGTGTAGCACAGTCCGGTTAGTGTACCTGCTTTGGGAGCAGGGGGCCGCAGGTTCGAATCCTGCCACCTCGACACTGAGAATCAAGCACTTACAGCGGTTTTGCTGTGAGTGCTTTTTTTTATCCCAAATTCTCCTAAAAAAACACTACTTGATATAATTATTGATAAAGGCATCCTTATATGCCCTTCCAATAGGGAGCACCCCTTCTTGGCTTAAATAAACCTGATTCCCCGAGACCTTCTCAATATGGCCCGTATTGACAATATAGGACTTATGAATCTGCACATACTGATCGGCGTTGAGGTGTGCTGACCAGTAGCGAAGCGATTCGGAGGATAAATACTTGTGGCCAAGTGTATGCAGCTCCGTATAGTCTGCATCTGATTTGATGTACAATATGTTGTCAAGTGCCAAGCGGATATATTCATGGCCAGACTTGATGAAGATTTCTTTACGGACCTGAGCGTCTGCTTCAGGGGAGGCATGCGCCGCTGACGGATGGTGCTTTGGGGGCACTTTTGAAACTGCCTTTACAAATCGCTGAAATGAAAATGGCTTGAGTAAATAGTCTACCACATTCAGTTCATACCCTTCCAGGGCGTAGTCTGAAAAGGCGGTTGTCAGGATAATGTGAGGGGGATTGGGTAGCGCTTTCAGGAAGTCAATGCCTGAAATGGTCGGCAAATGAATATCGAGGAAGATCAGGTCTATGGGTTCTTCTTTTAGGAAGGCCATGGCTTTCATGGCATCAGGGAATGCTCCCTTGAGGTGTAGGCTACCTATATCGTCAATGTATTTCTTGAGGATGCGCTGAGCAGGCGGCTGGTCCTCGATAATGATGCAATTCATCCTTCTTTTTTTGCGAAAGTCCTCAATGATCTAAATTAATAATTCTTTCCAGTTGAAGGGATAACAACACTTCATATTCTTTTTCACCTTCGTTGATCGTCAATTGGTGGGCTTGGGGGTACAGCAAATTCAGCCGCTTTTTGACATTTTCCAGTCCCAAGCCTTTATCTAGGCTTTGAGTATTGGTGGTAGGCAAAAAATTGTTCTTACACCGAAATACCAGCTTCTCTTCTTCTGTCAAACGAATGTCTATGTCAATCTGAATATTTTCGGATTGACTGGATTGACTGTGTTTAAAAGCATTTTCGATAAAGACAATCAAGATCAAAGGGGCAATCTGATACCCTGGACGGATATTGTGCGTCTGAAAATGTACCTGTCCCCGCTCCTCAATTTGCAACTCGCTGAGTCGGGTGAAATTCTCCAATTGCTCGATTTCTTTCCTCAATTCCACAAATTTGGCCTTACACTCATACAACATATAGCGCAGCACCGCACTCAATTCCAGGATAATCTGAGGCGTCTTGGGCGAATTTTCGATGGCATAGGCGTAAAGATTGTTGAGGTTGTTAAACAAAAAATGGGGGTGAATCTGTGAGCGCAAAAACTGCAATTCACTCTCCTTGATCGCATCTTTCAGTTCGTCTACCTCCTGCTGCTTGCCCAGGGCATCCCAGGCAAATTTGAATCCCGACAAAATCGCGATGACGGGAAGAATGTCTAGAGATGTCAGAAATATGCCAGGAAAATATTTACCTCTGGTATCGGGAAAATAAATTTGCTCCAGCACCCATTCTTCCATCGCGATAGCGCCCACAATGGTCAATATGGTTCCCAGAAAGAAGGGAAGGTATTTTTTGCGGTAGTAAAATCGAGGAAGGAGGAAATAGTTGATCACAAACGCAAAGAAGGCCAGGCTCATGAAGAATACAACTTGATGGACTTCAATCGTTGGCTGCTTTTTGTCAAAGGAATAAAAGATAAATACCAACAGGTGCAGCACCAGTTGGAAGATCAGTTCTTTGACAGAAAATCGGGGAAGATTATTTCGCATCCTATAAACTTAACAATCCCCCTACATTCACAAAAATAGAATGCTCCCAACTACTGATTCCCCTAGATCAACGACATACTTAGCCTTGTCAAATTGAGGTTTATCGCAATTTCCTTATGAGTTTTTTGCGCCTAATGACGAACCATATAAGGCATATAAGTTCATTTAAGCCCATTTCTCTTACGCTTATCTGATCTAAAATGTCTTATATGGTTGAATACAAGAGGTGTCGTTCGGCGGCAAACTTCTGCTGTTCAAAGAATTCTTTTCACGCTATAAGAAGCGGTGACTTTCTTTGTGAGGTAACAACAATGGTCATTTGGCTGTTATTGGTTTTTTGCAAAAGATAACAACATTTTTTCCCATCATGAAGAGCTCCTCCCTATTCTTTTTTTCCCTTCTATTTTCTCTCCCTTTCTTAGCCCAAAGTCAAACGCTGGAACTGACAGGCAAAGTCGTGGAGGAAAAAGGCCAACAGCCCGTCGAATTTGCCACTGTCATGGCATTTGATGCAGAGACGAAGCAAACGATCGCTGGCACGACGACCAATGCAGAAGGCTATTTTTCCTTGAAGGCGAAGTCGCAAAACATCTATGTCGAAGTCAGCTTTATTGGGTTCAAATTACAGACGATTAAGGAGTTCACTATTTCGGATAAAAAAGCAGACTTAGGGACGCTCACCTTGGTAGAGGAGGCCGTGACCATGGATGAGGTGGTCATCGCCAGTGAAAAATCTCAAATGGAGTTCCGACTAGATAAGCGGGTGTTTAATGTAGGGAAGGACCTCAGTAGCACAGGCGCTAGCGCGCTGGAAGTACTCAATAATGTCCCATCTGTCAATGTCAATATCGAAGGACAAATCAGCCTTCGCGGCAGCCAGGGTGTGCAAATCCTTATCAATGGGAAGCCTTCCGTGCTGGCGAGTGAGCAGGGAAACGCGCTGGGCACTATCACCGCTGACATGATCGAAAAGATCGAAGTGATCACCAATCCCTCCGCTAAATACGAGGCGGAAGGTACTTCTGGCATTATCAATATCGTCCTGAAAAAGGAGGAGCGCAAAGGGATGAATGGTTCTTTTACCCTCAATACAGGCACCCCTCATAACCACAGCTTTGGGCTGAGCCTCAACCGCCGGACGGAAAAGTTTAACCTATTCAGTCAATTTGGCGTGGGTTACAGAGAATTGCCCAACAAAACCAAGAACATTAACCAAAACCTCCTCACCCAAACCTCCATCCTCAGCGAAGGGAATGAGTTTCGCAATGAGCAATTTTATAATGTCATTCTCGGAACGGATTACCATATCGACCGTCGCAATGTCCTCACGCTTTCTGGCAGTTTTGCTTATGAAATTGAAGACCAGCCTTCGTCTACCAATTTTCAGATGCTAGACGAATCAGAAACCGTGCTTTCGGAGTGGAATAGGACTGAAACGACGCAGGCGACCAACCCCAAGTGGCGCTATGAGCTTCAGTATAAAAGGGATTTTAAAGACCATAAGGACCACGACTTGCTGTTCAGCGCTTTGGGCAATTTCTTTGGGAAAGATCAAAGTTCAGAGTTCCAGAACACAAGTATCTTCGGTGAAGCCAACGATAGGTCTCAGCAAACGCGCACCAATTTTCAGGAAGCCAAATACACCTTTAAGCTGGATTACACAAAGCCTTTTTCGGAAAAGGTGACGATGGAGACGGGCGCGCAGTACCTCCTGAATGACGTCAGCAATGACTTTGCTGTCAGTGACTGGCTAGATGAGCAGTGGGTCGTAGATCCGGGCCTCACAAATGTTTTTGAGTACCATCAAAATGTGCTGGGTGTGTATACGACAGGCGCTTATGAAGGGGAAAAATGGGGGCTAAAAATAGGGGCAAGGGTAGAGCATACAGATTTGAGAACGGAACTGGCTACAACGCAAGAGACCAATAGCCAAAATTTTGTCAACTTCTTCCCCAGCGCACATACGTCCTACAAAGTGTCGCCAACATTTTCCCTCCAGGCGGGCTTTTCCAGGCGCATTTACCGCCCCAGGCTGTGGGATTTGAATCCATTCTTTAACATTCGTAACAACTTTAGCGTCCGCACAGGCAACCCCGAGTTGCTGCCTGAATTTACGGATTCATACGAGCTGATGAGCATTTTTGCGTTGGGAAAAGCCTCTTTCAATGCAGGCGTTTTTTATCGAAAAACCACCGAGGTAATAGAACGTGTCTCCACCTTCAAAAATGATGTCAACACGACCATTCCCATCAACCTGGGAACCAATAATGCAACGGGTATCGAGGTCAACGGTAAGTACAGCCCTGCCAACTGGCTATCCCTCAATGGAGATTTCAATTTCCTCTACTTCAGCCGTATAGGCACGTTTGAAAACACCGTTTTTGACTTCACGGCCAATCAATGGTCCAGCAAATTGACGTCAAAATGGAAGCTTCCAGCAAATATCGATTTCGAAGTCACAGGTCGTTACCGGTCAAAGGTCAAAACGGTACAAGGGGTAAATTCGGCTAACTTATTTGCAGACATGGGCCTCCGCAAAAAAATCCTGAAAGGCAGAGGCGTTTTCAACTTCAGTATCAGGGACATTTTTGCATCCCGCATCCGCGAATCCAATACCTTCCAGCCTGACTTCTACCTCTACAGTTTTCGACAGCGGGGCCGCTTTATCACCTTTGGCTTCAGCTATGGGTTTGGCAAAGGCGAAGCCATGGAGTTCTCTGGGCATAAGCGCCGCCACTAAGTATCGTGTGCAAAAAGTTTTCACACCTTTTCTAAAAGGTCATTTCGACGAGTCGAGCCTGTCCTGAGCAACGCCGAAGGGAGGAGAAATCTAGCAATGTGGTCTAGAAGCCTGGAAACAACCATTCGGAAGGGCGTGTTAGATTTCTCCCGATGGTCGAAATGACAGCAAGCTGTATGTCATGTATAAAAACTTTTTGCACACGATACTAAGATTCAAAAATAGCTTCACAACAACATAGATTTATTGTTTCATCGTGCCTAACGTCGTCCGAGCCAGGGAATCAGGACAGGCGTTTTTGCCTTATAGGCCTCATACGCCTCCTGTCCACCCCATTTCTTGTCCGCCTTTTCTTCCAACATCGGAACCCCACTGATGCGGGTGAGGAGGATGGTCACAAAAATGGGGGAAACCAGCGCGACCCATTGCCATCCTTGGAGAACAGGAACAGCGATAAGCGTGACGCCTACCCACAGGACAATTTCGCCAAAATAATTGGGGTGGCGAGAACGGGACCACAGGCCTGTTTGTATAAATTTCCCCTTATTCTCAGGGTTCCGGCGGAATTGGCTCTTTTGGTGATCGGCGATAATTTCAATCCCAAATCCTACTCCCCACACGATCAGGCCAAAGATCCCCCAAATTCCCATAGCTATCCGCGTGCTGGTAGTGATGGCGATCAAAGCAGGCGCAGCCGTAAATATCACCCATAACCCTTGAAGGTTCCAGGCATTGAGAAATTTCAAGAAGCTCGGTTTGAGGGTATCAAAGCGGTCATCCTTGCCCGATTTCTGTATTCTCCGAAAAAGAAATGTACCAAGACGAACTGTCCAGATCATAACCAGACTGGCCAATAAAAGGGAACGCATGTCCACATCGTTGCTGAGGAAAATCGCCATCCCTGTCACACAGACATAGGTAATACTTCCTGTAAGGTCATAGAACTTCTCCGTTTGAAGGAGATATGCGGGCAAAAAGGCCAGCCAGTTTATCATAAACGCAGCTCCGACACAGAGCAAAAAAATGGGCAGCCCATTGATGGTTTGTCCACCTTGAGTGCCTGCTATTCCCATCAACATTCCGATGATGAGGACTATCAGTAAACTGGCGATAATTTGTTGCTTATTCATTTTTGGGGAAATTATAGCTATAGAATAGGGATACAACACTTTTTGTTTAACCTATAATAAGTGTCTAATTTGACAGCACATCGCTTATTTCTTTTTGTAAGCACCATTTTCACCAGAAAACACGACTGCTATATATGGGAAAAGTAAAAGTAGCCATCATCGGCCCTGGCAATATTGGGACCGACCTGATGATTAAAATCATTCGTACTTCCAGCGTATTGGAAATGTCTGTTCTGGTCGGAATTGACCCCAGTTCTGATGGGCTGGCGCGCGCGCAGCGCATGGGCATCAAGACCACGCACGAAGGCATCACAGGCCTAATAGAAATGCCTGAATGGCAAGACATCAAACTCGTATTTGACGCGACATCAGCCAAAGCGCACCTGTATAATTGGGGCTATGTGCAGCAATATCCCGACAAGCGCATCATCGACCTTACGCCTGCGGCGGTAGGGCCTTATCTGGTCCCACCAGTGAATTTTGATGACAACATCGATGTCAAAAATGTCAACATGGTCACCTGCGGTGGCCAAGCCACCATCCCCATGGTCGCTGCCGTCTCGCGCGTCGCCAAGGTCTACTACGGCGAGATCGTCGCCTCCATCGCCAGCAAATCCGCTGGCCCCGGCACCCGCGCCAATATTGACGAGTTTACCGAGACGACGGCTTCGGCGATAGAGAAAGTCGGCGGCGCCGATCGAGGCAAAGCCATCATTATTCTGAACCCCGCCGAGCCGCCCCTCGTCATGCGCGATACCGTTTTCACCCTTAGCGAATCCGCTGACCAGGACGCCATCCGCACCAGCATCCATGACATGGTCGCCGAAGTCCAAAAATACGTCCCCGGCTACCAACTGCACCAGGAAGTGCAATTCGAAGAAATCCCTGAAGACAAGCCTGTCTTCATCGAGGGCCTCGGCTATCGCCACGGGTTGAAAACGTCAGTTTTGCTTCAAGTAGAAGGCGCAGGGCACTACCTCCCGAAGTATGCAGGCAATCTGGATATCATGACGTCAGCGGCGCTGGCGACGGGGGAAAGAATTATTGATTACTGATTGCTGAGGAAGTTCAAGCGCAAACTCAAGTTCAAGATCAAAAAAGAGGAAAGGCATTATGAAAAAATATGATTTGGAGGATAGGCTTGTTGAGTTTGCAGGTGATATTATCCTTTATACTAGTACCATACCCTCAGATTACTCAGGTCAGCACCTCAAGGGGCAAGTTATTAGATCAGCACAAGTACAGCATTAAATTATGGAGAAGCACAAGGAGCTGAAAGTGTAAAGGACGCGATCCACAAGAATACGATAGTTCTTAAAGAGTTGAAAGAAACGAGAGTTACCTTGAAAATATTTAGGTATCTGAATTATGGTAAAAATGACATGCGAATTGAACTGCTGAAGGAGTGTGAAGAGTTAATTGCAATTGTTGCGACAATTATCAAAAACAAAAAGAAATTACTATAACTGAACAAGCTTTTGTTCTTCGCTGATTATCAATCACTTTGAATTTGAGCTTGAGTTTGAATTTGAACTTTTCTTATGAAAAATCTATACATACAAGATGTAACCCTTCGCGATGGCATGCACGCCATCAAGCATCAATACACCAAAGAGCAGATCCAAGAGATCGCCATCGCCCTTGACAAAGCGGGTGTAGACGCCATAGAAGTCGCCCACGGCGATGGGCTGGCGGGTTCCAGCTTCAACTACGGCTTTGGTGCACATACCGACTGGGAGTGGCTGGAAGGGTTGGAGGAAAGGCTCACTCACGCCCGTCTGACGACGCTGCTTCTGCCAGGGATCGGGACGATAGAGGACCTGAAGCGTGCACATAAACTGGGCGTGAAGTCCGTCCGCATCGCGACGCACTGCACCGAAGCCGATATCTCGGCCCAGCATATCGAAGCTGCGAAGAAGCTTGGCATGGACGTGGGCGGCTTCCTCATGATGGCCCACATGAACGATCCCAAAAGCCTTGCTCAGCAAGCCAAACTCATGGAGTCCTACGGCGCAGACTGCGTCTACGTCACCGACTCAGCAGGTGCCTTGCTGATGGGCGATGTCGTGGAGCGCATGCAAGCCTTCAAAGAAGTCCTAGATGAGAAAACCGAGATCGGCATCCACTGCCACCACAACCTCTCCCTCGGCGTCGCCAATACCGTCGTCGCCATGGAACACGGCGCGACGCGTCTCGACGCTTCCCTCGCGGGCATGGGCGCAGGCGCAGGCAACGCGCCCCTCGAAGTCCTCATCGCCGTCCTCAACAAAATGGGCGCTCTCCACGGATGTGACCTCTACCAACTCATGGACGCCGCCGATGACCTGATCCGGCCCTTGCAGGCACGGCCTGTACGGGTAGACAGAGAGACACTTTCGCTGGGCTATGCTGGCGTTTATTCTAGCTTTCTGCTTCATGCAGAGAAGGCAGCGAAGCGCTACGGTTTGGATACGCGCGCGATTCTGGAAGAACTGGGCCATCGCAAGATGGTGGGGGGGCAGGAAGATATGATTATCGATGTGGCGCTGGATATGAAGGAGTGAGGCTTTATCAAAAGACAATTGCCTATGACGGCCAAAGATTTACTTCATCTGTATGTAGAATATAAGCAATCCTGGGAAGGCATGGATGCCAAACCTGCAAAGGTTAGGTATGATCGTTTGATGGCTATGCAAAAAGCCTTTGGCTTGGCGAAGCCTCGTCAACTATTGAACCCAGAACGTATCATAACGACTAATATTCGTGGGACAAGTGAATCTTTGACCTATGAAGAAAAAGTTAACAAGCTCAGCCAAATTGAGTATTTCGAGCAAGGTGAATTCTTAAATGAACGCCCATACGAACAAAATCAAGAAGTGATCAACATGGCTATGGATAATGTAAATAAGCATTTTCCAAAGCTGCGAAAAAGATATTTAAAAAAGCCTGTGGACATCCGCTGGCTTTACAATAGATTGCTTCTTTTTCGATTAGATATTCATCGATTCACTATTCCTGAGGCGGGGTTTCTGGAAGGATTCTCTGTTGGGTTATTCTTAGGAATGGTCCTTATGGATGATTTGAAAGGATTGATAAAGGAGAAATTGACGCCTATTGATGACCTTATTCATTTGATTCTCGATCCAGAAAAAAAGGAAGCTTCGCTCGATACATTGGTGAAAAAATATAACTACCCCGACGTAGATTTAGCCTCTATTGACCGTAAATTTGAGGTAGATAATTATTGATAACCTGTATTGAAGCAGGAATTTTTGTATGATTTCCAATCGAATACAGATGAAACCTCAACAAACCTTCCTTCTCATCGGATTGGCCTTCCTTATCGCCGTAGTGGCGTGCATATATTTCATTGATCATGGGAAACTACCAACCGACCAAAAAACGCCCCTTACAGCTAAGGACACAACCACCTTCCAATGGGAACCCACCGTAGAAGTGGACGTGCCTGGGACAGGGAAGTATCCTGATCCAACCTTTATCGTCTATCTAGACAGTCAGGGAAAAGTGTCTTACGAAATCGTAGGCAAGCAGGAAGCAACAGCCATTTCCTTTGACCAACTCCGTGGACTGCTCCAACAACATCAGGAAGAAGAACCTGATGTGGCGCTAGAGGTGTGGCCTGACAAGGGCATCGATTATAGCATCTTGCGGAAGTATATGACCGAGATAGGGACTATGGGTGTCAAGAATTATCGGCTGGCGGGGATTGGGGAGGAGGAGTAGATGAAGCGGGTTCTTTGGGATAAGGTAAAAGTATCGTTAGGAAATAATCATGAGAAGCGTTATTTTTAGTATAAACAAACAAGCCATTTATGCCCGTTAGAGATAAGATTCACGATGCCTGATTATTTCTATAGGGATTTTATGGAGGACCCCTTTTTCCAAAAGATCGTAAAGATATATCAGGTGAAAATCATTGTATTGGACGTTTTTGATGAAAATATTAGCTCATAGATATCGCAATAAAAAATAAGAAATTGGTAGGAGAAGTATTTGAGGAAGTGTTGAATTTCTTTCCTCAAGATTCCTATATCGAGTTATTGCCAATCATTGATGATAAACATGGCCAATTCCTCATCTATACAGATGGATGGGAGAAAAGCTGGCGAGATTATGGCTGTTTTTTACATATTCAAGTCAAACCAGATGGCAAGGTCTATTTGCGTCATGATGGTACCGATTTAGAAATAGCTGAAAAACTTGTACAAAAAGGTATCTCAAAAAAAGATATCATCATTGCGTTTCATGCGCCTTATATGAGGGATATGTCAGAATTTGCTATTTCTTGATCGGATGAAAAAGAACCAAGTCCTCACCCTTTTTATCCTAATCCTCCTAATATTTGTAGGATTAACGGCATTTTTCCTTACCCAAACATTCCCTCAATTAGGTAAATTCCAAGAACCCATTCCTGAGGTGGATATGCCTACTGTAGTACCACCGCCGCCGCCAACCTTTATCATTTATCTGCATAGTCAGGGAAAAATTTCTTATGAAATTGTAGGCAAACAGGAAGCAACTGAAATCCCATTTGACCAGCTTCATGCATTGCTCAAAACACACCAAGAAGAAGAATCGAATGTCGCGCTGGAGGTGCGGCCTGCCCAAGATCTCGACTATAAAACCCTACGCGAGTATGTGACCGAAATAGGGACTATGGGTATCGAAAATTATCGACTGGTGGGGGTTGGGGAAGAAAAATAGGAAAAAACAACTCATCAATGAATACCAAACTCCGAACACAAAAGCTGATCTATTTTCTTTGTTTCGTCCTTTTCTTCGCAGCCTGTAGTGAAAACACTGAACCCGAAAATAAGGCCCCTTACCAAGCAGAAAACCAATGGCTCAACGAAACCCTTCAAAAAAGGGTAAATTTATTACCACAATTGACCTTAGATTCCCTCAGGATAGAAAACGACACCTTGTCTACCTATTTCACGGATGACTATGCGACACATTACAACCAAGTCCTAGTAACACAGAATGTAGCAACCATTTTTCAAGACTTTCCCCAGATAGCCACTGCGCCTTTTTCATTTGTAAAGGTCTTCTACCAAATACCCAAAAGAGATTCTTCTGGGTATTTTACCTTATCCCAAATAGGTTTGGCAGAACTCAAGGCGAGTTTACACCTCTTTACAAATCCTCCCTTCCAAAACCTTGTCAATGGTATTAACGCGGTGCACAAGAAATACCCAGAAAAACAAGTAATCAATGGCCTCAATACGATTTTGGCAGAGAAGCTACACAAGGATGAGGGGCAAGAATTTCAATTTTTTGGAGCAGATTACTTAGATGTAGCTTCCATGTACTTAGCAGAATGTGAGAATCAGGCTCCTGGATATTTTAAAGATATGGTGGATCACTTCATAGAAAAACTAGCTCAGGATACAATTGTCGGGGAAGCCGTTGCGGCAGAAGTAAAAGGGGTATTTGATAGTCAGTGCGCGGAGATCCAGGAGATGAATCCTATAAAATAGCTGTTTTTTTACACAATATTATTTCCCTCGAAGTCCTCTCCGATTCTCGCTACGCCACTACTCAGGTCATACATTCCTCCGATCAGCTTTAATGTGCCGTTTTGAACAGCACCATTAATTAACGCACTTTGGTTTCTAAGATCTGCCATGGCCATTTTTACATTCACATCGGCTACAGCTTGCACAAACGCGGCGTCTTTAGACGTAGCGACTCTACCCGTCGAAGTAATCGCTGCCTGAACAGCTGGCTGGATATTTCCCAACATACTATCGAGTGCGGGAAGACCTGTTGCGCCATCACATGCGCCTTTTACAGCTCCGCAGGCTGTATGTCCCAAAATCAACACTGCTTTTACACCAGATGCAACAGCAAACTCAAGGCTGCCAACGATGTCTGTATTAATGAAGTTTCCTGCTACACGCGCAACAAACAGATCGCCAATAGCCTGATCAAATACCCGCTCTAGTGGAATTCTTGAATCCACGCAGCACAAAACTGCTCCAAAAGGGAACTGCCCATTTTTTGCAGATTGCTCGGCCATTTTGTCATAGCAGTAATTTATCATATCATCATCAACAAAGCGCTTGTTACCGTCTTTCAACATTTGTACGGCCTCTTCAGGCTTAATCGCTTGTTGTTCATCTTGGGTTCTTGCGTCTGGACAATTTGCCATTTTCAGTTTTTAATTATGGGGTTATTTTGATTTCTACTATGCGATAATAGGAATTATTTTACAAAAATTAAAAGTTCCAAAATTATGTCACCTCCCGCCACTCCCGTTCCACTTCTCACTTCTCCACCTTCCCCAACACCCCCGCCAAGTCCACTTCCTCCATCATCAGCAAAATCAATTTTGCGTTCAGCATCTCACTCTCCTCCTTGGAAAGTCCCTGATGCGCTTCCAGGAGCATTTTGTAGCGTTGGTCTTGTGGGTATCGAGTAAAAGGGGCAGTGGTTGGGGGATTAGAACCGGGAGCATCAACTTGCCCAAATGCGCGCAATAAAGCTGTTTCTATATCATTTGAGGCAAAATCTCTCCCACGTGCAGCGATATAGTGATCTGGCCGAACCAGGTACCACGTCCCATCCTCAGCCCCATACCTGTGGGCAAATAGGCCCTCAGCATCCATTAGCATCCCTTCTTCCTCTCCACAAATCGCAATCACCTCCACAAGGTCCTCTTTTGGCGGGGAATAATCAGCCATGAACGCCGACAGGGAATCTGCGCGATGATGATAGATCACCAGACTGAAATCATTGCCCAATGCTTCCAATAACTGAATAGGCGTAGCATGTAGGGTTAATGGAACATCCTTGATCGAATCGCCTGGCTGCAGCTCCGTCTTCCACGTCTCGGCATCCTGGTCAGGTGTTGTAAGCGGCGAATGGATGTACCTATAGGCGTCAGATAAGCGTCCGCTATTTACCCATTTTTGGGCTGGGGGATGATGTTTGGCGAGGGCTAAGGTAGCATTGCGGAAAAGCGTGCTGATGTCGGATTTTGGGGTAATAAAATCAGTAGCGTTGGTGGAATGGTAAATATTTTCGTCTGTGGCGGGGCTTCTCTCGGTTTGGTAGGTGGTCAATAGAGAAATAGGCGCAAGGCCCTTGATCACATAAGCGAGCTTCCAGCTCAGGTTGTCGGCGTCTTGAACGCCGCCATTGGCACCTCTCGCGCCAAAGGGCGAGACCAGATGGGCGCTATCGCCCAAGAAGATAACCCGCCCATGAATGAATTCATGGATGCGCATGCAGCGAAACTGATAGATGCTGGTCCATTCCAGCTCAAACTGAACCGCATCGCCGAGCATCTGACGCAAGCGATCTTTGATCCGTTTGGGGTCCAATTCCTTTTCCTTATCGATGTCCCAGCCGAGCTGCAAGTCAATGCGCCAGACGCCGTCGGGTTGCTTGTGCAACAGGGCTGAATAGCCCTTATTGAAGGGCGGATCGAACCAAAACCACCGCTCGGTGGGGAAGTCGCTTTGCATGGTGATATCCGCGATGAGGAAATTTTCTTCGAATGTTTCTCCTTCAAATGGAATCCCCATGCGCTCACGCGTGGGGCTTTTCACCCCATCACAAGCCAACAGGTAATCCACTTTCAGTTCATAATCTCCTTCAGGCGTTTTTACCGTTAGCTCAACCTCCTCCCCTACTTGCCGTGAATCCACCAGCTCATTCTGCCATCGAAGATCAATCAAGGGGTGGGCAGTCACCGCATCCACGAGGTATTCCTCAAAATAATACTGTTGCAAGTTGATAAAGGCAGGAGCTTTGTGCCCCGATTCTGGCAAGAGGTCAAATTCATACACTGGGTCTTGTTGGTAAAAGACTTTGCCTTTATGCCAAGTCACGCCTTTACGTAGCATTCGCTCTGCCGTAGGACGATCTAGTCGATGCACGATCTCAAGTGTCTTCTTGGCAAAGCAAATGGCGCGACTGCCGATACTGACCGTTTTTCCTTTGCCCAAAACCACACAAGGAATCCCTCGATTGGCCAGGTCAAGCGCAGCCGTGAGGCCTACTGGGCCAGCGCCTACGATCACAACAGGGTGGTGCTTTGGATGGATAGCGTCCTGATCTGAAGACCGTTTGTAGGGGTAAATGGGGTTTTGGTAAGTGGATGGGAGGATATGCATAAGGAAATTTTAACCACAGATAACTCAGATTTTCACAGATTTCAAAAATTATTCTTTGTGCTAATCTGGGTGATTCTTTTGGTTATCTCAAGGTCAAAACAATATTGAGGTAATCTTTATGAGCTATAAATGATTCAAACTTACCTTAATCGTCCTATCCTTTTTGAGAATCTCAATATATGTCATTTCTGCCCAATCTTCTTCTGAAGGATGGAATTCGTATTTCTCTGTTGTTCCTGTCCAAAATCCTTTTACCTCATATGTTGTTAAAGAATCATAAAGGGGTTTTCCTAGGTAAGCCTCTCCAATTGAATTATAAAATGGAGAGTTTTCAATCTGATAAGATATTGACTTAAAATCTGCCTTATTCACACGTAAAGTAAAATCCCAATCATAGTCACTATCAAATGCACCAGGCATATAAAACACTTTATTTTCAAGGGTTTTAAAGAAAAAGGAAATATCAACCCCACTTTTCTCTTTAATCGTATTTTTCATTTCTAGCCTTCCTGCTACAAAGAAGAAAGCTTTATAGGCGATAAAAATAAATACTACCCATTTTAAAACAGTTTTGAGTTTTTTGGAGGTACCTTTCTTCATTTTCAATTATTATTTAGGGGTGTTCACTCATTTTTTCGAAATAAAAATAAAAGCCTCTTTTTAGATGAAATATACTCCCCCAAAAACGTCACCCCAGAATTTGTTCGCAAAGCCTCCAAATTTTCCGCGAAGACGATTTTTTGGGGGGTAAAATTTGTTCATTTTTGCCCTGAAATAATTAACAATCACTCAATCAATCATCAACTCCCCTGCAACGCCTCCCACATCTCAATATCTCGCTGATCTGTCCAAATTTGGGGATGCTCCATTCCACCAGCCTCATCATACGCCCGGGAGACATTAAATGGCATGCAATGCTCAAAGATCACCCAATGCCCGAATCTGGGGGTCATCGCCTCCATCAATCTGTCAAAACATTGCTTCAGGCTTTCTCCTCGAGTGCGACTTAGGACGGCTTGCTGGTAGAGCATTTGGATGTAAGCGGATGTGCCAATGATCGCTTCCTGACATTGTATGGGCGTGGTAAGGGCATCGCCTCGCCCTGGCACCAATGCCTGCGGCTGCAGGTCGCTCAAGCGCTGGAGAGTTCCTGGCCAGCTTTTGAGCTGCGCGTCGCCGCAGTAGGGCGTAGCGCCATATTCCACCAAGTCGCCCGCAAACAGCACCTTTTCCTCCGGCAACCACACCACCGAATCACCTCGCGTATGGCCTTCTCCCAGGTGCATGACCTCTACCTTCCTTTTGCCCAAAAACAACGTCATCTTTGATTCAAATGTCATGGTAGGCCATGTCAGGCCAGGAATGCTCTCCGAGCCACGAAACAAACGCGGGAACCGCTGAAATTCTGAGTCCCAGTCCTGCCGGCCCCGTTCTACGATCATCTCGTAGGTCTTCTCAGAGGTGATGATCTCCTCCGCCTGATAAGCGCTCGCGCCCAGTACCCGCACCGCATGATAATGCGTCAGGACGAGGTATTTGATGGGCTTATCCGTCACTTGGCGAATATGGCGAATGACATCTTTCGCCATGTGGGGCGTGGCCTGCGCCTCGATGACCATGACGCAGTCATCTCCTATGATGACGCCACTATTGGGGTCTCCCTCGGTCGTATAGCCATATACGCCGTCGGCGAGTTCTACAAATGATTTCTTCTTTTCTCCTAAATCCCCTTTTGAAGCAAAAGTCTTAGCCATAATGAATCTGTATTTGTTGGACAAATTAACGAGTTACCCTGATAAAGAAGAAAATCCGTAAAAATCTCTATAATCCGTGGTTTATTTTTCTTCCTTTATCCAGTCCAATCTCTTATATTTGCGCCACCATAATGAAAAGGTAGGTTAAAACCTGTTATTTCATTGTTCTTTGAGGTCCCGTAGCTCAACCGGATAGAGCAACTGCCTTCAAACTTAGGAGCCTTTACAAGGAAACGAGAACTTGTAAAGTGGACAGCACTGTATCGGTGAAAGCTACGCTGGGGGGATTATTGATTATAAATTGATTTATTATTGATTGGAACACTGGTTAATAATGAATAATCACTAATTAATAATTAATCCAGCTTGCCAATACCGAGGAAACTTTCGATTGCTTATGCATACAAGGTGCTTTAAAGGGTCTTGTGATCAATAGATGACAAGAAGGTAAAAGCGCTGACGCATTATTTTTTGTCCTCAAAAAATAATCGGGAGGTTCCGTAGAGGCCATACGTGCTGCGCCTGAGACGGCGAAGATATGGTCCAGACCACAAATCCCATTCGGGGAGCGGCGAAAGCCGTAGCGGGTAAGCTAAGCAGTAGGTTCCAGGTTCGAGTCCTGGCGGGATCGCAAAAATTTAGACCTCGGAGGTTTTAAAAACCTCCGAGGTCTTTTTGTGTTTATTATGCATTCACAAACTCATTATTATGAAAAAAACTATCGGAATTATTGGTTCGGGCATGGTCGCCCAGACCCTAGGCTCAGGGTTCTTGAAACATGGGTATGAAGTCATGCTAGGAACACGAGATACGAGCAAACTGACGGAATGGCTATCGGGAAATGGACAAGGGGCAAAGGCAGGCTCTTTTGCAGAAGCGGCTGCCTTTGGAGACATTTTGGTACTGGCTGTCAAAGGAGATGTAGGACTCGACGCCTTGGCGCTGGCAGGTGCTGAGCGCCTCAATGGCAAACCCATTATCGATGCGACCAATCCTTTGGCAGGTGGCCCGCCAGAAAAAGGCGTTTTGAAGTTCTTCACTACCTTAGAAGACTCCCTCATGGAGCGGTATCAACGTGCTTTTCCCCAGGCACATTTTGTCAAAGCCTTTAATTCTGTGGGAAATCCTGCCATGGTGAACCCCACTTATGAAACCACGCCTACCATGTTTATTTGTGGAAATGATGCGGATGCGAAAAAGGAAGTGGAAGGCATATTGGACCTTTTTGGCTGGGAAACAGCAGATATGGGCGTAGTAGAAGCAGCCCGTGCCATAGAACCATTATGCATTTTGTGGTGTATTCCAGGATTTAATGAAAACCGTTGGAATCACGCATTTAAACTACTTATCCCCTGATCCTATGACATTATTCACCCCATACAATCTAGGCCCCATTCCCCTCACAAACCGAATCGTCATGGCGCCTATGACCCGATGTCGGGCCATCGGCAATGTCCCAAACGACCTCATGGTCGAATACTATCGACAAAGAGCAACCGCCGGCCTGCTCATCACGGAAGGCGTAGCGCCTTCGCCCAATGGATTGGGCTATGCGCGGATTCCAGGCATCTATAGCCAAGCGCAGGTGGACGGGTGGGAAAAAGTCACTCAGGCGGTGCATGACGCAGGAGGGAAAATCTTTGTGCAGTTGATGCATACGGGACGGATTGCCCATCCTGGCAATATGGAAGAAGGGGCGGAAATCGTAGCCCCATCGGCGATCGCCGCAGCGGGCGAAATGTATACAGACGCCTTGGGCTCCCAACCCCACCCTGTGCCCAAAGCCATGACGATCAGTGACATTCAGCAAGCGCAGGCCGAGTATGTGCAAGCGGCTCGGAATGCCATCGAAGCAGGCTTTGATGGCGTCGAATTGCACGCCGCCAATGGTTATTTGATCAACCAGTTTATCAATACCCGTTCGAATCAACGGACAGATGAATATGGCGGCTCAGGGGAAAATAGGGTCCGCTTCGCCATAGAAGTAGCACAACAAGTGGCTGCGGCCATCGGCCCAGAACGGACAGGTATACGCCTGTCTCCTTATGGGACCTACAATGACCTGGAGGTTTTTGAGGGGATGGAAGCTACTTATGAATATTTGGCGGGAGAATTGGGCAAAATGGACTTGGCCTATCTTCATTTAATCAATCACCCTTCCATGGCGCCTGGAGAAATAGGGGCTGCGACCAAAGTCAAACTCCAACAAGCTTTTGGCGGAACGGTGATTGCCTGTGGGGGACTGGACAAAGCTACAGCTGAAGCTACGCTTCTAGCGGGTGAAGCGGACCTGACCGCCTTTGGGCGGCCTTTCATCCCCAATCCAGACTTGGCGGGACGTATGCAGAAGGATCTTTCGCTGAGCGCGCCTGATCATAAGACATTTTATACGCCTGGCGAGAAAGGATATACAGACTATGCGATGGCAGATTGATGAACAAGGATTTATGATTTGAGAAGGATTTGAGAAGGGAAAAAATAATTATTGGGGCTGGATTACCCTACATGCCTACACTCCCCTTCGGCAGGCGTTCGACTGAGCTCACGCCGAAGTCTCAGGGCAGAGAATTCCGGAAATCCAGCCCAGCAATGTTATTGCGCTGTCGCGGATTTCGGCTAGTGTGTCGGCCCATGCGTAATCCGCGACCATGCCTGAAAAGTATATGCTGCTTTTGAAAAGGGTCCGACACCACGTCGGGCCTATTTTTTTCATCCTTTGAATCTATTAAATTGTTTCCCAAACTTTTTCATCCACCTATTATGCCTATTACTTCCAAACAAGCAGCCTTTACACAAATTGAAAATACCCGTGAGGGGATCCCATTTGAGGCCATTGAATATCTGTACCATCATGGAAAAGATGAGGAGATTGAAGCCAAAATCGCTTTCAGCTTAGCGAATGCGTACAGCGAAGCGATCTACAATGACGAGGAAAGTGATTATTTTTCCAATGCTCCACTGTGGTATGGAGTGGTGGCTGAGAACCATATTGGGGCGTATTTGATTGAACCGGTGATCAATCTATATAAAGGTGATAGTGATTGGGATTTCTTGAATGAGCAGGGATTGTATTTGGTGGGCCGCCTGTGTGAGGAATTAGGGGAAGAAGCAGTAGAGCAATTTATGCAGGTAATAGAAAGTCAGGACCCTTTATTTGATACGACCATTCAATTCCTGTATGATTGTTTCCATTTTGCGGATGAAGCGGTGATTGGTCCAAGAATCCTCAAATTGCTCGAAAACCCCCATTGCCAAGGAATAGATTCTCTTGCTGGTAGTATGGGAATTGTACAATTTACGAGTACGCTAGATCGGCTAAAGGACCTTTGGGTCTATTATGAGACATTGGGGGATCAAGAGGATTTTCAGATAAAGCATACCCTCATCGAAATCAAAGAAGCCATCAAAGACCTAGAAGCAGGCTCTCCTTCCTACCCAGAAACTGCGGCTCCCTACTTTAAAACAAGGGGAGATTGGAAAAAACACTATAAGGGCATGGCACATTATTTTAATTCCTCTCCTCCACCTCCTCCCTTGTCTGCTCCTAAGGTCAAGCAAAAAAGGTCGGCCGTAATGCCCCATGTCCGTGTGGGTCGGGGAAGAAATACAAGAAGTGCTGCTTAAATAAACCCTAGCCTTCTACATATTACCACATATGAGGGATTTCCCAAGGGGTGATAGTGCAATATCTTTGTCCTAACAGAACAGAGAAAGAATAGCCAGAATTTTAACCTCTCTAATTCTTCATTATCATGAAAACCTTCCAGAAACTCTTTGCCCTTTTAATCGCTGCCAGCTTTTTGATGTCCTTTTCTATTGAAGGCACTGCTTCCGCTTCTGAAACCGCCAAAGGCGGGGAGAAGTGCGCATGTATCTCCGGTGTCGGAATGGGCACAGGCACCCTGACCGTCAAAAGTGTCACCGTCACTGACCTATTTGGCAATTCTAAAGTCTTGGATCCTAGTGAGTATACCATTTCAGGCGATGCCTCCACTTCTCCTTCCATTACTTTCAATAATCCGCTCGAAGCCAACTCTCACGTATTAGTTGACCTCACGACTGGGCGTAAAGGCTCCCACGGCTATGTGAAAATGTCGCTAAAAAAAGGCGTGACGACCCGCACAGGCACCCGTTGCAACTGCTAAGATCAACATAAATTATTCTCCCAATGGCCCAGCTTTCTCAAGCTGGGCTTATGTATTGGTCCATAAAAAAAGCATGTCGCGAAGCCATACGTGGCTTAACGACATGCTTTTTACTTAAAAATGCTAAAGTGCTAAAAAGTTTCGCTTTAATGTTCGTCCTCATTAAAGAGGAAATCATCCTTTGTAGGATAGTCAGGCCAAATTTCTTCAATGTGGTCGTAAGTTACAGACGGCCCTTCTTCTTCAAGTTCTTTGAGGTTTTCTACCACTTCCATGGGGGCTCCTGAACGAAGCGCATAATCCACAAGTTCCTCCCTGGTGGCTGGCCAAGGAGCGTCTTCAAGATAGGTTACTAATTCTAATGTCCAATACATAAATTATCTATTATAAAATCGTCGCAAAATATAGGATAAAAAAGCAAACATGCAACCGCTATATCGCTTTTAATTTGGTATATTAGCCAGCTGAAATTTAAACCATGACTTTATTAAACATAGGAATGTTGTGGGGATTGGTTGCCTTGTCTATCCCCATTATTATCCATTTTTTTAACCTCCAACGGCCCAAGCAGGTTCTCTTTAGCAATGTCGCCTTTGTCAAGGAAGTGAAGAAGTCTGTCGTACGTCGCCTTCGATTTCGTCAGTGGCTCCTATTACTTACTCGCCTTCTCGCTATTTCATGCCTCGTTTTGGCCTTCGCCAACCCTGTCATCACAGGTCCTGGCATGGCCCAGCTTCAAGGCAATCGGTCTGTCGCTATCGTCGTAGATGACTCCTATAGCATGACTGCAGGCAATGAGAAAGGAAATTATTTCCAGCAAGCCCAATCTCTCGCCCGAAGCATTGTCAATGCTTATGGCCAAGATGATGAACTCCTCATCACCACCACCAGTGACCTCCAGCTCAACGCCAGTTTTGGCGATCAGAATGACGCGATAGAAACCGTCAAGAACCTCCGCATCAACCAAAGCATGCACACGCATGGCGAATTGCTGAACTTTCGCAAGGAAATTTTTGCCAATGCCAGCAATGGCACCCAAGAGCTCTATTTCCTCAGTGACTTCCAGCGTGCTACCGTCCTGGCAGATAGCCAGTTTGTTCAGCTTTCCGACAGCAATATTCTCATCAAGTATATGCCGCTGGCTACCCGTGCTCAGAACAATGTCTATGTCGCCTCTCAGAAAATTTTGTCACAGATTATCGAAAAAGACAAGCCTGTTCAGATGTCTATGTCGCTGGTAAATGATGGAAATAAAGGGGTAAAAGAACTAGGGGTCCAGGTATTATTAGAAGGAAAAGTAGTTGCCATTAATAATAAAAGTCTGGGACCCAATTCGATTGAGGACCTCGAACTGAGTTTTACCCCAACAAAAAGCGGGTGGCTTTCAGGCCATATCCAACTCGATGACTATCCGATCGAGTTTGACAATAAACGCTATTTCTCCCTATACGTTCCTGAAGCTGAAAAAGTATTGGTCGTAGAAGGTCAACGCTCAGCGAGTATGCGCATCCTCTATGAGGACCTCTTCCAGCAATTTGATGCGACCTTTGTACAAGCCCGCAATATTGCCAGCGAGCCCCTCAGCGAATACCGTAGCCTGGTTCTTTTAGGGATCCAAGACATCAGCAGTGGACTGGCAGATCAGCTTCGCTCCTTTGTTGAAGAAGGCGGAAGCCTGATGTTTTTCCCAGGAGAGGACATGAACCTTACGAGTGTAAACGCCTTTCTGGGCGGTTTGGGAGTAGGTCAATATGAACCGCTTGTCACAGTACAAGACGGCGTAAAAGCCGATAAGATTGAATTAGAACACCCTATATTTGATGGTGTTTTCACCGCAGACCGACGCCAGCGCGAATTCGATGCGCCAAATATTTTCAAATATTACCCCTTCCGCCTCAACAATTCTCTCGTCCAAAATCTCATCATCGGCACACAGAGTCAAGAGGTCTGCCTGCTGGAATCCAAGGTAGGTGAAGGTTTATTGTACACGTTTACCATCTTTCCCGGAAATGCATGGACCGATTTTCATGTCAAAACTTCTTTTGCGCCTGTCATCTTCCGTGCCACCCAGATCATGAACCAGACCCAGAATGTACAGTCTGGGCAAGAAATAGGGGCCTATGTTCCGAAATCTATCCGCACGAGCAGTCAAGAGCTCATCCAGATGAAAAATGAAAAGGGACTGGAACTCAATCCCCTTCAGTATGTGCAGAGTGGTGTCACCATTTTGAACTTCGAGCAGTTAGCTATTGCTGAGGGGAATTACGATTTGGTACAAGGAGATAGTTTGCTTGAAAAAATGGCGTTTAACATCTCTGACCAAGAATCCCAATTGGACTTTGCCAATATGGACCGCTTGGAAGATTACCTGGAAAAGGCAGGGTATGACCGGATTCAATTGTTGAAGCCTGAAGCAGAAGAGATTACGAACCTCATTCAGCAAGAAAAAGAAGGTATCCCTCTATGGAAATATTTTGTATTGCTGGCTTTGCTATTTTTGGTAATAGAAATATTATTGCTGAAAGTCAGACGGAAGAGCTAAAAGAATTATTGATTATTTATTGATCAGTCTTCTTCTAAAAAGTTAAAAATTCGTGCGGCTGGGGTGAACGGCGAAGCCCTCATTAATACCTTTAATAACAGGCAGATCATTAATAACCGAGCGCGCGCGGATGGAATGCAGAGAGGGCCTTGGTTGGCTCGCTTCGATTTTTTGGTTACTTTTTTCTAAAAAAAGTAACAACACTAAGGGTAAAACAGCTTTTTTAGAAAAATGGATAAAGTCGACGCTTATCTTTTCCATAACGTCACGGTCACTGACCCACAAAGCCCCCACAACGGGCATGAAGTGGATATGCGTGTTGCTGAAGGGATGATCACTGATATCGCTGCAGCAGGCACCCTTTCTCCAAAAGCCTCAGAACAGGTAGTCGAAGGAGAGCAAGTCCACGTTTCTCCAGGCTGGATAGACCTCCAGGTACAACCCGCTATTCCAGGGTTTGAGTATAAAGAGTCGCTTGACGCCTTGGCTTCTGCCGCCCTCAAAGGAGGTGTTACCGCTTTTCTGTATTACCCCAATACACATCCCGTCATTGATAGCGCGCAACAGGTGAAAGCACTGAAGGTCCAGACGCAAGATCTGCCAGTAGAGGCCTTGTTGACAGGGACTATCACGCAAGGAGCGGAAGGCAAAGAGTTGGCGGAGTTATATGATATGCAGCAGGCGGGAGCCGTTGCCTTTACGGATGGCAGCCATGCCTTGCAATCTAGCGGTATGCTGATGCGGGCCTTGCAGTACACTCAGGCTTTTGATGGCTTGCTCATCACCTACCCTGGCGATGAAGAGCTGGCCGCAGGCGGCCAAATGAATGAAAGCAAGACTTCTGCATTCTTAGGTATGAAAGGCATCCCCGAACTGGCGGAAGTCACGAAAAGCACCCAATTTCAGCAGATTCATACCTATGCAGGCGGCCGTTTACACCTACAACCCATCACCTCTCCTGATGCGTTGGCCCTTTTGTCCCAAGCTAAAACCGAGGATAGCTCCCTGACCATTGGCACTACCGCGGCCCATTTAGCCTTAGATGACAGCCTCCTTGAAAGCTTTGATAGCAATTATAAGGTATTTCCCCCCCTAAGAGATAAGGAACAAGTAGAGGCACTGAAAAAAGCTGTGAAGGCTGGCTTTATTGATACCATCAGCTCTGGACATCATGCCCAAACGGTAGAGGAGAAGCAAATGGAATTTTCTTTTGCAGATCAAGGGATGATCGGGTTACAGACCCTTTTCTCTGTGGCCTATGAGGCACTTGTTGATAGCCAGGTCATTTCGTTAGATCACTTGGTTGCCTGCCTGGCGACCCAGCCGAGGCGAATTCTTGGCCTGCCGCCTATGCATATAAAAGTAGGACAACCAGTTTCCTTGAGTCTCTTTCAACCGCAAAAAAGCTGGGTGTTCAATTCATCCCATCTTTTTTCAAGGTCCCACAATAGCCCTTTCCTTGATAAGTCCCTGAAAGCCAGGGTATTTGGAACTTATGCCAAGGGAATTCTCCATTTGACCTAGTTGCAGACCGCTAGGAGAATTACTACCTTTGCGCGTTTTTCACATTCCATTCGGTATGAAATTTACGATTAGCCAAATAGCTTCCCTGATTCAAGCAGATATTGAAGGAGATGCTCAACGAGACATCTTTCAGCTAACCCCTATTGAGGCGGGCCAACCAGGAGGTATTACTTTTTTGGCCAATCCCAAATATACCCCACACCTGTATACTACCCAGGCTTCTGCCGTGATCGTTTCGCGAGATTTGGTATTACAGCAGCCTGTCAATACGACTTTGCTTCGGGTAGACAATCCCTATGAAGCCTTCACGCATCTACTAGAAACAGCATCAGAAATGATGAAGCGAGGCCGCTCTGGGATTGAGCAGCCAGCTTTTATTGCAGATTCTGCAAAAGTGGGCAAAGACGTCTATGTAGGCGCTTTTGCGTATATCAGTGCCAATGTGACGATTGGAGATGGGGTAAAAATTTATCCTAATACCTTTATTGGAGAAGGGGTAGTTATCGGCGACAATACCCTTATTTATCCCAATGTAAGTATCTACTACGCTACCCAAATCGGCGCCAACTGTATCATTCATGCAGGAGCTAGCATCGGCAGTGACGGATTTGGATTTGCCCCGAAAGAAGACGGCAGTTATCGGAAAATCCCCCAACTGGGGCAAGTAGTCCTTCAAGACCATGTAGAGGTAGGCGCCAACACCGTGATCGACCGCGCCACGATGGGCACCACGCTGATCCAGGAAGGGGTAAAGCTCGACAATCTGGTACAGCTCGCACATAATGTAGAAATAGGTGCTCATACCGTAATCGCTGCCCAGGCAGGGATTGCAGGCAGCACCAAACTGGGCCGCAACTGCATGGTCGGTGGCCAAGCAGGCATTGTAGGCCATCTTACCCTGGCAGATCAGACCAAAATCGACGCTCAGTCTGGCGTCAATCGCTCCATAGACACTCCCGGACTCGCATTTAGGGGGTCCCCAATACAAGCACATCGCGATCAGTTGCGATCGGAAGTCATGTTTCGCAAATTAGCAGATATGCATATGCGTTTGCATGATTTGGAACTTCGAATGAAAGAATTGACAGAATCGACATGAAACAACATACGCTCAAAGGAGAAGCTACCGTATCAGGTACGGGCCTCCATACTGGTGTTAATGCCACCATGACGTTTAAACCCGCGCCTGAAAATCACGGGTTTGTATTTAAGCGCATAGACCTTGAAGCACAGCCTGAGGTAAAAGCCGATGTGGACAATGTCGTGGACACCTCTCGGGGCACCACCATTGCTACCAATGGCGTTCAAATCCATACGGTAGAGCATACCCTAGCAGCCCTAGCAGGGCTACAGCTCGACAATGTCCTGATTGAGCTGGATGGCCCTGAACCTCCTATCATGGATGGAAGTGCGAAGGACTTCATGGATGCGTTGATGGCTGCAGGCAGAGAAGAGCAAGCAGCAGAAAGAGAGGTATTTGTTATTACCCAACCGATTCATTACCACGAAGAAGACCGTCATGTAGAATTGGCTGCTTTACCTTCCAAATCATTTCGTGCTTCCGTGATGATCGATTACGACTCAAAGGTTCTATCGCCAAAACATGTTTCTCTCACTTCCATGGATCAGTTTCCAGAAGAATTTGGCTCTGCTAGAACATTCTGTTTTCTCCATGAGTTAGAGATGCTCGTGGAAGCGGGATTGATTAAAGGGGGAAGTTTGGAAAATGCGATTGTATTGGTAGATAAAGAAGCCTCAGAAGCGGAAATGGATCGCCTTCGTACCCTCTTTAACAAGCCCAATATTCGGGCAGAACAAGGAATCCTGAATAATGTAGGCTTACGGTTTGAAGATGAGCCTGCGCGTCACAAGCTTTTGGACCTAATTGGGGACCTAGCCCTGGTAGGCATGCCCCTTCAGGGCCACATCATGGCAGCCCGCCCTGGCCACAAGGCCAATATTGAGCTTGCCAAGCAAATCAAGGCAGAGATAAAGAAAAAGCGCATTACAGATAAATTTCAAAGCAATAAAGTAGATGGTGTCGTCTTTGACATCAATGCCATTACAAAGATACTTCCGCATAGGTATCCATTTTTGCTTATAGACAAGGTCACCGCTTTTTCTGAACGCAGCATTACTGGTGTCAAAAACGTCACCATCAATGAGCCGTTCTTTGTAGGTCATTTTGAAGGCAATCCTATCATGCCTGGGGTTTTACAGCTAGAAGCAATGGCGCAAGTAGGTGGTATTCTATTACTCAATACAGTGGAAGACCCTTCTACCGTGTGGGTATATTTTGTTGCCATAGACAACGCACGCTTCAAAAAGCCTGTTATACCGGGAGATACGCTCACCTTCAATTTAGAAATGACAGCGCTCAAAAGGGGAATTTGCAAAATGACTGGCAAAGCGTATGTAGACGGAAAACTCGTCTGCTCTGCTGACCTAGTCGCCAGTTTAGTTCCAAAAACCTAAAAATGACAGAAACAACCAGTCAACCTCAATTTCCGCATGCGCAGGTGCATCCAAGCGCAGTTATTCATCCTAGTGTTACCATCGGTCCTTATGCCATCATTGAAGAGAAAGTAGAAATAGGCGAAGGGACTTCTATCGATCCCCATGTCATTATCAAAAGCGGCGTCCGCATAGGCAAGCAATGTCGTATCGGAGCTGGAACCGTGATTTCGCCCGACACCCAAACCTTAGAATTCTGGAATAAAGAAACGCCTAGCGTCTTTTCTTTTGGGAATCGCTTTAGAGTTGATATTGCAGATCAGGTCCATATCGAGCCTACTGTCACCATCCATGGTGAGATCACCATTGGAAAAGGGTGCTGGATAGGCTCTCATGTCACCATTCACGATGGCGCCCGCATCGGCAATAATTGCAAAATCTTTCCCAGTGCCATCATTTCTGCCATTCCTCAAGATTTGAAGTTTGCAGGGGAAAAGACAACGCTTGAAATCGGCGAAAATACCACTGTTCGCGAGTGTGTCACCCTCAATCGAGGCACTACCTACCACGGCAAAACCACTATAGGAAAGAACTGCCTATTCATGGCTTATTCTCATGTCGCTCATGACTGTATCGTAGGTGATTCCGTCATTTTGGCCAATGCGGTCAATTTAGGCGGCCATGTGGAAATAGGCGATCACGCCATCTTGGGGGGGATGTCAGCCTGCCATCAGTTTGTGAAAGTTGGCCAACACGTCATGGTAGCTGGAGGATCGCTCGTCCGAAAAGATGTCCCTCCATACGTCAAAGTAGGGAGGGATCCTGTACGCTACGAAGGCGTAAATTCTATCGGATTGAACAGACGAGGATTTTCGAGCGAAATCATCAATAGCATCCAAGAGATTTATCGCATTGTGTTTTTGTCTGGCAAAAACAACACCCAGGCGCGCACACATATTGAGAACTATCTCCCTTATTCTGTAGAAAGAGACCAAATCCTCAATTTCATCAAAGATTCTGAGCGCGGGATCATCCGTGGCTTACGGCGCGAGTAGAGACCGTTCGTCGCTATCGCTCCTCACTGCGAGATCACTCGCCCTGCGGGCTCGTTGCGAGACTAAAGACATTTTTGTCTCTTAGCGAGTCTTCGAGCGATCTCGCCGTTTCTCGTAGGGTCACGATATATCGTGACCCTACGAGAAACGGCCTCGCAGCTAGCCCAAAGGGCGAGCGGTCTCACTTCCTCAACATTCCCCTGATCGCCTGTTTGGCGTAATCAGAAAGAACCAGTTCACCACTCATGGCCGCCCTTTGGGCCAGCAGGGTATCCCAATGGGAAGTGCCTTCCCAGAAGATTTGCTTAAGCAGGCGCATCGCTGCTGGATTAGAAGCTAAGAGCTTGTCTGTCAATTTATTGACTGCTTGGTCAAGTGCTTCTATGTCGTCGTGGACTTCCGTATAAAGGCCTTTTTCCATGGCCCAGGTGGCTGATTGCCATTCGGTGGCGTTGATGGCAAGCTGTGACATGGCAGAGGTGCCGATCTTGCGCTCGACGGCAGGTCCGACCACAAAAGGTCCGATGCCGACGGCGAGTTCACTTAACTTTACCGAAGCGTATTTTGTAGCGAGGCAATAATCAGAGGCAGCAGCAACGCCTACCCCACCGCCTACGGCTTTGCCTTGGACACGACCGATGATGAGTTTCGGACAGGTGCGGCAGGCGTTGATGACATGGGCGAAGCCCATGAAGAAGCGTTTGCCCGTATCGAGGTCTTCGATACTTGAAAGCTCGTCGAAACTCGCCCCTGCACAGAAGGTGCGGTCGCCACCGCTTTTAAGTACAATTACCTTCACCTGGTCATTTTCTCCCGCTGCGGTGATTTCCGCCGCCAACTTAGCTAGCAACTTTCCAGGTAGGGAGTTGTGAGAAGGGTGAAAAAAGGTAATGGTTGCCAGGCCGTTATCTGCGATTTCAGTGGTCACTGAGCCTAACAGTATTTTATCTTGAGAAGACATGGATGAATTATTGATTATTAAATTATTGATTATTAATTGAGAGCGGGAGCTATTTCCTGTTGATTATCAGCCATTTAAAATAAATAATCAATAATCCATCAATTAATAATTTCTTCCCCCTAGCTCTGATCGAGCTTCTTTACCATCGTCAAGATCGTCGCTAAGGCGACCGACTCACCCGTTTCGTCATAGACATCAACAAAGAACTTGACGATACCTTTGGCGATGTCTTCCGCGTCACGCTTTTCCTGGCTGATTTTTTCCTTTACCGTAAACTTCACGCCTATCGTCATCCCAGGATAAACAGGCTTGATGAATCGGCATTCGTCGAGGCCATAATTGAGCAAGACAGGCCCTTTCATGGGATCTACAAATAGGCCTGCCGCCTTAGAAAGGACAAAATAGCCATGGGCTACGCGACCTTCAAATATGGTCCCTTCCAGTGAGGTCGCGTCCATATGTGCGTAGAAGTTATCCCCGCTCACATTGGCAAAATTGACGATGTCACTTTCGGTGACTGTATGCTTATGCGTAATGACGGTTTCACCCACTTCCAGCTCCTCAAAATGCTTGCGGAAAGGGTGAATGGGCGTTTCTTTGAATTTGGCGCCTTGTTGGAAGACATTGGTGACGGCTGTGATCGTAGTAGGGGTCCCTTGGATCGCACAACGTTGTAGGTAATGGTTGACTCCACGCATACCTCCCATCTCTTCTCCACCCCCTGCACGGCCAGGGCCGCCATGGGTAAGTAAAGGCATGGGCGAACCATGGCCAGTGCTTTCTTTCGCAGACTCACGGTTCAGGACAAGGATACGTCCATGATGGCTCGCTGCGCCTAGCACATACTCGCGAGCGATTTTGTCATCAAACGTAGCAATAGAGCAACAAAGGGAGCCTTTGCCCATCTTAGCAAGTTCAATCGCATCATCGAGGTTACTGTAAGGCATGATGGTACTCACAGGCCCAAATGCCTCCAAATTATGGACATCCTGGTTCTTATGAGGATCATTTTGAACCATCAAGATAGGCATCATAAATGCCCCTTTATCCTTATCTGCTCCTACTACTTCAAAATTATCCAAGTCGCCATAGACAATTTCAGAGGTCTTAGCAAGTTCCTCGACACGCTCGCGGACTTCCGCTACTTGGACTTTCCCTGCCAACGCGCCCATGCGCACGCCTTGCTCTGTAGGGTCACCGATCGTGGTCTTGGCAAGGGCTTGGCCCAAGGCAATTTGTACATCCTCGACTAGGTTTTCGGGGACAATAATTCGGCGAATGGCCGTACATTTTTGCCCACATTTCACCGTCATTTCCTTACGAACTTCTTTGATAAACAAATCAAACTCTTCTGTCCCAGGCACTGCGTCTTCACCTAAAACCGTACAGTTGAGGGAATCTGCCTCCATGTTAAACGGAACGGACTCATTGATGATCTGTGGATGTGCCTTCAACATACGACCTGTAGTGGCAGAGCCGGTGAAGGTGACTACATCCTGCGAAGTGACATGGTCGAGCATATCGCCCGCCGATCCACAAACCAACTGCAAGGCCCCTTCGGGCAAAATGCCTGAATCGATGATCTCGCGCACCATGGCCTCGGTGAGGAAGGAAGTGATGGTCGCAGGCTTCACCAGCGCTGGTACGCCCGCCAACCAGTTGACGGCGCATTTCTCCAACATTCCCCAAATGGGGAAATTGAAGGCATTGATATGCACCGCTACCCCTTCTTTGGGCACCATGATATGGTGACCGATGAAGGTCCCACCTTTGGATAGACCGACAGTTTCTCCGTCTACGAAATAAGATTCGTTCGGAAACTTGCGCCGCAGGCTCGCATTGGCGAATAGGTTGCCGATGCCCCCTTCTATATCTATCCAGCTATCGACCTTGGTCGCACCCGTCTGGAAACTGATTGGGTAAAATTTATTTTTTCGTTCGATCAAGTGAAGGGCCAAACGCTTGAGCATCAAGCCACGCTCCTGAAAAGTCATCTTGCGAAGCGGCGCCCCACCTACTTCCCGGCCGTAGCGGAGAATCTCCGCATAGTCAAGCCCTGAAGTCGTCGCATGTGCAATGACTTCTCCTGTCACTGCATGATGGAGGGCCTTGCCTTCTCCACTTCCATGGGCCCATCCGCCCATTACGTAATTTCCCAACTTATTCATAGTCTATAAATTTCTCTTAAAAATGTTGTTTATTTTGCTTGTATTGTCACTTTTTTTAGAAAAAAGTAACCAAAAAATCGAAACGGGCCAACCAAACCCAACGCTTCTATCCGTCCGCGCGCGCCCGTTTCATCCCAGCCGCACTTTCTTTCCATTTCACCATTAAATGGAAAAATGAGTATTTCCTAGGCCCGCTCCAAAATCGTCGCATAGCCTTGGCCTACCCCTACGCACATGGTCACGAGGGCGTAGCGTTTTTGCTGGAGATGTAGTTCGAGTGCTGCGCTGTGCAAGATTCGGGCGCCTGTTACGCCCAACGGGTGGCCGATCGCAATGGCACCGCCATTGGGGTTGATGCGGGGGTCGTCGTCGGCGAGCCCCCAGGCGCGGATACAGGCGAGGCTTTGTGCGGCGAAGGCTTCATTCAGCTCGATGATATCCATGTCTTCCATCGTCAGCCCTGCCTTCGCAAGGGCCTTATTGGATGCCTGGACAGGGCCAATACCCATGATCCGTGGTTCTACCCCTACGACAGCCGAAGACACGATTCGTGCCAGTGGTTTTAGCCCATATTGCTTCACCGCATCCTCTGACGCTACAGTCACCGCCGCTGCACCGTCGTTGAGGCCAGAGGCGTTGCCAGCAGTGACAGTCCCCCCTTCTTTCTTGAAGGCAGTGCGGAGCTTGGCGAGGACTTCGAGAGAGGTCTTAGGTTTAATAAATTCGTCTTGATCGAAGATGAGGGGATCTTGCTTGCGGCGAGGAATAGAAACAGCGGTGATTTCTTTTGCCAAACGCCCACTCGCTTGTGCTTTGGCAGCTTTCATTTGAGAGTGGTAGGCAAATTTATCCTGATCCTCCCGATTGATGTCATACATCTCCGCCAAATTCTCCGCCGTCTGCCCCATACCGTGGGTGCCGTATAAGGCTTCCATTTTGGGGTTGATGAATCTCCAGCCAAAGCTGGAATCGTGCATCTGTGCGTCGCGCCCATAGGCACTTGACACCTTGGAAATCACCCAAGGACCTCGGGTCATGTGCTCCACGCCTCCAGAGATGAAGAGGTCTCCATCGCCTGCTTTGATCGCCCGATTGGCGTGGATAATGGCAGACATGCCTGAGGAGCAAAGGCGGTTCAGCGTCTCGCCTGGCACCGTAAACGGCAACCCTGCCAGTAGCAAGCACATGCGTGCTACGTTGCGGTTGTCTTCGCCCGCTTGATTGGCACAGCCCATGATGACGTCCTCATAGGCTTCCTTCGGAATTTCGGGATGCTTCTCGACTAGCGCTTTGATGGCTATCGCACCGAGGTCATCGGTGCGGATGGGCGAAAGCGTTCCGCGAAAGTTGCCTATCGCAGTCCTGACGCCGTCTATGATATATGCTTCTTTCATTTATGAAATTTTGAATGGGGGAATGTTGAATTTTGAATGGAGGAATTGGTTCAAGTCGTTCAATTTTTCTTTGACGTCACGCTTGAACGCCTTGAATCATTGAACCATTGAACTTTGCTTATGTTTCAGGGTAAAACTTCCTTCCCCACTTCGCCATGCGTCGAAGCATAGGGCTACAGCGGTACCGCGATTCATGATATTCTTCGAATAGATCATCTAATCTCGACACACAGGTAGAAAGGCCGATTTCATCCGCCCATTGAAGTAAACCTTTAGGATAATTGACGCCTTTGGTCATGGCGAGGTCCAGGTCATCGCGGCTTGCGATGTTCAAGTGTAAGGCATCTGCGGCTTCATTGATCAGCATCGCTACGATGCGGTCTACGATCTTTTGCCCTAATGTCTCATCTTGATTAGGCATGGGTTTTTCCGCATTTTCCCGATAGTCATAATATCCCCGGCCCGATTTCCTTCCCAAATACCCTGCTTCTGTCAAACGTTTTTGGGTAAAAGCAGGACGATAGCGACTGTCGTAATAAAAGGCTTTAAAAACGGTCTCGGTGACAGCGTAGTTGATGTCATTGCCGATATAGTCCATGAGCGTAAAAGGCCCCATGCGAAAACCGCCAATCTTCGTCATGGCCCAGTCGATGGTGGCAACGTCAGCTACGCCTTCTTCCAAGAGCCGCAAGGCTTCGCCATAGAATGGCCGTGCTACGCGATTGACGATAAAGCCAGGCGTATCCTTGGCCTCTACCGTGAGTTTCCCCCAACTGTCAATCGTAGATTTTGCTTGATCAAATACCGCTTGATCTGTTTGGATCGCGGGAATGACCTCCACAAGCTTCATCAGCGGGGCTGGATTGAAGAAGTGAATACCGAGTACGCGTTCGGGATGCTTGCAAGCAGCAGCGATGGCTGTGACGGGCAGGGAAGAGGTGTTGGTCGCGAGGATACACTGGTCAGAAACGATGGTTTCCAGTGTCGAAAAAACCTCTTTTTTTACCTCCAACTTCTCAACAATCGCTTCTATGACCAAGTCACTTTGAGCCATTGTCTCAAGGCTTTCGACATAGTTAATATTCGCCTGAATATCAGCCGCTTTCTCTGCTGTGATTCGCTCTTTCTCCACCAGCCGATTCATGATCTTGGCTAGCTTTTCCTGGCTGATGGCCAAGGCTTCTGGCCGGGTGTCATACAAATTGACGTTGCAATTTGCGGTGGCGGCTACCTGAGCGATTCCGCTTCCCATGGCCCCTGCGCCGATAATGCCTATGTTCATAAGGGATTGATTTATCTCAGTTTTTTATCCTTTGTGTTGTTACTTTTTTTAGAAAAAAGTAACCAAAAAATCGAAACGAGTAAACCAAGGCCAACCCTTCTATCCGTCCGCCCACACTCGTTTCATCCCAGCCGCACAAATCTTAACTATATAAAGATTTACAATTCATTATTTGCCTTTAAATACTGGTCTGCGCTTTTCAAGAAATGCATTGACCCCTTCCTCATAGTCCGCTGTACTGCTGGCCAAAAGTTGCAATTCTTTCTCTAGGGCAAGCTGCTCTTCGAGCGTATTGGTCATGGCTCGATTGAAGGCGAGCTTGGTATAAGCTAGTCCTTTGGTGGGCATTTTGGAAAGGTGTACGGCGAGTTTGATGGCGTTTACTTCAAATTCCTCATCAGCATACACTTTGTAGATCATGCCCATGCGCTCCGCTTCTTCAGCGCTCACTTTATCTCCTAACATGGCCAAGGCCATGGCTTTCTGAAAGCCGATGAGGCACGGCAACATAAAGGTCCCTCCACTATCGGGGATCAGGCCTATTTTGCTAAATGCCTGAATGAAATTGGCGGATGCCGTAGCTACGACGATGTCACAGGCCAAGGCAATATTCGCACCAGCACCTGCGGCGACGCCGTTGACCGCCGCAACGACGGGCTTTTCGATCTGACGTAAGCGTCGGATGATGGGGTTGTAATGTTCGCCCAAGATGACCTCAAATCCTGGATTGAGATCAGGATCTGTGACTTCTTTGAGGTCTTGCCCTGCACAGAAGGCTTTGCCATTTCCGATCAAGAGAATCGCTCTAACGCTATCGTCAGCGGCGACTTCATCAAGAGCAGCCTGAAGCCGAAGCGCCATTTCGCGGTTGAAGCTATTGTAGACTTCGGGGCGGTTGAGGGTGATCTTGGCGACGCCATCGATCTGTTGGAGGAGGATACTATGCATGAAGAATTATTGATTGACTGATTGATTAATTATTAATTCGATATACATAGACCATTGATTACCCCCCAATTCCCATAACTCCTCAATCAATAATCCATAATTACTCAATTAATAATTACGTTAGTGGCATTTAAAATAATCAAATGGCTCTAGGCATGATTTACACCGGTAAAGGGCTTTGCAAGCCGTGGAACCAAATTCGCTGATTTTGGTGGTTTCGAGGGAGTCGCAGTGGGGGCAAGGGATGACCTTGTCTTCTGCCCAAAGGACACTTTTATCTTCTGAACCGCCGACAGGCGGTGCGATGCCGTAAGCGCGTAGCTTTTCCTTTCCTGCCTCCGACAGCCAGTCTGTCGTCCAAGGGGGCGAAAGGATCGTTTCGACAGTAATGTCTTGATAACCAGCAACTTTGAGCGCCTTGCGGATATTCGCCTCGATCATATCCATCGCAGGACAACCGGTATAGGTAGGGGTAATCACGACTTTTACCTGATCCCCATTTACCTCTGTTCCCCTCACTACCCCCAAGTCCAAAATAGACAATACTGGGACCTCAGGGTCCTTGACTGTTTCGAGTATGTCGTTGATGGATGTCATAAGAATAAATTAAAATCAAAATGAAAATTTAAATTAAAGTATGAGTGGGCATGTTCGTATTTTCATTTTTACTTTCATTTTAATTTTGATTTCCCCTTACCATTTCTGCCCAGGATACGCACGCTGCATCCACTGCAATTCTGTGAGGATGAAGCCTAGCTGCTCGGTATGTTTTCCTTCTTTGCCACCTGTCTGTTGCCAGCCGCTTTCGGGAATCGTAAGGGTTGCTTCCTTGAGCACCTCAGCTATACGCTGGTCATAAGCAGCTTTCAGTTCCGCTACATCCACGCCTATCCCAAGGTCCGCCATCTCAATATCCAGGGCGGTAGACGTGCAAAGTTCGCCTGTATAAGGCCACAAAGCCTCAACTGCCGCTTGCATGCGCTGATGGCTTTCTTCGGTACCATCGCCAAGGCGGATGGTCCATTCAGAGCTGAAACGCAAGTGATAATTCACCTCTTTGAGGGACTTTTGGGCAATAGCAGAAAGGCGTTCGTCGGCACTTTCACATAGTGCTTTCAGAAATAATTGATGGTAGGCATCAAAGAAAAATTGGCGGACAATGGTATGCGCAAAGTCTCCATTATCTTGTTCTACCAGCAATACATTCCGAAATTCCCTGGCATCCCTGAGAAAGGCCATATCATCTTCCGTACGGTCTTTCCCCTCCACTTCCGCCGCATATTGCATATAGCTTCGCGCCTGCCCAAAGAGGTCCAGAGAGATATTGGTCAAGGCCATGTCTACCTCGAGGATGGGGCCGTGACCACACCATTCACCCAGGCGTTGGCCGAGGATCATGCTGTTGTCCCCAAGTGATAGGGTATAGGTTAAAAGCGATTGTCTCATCAGATATTTTTTACTTCGTCAGGTAAAGGGTAAAAGGTCGGATGACGATAGACTTTGTCGTGAGCGGGTTCAAATAGCTCTCCACTTTCCATCGGATTGGAAGCGGTGATGTGCTTTGATTCCACGACCCAGAGACTCACGCCTTCCATGCGACGCGTATAGACGTCGCGGGCATTCTCCATTGCCATCTGGGCATCTGCTGCATGCAGACTGCCTGCATGCTTATGATGCAAGCCATTTTTGCTTCGGATAAATACCTCCCAAAGAGGCCAGTTCTTATTCATAATTGTTAGAATTAAAATCAAAATGAAAGTTAAAATGAAAATAAGAAGCCCGTTTTATCAACCTTAGGTGAGCATTCTTAGTAGGTTTTTAATTTTGATTTTCATTTTAACTTTGATTGTCTTAAACCGCCACAGCGGCCCTTTTCTCAGCAAAGGCGGTCGCTGCTTCACGCACCCAGGCGCCCTTGTCGTATGCTGCCTGGCGCGCTTCAAGGCGCTGACGATTACATGGGCCATTGCCCTTGACTACATTCCAAAATTCGTCCCAGTTGATTTCGCCAAATTCATAATGATTGGTCTCCTCATTCCATTTCAAATCTGGGTCTGGAACAGTGATGCCCAGGAAATCTGCCTGCGGTACCGTCACATCTACAAATTGCTGACGCAATTCATCATTGGTCTTCCGCTTGATCTTCCACTTCATGGATTGAGCCGTGTGGGGCGAGTCCGCGTCACGCGGCCCAAACATCATCAGAGATGGCCACCACCAGCGATTGAGGGCATCTTGTGCCATGGCCTTTTGCTCTTCACTTCCACGACAAAGGGTGAGGAGAATTTCGTAACCCTGGCGCTGATGGAAGCTTTCTTCTTTGCAGATGCGGACCATAGCCCGAGCGTAAGGGCCATAAGAGGTACGCGTGAGCATTACCTGGTTCATGATCGCGGCGCCATCTACGAGCCAGCCGATGGCGCCAATATCCGCCCAAGTCAAGGAAGGGTAGTTAAAAATACTGGAGTATTTGGCGGTGCCGTCAAGGAGCTGTTGTACAAGCTCATCACGTTCTATGCCCAGCGTCTCCGCAGCACTATAGAGGTAAAGGCCGTGGCCTGCTTCATCCTGGATCTTGGCCAGCAAGGCCACCTTTCGGCGCAAGCTCGGTGCGCGTGAGATCCAATTGCCCTCAGGTAGCATACCCACCACTTCTGAATGCGCATGCTGTGAAATCTGACGTATCAGCGTCTTCCGATACTTTTCAGGCATCCATTCTTTGGGCTCTATCTTGATTTCAGCATCTACTTTTGCTTGAAATTGCGCTTCTAGTTCCGCTATATTTTTCATATGAGATGAATTTTAAATTTTGAATGAGAGAATTTTGAATGGAAGGCAAACTAATTTTGAATGAGGGAATGCTGAATTTTGAATGAACATTTATAAAAATCTGTCTTTCAGTCTTTATTCAAAATTCCACATTCAATCATTCAACATTAATTCCTATATCGCTTGGTCAAAATCGACTACTACTTTCTGCGTCTTCGGATGTGCTTGGCAGGTCAGGATAAAGCCTGCTTCCACTTCATCATGTTCCAAGGCATAGTTGACATCCATGTCTACCTTGCCTTCGAGAAGCTTTGCTTTACATGTACAACAGACACCCCCTTTGCAGGCAAAGGGCAAGTCTGCGCCTTGCTTCATCGCCCCATCCAGAATGCTGGTATCGCCATCTTCTAGCTCAAACTCAAAGCTTTTGCCGCCGTCTACAATGACCACTGTACTGGTGATGCCTGAAGATTTGCGCTGAGGCCTAGCCGCTTTGATATACTTGCTATTTTCTGTTGTAAATAGCTCAAAATGGACCTTTTCCTTTGCTACTCCATTTTCTCCTAACGCCTCTTTGATACAAAAAACCATCTCCTCTGGTCCACAGATAAAATACTCATCTGCAGCTTGAGGAGCAAGCAGTTTGGCAAATATTTCCGTCATCTTATGTGGACTAAAGCGACCATTGAACAACGGTGCATCCAAACGTTCTCTGGTCAGGAAATGGTAGACCTGCAGGCGGTCGAGGAATTGATTTTTTAACCCTTCAATTTCCTCCTTGAACATGATAGACTGGACTTGCTGATTGCCATAGAACAAGGTGAATTGACTTTCAGGCTCAGCGTGTAGTACGGTCTTCATAATCGACATGATCGGCGTGATGCCACTCCCAGCTGCGAATGCGACGTAGTGCTTTGCGTTTTGGGCATTTATTTCTGTGAAAAATTTCCCTAGTGGCGGCATGACTTCCAGCGTATCTCCAGTCTTCAACACTTCGTGCGCATAGGTGGAAAATTTTCCCCCCTCCACCAATTTTACGCCTACGGCATAGCGATCTTCCTCCAACGGGCTACTACATAGGGAGTAATTTCGTCGTACGTCTTCCCCATTGATCAGTGCTTTGAGCGTTAAATACTGGCCTTGTTTATAGGTAAATGCCTCTTTTTGCGCAGCAGGCACTTCAAATTCAATCACCGTACAGTCGGCGGTATCTTTGAATACATTTTTGACTTTCAGTGGATAAAATCTTGTCATGCGATAGGAAGTAATGTTGAATCAATAATCAATCAATTTATAATCATTAATTATTTAGGCTAACAGTCGTTAGGGCAAAGATACACATAAACTTGGATTTCGCTGAATAGTTTTGATCTTTGAAGATCAAAAACCTTCTCGCCAACATCAGCCTTGCCGTTTTGCTCAATGCATTGGTCAAGCCCGTCTGGGTACTGGTGGAGATTATTGTGCAAAATGAGGTAGGCCATAAAGATTGGGGCATGTACGCAGGACTGCTGTCCTTTGCCTTCCTGTTCATCACCCTCACCGACCTCGGCGTCAACCAGTTCCTGACCAAAACCCTGGCGAGCACGCCTGAACGCATTCGCGAGCTATACCCCAATTTCCTGAGTTTTAAACTCATTCTGCTCGTGGCCTATCCGCTATTGATGGTAGGGGCAGGTATGGTCATGGGCTATACTTCGGAGGAATTGTTTTTTCTGGCCTTGCTCTGCCTGGTTTGGGGTGGTCATCAGATGACGCAGTTCTTTCGCAGCAATTTTCAAGCGATGCAACGCTTCCGCATTGACAGCATCGCGTCCGTATTGGATCGTGTGATCTTGCTTGTGCTGGTAGGATTGCTGTTTCTCACACGACTGGACATCGCCAGTTTTGTCTATGCACGACTGATTGCTGCGGGGTTGACGATGCTCATTTTCTTCATCGTGCTGTCGCGCCTCTATGGCTGGCTGAAGCCTCGCTTGGAAGCGAAAGTCATCCTGCCTAGCCTGCGAATGAGCATTCCTTTTGCCCTAATCACCGTTCTCAATTCAGTCCATGACAAGGTTGACCAAGTCATGCTGAAAGCCCTTGCAGGCAATGTGGAAACAGGTCTTTATGCGGCAGCCTATCGTTGGATGGATGTTTTTGGCATGTACCTGTGGACGGTATTGGCGATTTTCTTTGCACGCTTTGCCCTCTATCTAGCCGATAAAAAGATGCAAGCGAAATTACTGCGTATGGGACAAGTCGTCACGGCATTGCCAATGATCTTCGTGTGTGTCTTTGTCTTTTTTTATGGAGAGAAACTCTTCTGGCTCTATACTGATAGTACGCCAGGGCAGTTGGTGACGATGGAGAAAAGTCTCAAAATCCTCTTCGCAGCTACGCTCGTTCACAGCCTATTTGTCATCTACGGTACCCTTCTCAGCGCTGCCAATCACGAGCGATTTGTCAACATTGCCATTACCATCGGCATCATCGTCAATGTAGGACTGAACTACTTCCTCATTCCCATCCTCGGTGCCCAAGCCGCCGCCCTCTCTACTGTGGCGAGTTATACCCTGATGAGCCTCTGTTATATGGGGTACATGCAATTACGTGTGGACGAGATTCCAGTCCCCTGGAGTCGGTTATTAAAACTAATCTTAGCTGCAGGACTGCTCTACGGCTGCTTCTTCCTACTGGCAAAAACCGCTTTGCCGTGGTATGTGAATACTGCTTTGGCGGGTGTGGTCTATGCAGGCATTGGGCTGGGATTGGGCTTCTTGAAGGATGTGAGGGAGTGATGACTCTTTATAGAAATAATAATTCCCCTATTGTGACATATCACAATAGGGGAGGTTTTGTATCTGTGCGGCTGGGATGAAACGGGCGCGGGCGGATGGATTGTAGCGTAGGTCTTGGTTGGCCCGTTTCGATTTTTTGGTTACTTTTTTCTAAAAAAAGTAACACACATCAGAACACATACCGAATAGAAAACGAGAAATCACTCACATTCCGGTAGAAACGCTTCCAATAGAAGAAATCCACATACGGCTTATAGTCTACAGAGAAAGAGAAAGGGATCACTGGTGGCTTGTATTCAATGCCGACGATGGCGTCAACGCCTATAGAAGGGCGAGAAGTCAGCCTACGGCTAGGATTTTCAATATCTACTTGTGTAGTGGTAAACTGCTGAATACCCACATGAGCTCCGCCTCCATAATACCAGCGAAGATTATTCTCTTCTGCCCCCAACGGTTGGCTGAATTCAACCAAGCCTATCAATTGTACACCTTTGTCGCGCAAGGAGATGATGGCTTCCAGGTCCACGTCTTCCGTGGCATACCACTTGGCGGTGAAGCCGCCATTGGGGCCGAGGCGCAGGCCTGCGCTGAAGTCGCCGTCTTGAGCTGACAAGGATAAGGTGGCAAAAAACGCAATCGAAAGGATCAATAGATTTTTCATGACAATTGAGGATTAATTGTGTGAATACCCTCAAAGACGAGAAATAGCGATTTTTGGCCAATGGAATGTTACTGAAGGCTTGAAATGGGGGAATGAAGCTAGGAAAGACCGCCTTCGGCTGTCATGCGAAATCACATTGACCCGATCACACAGGCCTCCTCCTTGCTTCGGCTATGCTCAGCACAAGTCGTCGTCCGCAAGATCCATCTCACAAGGGGGATTCGCGCAAAGCCGACTCATAAAAGAAGAGTGAGATTGAGTGTGAGAGCGAAGAAAAGTTCAAACTCAAGTAAAATGTCTGCTTTTTTGAATTTGAGATTGAATTTGCACTTGAACTTTTCCTTGATCTCGCAGGGAGCCTGAAAGGCGAGCGATCTCGTAGTGAGGGCCAATTTTGTAGGTGCAGGACATGTCCTGCACCTACAAAATTGGCCCGAACGGTCTCCCTTACTCCATCCCCTTTATCCATTCCCGAATCAGGGCGACGCCCTCTTCATGGATGAGGCGGTGCCCTACTTCAGGCATCATGACGCCAGGGTCATCCGAATTGATACGGAAGTACAAAATGGACTTGTCTGGCTTGCCAGGGTGAATGTCATACTTGCGGTTGCCAGTCCCTCTTCCTGCGGAGACGGGCGCTTTATAGACGCCCATCACATGTGGATCTGTCTGGTGGATGTCCAGGAAAAATCCACTTGTACTGGCAGGGCCTTTGGGATTGTGGCAATGGGCGCAGTTGATGTCGAGCCAGGCGCGGGCGCGGGCATTGACGTCCCCTGTGCTGGGGTCATCCCAGATGGGGATGGTGGGGATGTCTTCATGTGCTGTAGGCACCTCTTCCAGGATGCCTTGGCCTTGCCAGTGGGCAATCTGATTGCTAGCCTCCCCCGCATAGACGTAGTCGTGATTGAGCTGGCGGGCCGTAGGCCCGATAGGGAGGAGCTTGCCTTCATAGCTATGACAACCTTTGCATTGGTTGACGTTAGGAATGCTGTAGGAAAACGTCCGTTTTTTCCCATTACTATCCGTGAATTGGACCTCGGTGTCTTCGCCCGCTACTTCCAGAAATGCTTCTGTTTGCTCCTTATTCCACATATAAGTCCAGGCCTTCCAGCCCTCATCTGTGTGAGTCAGCACACGTGTCTCGATCAGGCGACGGCCTTGTTCGGGATGACGAGCGTCATGGGGATAGTAGAACGTCTTGATTAGGTTTGTACCTTTTGGAAAGTCAAATACTTGCTTGTCATGGTAGGTCGCAGCAGTGCCTTCTGGGACTTGCACAAAACGTAACTTCTCCGCATAATCCGAAAATAAGGGCGTGTTCAGATCATAAGGGACAATGCCATCAATCGGTTTTTGATCTACTATATTCCCTTCAAAAAAGCCATATTCAGAGAGCTTCCCGAGCGGTTTTGCAGCAGGAGAAGGATCGGCAGGATAAAAGCTGAGTAGAAGGCCCAGACAACATACTGGGAGGAGAGAGAAAATATATTTTTTTAACATAAAAAAGGCTGAATGTAAAATCACCTATAAGAAAATGCAAAGTAAGAAGACCTTCCAAAAATTTCTTCCCTTTTCACTTCCCTGTTCCTTGTTTATTATTTTTACTTTACCTGAGGATTTAAACAAATTTCCTTGGCACATAAAGGTACTCAAAAGTCAAATATGAACAGATTCATCTTGTCCCTCATTTTCTCCCTCCCCATCTTCCTCCTTGCCCAAACGCCCGACTGGGAAAACCCCGCCATGTTTGAGCAGCACAAAGAGCAGCCCCACGCGACTTTTTTCCCCTACGTTACAGCAGAGGAGGCCCAAGCCAACGAAAAAGCAAAAGCTACCAATTTCCAATCCCTCGATGGAACCTGGAAGTTCCATTGGGTACGCACGCCTGCGGAACGTCCGATGGGCTTTGAATCCCCGTCCTACGACGTGAGTGACTGGGACGACATCCCTGTCCCCAGCAATTGGGAACTGCAAGGCTATGGCATCCCCATCTACACCAATGTCAGGTACCCTTTCCCCAAAAATCCCCCTCACATTCCCCATAGCTGGAATCCTGTGGGTTCCTTCAAACGGACTTTTGACATCCCCGCTTCCTGGGAAGGCCAGCGGATTTATGTGCATTTTGGGGCGGTGAAGTCGGCGATGTATCTGTGGGTAAATGGGCAAAAAGTGGGGTATAGCCAGGGCAGCAAGACCCCTGCGGAATTTGACTTGACGGACTATGTGCAAATTGGTGAAAATACGATTGCCTTGGAGGTCTATCGTTGGAGCGACGGCTCCTACCTGGAGGACCAGGACTTCTGGCGCGTGAGCGGCATCGAACGGAGTGTTTACCTATACGCCACGCCTCAGGTACGGATTCGCGATTTTTTTGTAAAAGGGGATTTGGAAGAAAACTACCAAAATGGGCGTTTGAAGCTGGATATTGTGGTAAAAAACCATACAGGGAAAAAGCTGAAAGACCATTACGTTTCGATCGTCTTTTCAAATAAACAGCTCGTTTCCTTTATCGACCAAGTCAAAATCACTATCCCTCCTCACGCTGAGGATACCGTGACATTTGACAAATTGATCAGGAACCCCTTAAAATGGTCTGCCGAAGAACCTTTCCTTTACACCGTTGCAATCACGCTATCAGACAAAAAAAGGAATCCTTTACAATTTATCACTAACAAGGTAGGCTTTCGAAAGGTCGAAATCGTGGGCAATCAGTTCCTCGTCAATGGCAAAGCCATTCTTGTGAAAGGCGTCAACCGTCATGAGCATGACCCTGTGACGGGTCATGTGGTCTCTGAAGAGTTGATGATCGAAGACATCCGGCTCATGAAAGCGCACAATATCAATACCGTGCGCACCAGTCATTACCCCAACGATCCACGCTGGTATGAGCTGTGTGACCAGTACGGCCTCTACGTCATCGACGAGGCCAATATCGAATCCCATGGCATGGGGTATGGCGCCCTGAGTCTCGCCAAAGACAGTGTCTGGCGGGAAGCCCATCTTATGCGCGTGCAGCGCATGGTGGAGCGGGACAAGAACCACCCCAGCATCATCTCCTGGTCCATGGGCAATGAAGCCGGCGACGGCGTCAATTTCGACACCTGCTTCGCATGGATCAAACAGCGTGACCCTTCGCGCCCAGTCCAGTACGAGCGCGCCGAGCTACGCCCCAATACGGAGATTGTGACTTTGATGTACCCTAGCCTGACTTACCTGGAAGACTATGCCAAAAACAACGCCAAGCGCCCGTACATCATGTGCGAATACAGCCATGCCATGGGCAATAGCTGCGGCGGACTAGCGGATTACTGGCAGTTGATCAAACAGCACGACGTGCTGCAAGGGGGCTGCATCTGGGACTGGGTGGACCAGGGGCTCTGGCAAAAAGATGAGCAAGGCCGTGAGTACTTCGCCTATGGCGGAGACTTTGGGCCAGATAGTCTGTATACAGATCATAGCTTTTGTATCAATGGTTTGGTGCGGCCCGATCGGGTACCCAATCCCCATTTACTGGAAGTCAAAAAGGTGTACCAATACATTGATATTCGCCTGGTGGATTTGAAGGAAATGACGATTGAAGTGACCAATAATTATGACTTTTTGACATTTGAGAACTTCACGCTGAGTTGGAACCTGATGGAGGCAGAACAGGAAATAGGCGCAGGAGGCGGGCTAGAAAAACTCCTCAAGCTGGCTCCAGGTGAGTCCCAAATAATCCCCATTCGAGGATTAAAAGAAATGCTCCAATCCGCTGACATTCAAGGAGAATGCATGCTCAATTTTTCTGTCCAGATCCGCAAGCGAATGGGGCTTCTGGCATCAGACCACGAAGTCGCCTGGGAGCAAATCCAATTGCCCTTTACCCCAAAAACGCCTCCACAGACTTTCTCCACCCTCAATCTACAAACCAATATGCCGCCCCTCGTATTTGAGGAAGATGCGCAAGAGATTGTCGTGCGAGGCCTGGACTTTGAGGCGAAAGTGAATCGCCATACGGGCAGCATCACCTCCTTTCAGGTGGACGGACAAAGCTTGCTAGAAACCGGGCCACGCCTCAACTTTTGGCGACCGCCCACGGAGAACGACCGGGCCGATCGTCATGGGAGCAAGACGTGGGAAGCAGCGCACTTGGACCGGCTCACGCCTGTCGTGCGAGACCTGCAGATTGAACGCCCCGCGGATGGCGCCATCCTCTTACATCAACGAATGAGCCTGACGGCGGATTTGGGTATAGATACAGCAGTCCCTAAGGAGGTATTTATCGCTTATGTGGATTACACATTTTATGGGCGAGGCGATATGCTCGTGGATGTGCGGTTGCTGCCTGTGGGCAAGGTGAAGAACCTTGCCAAAGTGGGGTTGCAAATGACGCTGCCCCAGTCCATGGACCAGCTGCGCTGGTACGGCCATGGGCCGCACGAGACTTATCCCGACCGCATGGCGAGCGGCCAGATTGGCGTTCACCAGAAAACTGCCGCTGACAATTTCTTCCCGTATGTCGTCCCCCAAGCCAGTGGCAACCATACCGATGTGCGCTGGGTGGAGGTGACGGATCTGGACGGGAATGGGTGGTTTATTGAGCGAAAAGGAGGAAATGCCTTTTTTGAGATGAGTGCTTATCCTTATTCAGACCAGGCGATCACGACAGCCCGCCACCTCAATGAATTGGATACCTCTCCATTTATTACCCTTAACCTCGACCATCAACAGGCTGGCCTCGGAACAGCCACTTGTGGCCCTGGCTGCTTGGACAAGTACCTGGTGCAGGCAGAGGAAATGCATTTTGCATTTCGTCTATCGCCGATTCGGCCAGGGAATGTGAATCCACTTCTTGAGCCGCGCATGCGGCTCCCTGGGGTAAAAGCAAATATGCTCCCCGCGCCTACTATCGCCCATGAAAAAACATTTTACGGAAACCCAACTTCGGTCAGTATTTCCCTCCCAGCTCACCCCGATGCCACCATTCGGTATACATTGGATGGGACGGAACCGACGCTTGATTCGCCGAAGTACAACGGAAATTTGATCCTGAGCAAAAGCACAACTATCACAGCCAAAGCCTTCCAGGTGGGCTTTTTACCGAGTTTCTCCGCCAGGCAGCCCTTTCATTTCCTGACTGTGTCCAAGATTGACTTTGCGACTGCTCCCAATCCACGCTATGCTGGGAGTCATCCCCTGGCCTTGGCAGACGGAGTCGTAGGACAAGCCTCCAACTTCCAATCGGATTGGTTGGGGTTCAAAGGAGATAACCTCGAGGCGACCCTCCACCTCAAAGAACCCAAGGACCTTAAAGGCCTCCATGTTCGCTTTTTGCAAAACCAAGGGAGTTGGATCTTTTTTCCCAAACAAGTGACATTAGAAGTCTCGACTGATAATATCACTTATCGTGAGGTGTATGTCACAGATGTGCGCCCAGCTATCTCCAATAGTCGCGTAGAGGTGGTGACATATGGCATTATGCTCCAAGAGGAGGATGTGAGGTATATTCGGATAAAGGCCCAAAATATGGGCACATGTCCTTCCTGGCATCCAGGCGCGGGCGAGAAGGCGTGGATGTTTGTGGATGAGGTGGTGATGAAGTAATGAAAAATGGAGAATGGACAGGTGGTCAGGAGAAAATCCCTAATTTCACGTCAAACTACAGACCCCAAACCCCGAACCTTCCCCCATGCACTTCTCAGACTACGAACATTCCCTTCCACACCACGAGATGATCTTTGTAAAAGGCGACACCTTCACGATGGGCGATTCTGAGCCGGATGCCCATAAGGATGACAACACCTTGCATAAGGTCAGGGTAGACTCTTTTTACCTAGCAAAATACCCCGTCACCCAAGCTTTATGGCTAGAAGTCATGAAGGGAGAAAACCCTTCACGTTTTGAAGGGGCGGACAGGCCCGTAGAACAGGTTTCCTGGGACGATGCACAAAAATTTATCAAAAAACTGAACCAAAAGGCCAAGTATCCGCGCTATCGCCTTCCGACAGAAGCCGAGTGGGAATTCGCTGCGCGGGGAGGAGTTCACCGCAAAGGCTATCTCTATGCAGGCAGCGATAAACTGAGTGAAGTGGGATGGTATGAGGGAAATAATGGCGAACGAACTGTCCCTGTGGGGCAGCTTCTTTCCAATGAACTGGGGCTCTATGATATGAGCGGAAATGTCTGGGAGTGGTGTGAAGACTGGTATGGGGCCAAATATTATCAGCAGTGTCTACAGCGAGGCCTGGAAGAAAACCCTATAGGTCCTGACACGGGCACGACCCGCGTCGTTCGCGGCGGCAGTTGGATCTACGACGCGCGGAACTGTCGCGTCGCCTATCGCAGCAACTTCCTCTCGCCGGAGGACCGGAACGTCAATATCGGCTTTCGCCTTCTTTTTGTCCCCAGTCAGGAGGACGGCCATTCCGGCATTCCCGTGAGCTAGACCTTTTTGGGGCCGCAGGCCAAGCGAGGCTGAGGCGAGGGACGAGCCAGCCCGCGCAGGACGGCTGTCCCAAAAAGTGGGGTCTGGGGCGAAGCCCCAGCGATTTTTTATTTTTTCACATCATGCAAATCAAGATTTTTACCATTCCCATTTTAGGCGGAGAAGCTCTGACTGAAGAAATGAATGCATTTCTCCGGTCCCGAAAAATCCTTCAGGTAGAAAGCCACCTTACCACACAGGGGCAAGGTTCATTTTGGTGTTTTTGTATCAAATACCTGGATAATGCTGGTAAGGAAGCAGGGAGGAGGCAAAAAGTAGACTATAAAAATGTGCTCGATAAAGCCGCCTTTGAGCGGTTTTCCCAGATGCGCGAAAAACGAAGAGACATTTCAAGAGAGGAAGCGATTCCGGCTTATGCGGTCTTCACAGATGAAGAATTAGCAGCTTTGGCAAAAGAACCAGTATTGAATAAAACGACCATGATGAAGATTAAAGGAATCGGAAAAAAGAAAGTAGAGAAATATGGAAATCACTTTTTCACTGATAATGAAAAGAGCGAATCATCTTCTTGAGGGTATTATCGATCCAGAAAATCTGAGGATTGCTTTTTGGAAAGCAAGCAAAGGGAAACGGCATGCTGCCGAGGTATTGGCATATCAACATAAGTTAGACCAAAATTTAAGTAGGCTTAGAGACCAGATTATTTCTGGAAAAGTAATAGTGGGCGATTACCGTTTTTTCAAAATTTATGAACCCAAAGAACGGCAAATATGTGCAAGTGCTTTTAGCGAACAAGTATTGCACCATGGCCTGATGAATATTTGCCATCCCTATTTTGAGCGTGTACAGATTTATGATAGTTATGCGAGCAGAAAGGAAAAGGGAACCTATGCCGCTTTAAAACGCGCTCAGAAGTTCACTCACACCCATAAATGGTATTTAAAACTGGATGTGAAGAAATTTTTTGCGAGTGTTCATCACGAGGTGATCAAATCGCAATTAGAAAGGATGTTTAAAGAAGGGCATCTACTTGGAGTTTTTGAAAAAATCATCGATAGTTTTGAAGAACTACCTCAAAGAGGAGTTCCTATTGGCAACCTGACAAGTCAATATTTTGCAAATAACTATTTGGCAGGATTAGATCATTTTATCAAAGAACAGCTTCGGATAAAGGCGTATGTGCGCTATATGGATGATATGATTTTGTGGCACGACGAAAAAGGTAAGCTCGAAGAAGCTTTACATGCCATTGAACAGTACATAAACATCAACCTGAAATGTGATTTAAAGCCGATTTCCCTTAATCAGACCAAATTGGGTCTATCGTTTTTAGGGTATAGAATTTTCCCTTTTTATACACAGCTAACTCAGCAAAGCAAACAGCGCTTTATCAAAAAAATGCGAATTCTTGAACACAATTATGAAACTGGTTTTTGGAATGAAGCCAATTGTCAGCGAAGGGCATTGTCTTTGCTCGCATTTGTAAAACATGCAGATACACAACCTTTTTTGAAAATACTCAAATATGGTCAATCCTCGTAAGGGCACGAACCGCGTCATACGCGGCGGCAGTTGGATCAACGACGCGCAGAACTGTCGCGTCGCCTATCGCAACAACAACTCGCCGGAGGACCGGAACGACAATATCGGCTTTCGCCTTCTTTTTGTCCCCAGCTCACGGGAATGCTGGATGGCTTCCACTGAACAGAGGATTGTCCTGTTCTCAGATTTGAATCTGAGACAAAAAAGCAGGTTATTCTGCTTGAAGCAGGGGTATTAGTAGTAAAAAACGAACATTCTCCTGCTTCCCCTTTTTGAATTTCCTATTTTCCCCTAATTTCCCCTTATGAATAAGCCTTCCTTGATTTCTGCTATCGAACGTATCCTTGATACCGAATTATTTAAAGCCCCGATCCAGCCCAATGATCCGCTGGGCGGACTGAAGCCCTATAAACGAGGTATGCCCAAATACCAGTATGAAGGGGATCGGCTGATAGGCCTGAATCTGGCAAATGTAGGGCTGACAGATGAAAAGTGGGCCAGAATAGTGAAACTGGAAGCGTTTAGAGCTGAAGATATTCAAGCCCTAAATTTGAGTGATAACAGGCTGACAAAATTTAATTTTTCAATCGGGTTGGATAGGTTGTCATGGTTGAGCCTCTCCGATAATCAGGAGCTTAGTCAGGTAGTTTTTCAAAAAGCCCTCCCGTCCCTTACCTATTTGGATTTACGAAATTGTAAGATTGAAACATTTGTTCCCTCATTTACACAGCATCTCTCATCGCTTCAAAAACTTTTCCTCAAAGGAAACCCCATCAAAAATATATCACGAGATATTTACGACCAGCCAGGAAATGTATTGGAAGCGGTCAAAACTACGCTTCAGGCCATTGAAGAGGATGGGGAAATCCCCAATGACCAGATCAAACTCATCTTGCTGGGCAATAGCACTGCGGGAAAATCGTCGTTGATCGATTTTTTGGATAAAGGGGAATTTGAAGAAGAAAGGGATTCGACGCACGGTATCAAAGTAGTGATATGGAAGCCTTTCCAAAATGACCTTACGGCTACGCCCGAAGAGCAAAACCTTAAAGTTGCGATTTGGGACTTTGGAGGTCAGGAGTTTTATCACGCTACCCATTCCCTTTTTTTTAGCGATAATGCCCTCTATTTGGTCCTTTTTGAGCGGGAGACCAATTTTCAGGGCTCAAAGAAAACGAAGATTTATCTCTACGACGGCGAAATCAAAAAGCCAAATATGGTAGACCTGGAGCATTTTCCCTATTCCTATTGGCTGGACAATATAGACCACCTTACGAATGAGGAACAGGTCCCTATTTTGATTACCCAAAACAAATGTGATAAAGCAGATACTGTAGAAGTGGATGACCACTGCAAGTCTAAATACGGCCTTAGCAGTACCGACCATATTTTTCACATCAGTGTGAAGGATGCCTTTATAAAGCATAAAAATGACCAGACCGACTTTTCGTTTGGTGCTTTTCGGGAAAAGCTTATTGTGCATATCAAAACCCAGATCGCACGGTTTTCCAATAGCATCAAGTGGCAAGAGATCAAAAATGCGCTTCAGGATGAGTGGAAGCAGGATAAAGTACTTTCTTACAAAGCTTATGCTGAAAAATGTAAAGGCATTAAATCCAAACTCAACGCTGAAAATCCAACAGAGCTAGAAACCTTAACCAGACAATTTCACAACCAGGGGATCTTACAGCATTTTACCCATATTCCAGAACTCAAAGACAAGGTCTTTGTAGATCCCGAATGGCTAACCGATTGCATCTATAAAGTACTGGATTACAGGGTAATCAGGAACAAGGGCGAATTTTCTTATGCCCATATTGAACAAGTAGCCGAAACGATCGAAGGGATTGAAGCCCATGAGCTTTTGGCTTTGTTAAGGCATTTTAAATTGATATTTGAACTACGAAGTCCCAAAAGACAAGCCTCATTCTTTGTGGCTCCCCAATTTCTGCCGGAAGGTTATAGCGATATTGCTCAGAACCTAATAAATATTATTAAGAAGACTTCCAATATTCAACATAGTTTTACCTTATCCTATCCTGATTTCCTCCCTGTCAGCACCTTTTTGCGGTTTCAAGCTATTTATGGAAATCGTCACCTCGATTATCATTACAATAAAAATGAGCTGGTGTTTGAACTTGACAGCAAGGTTGTGATGGCAAAATGCACCCGAACAGCAGAAAAACGCCAAATCTCCATTTCCATTCAGGATGGCGATGAACACTTAAGAGCTCAATTGCTACAGGAATTATGGCTAATTGACGATAATCCCCGCATCCAAATCTCAGTTGATGGATCAAACTTTGAGCCTTTGGGTGAAATTAGAAATCCCAAATACGAGAAGGTCTACCAGGAAAAATATGGTTTTGCCCTTCGAGGTCTGAAAGAGCGTGGTTTGGAGAAAAATCTTCGCCCCAGACAAGCTCCTGCCTACGCCAATGGCTACGCCCTTTTTATAGGGCTCGCCTATAAGCACTGGCCAATCCACAATCAACTTCATGGCACTCTCAATGACATTCGCGATTTGAGCGAACACTTTCGGGATCACACAAAGGCTGCCTTCCGCCCAGAGCATATCACCATGCTGACAGAGGAAAAGGCTACCGCCAGCACGATCCTCCGCGAGCTTGACCTCCTGGCTGAAAAGGCCAGCAAAAATCCCAATGCGACCGTCATTGTGTATTTCTCCGGTCATGGAGAGACCGATGGACGCGACCATTTTCTGGTTCCTTATGATTTTGACCTCTCCCGCTGGCAGTTCCATCAGACCTATGACCCTGATCGGGTAGTCTCTTCGAAGCTCTTCACCGATAAGCTTGACGCCATTCAGGCAAAAAAATGCCTGGTCATCCTGGATTGTTGTCATGCTGAAAGCATGCCCGCAGATAAAGGTATGGGCGATGCACAGCCCTTTACTTCGCCTCAGTTTTTGGAGGGGTTTGTCAATGAATTGGATGGAGAAGGAATTGGGGAAAAGAGTTTGAGCAGGAAGGTAAATCAAGGAGGGGGACGGGTCATACTTACTTCTTGTAAAGCTGATGAAAAGTCACTTGATTTAGGTACCAATGGACTCTTTACAGAGGTCTTGCTAGAATGTCTTAATGGGAAGAATAATATAGAAGATGATGGGTTGGTACGTCTCATCGATATGATACGCTATATTCCTAAAACGGTGAGAGAAAGAGCCAAAACTCGCAAGAAAAATGGCCGACCTCGGCAACAGAATCCGATGTTTAATCGGATCGAAAATTTGGAACCCGAGGATTTTATCATCTGTGCCTATGATATGGAAAAAGCCAAAGGATTAGAAAAAGAGGGAGAAACTGTTCAACCTGAACCTTTCAATACATCCAAAGAACCCTCTTCTCAAGATGACCTGAAGGCATTTAAGCAAACCCTAAAGGCCATTTTAAGGGAAGAACAAGTAAATGGTGTGCCTGAAATTTTGGACGAAATAGCCGATTCTGGATATAAGTACAATGAAAATATGTTCAGTCAAATCCAGAATTTGCTTGACCCAAACAATTTATCCCTAAGAGCACAGCAGATCGTCACCAGTACACGCGCCCTGATAGGCACCCTGAAATAACCTCCCCTATGGCTTCCAAACCCCTTCCCCATAAACTCACCCACACCTTACCTTCCGGCTTTTCCTTTGACCTGATACGGGTTGAAGGAGGGGCATTTGAAATGGGAAATGTTGACGAAGATGCCTATGGAGATGAAAACCCCATTCACACGGTTAATGTAGAGACCTGTTACCTCGCCCAATTTCCCGTCACACAAGCCTTGTGGAAGGAGGTCATGAAGGGGGAAAATCCCTCACAATTTGAAGGAGACGATCGCCCTGTGGACACAGTTTCCTGGGATGATGCAAAAAAATTCCTCTCAGCGCTAGAGGACTTGACAGGCTGCAGGTACCGTCTTCCGACTGAGGCTGAATGGGAATTTGCTGCGCGGGGCGGTATCCATAGTCAAGGATACTTGTACGCTGGAAGCGACAACCTAACTGAGGTGGGGTGGTTTAGCGGAAATAATGGTGAATGCACAGTAGCTGTAGGTCAACTTCTTTCCAATGAACTGGGCTTATACGATATGAGTGGAAACGTGTGGGAATGGTGCGAAGACGACTGGCATAGTGACTATAAGGGCGCACCAGCAGACGGCACAGCTTGGCTAGACGCTCCACAGCGGGGCACGTACCGCGTCCTGCGCGGCGGCAGTTGGTTCGACGACGCGCAGGGCTGTCGCGTCGCCTTTCGCGACTACTACTCGCCGGGGGACCGGTACGGCAATATCGGCTTTCGCCTTCTTTTTGTCCCCAGTCAGGAGGAAGGCCCTTCCGGCATTCCCGTGAGCTAGACCTTTTTGGGGCCGCAGGCCAAGCGAGGCTGAGGCGAGGGACGAGCCAGCCCGCGCAGGACGGCAGTCCCAAAAAGTGGGGTCTGGGGCGAAGCCCCAGCGGATTTTTTTTCGTACTCCGAACGCTAACCTTCTTTCACTAGTGCCTTCGGCACTAAATGACTCATGAAGACGTAATGCGCTTTCAGCATTTTCTGAACAAACCAGTATTTTTAGCTTATTTTTAAACAAAAAGTCTGAAGTTTCCCAATTTTGGGTACGTAATAAATTCTTCAACTTCTATTGAAGTAGAGCGATCACAGTGATAGTTTTGGGTAAATGAATTCAACTAACCTTTTCATTAACCTTAACAACAACACTATGAAAATCATTAGCTCTACGCTCATGTTGTGTGTCTTTATGGCACTTTCGATTACTGCTTTTGCGCAAGTTCAGGCAGATTTCACCTGGTCTCCACAGCCCGCCTGTGCGGGTCAGCCTGTGACCTTCACGGACAATAGCGTCGGATTCCCAGGGGGTTCCACCCAGTACACCTACTATTTTGGGGATGGCAATAATTGGTGGGGACAAACCACTTCTACGACTCACACTTATTCTACTGCGGGCACCTATGTCGTCGTTTATCAGGTCTTGGATTCTCTTCAAGGCATTTGGGATTCTACTTCCAAGGTGATCACCGTCGTAGCGGGTCCTTGTACGACGCCTGACACCATCAATGGTCAGGTATATTATGATGTCAATGGAAATGGCAGCTACGATAGCGGAGATTTCCCCATGGCCAACCAGTTGGTGGATGTGAGTGGTACGAAGTACAGCACCGATGCCAATGGCGAATACAGCGTAGCGGTGAATGCAGGTACCTTTACCGTAAGTCTCTCCAATACGGGCGTATTCTCGGTAGCCACTCCCATGGGCGGTTCTCATTCGATAGTTGCGCCAGGAAGTGGTTCCAATTTTACGGCTGACTTTAGCCTAACAGCAGGCAGTCCTGTTCAGGATGTAGCCGTAGGGCTCACAGGCTCTTGGATGCGTCCCGGATTCAAAACCTATAACTGGATTAGCTATACCAACCTTGGAACAGTTCCTGTTTCAGGCACCATTACCTACACTTATCATGACAGTGTGAGCTACCTTTCCAGTAATCCTACGGGTACACATAACGCAACTGTACGTCAACTGACTTATAGCTATAGCAATTTGCTGCCTTCAGAGACTCGCTCGATCAGGCTCGAACTCCAACTCGCAGCTTCTGTGCCGCTAGGTACATTCGTCAGCAACTCTGCTTCTATCACCCCTACTATGGGAGATGTTAATGTTTATAACAATACTGCCGTATTTGCAGACTCTGTGATTGGGTCTTATGATCCAAATGATAAAGCTGTGACGCCAAGCTTCGGCCCACAAGGCTATGTGCTTCCTGATGAGACCCTCACGTACCGCATTCGCTTCCAAAACACAGGTACCGCTTCTGCCATTAATGTCTCTGTCGTAGACACCCTTGAAGGAAACCTCGACCTGAGCACCTTCCAGATGCTGGATGCAAGCCACAGCTATGACATGACCATTGACAACAACCGCACCGTCACATGGACATTTGCCAATATCAACTTGCCTGACTCTACTTCTGACGAGCCTAACAGCCACGGTTTCATTCGCTTTACCATCAAGCCGATGGCCAATCTTCCTGAGCTGACAGCCATCCACAACTTTGCAGACATTTATTTTGACTTTAACGCCCCAATCAGAACGAATACTACGCTGACGACCATCAACAGCGCGACGTCTATCGACCCGCCAGCCTTTGAAGGATTTGACATTTACCCCAATCCTGCCACTGACCGGGTGATCGTGAAGCTCGACAATGCAGCCCAGACAGACTACCGCTTTGTCATGACAGACATTCAAGGCCGCGTCGTACGCCAGGTGATGGGAAGTGCTGACCGTTTTGAAGTCAATGTAAATGACCTCTCGACCGGTATGTACCTCTACCAAATCAAGGCCACTGATGGCCGTACTACTCAGGGCAAGATTCTTGTGAAATAATCCTTTGCCTTTTATTTGTCTCATTCGGCTGGTTCCCTTGGGAGCTGGCCGTTTTTGGTTTTGAGGAAAAACGTGAGTTCGTCAAGGATTTTTGTGATGAAAGAAGAATAAGCCACAGATTACACAGATTCTCACGGATTTTTTTTCTTATTCTGTGGAAATCCGTGTAATCCGTGGCAAATTTACAACCACGCCTTAGAACCTAGAACATAAAACTTAGAACCTATCAAAACTTTGCCTTCAACCCGTATCGCCATATTCGCCTCCGGTGGCGGCTCCAATGCCGAAGCCATCGCTCGTCATATCCAGTCCATCGATGGAATCGAAATTGCCTTGATTTGCACCAATAATCCTTCAGCAGGGGTCATTGACCGTGCCAAACGGCTCGGTATTCCCTGCGAAGTCCTGCACAAGACGCAGTACCGAGACGGCGCATTTATGCAACAACTGATGGAGGCAAATACCATCGACCTCATCGTTCTGGCAGGGTACCTCAAGCTAATTCCTTCAGCCTTCACAAGGCACTATGACCATCGGATTGTAAATATCCATCCAGCCCTTTTGCCCGCGTATGGCGGTAAGGGTATGTATGGTATGAACGTGCATAAAGCTGTTATTTCGTCGGGAGAGAAGGCCTCAGGGATGACGATTCACTATGTCAATGAGGTATATGATGAAGGCGAAATCATTTTTCAGGCGCAGTTGTTGGTGGAAAAAGGCTGGTCACCAGAGGATCTGCAACAAGCCGTCCTTAAACTTGAGCACAAGTATTTCCCCACAATTGTAGAAGAAATCGCCAAAAACCTAAAACTTAAATCCTAAAACTTAAAACTTAAAAGATTAAGTCGTAGCTTTGCCCTTTCTTTCGCAGCTATGACTAATCAAATTCGTATTCGATCTGCGCTGATCTCTGTTTATCATAAAGAGGGATTGGACGATATTATCCTGACACTCAAAGCGTTAGGGGCTACCATTTACTCTACAGGTGGGACAGCTAATTATATCTCTCAATTGGGCGCTCAAGTCCATGAAGTGGCAGACCTAACGGGATACCCTTCTATCCTTGGAGGGCGTGTAAAAACCTTACACCCGATGGTGCACGGAGGAATTCTGGCGCGCCGTGAGGTTGTATCAGATCAGGAAGAATTGGCACAATACAAAATCCCGGAGATCGACCTCGTCATTGTGGATCTGTATCCTTTTGAGGAGACCGTTGCGAGCGGTGCTGATGAGGCTGCGATTATTGAAAAAATAGACATTGGCGGAATTGCGCTGATTCGCGCAGCCGCCAAGAATTTTGGTGACGTGGCAGTGGTTCCTTCTCAAGCGTATTACGGGCAGGTAGCAGCATGGCTCAAAGCCCAAGACGGCGCGCTGAGTCTTGACCAGCGCAAGGCCCTCGCAGGGGCTGCTTTTGGCGTTTCGTCACATTACGATACCCATATCCACCAATATCTTGCGCCAGCAAGCGATAGCCTTAAAGTCTCTTATGACTCTCCCACTGTGCTTCGTTATGGCGAAAATCCCCATCAAGAGGCGTTTTATTACGGGGACCTTTCCACTCAGTTCGATCAATTGAATGGAAAGCCATTATCCTACAACAACCTCGTGGATATAGAAGGGGCCTTGCAGCTTGTCGATGAGTTTGAAGAGCCGTTTTTTGCGGTGATTAAGCATACAAATCCTTGTGGGTGTGCGATTGGTACAGATTTATTGGATGCATGGAAAAAAGCCTTAGCAGGAGATCCCGTATCTGCTTTTGGTGGGATATTGGCGTGTAATGGGACGGTGGATGAGGCGTTGGCGAAAGAAATGCATAGCCTCTTTTTTGAAGTATTGGTAGCTAATGATTTTACCCCAGAAGCACTCGCCATTTTGACCAAAAAGAAAAAGCGCATTTTACTGAAACGCATTTCTAAAGATAGCCATACACAGGTAGTCAAAAGTCTGCTGAATGGGTACCTGGTTCAGGACAAAGATACCAAGGCCCTTCAGGCCGATGAACTGGTGCATAAGACCAGTCGCACAGCAACACAGGCAGAGCTTGCCGATATATACTTTGGCGAAAAAGTGACCAAACACCTCAAGTCCAATGCCATCGGAATTGTGAAAAACAATCAACTGATTGGTAGCGGTGTCGGTCAAACATCACGCATTGACGCATTGCGTCAAGCAATTGAGAAGGCAAAAGACAAAGGCTTTGATCTTCAGGGAAGTACGCTCATTTCCGATGCCTTTTTTCCCTTTTCTGACTCCGTAGAAATGGCTCATGCTGCGGGCATAGAAGTTGTAGTAGAGCCAGGAGGATCTGTTCGAGACGATGAAACAATTAATTTTTGTGAAAATCACGGTATGTGTTTAATTTTCACAGGCACAAGACATTTTAAGCATTAATGGGACTATTTGACTTTTTTACTACGGATGTGGCCATAGACCT
>JAUIKF010000023.1 GCA_030430575.1 Bacteroidia bacterium | reverse complement strand
ACCGTTGATAGATACACTACCACGGATACGAATGTTTGAAGAAGCACCTGGAGAACCAGAAGAGCTAACTACAGTTACACCAGCTACTTTAGAGCTCAGTGCATTTACGAGGTTAGTCTCACGCGAATTGACAAGGTCTTGTGCGTCTACATTTTGCACAGCATAACCTACAGAGCGCTTATTGGCCTCAAGACCGATAGCCGTTACGACTACTTCGTCAAGAGAAAGCACGTCTTCGCGTAGTTCAACGTTAATGGAGGTTCTTCCATTGATCGCTACTTCTTCTGTTTTCATGCCCACATAAGTGAACATCAGAATGGTAGCATCATCGGGAACTTGAAGGCGGTACTTGCCTTCTGCGTCAGTGAGAATACCAATAGTTGTACCTTTGACAACTACTGCTACACCTTCCAGGGCATCACCATTATCGGCATCGGTGACCGTCCCTGAGACTGTAGTCTGAGCCCATAGGAGGCTTGACCACAGTACTAATGCGGCTAATAATAGAAGTTTTTTCATGTAAAAAAAGCTTTTGGTTTAAAACTACTAAGGGTTCGAAATGAAAAAGAACTAACTTCAAAGGTAGCAGAATTGTAGAATTTGGCAAAACAATTCATCCAAATTTCACACACCTAGGCAGGAAGACTGGCTTCTTCTGGATACTTGATCCTTCCGTGATAGATACTCAACAATTGCTTAAACATCACTTCTCGAATAGTAGTAATATCACGAAATGTCAAATTAGAATTTTCCAATTGCCCTTCGCTTATTTTATAATCAATTATTTTGTTGGTAAGCTTTTGCAGGTCCTCTTCCGTGAACTGTGTAAGGGACTTTGAAGCAGCCTCAATCGAGTCTGCAATCATCAAAACAGCCGTTTCTTTGCTATACGGCTTCGGACCTGGATAGCGAAAATTCGCTTCTCCTTCAGGCCATTCACAGCCATTTTCAGCTAAGTATTTACGGTAAAAATATTCCACTTTCGTGGTACCATGATGCGTAGAAATAAATTCAATGATTTCCTTGGGCAGGTTATACTCATGTGCCAAAGCGATACCGTCAGGTATGTGTTCTATGATGACCCGAGCACTCATTTCACAATCCATTTTTTTATGAGGATTGTCTTCCAAAGAGGTGTTTTCTATAAAAAATGAAGGGTGTTTTGCTTTTCCTATATCGTGATACAAAGCCCCAACATGTACCAATAATGCATTACCACCTACTGCTTGAATCGCAGCTTCCGAAATATTGGCTACTTGTAGGCTATGCTGAAACGAGCCGGGCGCTTTTGCCGCCAACTGTTTCAATAGAGGATGATTGGTATCAAGTAATTCGAGGTAAGTCAGGTCTGAAGTAAGGCCAAATAAGCGTTCAAACAAATAGATCAACGGATAGGCCAAAATGGTCAATGCGATATTGAAGACAAACAGAATCAGGTTGCCAAAATTGATTTCATCAAAACTGTATTTGCTCAAAAAGTTATAGGCAAAAAACGCGATACCATAGGCCAGCAGTAGATAACCCATGGTGAAGAAAAAAACCTGCCTTTCCCTCAGACGACGAAGGCTATACACTGCTACTGTACCAGCCATTATCTGTATAAAAGCAAACTCCAACCCGCGCTGCACGAGCACAGCCCCCAACAATGCCACCAACAAGTTGATGAGGAAGCCAGTCCTACTGTCAAAAAAATTGGCCACTAGGATAGGCGCCAAGCAGGTTGGGGCAAGATAGATAAAGGAAATGGCCTGTGCAGCATCAGTGAGCATTTCCAGCTGGAGGGAAAGAATCATCCCTCCTGTCGTCAGAAAAAGCGTTAGAAGGATCAATCCCAACTTTTTATTGTCAAAGTAGATCCTGGGCTGATTGATTCTCAAGTATGTGATCAATAGGCCAATGATCAGCAACATGACAAATAATTGCCCTAGAATAATGTACCCTAAGCTTTGGTCTCCATAACGGTTCTTGAGTTCTCGCTGAAGCGAGTCCAATATTCGCCCTTCTTCCGTCCCGACCATCCGGCCTTTTCGGATAATTACATGATGCTTGGCGATCTTCCCTACAGTCTGGCTCACGATACTGGCAACACGGCCTTGCTCCTGACCTGTCAATTCGTCATCATACATGATATTAGGCAACACCCGCTCAGCCAATATCGATTGGATTAAATTGACATCCTTGGGGGGATAACGACGGGGAAGTTCCGCTGAGACAAATTCCCCCATGGAAGTATTAAATAGCAGCTTATCTAATGCAACCAGGTCCCTATGGGTATTGTCACGTTGGATGGCAATGAAGTCATGGTGAAATTCATTCCTTTCCCCAAAAATGTAACCCTTTTCGTAGATTTTTTCTACAATTTTCATGGCATCATCTTCCAGTCTACTGAGCCATGATGGAACACTGGCAGTCGTGTCATGGGGAAACAATTTCAATCTTTGACCATAGATCAACTGCTTTCCAACATCAGCAAGGGCAGCATCCGCTCCAACTGAGTCACGATTCCGAAGGTAAAGGTTATATGCACGGAGTGCTTCATAGAAAGAAGAGAAAGCATCTTTCACACGCTCCTGACTCTCCCATATAGCTGAGCTATCTTGTCGGTGAATCAAAAACACCTGCTTTTGGGCACTATCTCGTTGCCGGTCTACCTCAACTTGGGTTTTATATACTGGGAAGTCAAATGGAGCAGAAAGGTCAGGGTCTTGCCATACCTTTCCTACTTGATAGTGAAAGTCTGGGCGATAAGATTTTGGCAGGATCAAGGTAATAGCTACTAAAAAAAGGGCAATTAACCCCATTCTAGCTATATATTTCCTGTTATGGATCTTTCTATTGATACGACTGCCTATTGATCGATTCATAGCGCAAAGGTAAGGAGTTTTGCCCTGAAACATTTACCCCCACTAAAGGTTGTAAAATTCGAACAGCTTAGGAGACAAGAAAGTATTTACAAAAAATTACTATTAGATGTCACCTAACTGATAGTTGCAAGAGCTTTAACAAATTATCATTGTCTAAGATTGGCTGCAAGCAATAAATACAGTTAATTTGCAGCCTGAATAGAATTTATCAACTATATTAATCGGATAAAAATCATGGGAAAAGCAATTGAAATCACAAATGCTAACTTTGAGGAAGTTGTCCTCAATTCAGATAAGCCTGTATTGGTAGATTTTTGGGCGCAATGGTGTGGCCCTTGTAAAATAATAGGCCCTGTAGTAGAAGAACTCGCAGGTGAGTTAGAAAGTGAATTAGTCGTAGGAAAATTGGACATAGACTCCAATCGCCAGACAGCTATGGACTTTAGTGTTATGAGTATCCCTACCCTATTGATATTTCAAGGGGGGAAAGTTGTGGAGCGTCATGTGGGCGCAGCCCCCAAGACTGTGCTTCAAAAGAAGCTCAAGCCATATGTACCTATGCTTAACTAAGCAATTGCACATAGCAGGATAGCTTAAGCAATCCCGAATTTTCAAAAATGAAAATTCGGGATTTTTTTTGGGTCTTTTTAGAGAAATTGGAATTATTGGATGAACAGAATTTTAAGGTTGGCTCATGCTTATTCTTCAGCGACTGCCGTCACGCGATTGAGCAGCAAGTCATATGAAAGTGCCAGTTGGGTTTTTAATTCTTTTCGATGGACTATATAGTCCAAGAAGCCGTGCTCCTGTAAGAATTCGGAGCGTTGAAAGCCTTCAGGGAGATCTTTGCCGATCGTCTCTTTGATAACTCTGGGACCAGCAAAGCCAATCAGGGCATTCGGCTCTGCAATGTTCAAATCTCCCAACATAGCAAAGCTCGCCGTCACTCCTCCTGTAGTAGGATCTGTCAAGAGAGAAATGTAAGGCAATTTATTTTTATCCATCAACGCCAGCTTAGCACTGATTTTGGCCATCTGCATCAGGCTCAATGCGCCTTCCATCATCCTGGCACCACCACTTTTTGAAATCACGAGTAAAGGCAGTTTCTCTTTTAAACATAAATTGACTGCCTGTACAATTTTTTCCCCTACTACACTTCCCATGCTTCCCCCAATAAATCGGAAGTCCATGCAGGCTACCACCAATTCGTTTCCATTGCACATGCCACGCGCCGTGCGGCAGGCATCTAATAATTGAGTCTTTTTCTGAGAAGCAGCGATTCGGTCTGGATAAGTTTTGGTATCAGTGAAGCTTAAGGGGTCCCCTGAAACCATATTGGCATTAAACTCTTCGTATTCTTCCCCGTCAAATAATATTTCAAAATACTCTTCGCTCCCAATTCGAAGGTGGAAATCACAAAAAGTACATACATAGGCATTTTTCTTTAATGCCTTCGCTTGCAACGCCTTTTTGCACCCTGGGCACTTTGTCCACAGTCCATCTGGCGTTTCATTTTTATCTTCCGTCTTTGTTCGGATATTATCTTTTACACGCTTAAACCAACTCATAAAAGGAATATGTTAAGTTTTAGGTTTTAGATTCTAGTGTTCCTTCAATTTAGCATTGTGGAGTTAATGGGTCGGATTACGCCAAGAGCCAACTCACCCCTTCGATAAACTCAGGGCAGCGCGTCCGGAAATCCGCCCCAGCAAATCAAATTGCTTGCTATGCAAGTTGGCGTGGATTTCCGGATTCGAGACCTGCCCTGAGCGTTCGACTGAGCTCACGCCGAAGTCTTGTCGAAGGGGGCTGATTTGTGTGTAATCCGCGCCTCTGTCTCCTCCACATTTCAATCTTGAATAAACACTCGGTTCTAATTATCGGGAAAGAGTTTTCAGTCCTTTCCTTACTCAAAGATAGGCAAGAAGTAGAGATGGCAAAAGAAAATAGCCTAAAGTTCCAGGCACAATCAACCTAGAACCCCAAACATAAAACTTAAAAACCTTCTTAAGACCCTGGTTTTCCACAGGTACAGCTTTTGCGCATCCTCACCAAATGAAAACTAATGTAGGCTGAGAGCACATTGAACCCATTTTCTTTGCCTGCAAATAATTTAAAGGGAGGAACAGGGCTATCACTTGGGGGGGAAGATTTGAGAGAAGTGGAAAGGTAATAATACTCGGCTTCTATGCCGACAGAAAGGTGTTTTTGGAGAAAATATCGTAAACCTCCTCCTATGGCAAGCCCATAACTCATGTAATTCTCTTGGAGGGAATGTGCTGTACCATTTTTTAATGTACCCGTCTCATCAAGTTTTCCTATTCCCACTACCCCATCTACAAAGGCAAACAGTTGCAGCTGACGCTTATGATATTTTCGTTCAAATCCCACCCGCAAGCTCATATCCTGTCGATTCGCCATGTAATCAGAGAAGCTGCCTTGTGCCGCCTCCAGTAGCCCCACATCCCCTTTTCGATAAATCAAACTAGATCGGATGGCATTTTGTACATTTATGTGGTATTTGTATCGGATACCATTGGGAAAATAGGAATGAAACACGGGCTTTCCATCTGAGGCAGTCCGTAAGTCAGGTAAATAGGTGGAAGAAAAAAGTTGAATGCCCAATTCGTGTACTTGAGGATGAAACCGAGGCCGCTGGGCATAAGTATGGGTAAAAAATGTCCCTAGTAAACATCCTGTAAGTGCTATATATATGCCTATCTTTTTCATACTCCTTTAAACGCTTAGGATTGAGAAACTAATCAATTGATTGCTAAATTATTCAGGAGCGATATCCGCTAACATACTTATGTAACTATTGAAACGTGTAGGATGAACCTCACCCGTTTCCAATCCCTCTTTTACAGCACAGCCTGGTTCACTGAGGTGCATGCAATTGTTGAAGTGGCACTGGTCCATCAGTTGTTGCATTTCAGGGAAGTAATGCGCCAACTCTTCTTTTTCTAGGTTGGTAATGCCCATTTCCTTAATCCCAGGAGAGTCAATGATAAAGCCCCCCTCTGCCAAAGGGTGCATTTGGGAAAAGGTGGTCGTATGACGCCCTTTTGCTGTGTAATCCGATATTTCGGCTGTTTTGATGTCTAGGCTAGGGTCTATCAAGTTTACCAAAGTAGATTTCCCAGCTCCAGAATGCCCCCCCAAAAAACTCACTTTGTCCTTGAGCAACTCGCTGACCGTGGGACGATAGGCTTCGTCCAGGGCACTGATTTCGGTCACTGGATAGCCTATTTGTTCATACATCTCTTTTACTTCCTCTTTTTTCGCCACCTCCTCAGGTGTTGTTAAGAGATCTACTTTATTGATCAAAATGTGAATGGGAATATGATAGGATTCCGCAATGACCAAAAAGCGATTCGCAAATCCGGAGGTTGTATGCGGGTGAGAAACTGTGTATAGCAGCAGCGCCTGGTCTACATTGGCACAGAGGATATGGGCACGATGGGCATGGATAGCAGCTCGTCGGAGAATATAATTTTTTCGGGGTAATATACGGGTGATGACACCAACCTCTCCCTCCTCCGCAGGGAGGAAAAACTGGACATGGTCTCCGACTGCAACAGGGTTGGTAGTTTTGAGTCCAGCTATTCTAAATTTTCCACGCACCACACATTCGTACTGAACACCGTCTGCTGACGCTACCCAAGACAGTGTTCCTGTGGTTCGAATCACTGTGCCAGTTGCTTGGGGTCTTGCAGGGGCTTTCTTCCGCGCTTTTTTCTTTCGTTTCACACTCATGAACGAACCATCTCCTTAACTTTCCGAATCTCCTTCCAGGCTTTTTGGTTTTCTAGTTGACGGGAAGTAGGGTTACGGACTTCCACAAACTGAGGGATGTAGCGAAAATGATCAGGGTTACTCCTCAGGGTACCCACTGCTAGTTTATTCTGGTGAAAGAAGTGCACTTCAATCGGTTTATCTTGCCCATAATAGGCAAGCAGCTGATCAAAATTCCCATTTACTTTCTGTTGATTGACGGAGATAATTTCGTCTCCTTTACTCAACCCTGTTATGAGTGCTGGGCTATCTGGATACACATTTTCGACAATGGTAGCTCCTTTATTGTCTTTTATCACTTCCAGACCATAAAAGGTCAGGGCAGAGGAAGAAAATACAGAGCGCTCTATTTCAAGTCCCATATAGGCACCAGCCGCCTGTAACGCTGGCTCTAGTTCATGGGTTCCTTCTATATACCTAGCAAAAAAATCATCAAAATCTCTTCCACTAATTTGCTCTACTACTCCTTTGAAATCTTCTCGTGAGTACCCTTTTCCTTTTTTTCCAAAGTTCTCATATAACACGAACATCACATCATCAAAGGAACGTGCATTTTGAGTAGCTCTTCGAATTTCCACATCCATCAAAAAGGTAATAAGGTACCCTTTAGTATAAAATGAAATTCGTCGATTGGGGGTTCCGTTGGTAAAGTATCCATTAACCCAGCTATCGAAACTCGCCTCAGAAAGCGAAACGAAATCTTTTCCTCCCCTCCTATAGAATCGGCTCAATTCATTATTGAGGCTTTCCAGCCATTCTGGCATTTGCCAGATGTTTCCCTTCCACAGCATCAGATCTCCATAATAAGTCGTCACCCCTTCTGTAACATAGTGAAGGTGCGTATGGACTTCTCGATCATAGTCATATGGCAAAAGCGCTGTGGGTCGGATTGCTTTTACATTCCAGGCATGGAACAGCTCATGGGAACAAATTTCCAAAAAAGATCGGTACATCTTGGGCTCCATGAGCTTATATCCAGGCCCCATGGCCACTACAGTCGAATTATAATGCTCTACCCCATGTCGATAATAGTCTGGTCGAATTAGGAATAAATAATGGTAATCCGAGGCCGGGAAAGTGCCAAAAACTTCCATCTGGGCACGTGTATAGCGAGACACATCCAATTCTAGCTTTTGGATATCCGGCTGGCAATCACCAGCAAACCAGAAATGGGTCTCTATTCCTGCTACTTGAAATTGATGATGTTTCAGGTCAGGGCTTGCGAGGATAGGTGCATCTACCAACTGATGGAAGTCGGTTGCCAGCAGGACATTTTCAACTTTGGGAAGTCCACAAGCTACCTGATATGCTTCCGGCAACTTTAGGGTAAGTTCACATTTCTCATCGAGATGCTCTTTTTGGTACATCAGCAGATTGACACCATTTATATATACAAGCGATTTATCGAAATAGGAACTACCAGCATTTAAAGCATTAGCATAATAATTATAAGAGAGGGTAAATGCTTTACCAGCTGGTGCATCTACTTGCCAATGATGTGTGCTAAGGCGTTCTACTACCAATGGAATTCCATTAACCTGGAAAGCATTTACATCAGAAATATTCCGATCAAATCGCTGCTGCTCATAGCGACCGGGACGCCATTTAGGAAGGAAAAACTGAACGGGAGAGGCACTGCCGACGGCTTGTATCTCAACTGAAATCAACTGCTCTCCCGGCCGGAAAAAACCTAAAATATAGTTCATATGGTCAGGTGTCTAAGTGCAAATATATAAAAGAATGGCTTAACCACCATCCGTATAAACCACAGGATTATTGATTATCTCACAAGAAATATTTAATATCCCCAAAAATACCTGTTAAATAATAACCTACACACATGAACAGATTTGGAATCCTAATTGCATCAATAGCACTTGGTGCCTGGATGTGCGGAGGTACTTGGTTTTGGGTATGTAAGGTAAAGTTGCTTTGCCCCAGTGAAGATGGAGGACTTATTACTCAAGCAATTTCCTCTACACCTGAGTCATCTCGCGTAGACGCCACTCCGCTTACCCTTTTCAAAGATGGAAAGCCATTATGGGCTTTTAAAGACCATATCAGGTATGCAAAAGGAGATGGAACCCCCATCATCCCGATTGCCATTGTACAAGAGCTTGATTCACTAGCTCACCTTTTATCCTCCAACCCGGATTATGATTTGGAAATTATAGGACTTTACAGTGATCAGGAAAATCCCCGAACAAACGGCCAGCAGTTAGGGTTGGCTCGTGCGAATGCGTTTAGAAATATGCTTACTTCCCATGGGCTGGACGAGAAGCGAATCATCTCTTTGCCCAAAGCCATGTCACTAGCTTCACTTCTCGACCAGACTGACTCAGCGCGGTCCGCATTATCCCTGAACCTTGTCAAGGCCGCGGTTGCAAACATTGCTGTAGATAGCACCTCCAGTGGGACAGGCGGTACCGACTCCCTGACAAGCGAAGCGTCAGAATCTGAGCCGGAACCACAAGCAATCATTGCTCCCCCATCCCCCCGAAACCTATATTTTGAATTTGCAAAAGATGGAATTCCATTGGATGATGACCTCCGAACCTATCTAAGAGAGGTGATCTCATATCTCAACCGACAAGATGGCAAAAAAGTACAGTTGATCGGTCATACAGACGATGTAGGGAAGAAAAGGAAAAACCTAAATTTGGGTCGTAGTCGCGCTCAGACTGTTGCAAATTTTTTCCAGCAACTTGGACTAGAGGCGGGCAAGATCGAAGTTGATAGCAAGGGGGAAGATGCGCCTATTGCAACCAATAAGACCCATGCAGGCCGCCAAAAAAACCGCCGAGTAGAAATTATCATCCCATAAGTTCCCTTTTACTATTCTATATTTATATAAATAAACAGCACCATGATCATTTTTTTAGAAACCCAATTTAGTGCAGGAGCTACCGCGCTGGTATTAATGCTGGTAGCTGCGATTCTTGGATTTATCATTGGGTATATTTATTGGCGACGTCTTGTGACCAATGAGAAGACGGATACCCAAGATTCCAATCATGAACTGGAGGCGCTAAGAGCCCATTATGAAGCCCTCCAGCTTTCTCATACTCAATTACAAAAAGACCATGAAAGTGCAATCCAGAGGCATTTAGATGAAAAAGCGTTAAGAGAAAAGCGCGAAAAGGACCTGCAGGATACAAAAGCTCAGATGGATGAAATCATCAACTACCATGGGCGTGCAAAAGAACTCAGGCATTGGGTTCCCATTCGAGAAGAAGATCCTGGCATTGATCTGAATCATCCATTAATCACCCATGCAACTCAGTTACAAGAACATCGAGATCATACTGACAAAGAAGATCCACTCCATATCCGCGTACATATTCGAGATCATTATGAATTTTTCGAAAATAAGGCGACCAATGAACCTGTATCGGCTAAAGGGAAAAAACCAAAGAAGAAAAAAGAATCAAAGGAAGAAACGCTAGCCCGGATCCAGGAAAAAATGGGAGATATCGATTATGATACCATTGGTACTGCGATTGTTGACGCAAAGGATGATTTAAAGCGGATAAAAGGAATAGGTCCCTTTATAGAAGAGAAACTGAATAGCATCGAAATCTTCACCTTTGACCAAATTTCTAAATTCACCCCCGCCCTTGAAGACAAGGTCAATGAGGTCATAGAATTTTTCCCGGGTCGCATCCGACGAGATAAATGGGCACACCAGGCAAAACTTTTTGTAAAGGAGAAAGAAGAAAAAGAGGAAGGTGAATCTTCAAAGCACTAAATCTTATTCCGTAAAACTGGGTAGTGTATATATAGGGATTTTCCGAAGCCTACAAACACCTAACTTATTGAATATCAGATTTTTACACCATTTTGGAAACCCCAAAATACCTAACATCCCCAAAAATGGGGATAAAAATATAAGCCCCATATTTGGATAAATAAGTAATAATCCCTATACTAGTGATGTGAAAGGAAATGAGGGGTAGTAGGAAGAAAAAAGTAAAAAAAGTTTTTCCTATTTTGAGAATAGTAGTATATTGCGACAGAATTAACAAAGAATTTTAAGATATTTAAGAATAGTTCTTTCGTTTGGCTTTAGGGCGTTTTCATGGCTGTTGGCCGCGGACCTTTTGGTCTGCGGCTACGTTTTTTATGGCCTATTTTTTCGAAACTCCTCCCCCTCCTGCCCTATTTCTTCCCCTCCCTTTTCTCCCATTTTTTACTTTTATGGATTACATCACTAGCCAGAGACCATTTGGTCGTCTTTGGAAAGTAGGCATATGTATTTTTTTCTTGGCACCTACTTTCTTCTACCATCTTTCTGCAACCCCAACTTCCCCACAACCATTACGTGTGGCAGTAGTGGGCTTAACCCATACCCATGTTCACTGGATTCTTGGCCGAGCAGATAAAGGAGATATAAAAATTGTAGGCGTATCTGAGTCCAATAGAGAACTCGCCATTCGGTATTTCCATCAATATGATATGGATACTACCATTCTCTATCAAGATATGGAGGAAATGTTAGATGCGGTAAAACCAGATGCTGTCACAGCTTTTAACAGCATTTTTGAGCATTTGGAAGTCGTCCAGGCATGTGCGCCAAGAGGGATTCATGTCATGGTAGAAAAGCCCCTGGCTGTAAGCCTTGATCATGCCCACCAGATGGAAAAACTCGCAAAAGAAGCTGGTATTCACCTGCTTACCAATTATGAAACCACTTGGTATGGGACTATTCATGAAGCCTATGAAATGATCTATGAAAATCAAGCGATTGGAGACATTCGGAAACTCGTCATCCACGACGGCCATAAAGGCCCCAAAGAAATCGGCTGCAATACCGAATTTCTTGACTGGCTGACAGATCCAGTCATGAATGGCGGCGGTGCCTTGATCGACTTCGGGTGTTATGGCGCGAATTTAGCCACTTGGTATATGAAAGGGGAAAAACCCCTGAGCGTCACTGCCATCACCCAACAAATCAAACCCGAAGTTTATCCCAAAGTAGATGATGAAGCTACTATCATCCTCACCTACCCCAAAGCGCAAGCTATTTTACAAGCATCGTGGAACTGGCCATTCAATCGCAAAGACATAGAAATCTATGGACTTACAGGATATATTCGCACGATTGACGGAAAACAGATGTACGTTCGACTTGCAGAAGCAGAGGCAGAAGAAATCCAAGAAGCAGAACCTCTCTTCTACCCTACCAATGACCCTTTTACTTATCTCGCACAAGTAGTCCAAGGGCATATCCAGCCCAAAGGAGAGCTCTCCTCCCTTGAGATCAACATGGTTGTGGTTGAAATCTTGGACGCTGCGAGGGAGTCAGCTGAAAAAGGAGAAACTATTTACTTGAGGCATTAGTTCCTGACTTATTCACAGAAAATTTTTCAAAAACACCATGAAGAAAATATACCACCTTGGCAATTGCACTACCTGCCAACGTATCATCAAAGAGCTAGAATTGGGTCCTGAATTTGTATTTCAAAATATCAAGGAAGAAGCCATCACCCCAGAACAGTTAGACGAAATGAAAGCTCTTACAGGAAGTTATGAGGCACTTTTCAGCCGCCGGGCGATGAAGTATCGCGGTTGGGGTCTTCATGAAATGAAGTTAGGTGAGGCAGACTATCGCCGATATATTCTGGAGGAATATACCTTTCTCAAAAGGCCCGTCATTTTGATCGATGATCAAATTTTTGTCGGCAATACGGCAAAAGTCGTCGCAGCGGCCAAAGAGGCCGTTCGGAGCTAAAACAGACCGCTCGCTTCGCTCGCTGCGAGGCCGTTCGGCCCTGGGACCTCACTGCGAGACCGCTCAGGCCGAAGACGGCCTTCGCTGCGAGATCGCTCGAAGACTCGCTTCGAGACAAAAGACAAAAAGTCTTCTCTTGTCTCGAAGCGAGGCGAGTCTTCGAGCCGAGCGGTCTCGCAGTGAGTGTCGAAGACGCGAACGATCTCGTAGTGAGGAGCGAAGCGACGAACGGTCTCGCAGCGAGGGCTGAGTCTTCGAAGCCCGAGCGGTCCCTACCGGAATATCATCTTCAAATTACTTTTCATCTTTTCCCATTTCACTCGGTTCATGGCAGATCGCCTTTTGAGTTTTTTGAACTGGCGCTCATCCAACTCTTCCCACTCTCTTGGGCCAAAATCGAGGATATGATCCAGAGGTTTAAACTCTTCTCCTGAGTGAGGTTTCGCAAATTTGTTCCAAGGGCAGACCTCTTGGCAGATATCACACCCATACGCCCAGCCTTCTAACTGGTCGCCAAAGGCTTTGTCCATGGAAGATTTAAGTTCTATGGTGAGATAAGAAATACATTTATTGCTATCGATCTGGTAAGGGGTAAGGGCATCAGTCGGACAGGCATCTATACAGCGCGTACACGTTCCACAATAATCTTTGATCGGCCCATCGTATGTCAGTTCGAGGTCCAGGATTATTTCTCCAATAAAAAAGAAGGAACCTCGCTGGGGGCTGATAAGATTGGTGTGCTTCCCAATCCAGCCCAGTCCCGCCTTGCGGGCCCAGGCCTTGTCCATCACGGGGGCTGAATCCACAAATACACGTCCCGCTGGCAATTCCCCAACTTCCTCTCCTATCATTTCATATAACCGGTAGAGCTTCTGCTTTAAGACTTTATGATAGTCTTCTCCCCAAGCATAAGTAGAGATTTTCGGGGCTCCTTCTGGTTGTTGATAGGAGGTTTCAGGGAAATAATTATGAATGACACTGATGACAGATTTTGCGCCATCGACTAATTTTCTCGGGTCCAATCGCTTGTCAAAATGGTTCTCCATGTATTGCATCTTTCCATGCTGCCCATTCTCCAGCCAAGCCTCCAATCTTGGGGCTTCCTCTTCTAAGAACTCAGCCTTTGATATCCCGACCATATCAAACCCCAATTGCTGGCCTGTTATCTTTATTTTTTGGGAAAGTAAATCCTTATCCATAATTGGTATGAAATTCGAGGCTGTAATTCTACCTAATGCCAAACGACTTTTGACATGCATTTGCCCCTAAGTATTTTTTTCACTGTACTCATATTAGGTGTCCCAACCTATGCCCAGCAACCACCAAGTTACAATTTTCCTGAAGGGAAAGAAGGACTGGAGCAAATGATCCAATATTTGTTATCAGCTTCAGATAAAGAACGCGCCCTTCTCAGTCGATCCCTCAGGCCAAGCCCCGAAGACTACGAGGTAGTATTCAAAGAGCCATTCGCATCGCGTGTATTTCGTTACCACAAACGCCTTCGACGCTATGTCAATATTGTGGTGCGCCCACATTATGAAGTACAGACGGACTATCAAATTTGGAAGGTCACGCCCGAATCCCTGAAAGCCAATACGGGAGACGCCAAACAATTTCCTGGCGGCTACCGAGAGATTGCCGATTATTTCCAGGCAGGCATCGTTCTATATCGCTTCAAATTTCTTTTCCCAGGCATGCGTAGAGGCAGTGGATTTGACGCCTTGGTGTATGTAAATGGCCACTGGCGACTATTTCCCCGCCCCTGGATGGTCAGTGATGAGCTCCACAAAAACTGACCATTTTGTCAAACCTCCTGCCAAGGATTACGACAATTGCTCCAATTCCTGCCATTCTGTCAACTTTTTTCCGACGAGATGTCAAAATTTGCCCTTGGCACCTAGATTGTTAAAGATTACGTGAATTCATTTAACCATAATTAACGCCAACCAAATGGAAAACGAGCAAAATAAAGGGCAAGATATCTTCAAAGATTTGGGAGAGGGATTGAGCAGTTTTGGCCAGAAATTGGGCAAAAAGTTTAATGAAATGGTTGACTCCTTTTCAGATGATGAAACAGGCTCATCAGGAGAAGTACATATCAAGGCCGATGTTTTTGAAACGAATAGCCATTATGTAATTGAACTGGAATTGCCTGGGGTAAACAAAGAGGATGTCAAAATCTCTGCAATGGATGATGTGCTGAAAGTAAAGGGTCAGAAGACGCGTCCTGTAGACTTTATGCCTACTCAATCTCATATCAAAGAGCGCAGATTTGGCACTTTTATCAGAACATTTGAACTTCCATCTACGGGTATCCAAATGGAAAGCATCAAAGCAAAATTTGCAAATGGTTTGCTCTTGATTGAATTTCCAAAGACTAAACCAGATGTGGCGGATGTCACTGAGATCGATATTGAAAGAGAATAGTAGATAATAGGATATTGAAAATTAATAATTAGCCAATCAATTAAATCATTTAAATAAATAGTTAATATAAGATGAGTAAAATAATAGGAATAGACTTAGGAACAACCAACTCGTGTGTTGCCGTCATGGAGGGTAACGAACCCATCGTGATTGTCAACTCTGAAGGAAAACGCACCACGCCTTCAGTGGTAGGTTTCACCAAGGATGGTGAGCGTATTGTAGGTGAGCAGGCCAAGCGTCAAGCTCTTGCCAATCCTACCAAGACCATTAGCTCTATCAAGCGTTTCATGGGCGCTACCCATGACGAAGTCAAGGGAGACGCAAAAAATATGACCTATGAGCTAGTTAGAGGCCGTAACAACCTGGCTGTTGCCCAGATTGACGATCGTACGTATACGCCGCAAGAGATTTCAGCCATGGTTCTTCAGAAGATGAAGAAGACCGCTGAAGACTATTTGGGATATGAGGTAAAAGAAGCTGTAATCACCGTTCCTGCCTACTTCAATGATGCCCAGCGTAACGCGACCAAAGAAGCTGGCGAAATTGCAGGCCTTACTGTCCGCCGTATCATCAACGAACCTACAGCTGCTGCCTTGGCCTACGGCCTCGACAAGCAAGACAAATCCATGAAAGTCGCCGTATTCGACTTGGGTGGGGGTACCTTTGACATCTCTATCCTTGAACTGGATGGTGGTATGTTTGAAGTACTTTCTACCAATGGAGATACGCACTTGGGAGGAGACAATTTTGACCAAGTCATCATTGACTGGATGACAGCAGAATTCAAATCTGCTCATGGCGTCAACTTGAAAGAAGACCCTAAGTCCCTTCAGCGAATGAAAGAGGCAGCAGAAACTGCCAAAATCGAACTTTCAACTACCAACTCTACTGATATCAACCTTCCTTATATCTTCATGGATAAGGATGGGCCTAAGCACCTCGAGTTGACGCTAACTCGCGCTAAATTCGAGCAACTAGCTGACTCACTTTTCGACCGCTGCCTTACGCCATGCCGCGAAGCCCTCAAAGCAGCCAAAGTAGGTGTGAATGACATTCATGAAGTCATCTTGGTAGGTGGCTCTACCCGAATCCCTAAAGTTCAGGACATTGTCAAAGAATTCTTTGACCGTGACCCTAATAAAAGTGTAAACCCTGACGAGGTAGTAGCCATTGGCGCTTCTATTCAAGGGGGGGTGCTTTCTGGAGATGTCAAGGGCGTATTGCTCCTTGACGTGACACCACTTTCTCTTGGAATTGAGACCTTAGGAGGCGTATTCACCAAATTGGTAGATGCCAATACCACCATCCCCACCAAGAAAGTAGAGGAATTCTCCACTGCAGCTGATAACCAAACTTCGGTGGAAATCCATGTTCTCCAGGGTGAACGAGCCATGGCTGGTGACAACCGGACTCTCGGCAAATTCCACCTCGACGGCATTCCTCCTGCACCACGCGGCCTTCCAAAAATCGAAGTTGTATTCGACATCGATGCCAACGGAATCGTGAACGTAAGTGCGCGTGACAAGGCCTCTGGTAAAGAGAAAAAGATCCGCATCGAAGCCTCTACGGGCCTTAGTGATTCCGAAGTAGATCGCATGAAGGCAGAAGCTGCTGCTAATGCGGAAGCTGACCAGCGCCTCAAAGAGGAAGTAGATAAAGTAAATGCTGCTGATACCATGATCTTCACCACAGAGAAACAACTCAAGGAATTGGGTGACAAGCTCTCTGATGGCAATAAGGAAGCCATTGAGGCTGCATTGGCCGAGTTGAAGGAAGCACATGCTGCTAAAGACGTAGCTCGTCTTGACGCTGCTACCGCTGCCCTCAATCAGGCTTGGCAGAATGCCTCTACTGAGCTGTATGCTGCACAAGAGCAAGCTGAAGGCGCAGCTCAGCCTGGCCCAGAAGCTGGTGCCAATGGAGCCGCTCCAGAAGGTGAGCCCGAAGCGACTGAGGTCGAATTCGAAGAAGTCGAAGAACAGAAATAAGATAGGGATATTCACATAATCCTTTCATCTGATAATAGAAGCCGCCATTTTTACCATGGCGGCTTTTTTGTTTTTATGTCAAAAATGGACATAATCGGCAAATAGGTTGCAACCTTTTTCCCTGAATTATTATCTTTAATGTAACTGGGCTTATCAGCTAGCTACTTATTAAGCAGATCATCATTGATCCCTTATAAGTAATAGCACTATCACTTCTTTAACATTTTTTAGATGCGTCTATTTGCCCTTACTTTTTTAGCCATTTTTATCTTTTTACTCCCTTCTAATGGTACTGCTCAATCGGGAATTACCTTTGGAGGAAAAATGAATCTGCCCTATGGGCTGTTTGCAGAATCCTCCTATAAGGGTGGTGGAGGGGTATTTGGAGAATTTATTTGGGGAGATTTTCCAAAATCATTGCCCTTTAAAATTATGCCGGGGCTGCATGCGGATTATATGTGGAATGCCGGGGAAAGTCACGACCTGAACTTAGCATGGTTTGAATCTTCGCGCATTAGCATTCGCAATCATTCGGCGAGTGTTCATGGCTCATTGAGAATGATCACAGATGAAGCAGCTGTTCGCCTTTATGGGGAGGCATATATTGGCTCAAGACTCTTTTTCACCAATACGACCTTTCGGTATGTCGATGGGGATAATGAGGAAGACCAAGATACTGACTTTGTGCGTCACACATTCACTCAGTATTATGGGTGGGCTGCGGGGCTCATGGTAAGGCTAGATCAGGGAATCTACCTGGATTTAAGTGCTGGGAGAAACTGGGGCAGTGAACTCCGATTTGTGGATGTAGGGTCCTCTTATTTGGTCAATGATCAATTGTTATATGACCTTGAGACCACTAGTTCTACAGGCATGCTCAATTTCCAAGCAGGGCTTCATTTTACCATTGGATCGCCGCCTACCTATTCTGCCCCTAAGAAACGGCCTTCTCAGCGCGATGACACCCCGAAACCACGGCCCAATCGGTCGCCAAAACCGAAATCATAACTGCCCTGACCGCAATTTTTCATACAGCCCTCCCCTATCCATCAGTTCCTGATGGGTGCCTCTTTCGACAATTTCCCCTTGATCTATAACCAAGATAAGATCAGCCTTTTGGATCGTTGAGAGCCTATGGGCAATTACAATGGAAGTGCGGCCTTCCATCAAGCGGTCCAGTGCCGCCTGAACTAACTGCTCGGAAGTAGTATCGAGTTGGGAAGTAGCCTCATCGAGAATCAGGATAGGGGGATTCCGAAAAATGGCCCTTGCAATTGAGAGGCGCTGGCGCTGCCCGCCAGATAAACGACCACCACGCTCCCCAATAATAGTCTCATACCCATCAGGCATTTCCATGATAAATTCATGAGCATTGGCAATGCGCGCCGCTTCTTTCACCTGTTCCAAATCTGGATTGGGAATGCCATAAGCGATATTGGCCATCACAGAATCGTGGAAAAGGATGCCTTCTTGAGTGACATAGCCCAATTGTCCCCTTAAGTCCCTGATTGACAGCTCCTTAACAGGAATTCCATCTAATAAAATCTCTCCATCTTGAGGATCAAAGAAGCGTCCAACCAAATTGGCAAGGGTGGATTTCCCTCCACCTGAAGGCCCCACTAGGGCTACCGTTTGGCCTATTTTTACCTCAAAAGATATATCGCTTAGAATCGAAGGCCGATTTTCTTCCCCATTTAAAGGCTGTGCATATCGAAACCCTACCTTATCGAACCTCAATGATTCTTGAAATTTCTCCAAATGCTTAGGCGAGGGAGAATCTAAAATGGTGGATTGCTCGGCCAAAAGTCCTTCTATTCGATTAAAGGCAGCGAGTCCTTTTTGGATTTTGCTGAGGGCATTGGTAAACTTCTTGATAGGGTCCAGAAACTGAGAGAAAAGGACGATAAAGAGGATAAATTGCTCTGGTGCCAAGCGGCTTTCACTGCTCAGAATCAATTGTCCACTGTACAAAATGATGACGCAAATTACCCCTACACTCAGGACCTCTGTAATAGGCGAAGCTAATTCACTCTGACGGCGAAGCCCTACTAGCATTCGAAAATAGTCCCGGTTGCGGGATTCGTAACGAGTTCTTTCGTAAGACTCTTTTTGGAAGGCCCTGACAATCTTTATTCCACTGATAAATTCGTCCAACACCGCTATCAAATCCCCTAACGCTTCTTGCCCCATACGCGCCTTCTGTTTGAGGCGTTTAGCGATAAAGTTGATAAAAAGTCCTGTGATGGGAAGGATGATCAGGGTAAATAAGGTTAATTCCCAGGAGAGCAGGATCATTGATACCAAGATCACTAACATCATGACAGGGTCCCTCAGAACGCTTTGCAAGGTACCAATAACAGCTTCCTGGACTACTTGCACATCACTAACTGTCAATCCCAAGAGGTCGCCTTTTTTCTTTCGCGTAAAAAATGCGAGATCTAATTCCGTCAAGTGGGAAAAAATCGTGGACCGCATTTCGCGAATTACCCCTTGTTCCAGGGGGGCAATGAAATAGGAGCTGAAGTATCGGGCCAAACTTTTGATAAAAATGGCTCCCAATAACCCTAGGCAGAAGTACACCAATACTTGCTGTGCTCCCAGTGTTACAATCAATTCATGAAGCTTGAAATAGCCGTGTTCCAGCCAGGAATCGGGGTTCCAAAGACTGAAGGCTTCCTTTGGCACTACTACTTCCTCGCCCTGCCCAAAGAGGATTCGCAAAAAGGGCAATACAGAAAATAGAGAGACTACACTGAAAACCGTGTAGACCAAGATGGAGCCCAAGGCCAATAACCCATTTCCTAAAAAGGGTTTCCCGTAACTCAATATTCGGAAATAGGTCTTCATTTTGTAGATTTGACGGTGATTTGAGACCGCTCGCCCTTCGGGCTCGCTGCGGGACCGTTCGGGCTGCGCCCTCACTGCGAGACCGCTCAGGCCGAAGACGGCCCTCGCTGCGAGATCGCTCGAAGACTCGCTACGAGACTAAAGGCAATTATTTTCTCTTGTCTCGTAGCGAGGTGAGTCTTCGAGCCGAGCAGTCTCGCAGTGAGTGTCGAAGACGCGAACGGTCTCGGTTCTCGCAGCGAGGGCTGAGTCTTCGAAGCCCGAGCGGTATTCTTAACCTCTTAATTCTTCGGTAAAACTATATGTCAGAGAGCGTAGTACAAAAAAAATTAGCAAAACTCATCCTTCAAGAGGTGAGTCACTTATTGGCGTTTGAGGTAAAAATCGCCCCTGGCAGCATGATCACCCTGAGTGTGGTGCGTGTCACAGGCGATTTAAGCATCGCTAAAATATATGTAACTGTCCTGCCAGATAAGGACAGAGAGGAGATCGTAGAAGCCCTAAATGAACGAGATTGGGAAATCCGTAAAGCTTTGGCAGCACGGATTCGCAATAAAGTCCGAAAGATCCCCGAACTTCGTTTTTATTATGATGACTCCTTCGACGAAGCCCGAAAAATAGATGAGTTACTGAAGTAATGAAAGTTCAAGGGTTCAAAGTTTTTTTTCCTTATTGTTGAATGGATAAAACCCCTGAACCCTAAACCCTGAACCCTGAACCCAAAACCTCTCCATGAAATTCCCCTTCTTCATCGCACGCAGGTATCTGTTCTCCAAAAAGAGCAGCAATGCGATCAACATCATTACGCTGGTAGCGATGATTGGTATTACTGTAGGGACAGCGGCTCTTATCATTGTCCTCTCGGTATTTAATGGACTTAGCAGTTTGTTGGAAGGGTTATTTGCAGCTATAGACCCTGACATCAAGGTGGTTGCCGTGGAAGGAAAATCCTTTGTTCAAAACGATAGTTTATATGAAGAACTGGCAAAATTGCCTGATGTAGCGGTGCTCACTCGGACGATTGAAGACAGGGTAGTCATGCAATACTTTGACAAGCAGGCTGTCCCTACCCTCAAAGGCGTGGAGCCCAACTTCACTCAAGCTAATGACATTGACTCTTCTATTTATGTATGGGATGGGAAATATACTTTTGATGAACGCAATGGAATTGCCCAAGGGGTATTTGGGCAAGGCGTAGCCGGCCAATTGAGTCTCAATCTCAATGATAACCTCAACCCTGTTGAGATCAAAGTCCTCAATGATGAGGCCAGCTCCATGACCAAACTCAACCAGGCCATCAATTTTGCCTCCATGTATCCCTCAGGCGTTTTTAGCATACAGAAAGAATATGACGATAAATTCGTCTTGGTGAGTTTCGATTTTGCCAAAAAACTCCTCAACTATGGCGATAGGATTACTGCCTATGAAATTGCCCTAAAAGATCCGGGCAATGTGGAAGTGGCCAAAGCCCAAATATCTGCTATTGTGGGCCCCACCTACCGCGTACTGACCTGGTATGAGCAACATGAAGCGCTCTACCGCGTCATGCGAAACGAAAAATACGTTGGGTATTTGATCCTTACCTTATTATTAGCGATTGCCGCTGTTAATATCATTGGCAGTTTGTCGATGATTGTTTTGGAAAAGACGCGAGATATCGCTGTCCTAAAGTCTATGGGAGCTACTGCACAAGCGATCCGTAGGATTTTCTTTTTGGAAGGCATGCTGGTAGGGGGCATAGGCGTAATGGTGGGGATGTTTATCGCTTTCGCTTTTGGGGTCGCCCAGGATCGCTATGGATTGCTTACGCTTCAAGGGGGGGAAAACTTTCGAATCAATGCCTTTCCCATCGAAATGCGTTTCTCAGATTTCGCCCTTATTTTTATCACCGTCATGGGCTTATCCCTACTCGCGGCCGTTTACCCCGCCATCAAAGCCTCCCAAGTTGAAGTCGTCGAGGGTATGCAAAAATGATAGACACTTACAAACATAAAGGCCAACGGCGGCTACTCGTTCAGGCATTGGAAGCGAAAGGCATTACTGATGAAAAAATTTTGGATGCTTTCATGGAGGTGCCTCGCCACCTATTTATTGATGGGGCATTTCAGCATGAAGCCTACGAAGATCGGGCCTTACCCATTCACGAAGGCCAGACCATCAGTCAACCCTTTACCGTCGCCTACCAAACGCAATTATTGGCGCTTAAACCCAAAACCAAAATCCTTGAAATTGGGACTGGTTCTGGCTACCAGGCCGCCATTCTATGTGCGATGGGCATGCGTGTATTTAGTGTTGAGCGGTCTCGACCGCTACACCAAAAGGCGAAAGCTTTGTTAGCAGATTTAGGCTATGCTCCTTATCTGCACTGTGGCGACGGTAGCCTTGGCTGGCCACGCTATCAGCCTTTTCAGCGCATCCTGGTCACGGCTGCGAGCCCTGGGGTCCCCGAACCGCTGAAGCTCCAGCTTGAAACGGGCGGCAGGCTGGTGATCCCCGTTGGCGGTCGCCAACGCCAGAAGATGACGGTAGTCACCCGCCTCAGCAAAAACGAATTCGAAACGTATCGATACGATAACTTCAGCTTTGTACCGCTACTCGGTAAGCACGGGTTTGAGGCGTGAGACCGCTCGCTACGCTCGCTGCGAGAGGCGAGACCGTTCGCTGACGCTCACTGCGAGACCGCTCGGCTCGAAGACTCGCCTAGCTGCGAGACTAAAGACAAAAAAACGGTCTTTAGTCTCGTAGCAAGTCTTCAAGCGGTCTCGCAGTGAGAGGCTTTAGCCTCGAACGGTCTCGGTTCTCGCAGCGAAGGCGAGTCTTCGAGCCTGAGCGGTCTCAGACCCAGTACCGCCAAGGAAGCTTGGCGTCTTCTCCAGCATATTCTACGCCTATCCGTGGGCCAGTCATGATTTGACTGGGAGCGATTTTTTCTTGACGGTCTTCTATCCAAATCGGGGGACGTGCCAGGGGAATCGCATTATGGGATAAGTCAATGCCCAAAGCTTTGGCGGTGCTCCCTGGGCCTTTGCACAGGCGGGGTTCTAGGCGGGTCATCTGACGACGTAGGAGCATTTCTTCAACTCCATCAGTGGGCCTGATGGCTCGGATAAGCACAGCGTCGGCCTTGTCTTCACGATTGGTGATGACGTTGAATAGGTGGTGGATACCGTAACATAGATAGACATAGGCTATGCCTCCCTCACGATAAAACACCTCTGTTCGTGGGGTTCGTCGGCCGTTGGAAGCGTGACATGCTTTGTCGTTTTGCCCACAATATGCCTCTGTCTCTACAATCATTCCTCCTGTCAATTTCCCTTCTATTTCTGTCATCAGGTACTTGCCCAAAAGCTCTTGTGCAATCAAGCAGACATCATCTCTGAGAAAAAAATCTCTAGCTAACATTCTATTCATTCACATAAAATAAGGAGATTCTTGCCAAATGTCCTTAGAGAGACAGTTTATCCCCAAAAATGTGTATTTTTGGGGATTAAAAAATCACCAACTTTTCAGCATTCTTCGTGGTTGTACATAATCTCCTAACGAGTGTTAGCCTTTCTTAAAAAAATTTCGTTCGTTTTAATTATAGGACCACATTTAACGAAATCAAATCAATACTATGAGACACCATTACATTCTTTCAGCTTTCTTCTCCATTGTTTTTTTGCTTGCTTCCTCTGGGCTGGTGGCCCAGACGTCTTCGCCTAATCATGTGGATGGCGCTATTTTCTTCAAAATAAAAAACAATGCAGGCATTGTTTTGCCTGAGGTACAAAGTGTAGATGAGCTGGATAAACTTACTAGCATGGGCCTTACAGACTTGGCCAATTTATTTCAAATCTATGGTCTCACTTCTTTAGAAAGGCCATTTACTGTTCTTCATAATGAAGACCTTGACAATACATATGAGCTCGAATTTGATCAAATAGGACTAGAATTGGAGTTGGTAGATCGTCTCTCCAATCTGACCTATATGGATTATGCAGAAAGGGTCCCCCTATTCAAGACTAATTTTGTTCCCAACGATTTCCCTGGTGGTGCCAATAATTACCTCCGAGTGATAAATGCGCCAGATGCCTGGGATATTACGACTGGAAGTGATAATGCCGTCATCGCGATTGTAGATGCTGGCACTTTAACTACCCACCCTGACCTTGCAGCCAATATTTGGGAAAACCCTGGAGAGATCAAGGGAAATGGCATCGATGACGATGGAAATGGCTATGTCGATGATATCAATGGCTGGGATGCTGGGGACAATGACCCTGACCCTAATCCCCCTATTGGCATTGCTGGAATTGGCGGCGTTGACAGTTTTTCTCACGGAACGCTAGTGGCTGGATGTGCTTCTGCTGTCACCAACAACAACCGTGACATTGCGAGCATAGGATATAGTTGTAAGATCATGGCGATAAAAGCCAAACCTGATAATACCTGGAATCAATCGGGCATTAGAAATACAACACAAGGGATCGTTTATGCGATTGCTGCAGGTGCAGATGTGATTAATATGTCCTTTGGATTGGAGAATAATTTTAATGTAACCGTGCAAAATATTATCACAGATGGCCATAATAAAGGGATAGTGTTTATTGGAGCTGCAGGGAATGATAATTCGAGCGGGCAGTTTCACCCTGCTTCATATACACATGTTATCAATGTAGCTTCAACCAATAATAGTGATCGCAAAGCAAATTTCTCAAACTATGGTTCTAGTGTTGACATTTCTGCGCCAGGCGTGGGTATTCCTTGTTTAAGTCATTCTAATAACGGTAATCCCAATGTAGAAAATGCACAAGGGACTTCCATGTCTGCGCCTATCGTTTCCGGCCTTGTAGGCCTGATGCTTTCTGTGAATCCTTGCTTGACGCCCGATGAAGTTGAAAATATCCTCAAACTTACTTCGGTAAATATTGATGCGTTGAATCCCAGTTTTTCAGGGCAATTAGGTGCTGGCCGGATAGACGCTGCAGCAGCAGTAGCCGCTGCCCAGCCTACTGCTGCGCCTGTTGCCAACTTCACCGTCTTGGATGATGACCCTTGTGACGATAAAATCCAGTTGGTCTATGCAGGCCAAACTTCAAATTGTCCTCAGAATGTTTTCTGGTCTGTCAATGGTCAGAATTCAGACGAGTTAAACCCTGTTTTTAAATTTAGTCAGTCTGGCACCTATAATGTCACATTGGTTGTAAATAATGGTGTAGGAACAAATCAAATTTCTCGCCCATTGACGGTAACTATTGGAACGCAAATTAAACTTGACGCTGGAGGTGGAGTAGACAAGGTAATCAATACCTGCTTTGGGCAGCAGATCGTGCTCAATGCTTCTGCCAGTCCTAGTACAGGTGTCACTTACCAATGGTCTCCTGCTACAGGACTCAGCAGTACAAATGTATTGCAACCTAATCTTCTCACCTCAAGTTCAAGAACTTATACCCTTACCGCAACACATACGGCTTCTGGATGTGAGTTCACTGATCAGGTAAATATCAGCGTTGATATTGTAAATGTAGAGGCAGGTCCTGATGTCGCTATCCAGCCTGGAAATTCAACTCAACTCAACGCAGTAGGATGCGGAAATATGATCACCTATAAATGGTCCCCAAGCAATGGCCTGGATATGGATGATATCCCCAATCCGGTAGCCAGTCCTTCTGTATCAAGGCTCTATACTGTCACAGTAACAGACCAGTTTGGTAATTCTGCCAGTGATGAAGTCTTGGTAGACGTTGATCCTGCTGCTAGCCTTGACAAAGCATTTTCACAAGTAGGAACTGTACGTGCAGCTTATCCGAATCCTGCCCAGCAGGAAGTCATCCTTAGCGCTGACCTGCAGCAAGCAGGGGATCTTCAGATCACTGCCTACGACCTTATGGGCCGCCGTGTGGCTACCATCTTTGATGAAAAGGTATGGAAAGGAGCGTTCAAACTCACTTGGACCCGTGACCATGCCATCGAAAATGGCGTTTATCTCCTGACTTGGCAGATGAATGGCGCACAGTATGTGCAGAAAGTACAGCTTAATTAAGCAAAACAAAGTCTGAACGCCTGAACGTCTGATTGTTCATCATGATACGCTCGGACGTTCAGACTTTCAGACTTTCAAACCTCTTTTTATTTACTCAATAATTTTTTTCTCATGCTTAGAATCTTTGTCATTCTCACCTTTCTGGTTAGTTGGGGTGGGCAGGTCCTTTTTGCACAGAATTACCAGTCTGACTATGAAAAAGGGATCATTTACCTAAAATTAAAGAACAATAGTCAAGTAGAACTTCCCACTATTGCCAATAACACAGAATTGCATTTGGTATCTGCGATGGGCCAAAAGACAATGGCAGGGATTTTCCATCAATATGATGTGCATTCAATTACAAGGCCTTTTATCTCTTCCTATAGCCCTGACTTAAAAAACACTTATAAAATCCGTTTTGGTGATGAAGAAGGGATTGACGACTTCGTGGAAGATATTAGCGAAATGGAAGTAGTGGAATATGCAGAAAAAATTGCCAATTCTCATGAATTGTACACACCCAATGATTACAATAATTTTTCAGTCTACCACCTCGATATTATCAATGCCAAGGACGCATGGGATGTCTCACAGGGGAATAGTGACGTGGTCATAGCTGTAATTGATGCCGCATTCCTCCACTCCCACCCTGATCTCTCTTCACAGATTTGGGTTAATGCGGATGAAATTCCTAATAATGGGATTGATGATGACAATAATGGCTATGTAGACGATGTCAAAGGATGGGACGGAGTCGACGATGATAATGACCCAACTCCCCCCTCAAATGGTGTCAATCATGAACATGGAACCATGGTAGCAAGTACAGTCGCTGCTGCCACCAATAATGGAATTGGTATTCCAGCCATAGGGTTTGGATGCAAATTGATGACTTTCAAGACAAAATGGGACATTCTTCCTGACCCTACCAGACCAGGGTCTGTCAGTGGAGAGGCCATTGATGAAGGGCTCCAATATGCCATAGATAATGGCGCTGATGTCATCAATATGTCTTTTGGAGGGCTTGGGGGTTCAAGCGGCACGCGTCAACAATTGATCAATGAAGCCCATGCCAGAGGCATCGTTCTCGTCGGCGGTGCCGGCAATGATGGCATGAATGCGCCATTTTATCCAGCTGCGCTGGACCATGTCATTAGTGTGGCGGCTACTACCTCTGCTGATAGAAAATCAGGTTTTTCCAATTACCATTCAACCGTAGACCTCTCGGCTCCTGGTTCCAACATCAGAGTTGCTGGTCACACGGCAGGGCTTTCTCCCAACTACCACCCTACTCAAGGCACCTCCTTTTCATGTCCTATCGTGGCTGGTCTTGCAGGGCTAATGCTTTCAGCCAATCCTTGTTTGACGCCAGACGAACTAGAAGCTATTCTTAAAGCCACAGCTGACAATATTGATGCGCAAAACCCTTCCTTTTTGGGGCAATTAGGCGCAGGGCGGGTAAATGCAGGAGCTGCATTGAATCAGGTTAAAGTCCTAGCTGCACCTTCTCCTAATTTTACGGTAGATGACTTATTCACTTGCGATGGGAATATTCAGTTTCGCTACCTCCCCGATAGCTTAGCAGCCTGCCCTACAAGCTTTGTATGGACCATTGATGGCCAGGTATATACAGAAGCAAACCCACTCGTGAAGTTCCCACAATCAGGCACGTATTCAGTCAGCATTATAGTTAACAATTCTATTGGCACCCTACAATCTTCACAGACAGTTACCATTACCGTAGGGACGGGGATCATCCCTATTGTTGATGCTGGAGGCGATGCCAATGGCCAGCTGAGAACTTGTTTTGGCACATCGAATCAACTTATGGGGTCTTCAAATGTGCCTGGAGGCGTATATCGTTGGTCTCCTACGACGGGCTTAAGCAACCCCAATATTCCTAATCCAACTTTATTGGCTTCTACTGGCATTACTTACTCCTTGGCCGTTACTGACTCCGCTGGTTGTGTAGCCACGGATGGCCTTGAAGTACTCATAGATATTGTCGCAGTAGATGCAGGACCTGATGTCGCTATCCAGCCAGGCAATTCAGCCCAATTGAATGCAGACGCATGCGGAAATAACCTCACCTATGCTTGGTCTCCAAGTACAGGACTATCTATGGACAACATCCAGAACCCTATTGCTAGCCCTTCTGTTTCGACGATGTACACAGTGACCGTTTCTGACGCGCTAGGTAATTCTGCTGTAGATTCTGTCTGGGTAGATGTTGATCCTACAGCGAGCCTGGACAGGGGGTTTGACCAAATCGGGACAGTCCTTTTACCCTATCCCAATCCAGCTCAGGGCGAAGTAATTCTAAGTGCTGCCTTGGAAGAAGCTGGAAGCCTTCAAATAGAAGCCTATGACCTCACAGGACGTCGAATAGTGACTATTTTTGATCAGCAGGTAGGAAAGGGAGACTTTACCTATACCTGGGACAGGAATTCCGATCTTCCCAGTGGTGTGTACCTACTTGTCTGGCGCATGAATAGCGCCCAGCATGTCCAAAAAATTCAATTACACTAAACAAATTGAGCGTTTTTACTTTTGTTATGAGCGCTTGTTTTTGATACTAATAACACTAATTTGCTTAACCTTGTTATCATGAGACCACAATCTATGCTTTGGGGATTCCTCCTCCTCACTATTTTTTCAGGCCAGGCTTTCGGTCAGGAAAATGCCCCCCTTTTTAATGAAGGAAAACTTTTTGTTAAGGTCATCAATCAGTCGAACGTAGAGTTGCCTTTGTTTAAAGGAGACGGAGAATTGGGGGTTTTGCTTAATAAAGGATTTGAAGACCTTTACAAGGCTAGCCAGTCCATGGGCCTATATGAGATCAAAAAGGCCTTTAACACCCGTAGTCCCATTCTCGACAATATCTATCAGTTTTCCTTCAGGAACCATCAGGCGGTAGACCAATACATAAATGCCTTGGGGGCTTTGAGTTATGTTGAGTATGGAGAAAAGATTCCTATTCGCAAGGTATGTTACACGCCTAATGACTATAATGCTTCGCAGCAGTATTACCACGACGTCATCAATTCAGAAATCGCATGGAACTATAGCCAGGGAAGTGCTGATGTCTCCATCGCAGTGATCGATGCAGCGGTGCTCATTACCCACCCAGACCTTGCTGCCAATATCTGGGCCAACCCTAACGAGATTCCCAATAATGGGATTGATGATGACGGAAATGGGTATGTAGATGATGTAAATGGCTATGACGTCTCAGATAATGACAATGACCCTACGCCTCCTGGAACTTCTCATAACCATGGAACCCTCGTTTCTGGTTCAGCATCTGCTGTAGCAGATAACAATACAGGGATTGCAGGCATTGGATTTTCCTGTAAAATCATGCCCGTAAAAGCAACTTCAAACGGAGGATTCGGACTATTTATCGAAAACAGTGCCCAGGGAATAGATTATGCAATCAGCACCGGTGCCAATATTGTGAATATGTCTTATGGTGGGCCAGGTGGCAACAATTCCATCCAATCCCTGATAGACGAAGGGCATAATAGAGGGATCATTTTTGTCGCAGCGGCTGGCAATGACAACCGCCAGGATGTCACCAATTTTCCTGCTGCATTTGATCATGTAATCAGTGTCGGCGGGACTAATCGAAATGATGGTGTATCAGGGTTTTCTACCGTGGACAATACCATTGACGTCATGGCGCCTGGCAGTAACTTCAGAACCACTGACCACAACGGAGCTTCTTCTCCTAGCTATACGTCTACCCAAGGAACTTCTTTTTCAAGCCCATTAGTTGCTGGTATTATTGGGTTAATGGTAGCCGCAAATCCATGTTTGACACCTGATGAGATTGAAAACATTCTTAAGGCCACCGCTGTGAATATTGATGCACAAAACCCCAATTATATTGGGAGAATGGGTGCAGGCCGGGTAGATGCCGGGGCTGCGCTGATGATGGTTGCTCCTACTACAGCGCCGTCTGCTACCTTTACAGTAGATGACTTGACCACTTGTGATGGAAATATCCAGTTTCGTTATGTTCCAGATAGCACCGCAGCTTGCCCTACGACCTTCATTTGGGCAATTAATGGCCAAAACTATTTTGGCACGAGTCCGCTGGTAAGCTTCCCGGCTACTGGCACTTATAGTGTGACATTAATTGTCAATAACCAAATTGGCACCAACCAAACTACCCAGATGATCCCCATCACTGTGGGCACAGGAATTATCCCTGTCGCAGATGCTGGAGGAGACCTCAATGGCCAACTGAAAACATGTTTTGGGGAGCAGAATCAGCTGAATGGCTCCACCAATGTAAAAGGGGCAACTTATCGCTGGTCTCCCGCTGTTGGCCTCAGCAATCCCAACATACCTGATCCAGTTCTGACCACGACCAATTCCCTAACGTATTCCTTAGCCATCACTGACTCTGCTGGCTGTGTAGCTACCGACGATCTGGAAGTACTTGTAGAAGCACTCGCCGTGGATGCTGGCCCAGATGAGCGCATCCAACCAGGCGACTCCGTCCAATTGATGCCGATTGCCTGTGGCAATGGCCTGACCTATAGCTGGTCTCCCGCTATTGGGCTTTCTGATCCTACGGTAGCAGATCCTATCGCCAAGCCTAGCGTCACCACGACCTATTACTTGACGATCACCAATAACCTGACTGCTCAAGCTATCGACAGCTTGGTAGTCGAAATAGACCCTACAGCGAGCCTGAACAAGGCATTCACTCAAATAGGCACGATCCATCTCCCCTACCCCAATCCTGCGCAGCAGGAGGTCATCCTCAGCGCAGACCTGCGTGAGGCAGGTAGCCTTCAGATCGAAGCATACGACCTGACAGGCCGTCGTATGGCGACGGTATTTGAGGAAATAGTGGGCAAAGGCAGCTTTGCCCATAGATGGAACCGCGATGCGAAGCTCGCGAGTGGCGTCTACTTGCTGGTATGGCGCATGAATGGCGCGCAGCAGGTGCAGAAGGTGCAGCTGAAGTAGGAAGAATTATAGACGATAATACGTGGAGACCCCGTAGGCTTCGGAAAGCTACGGGGTCTTTTTGTTCTATTTTGAAGGTGTTAGGAATTATTACTTAATTGATTACTTGAATTGAATTCTAATTTGCAGTTGTGAAATTGTAAATAGGTATTGATAAAACACTTGAACCTTTGACCGCTTGAACCATTGAACCCTTCTCGCACTGCCCATATTCTCATAGTTGACGATGACCAGGATGTGCTCTACACGGCACGTATGGCCTTAAAGGCCCACTTCTCCGAAATCAAAACAGTCAGCAATCCGCGTCTGATCCCTCAGTTGCTAGCCGAAAATAGCTTTGATGTGATCGTCCTGGACATGAATTTTGCGCCTGGATTGACGAGTGGGAAGGAAGGGATTGCCTGGCTAAAAAAGATCCATAAAATAGATCCTCAGGCTCATGTGGTGATGAATACCGCTTATGGGGATATTCAATTGGCAGTGGATGCGATGAAGGAAGGGGCGACAGACTTTTTGGTCAAACCGTGGTCTAAGGAAAAGCTGATAGCTACCGTGGGGGCGGTTTGCAAATTGAGTCAATCGGAGAAGGAATTGGCGCGGATGCAGGAGGCACAGGTAGCTTTGAGTCAAGAGATAGGCAAAGGCTATCCTGCCATTATCAGCCAGTCGGCCTCTATGCAAAAGGTCTTTTCGACGATTGACAAAGTGGCAGAGACAGACGCAGATGTGTTGATTTTAGGGGAAAATGGGACGGGAAAAGAACTCGTCGCACGGGCCATTCATCAGAAATCTCTTCGCAAAAACAAGCCTTTCATCAAGGTCGACATGGGGGCCATTGCCGAGACCTTGTTTGAATCCGAATTGTTTGGGCATGTCAAAGGTGCTTTCACCGATGCGCGAGAACATCGGGCTGGCAGATTCGAAATCGCTGCCGGAGGCACCTTGTTTTTAGACGAAATTGGCAATTTATCCCTCCCCCTCCAGGCCAAATTACTGACCGCCCTCCAAAGCCGTGTCATCACCCGAATTGGTTCCAATAAGCCCATCCGCGTAGATATTCGCTTGATTTGTGCCACCAATAAGCCCATCCATGAACAGGTCACTGCGGACGAGTTTCGTCGTGATTTACTCTACCGAATCAACACGGTAGAAATCCATTTACCTCCCTTGCGGGACCGCCTGGAGGATATTCCCTTATTGGCGGGCCATTTCCTACAAACCAATGCTGAGAAATACCAAAAGCCGCAATTAAAACTCTCAAAACGTGTAATCAAGAAACTGCAAAGCTATGATTGGCCTGGAAATATTCGAGAGCTGGAGCACACCATAGAGCGGAGCGTCATCCTCAGTGATGGCCTGCAACTGGATGTGGACCAATTAACCACAGAACGAGTAGCGAACCCCTCGCCCAACGCCACCCTAAATGTGGAACAGATGGAGCGCCAGACGATCATACATGCCATCAAACAATGTGAAGGCAATCTCACTCAAGCCGCGAAGCTGCTCGGATTTGGGCGTAGCACGCTGTATCGAAAAATGGAGAAATACGGTCTTTAGAGACCGTTCAGGCTCGAAGACTCGCCTTCACTGCGAGACCGCTCGGGCTTCGCAGACTCAGCCCTCGCTGCGAGACCGTTCGTGCCTCTGGCACTCACTGCGAGACCGCTCAGGCTCGAAGACTCGCCTTCGCTACGAGACAAGAAAAAAGTCATGCCTTTAGTCTCGCAGCGAGTCTTCGAGCGATCTCGCAGTGAGTCTTCGAGCGATCTCGCAGCGAGTCTTCGAGCGATCTCACCACTCTACCTATGAAATACAAACACTTTCGCATCCGACTCATTATTCGCCTGGCACTGATCCTATTGCTAGGGTATATGACCATTTTTGTATGGACAAAAACCTACTTCTGGCTAGTGGCTATCTGGATGGGGCTGGCAGTTATTTTGTTGACAATAGAATTGATACGCTTTGTGGAGCGGTCATACCGTGAATTGAACAATTTTTTGATTTCGGTGAGTCAGCATGATTTTTCAAACACCTATTTGGATCCCTCCCCCAAAAGCACGGCGGTAAGCTTAAGGCCTGCATTAGCGAATATCAATCAGGTTTTTAGGAGTTTGAGAAGCGAAAAAGAATCAGGTTTTTTATACCTACAAACAGTCGTTGAACACATCAGTGTGGCTTTGGTGTGTTTTGATGAAAACGAAACTGTCCAGTTGACTAATCAAGCGGCCAAAGACCTTTTTCGCAAGCCTTATTTCCACCAAATCCATGGCCTAAAAAGCATTGATCCACACCTATATCAAGTCGTCCTCCACCTCAAAAATGGAGAGCGAGAACTGGTTGAACTGGAAGGCAGGGCTACATTAGCCGTACGTGCGACAGAGTTTATTTTGCTCGATACTTCTTACAAACTGGTCTCTTTTCAGAATATCAAAGACGAACTGGAAGAAAAGGAGGTAGAATCCTGGCAAAAACTCATTCGGGTGCTGACTCATGAGATCATGAACTCTGTCATCCCCATTTCTACGTTGAGCAGTGTGATCAGAGAAATGTTGGAAAATACTGATTTCCAATCCCTTAGAGACGAAGATATAGAAGATCTTAGACATGGTTTAGGGACCATTGAGAAACGGAGTGCAGGCCTTGTCAATTTTGTCAAAGCGTATAAAAGCCTTACCAAAGCCTATGATCTCCATGTAGAAACAATTGCGGTAGAAACATTATTTGGGCAGGTGGTCACCTTGCTCAAGGCACAATTAGAGGCTGAGCAGGTACAGGTAGTGTTAGAAACCCCTCAAGGGCTTGAGGTAACGGCCGATCCTGAATTTATAGAACAGTGCCTGCTCAACCTGATGATCAATGCATTAGATGCAGTGAAAGGGCGACCTACGCCACAAATCACCCTTTCCGCAGCTCAAAATGCGCTGGGGCGGGTTGTGATTCGCATTCAAGACAATGGAAAAGGCATCAGCCCTGAAGTGATGGAAAATGTATTTGTCCCCTTTTACACCACCAAACCCAATGGCTCTGGTGTAGGGCTGAGTCTCACCCGACAAGTCATGCAATTACATAAAGGAAACGTGCAATTGCACTCGAAAGAAGAGGTAGGGACCACCGTACTTCTTACATTTTAGGCAGCAGAAAGACCTCGCAGGTTTTGGAAACCTACGAGGCCTAAGCATCTCTATATCAAGGAGTTAACTCAAAGGCAACCATCTTTGAACGAATTGAACCCTTGAACATCATTTGAACGTCTTTCTTTGCTATTGAAGTGCATTCCAGATAGAATTAGGGACTGCTTTCCCTTCATTATAAGCTACCATCACCGTCATGAGCATGGAATTACCATCTACTCCCGAGATGGCAACCTGGCCTTGATGTTCATCAGAAACAATAGGAAGGGCTTCGCTAAGGTCCACTGTCCATATTCCACCTTGGCGAATAAAATTGATAAGCGCACCTTTCTCACGTCCGTTGATGACTAACGTTCCCTGAGCTTGATCGCTACCGGCGTCATGAGAGATTGTCCCTAATTCCATCATCTTAAGTCCTGCCTTATCCATTATTCCATTTCTGACCACAAACTGAAAATATGCACCATCTTCCATTTCGTTAAGCGTCGTGGCATCATTTTTAAGTCTCGTAAAAAGAATTATTTGCTTATCAAAATAATTCATTTGTTTTAAAGCATCTCCCCCTGTTGACAGCGCATGATTTTTCAATTGTGCAAAATAATTATAGATATTTTTGTGGGCAAAAAACGCAATATCCTTATTATTCGCATCGACCAATGCTTTTCTCAAAGCTGTGAAAGCCTTTTGCATCTGAGCTGAGTCTGGGCCAGCCGTAATCGCCTGCATCTTTTTTTCTTCTGGCGTCAATGTATCAGCCGCCACAACTGTAGTCTGCTGACTATCAGTCGCTTCTTTCGATTCCGAACAAGCAGTTAAGCATCCAATAAATAGCGAAGCAAGGAGCAATAAAGTAGTATAAGATTTCATTTTGAAGAAACAGATTAAATTTGGCTTCGAAAGTACGCAGAATTGCGGATTGGGGCAAAGGGATGTGCTTTTTTGGAAAAATAAAATAATGCGCCTTTATTGGCCTGAGTTTAAGAGGGTGGGCTGGAATTAGTAAAAACACAGCAAGGTAAGGCCATGCTCAAAGAAATATTTGCAAGAAAATAAACATGCTAAAAAAGCTCCTTTTCCCTTTATTTTCAGCCTTTCTGGCTTTCCGCTCTATCGAATTGGTCAGAGGCCTATTAGCCCAAAGCCCAGATCGTTTTTCTTGGGTCGACATGGCCTTCACAGCTGTGATTTTCAATCTTTTCGTAACGGGTGTTCTTGCCTTTATCGGATTTGCTTATCCTAGTCACCGCTTATTGCCAACTAGCTACTATACCATCCGTAGTCCAAAATGGCTTTCAAAGGCTTACACATTTCTGAAAGTAGAAATCTTCAGAAAGGCCATCATGATCGTATTTTGGGGCAGTGAAAAAAATCGAAAAAAATACTTTGACGGCACGCGCAGTGGCATCAATAATTTGATCTATCAATCCAAACAGTCTGAATTTGGTCATTTGGGCGCATTGGTCTTGATTCTAGGGGTCGCGATTTTACTCTTAACGAAAGGCTACTTTCTCCTTTTTATCCTAACAACAATCATTAATCTTATTGGAAACGGCTACCCCATTCTCCTCCAGCGCCATCATCGCATGCGCATTCAGCGGATTGCAAAACGATTCAGTGATCAATAATGGATCATGAAAACAAGAACCTTTGGCCAGTATACCCTTGAAATTGAGCAGGGTGCTGTCCACCTGCACTATTCCCGATTTAAAAGATTTTGGATGGCCTTAGGGTATCTGGGAGCTATTGGATTATTTTTTATCGTCACTACTTTTCTTCTGAGAGAATATGGATTACAAAATGGGTTTTCCTTTCCTGTGGTGATGACCTTTATGTTCTTGATGATCATCTTAGGCGCTACGCATTCCAAAGCCCCAAAAGGCTTTGCCGGATTTGCCATCGGTCTGGGATTGACCTTGATTCACCTGATCAGTATTCCTGTCACCAATACCTCAGTGAACCCTGCCCGTAGTACGAGCCAGGCCCTATTCGCCGGCGGCTGGGCCTTAGAGCAATTATGGCTCTTCTGGGTGGCACCTATTGTAGGGGCGATTTTGGCTGGGGTTGTGTATAAGTATTTGTCTCCAGAGGGAGATTGATGGCTAAGAATCGGGTTGATGTCATGGGCCAAAAAGGCGAAACAGGAAGTAAATCTGTTTCGCTTTTGTCCAATAAAAGCCCCATTCACCCATACGCTTCCTTATACTGTGTAGGAGCCAATTGGACTTCGATCTTTTCATCGCCGGCGATATAATGTGCACAGCCCTGACCTCCTTCGGCTCCACACAGGAGCAACTATGCTTATGCTGCAACAGCAGCAAACAAGCGGCCCTGCGCGAAGCCCTCTTTGAAGAGGTTGCGCCCGTGCGATGGGAGATGTTTCCCTACCCCTTCCCCACCCTCGCCAACGCCGAGCGATACGCTCTTGCCAGCATATCGTAGATGATCAGCTCATATTTTCGCTGCTGGGAGCGAAAGAGGCGATTCATGATCATATGAATATGGCTGCTCAGCAGCCCGTGCCTGGACACATAGAGGTCATCCGCCGCTTCCAGCGTCAGGATCTCCTGACACGCAGGAGTGATGGCAGCAGATTTTTGCTGAAGAATGGCCAGTAATTCTTCGGGAAAGCCTTCGAGACGTCCTTGGACGATGTCGTCGATGGCTTCGCGGTGGTCGCGGTATTTTTCGCTGAGCTGCTTGGCGCTCTGCTTGTTTTTGGCATTAAATTCTATGGCAAAGCTGTTTTGCAGGCTGCTCATGAGCTGAGTCTTGGCTTCCAGATCGAGCTGGAAGGCATCCAAAAACATATGAATATTGATCATGGCGTAGTACCAGCGCAGCAGTTCTGGGTCTTCATAGTCCTGCGCTTCGTGCAGGAACCGCAGACAGGCTTCGCTGTCGCGGTAAGAGAGCTGCTCCGACAGCTCCATACTGGTAATACCATAGCGTTCCACCTCCCGCTCATAGGTATCAAGCTGGACTTTCCATATCCTGCGGCTGTGGATCGCTGCCTCGAAGTGAGCATTAGCGAGTTGGATAATTCGACCGCTGTGGGCCACATCCTGGAGGTGGAAGCGTAGGCGAAAATGCAAATCTGGATCGGCATACCGGATGAAAAACCAGTGATCGATCAGGCCTTCTGCTTTGAGTTTTTCTACCAATTCAAGCGTGACATTGGATAGCAGTTCGTCCGAGGCTCTGGCGCCTGCATAGATTTTATAATACAGCCATTCACTGCCCGGCTGAAAACTCCGCTGTAGTTGGGGCTTTTCCTCCCGAAAAGCACGCGATTGAATCCTCACTTTCCCCGCTTTTCGACCAAATGCCATGACAAATTCGTTGGTGTAGCTTTCCCCTGCGGAATCCCTGACAACTGCTTTTTCAGGATCAAATAAAAACTCTACCAGGGTCACATTGGGTCGTTTTTTTAAGGTGGAAATAAACATTTCTTGATAAGCTGGATGCTCCAGGTCTATGAAGAGCTCATTGTCAAAATCAGCGATTAACACATGCTGAGGCATCTGAAATTGCTCGCGCCAAGCGCGAATGCCTTCTGCCCGCTGGGCGGGGAAGAGCTTGATCAAGGCTTCATAATCGGCCTTGGCAAGGTTCCACTTTGCACGGTGAAGAATAAGGTTTTGGAACGTAACTCTTGGCAAAAACCGAAAATGTGACGCCATCGGTCCCCAGTCAAAGCCCAGCCCGGGCAAGATCTGCTGATGCCGTAGGTCTACGACATCTCCCGCCACCCAGTCCACCTGATCGGCAAAACGACTTCCCGGCAATTGTTGAAATTGTAGGTCACACAGAAACTGGTAGACGGGCAGGGAACTCATGGAGTAGTTGTGGGCGGTGCTCATGCGTGGAATGATCTCTTTATTCCTGCTTTTGGAACGAAGCACCAAGCGATCCTCCTGTACGGACAGGTATAAATCCTGAAGGCTGATTTGGTGTTCACGCTCCACTGACGCCTGCGCCAGGAAGGGGATTTCATAAGGACGCACCTGGGTGCGCATGAGGATATTGCCGATCCGCGATTCAGGCAGGTGAACGATCTCGGCAAAGATGAGGTCCTCATGCAAGTCATGCTCATGCGCTGTGATTTTTCGGGTAAATCGGTCGATTTCCGGATCCAGGTGGGTAAACCGCCCCATGAGGTTGGCAGCACTGCTGTTTCCCGCACTTTTGATCAATATCCTTTCCAGTCCTTCCTCTTCGTCCTCTTTACCTATGACACTTCCCATCACAGAAATTGTATCGGGCATATCACTCCACCCTACCGGAAACTTCCGGATTTCTTCCTCTTCCAGGGTTACTTCAAATGCGCCGTTTTTGGTCGCCTCGACCAGCTTTTTGAGCAGGAAGATTTCCTGTTTTTCCATCTGGAAGCTTTGCGCAGAATCAGAACCCTGGTGGACCTGAATATCATCGATCATGGGATGGGTATCCCCAGGCCCGACGGACTGTTGATAGCCGATGCCTGATTCATTGTCCAGTACCTGGAGAAGTGGCATTTCCTTGGTTTCATAGCGTTGAAAAAACGCATCCTGAAAGCTTCTCAGGTTGCTATTGGCGACCATCTTGCGTGAATTCAGGCGATTAAGCACTTCAAGCCCACGGCGGACGCTGCCTGCCAGGCGATTTTGTAGGTGCAAATGCTTCGCTTTGCGGCCCATGTCCACCTGAAACAGTTTCTTGATGTCATAGGGAATTCCCAGTTGATCCAGCAATGCCTTTATTTTTCCATAGGCTGTAAAATGGTCGTCTTCGGGATTTCTGTCCAGGTCCATCAGGAGTCGCCAGACCTTGCCGAGCAGATCTATGATCTGCTGGAGGGAATCCTGTGGCGCTTGGTCTTGAATGCGCTGAAGCTTTTCCAGCATTTGCTCCAGCAAGTCATCGCCTGTGATGGCGGGTTCTAACTCGCTGACCAGGACTTGACTATTGATCACATCGTGAATAAAGGGGATTGCCTCTTCCTTGGTAACCTCCTCGTCTGTGATGGCCCCCACCAATTGCTCAAATGAAGCCCCATCTTTGGCTGCCTCCAGCAGACGGGCCAGGTAATCATTGCTTTCAACACCCGTAATCTGATGATGTCGTACACCATCTTTGTAGATGTATTCTACATAGCGCAGTTTTTGGCCAAATGCATAGATGCTGGAATTGGGGTAATAGGTGAGAAATGGTCTAAGAGCAGGGTCTTTTTCGAGCTGCTGTGCCAGGGCACAGAGGTAGTGCATATCGAGGCGCGTATTACGCGTCATATGTGGGAGGGGCTTGAGTTCCGCCTTTGTTTCCTTGGCCCAACTTCCCATGCTACAAGCAGCAAACAGCCCAAAAGGCGTACAGCGCGTGTGCATGCGGGAGTAATAGCGCAACAGCGATTGCTCCAGCTTTCGCCTTTCTTTATCATCACTGATTTCTCCTCTCAACCACTCCAGACAGCGCTGGTGGAGATTTGGAGAACCGATAAAAAGGGCCTCCTGCACTTTGGGGTCCTGAAAGACGGCCATCAGGGATACCGACCACTGATCTGAGCTGTCGTTGGTGGCTAGTTGATCCCATAAGTCGCTTAGGGGCAAGGTGGGGGTCCGCATGAGAAATTCGGAGAAGAGGCTATAGTTTTTCATAATTATTCGAAATCATCTTAAGAAAGAATAAAGCTGCGGTCCCAATCGGAGAGGTCTTCGTCCAGCGCTGCCATCATAGCCAGTCCGATGCCTGCCAGTCCTTGTAAAAGCGAATAGTCGTTTGCCCAGGTTTCAGTGTCCCCCTTCCAAAATTGCCAAAGGCCATCCGCCTTAGCATAATCAGGGTTCTGGAGCACATCATCCAACCAGAAGTCGGCGGCTTCCTCCAGCTCGGGGATTCCTGTATGGCGATGGAATCGCCTGAAGATGTGGGAGGCCCCAGCCCCACCGTGGCAGAAGGAGGCATCATGCATCCTTGCCGTATCCTGCCTGCGTGCGGCAGCATGTCTGAGGATGGCTGTTGCCTGACTGTCCCAGTCCGTATTTCCCATCGCCCTGGCGGCGAGCCAGAGGGCGCTGACGAGTCCAGGATCGCCATAGCACCAAGCCAGCCGGCTGTGGGTCTCTTCCAATCGCCCATCTTTTTTGCGGTTGGGGAAACAGGAAGCGGCGCCTGCAGGAAGGTGTTGTCTCAACATCCAGCTTACGCTTTGGGTGAGCATATCCTCCAATTTGTCATGGGCAAACCCCTGGTATTTGAGTTGGGCCAAAAAGGCGACGATGCTGGGCGTGCCATGTGCAAAGCCCAGATTGAAACACAGTTTTCCCCTTTCGCTAGAAAAATGGTCTTGCCACGTTTTTAATCCTTCATCTTCCACCATCACCGTCTCCAAAGCATCCACAATTTTGGTCAAAGCAACAGCGCTTCTTTTGTCTGGATACCTTTCCAAAAAATATACGCCCACGCCCAATCCGCTATGAAGAAAATCATATTGGTTTTGGAGGATGTCCAGGACCGCCTGCTTTTCCAGGAATTCATCAATAAAGGCTAAATTTTCCTCAAGGTTTACCTCAAAGAATGCTTCTTTGGACAGATGCGAAATCGTCCAGGCTAGCCCTGCCAAGCCTCCGCACAAGCTATACATATCCAGTCCATGCTCCAGCGATGCCGTGCATTCGCTGATGATAGACATGCTTTGATCCAGGTATTTTTCCTCTCCTGTGAACCTAGCGTAGTAGGCAAAAAATAAGGCAATCCCTGATTTTCCCGCATGTAAGCCCATACCTGGCACTTCCTGGAAGTGAGCTAATAATTGATCACTGATTTTTGATAGGTATGGGGGGAGTTGTTTCTGGTAATGGGTCATCTTTTGGGGGGGGTGAATTTGTTGATTCAAAAGTGGAGAAAAGCGTAGAGTAGGTTAATTACATATGTTCAAATGTCTAGCACATATGTTTAATTGACTGATAATCAGTTATTTTTAAACAAATTCATGAGCTGGTCAAATACGCGTTCCAGTATCCTCCTGTCTTCAGTGATGATGCGAGCGTTGCCTTGCAACTCCTGCGCAAATGGGATAGTGCGATTATAGGTAGTCACCAGGCTGTCAGCCAATTCGATTTCCAGAAAATAACTTTCCTCATCAGGAACCAGAGACATGCTTCCCACTTTCCCCTTTAGCACGCCAAATTCCTGATAGGGATAACTATCCAATTGAATATTAACCTCCATCCCTGATTGCACCTTGCCTGAATTCACGATAGGCAAGGCGGCTTTGCCGATGATCTTATGCGTGGCATTTTCAGGCACCACAGTCGCCACAGTCTCGTTGATTTGCACAAATTGCTGCGGACTCCAAAAGCGCGTCAACGAAAGGCGGCCCTCAATAGGGCTGTGCAACATAAACTGTTGCTTCCATCCCTCCAACTCACTTCCCATTCTTTCAAAAACGGCTTGCACGGCCAGCCATTTATTCATCTCCTCATTGGATCGACTCTCCTGCAATTGGACAATGGAAATATTGAGCTGCTCGATCTGAATCTGATTGTTCAGGGTCTGGCTTTGCAGGCTTTCGGCCTGCCGGCGGGTTTGCAGATACATCCTTTCGGACTCTTCTAACTCTATTGCACTGATCGCCTTTATTTTTTTCAACCCCTGGTTTCGCTCTACATTCTTTTTTGCCAAAGCCACTTCCTGTTCGTAGGTCTTTTGCTGTTGTTGGAGGGCCTGATTGAGGGCTTTTAGGTGATTGATTTGCGCCTGATAGGATTTCATTTGCGAATAGATCCCTTGCTGCCTGGCATAAAATGAAAAATCATTGACCGCTTGTTGGAGTGTGGCATAAGTAGGCTGTAAAGTCCCTAACTCATGCAAAATGGGCAATGTGAGGTCTACCCAATCGTCTTGTGAGGCCCGCTGTTCCAGTTGCTGAAGTAGCCGTTCGAGACTATCGACCTGCGTGAGATCAGCTGGATTTTCCAAGACAGCCAGTAATTGGCCCTTTTCTACCACCTCTTTATCCTGCACCAATAATTGGGTGATTTTGCCACTGCTAAGGGCTACAATCCGAATCGGCGGATTCTCCGTCAGGATCACCGCCCGGGCCTGAATAACGTCAGGATATTTCACCAACCAGGCGAGAAGCAGAAAGCCTAACATGGCGATGGCGATGGCCGTAATGCCCCACCGCAAGGCCCAGTTTGGCGGATAGCCAAGGATTTTCTGTATGTCGTCCCGATCGTCCTTCAGGATGATTTCTTCGGGGTTTTGAATGGGGGTATATTCTGACATATGACGATGATTTAGCTGCCTAATTCGAGTTGGTTTTTGATCAATTTGTAATAGCTCCCTTTTAAAGCCACCAGGTCCTGGTGGGTGCCTTGTTCTGCGATTCTGCCCTTGTCGATCACGACGATATTGTCGGCATTTTTCACCGTGCTGAGACGGTGGGCCACTACAACAACCGTTTTGCCCTCAAAAAAGGCCTCCAGATTTTCCACGATGACCTTCTCATTATTGGCATCCAGGGCATTGGTCGCTTCATCAAAGAAGAGAAATTCGGGGTCCTTATAGACGGCCCGCGCGATCAGCAAGCGCTGGCGCTGCCCCTGGCTGATGCCATTGCCTCGGGTACCGATCATGGTGTTGTAGCGGAGGGGCAGGGATTCTACAAATTCCTGAATATTGGCGACCTTGACCGCCTGGAGGAGTTTGGCCCGGTCCACCTGGTCATCGCTTTCAGCGATATTATTGGCGATCGTGTCCGAGAAGATATACCCGTCCTGCATGACGGCGCCACATTTGCTTCGCCAATAGGTCTGGTTGATGTCAGAGAGGTTGAGCCCCCCTACCTTGACCGTACCAACGGTCGGCGGATAAAAGCCCAACAGCATTTTGACCAGGGTCGTTTTTCCACTTCCACTCATCCCCACAATAGCGGTCACTTTCCCCTCGGGAATCGTCAGGTCGATATCGTGCAATACATAATCAGAGAGCTGATTGTACCGAAAGCTCAGGTCCTCAATCTGAAAGTCGCGATTAGCTTCGGGCAATTCCTGTGCACGATGTTCATCCCCCTCTTCCTCCGTCTCCATTTCCTGGACTTCCCATAACCGCTCCAGGCTGATCTTGGCGTCCTGACCCGTCTGGATAAAGGTGATCATTTGCTGTAAGGGGACATTTAACTGCCCAATGATAAACTGGACAGCGAGCATCATTCCCAAAGTGATTTCTCCATCAATCACCAATTTGGCAGTCAGAAAGATGATGAGAATATCTTTGAGTTGTGAGATAAAGCCGGTCCCGGCCGTCTGATATTGCTGGATGGCAAGGCCCTTCATATTGATGCCAAAGAGCTTGGCCTGAATGTCCGCCCACTGCCAGCGCCGCTTCTGCGCGCTGTTTTGCAGTTTGATCTCCTGCATCCCTTCGATGAGTTCTATCAGGGTCGTTTGGTGTAACGAGAGTTCCTGAAAACGGTGGTAGTCGATCTCTTTGCGCCTTCTCAAAAAGATCATGATCCACAAAATATAAATGACACTGGAAACCAGAAAAATGGCAAATACCCGAAAGTCATAGATCAGCAGGACGATCCCAAATACCAATAGGTTGAAGGCAGAGAAGATGAAATTCAGGGCAGAATTGGTGAGGAACTGCTCGATCCGGTCCTGGTCCCGGATGCGTTGCAAGAGGTCTCCGACCATCTTGGCGTCAAAAAATCCAACCGGAAGCTTCATCAGCTTGGTGAGGAAATCCGCGATTAGCGATACATTGATACGGGTACCGATATGAAGCAATAACCAGTTCTGTATGATGGTGACACTCGTTTGCCCCAAAAACAGCATGAGTTGGGCAATGAGGATCAAATAGATGAATCCGATATTCTGATTTTGAATCCCCACATCCACGATAGACTGGGTAAGAAAGGGGAAAATAAGCTGAAAAAGGCTCCCCAGAAATAGGCCCAAAACCAATTGGACAAAATACTTTTTATAGGGTTTGAGGTAGGTAGTGAGAAACAGGTAGTTAGACTTATTCTTTTTTTCTTTTTCTTTTTGGTAAAATTCAGGCGTAGGTTCCAACACAAGCCCTATGCCCATTTCCCCATCTCCCTTCCAGTGTTTTTGAAAGGTTTCGTGATCCAGTTTGAACTTGCCGGAATCAGGATCACTCACCCACACATATTTGGAATTGATCTTATACACTACGATAAAATGCTCCTGCCGCCAATGGACGATACAGGGAAGCGGGACATCTGTCAGATAGGCCTGGTCTTTATTGTTCCCATCAAAGGGCAATTTGACCGGAAGTGTCCGCATACCGATGGCTTCGGCCGCTTCGACAATCCCTTGAAGCGACACACCTTCCCGATCGATATAGCATTTATCTCTCAGAAACTGAAGGGAATAGTCCTTTCCGTAATGCTTTGCTACGATTCGCAAAGAAGAAGGACCGCAGTCCATAGAGTCCAGCTGAAAATAATGAGGAAATCTGTCAAGCATGGTTGAGATTAGTGTTTTGATGCCCCAAAGGTGAAGGAAAATACAGATTAAAGCTGATACATATGTTTAAGATGCTTGCAGATATGTTTAAAGGGGTTGAGTAGATCTATTACCTCTTTTATCTATTATTCTTTAAAAAAGAAACCCAACGGAGGCATCCGCCGGGTTTTTACTTTCTAGGGTTCTTTCCCAAAAGAACTAAGCGATAAGGGTCATTGCTGGCTTGCCATTTAAACGCAAACCTTATATCCCGTATTCTGAAAACCAGATATGGTAGTCAGGCTGCCAGTTCCAGTACGGGCTCCGGTTCCCCCTTTGACTTGCTTTGCGTCGAAACTGGAGATAATTGTCTTGTCGAGTTGGAGATGTTTGGGTTGAAGCGCGTTGGCTTTTTTGTTTTGCTTTTTCATGATAAATAATTGGTTAAAGTTTATACAGGCGTGTACGGTTTTCAACCCCTGACCGATTATTAACAAATATTAAATTTGATTAATAGATGTTAAAGCCAGTTTTTCCCTTATTCCCTTCTACTCCCCAAAAACTGGTCACATTAATCAATGTGACCAGTCCTATTTTTATATCCAAAAAAGAAACCCGACAGAACGTTCTGCCGGGCATTTTCTTTAAAGGACTCTTTTCCAAAAGAAAGAAGCCATGAGGTTGACTACAGGCTTGCGATTTAAATGCAGTCCCGTTGTCCCGTCCATTGAATACAAGTTTCGGCGGTCCAATCTCTGGCAGCTGTAGTCCTTGCAGTTCCCCCCTTTACTTGTTTCGCGTCGAAACTAGAGATAATGGTCTTGTCGAGTTGAAGGCGTTTGGGCTGGATCGTGTTGGCTTTTTTGTTTTGCTTTTTCATGATAAATAATTGTTTTATAGTTTATGCATGCAAGTACGGTTTTCAACCCCAGACCGATTATTAACTAATATTAAATTTGATTAATAGATATAAAAGCAAAGTGGGAGCATGTTAGCGCAAAAGAGTTGCACTTCTCTTGTTATCTTTAAGCCTCCTAAAATCATTTTCACATGAATACTTCTCTTCATTCTGATACACACCTCCTAGATGCTTTCCGATGGTGGGAAAAGCGAAGGCTCTTGTTTATGTTGTAGTGACGGCGATATTTGGCGCTGAATACTATGCCTTCCCTTTTAATTTTGAGTAACCCCGACAATTTACCCGCAGATACCTCTCCCTATGCTCCTTTTCACCAAACTAGACCCCATTGTAGGTTTTGCTTCCCTTCTCGCCATTTTGGCGATCCTGATCGGCCTGTTGCTCAAAAAAATGAAACAGCCCTATATCATAGGGTATATTTTGATTGGGGTGGTATTGGGAGAACAAGGCCTAGGCATGATCGAGGATAAGGAATCCATTCACCATCTGGGAGAAATAGGGATTATCCTCCTGATGTTTTTTATTGGGATGGAAATCAGTTTACCTGAACTGGTGAAGCGATGGAAAATCGCCGTTTTTGGCACGTTGATTCAGGTGGGTTTAAGTGTGCTGATCATTTACGCGATTGGATACTTTGCCGATTGGAAGCTCGCTCGTTCTATCGTCCTGGGATTTGTCATCGCGCTGAGTAGCTCGGCCGTGATCATCAAATTATTGGAAGATAAGCAATTGGTAGATTCCCCTATCGGGAAGAATGTGCTGAGTATCTTACTGACCCAAGACATCATCGTTGTCCCGCTTTTGATCATCACTTCTTTTCTAGGAGGCACCTCAGAACCTACTGGGAATATCATTTTGATGATTGGGGGCGGTATGTTGATCATTGCTGTCTTGGTCTATATTTATTTCAAACAGACAGTCAAACTCCCTTTTTCCAAAAGCATCAAGAACGATCATGAATTTCAAGTCTTTGTAGCGATATTTTTCTGCTTTGGTGGCGCCTTACTGGCTTCTCTATTTGGCCTTTCGCCTGCCTTGGGTGCTTTTGTGGGGGGCATGATCATGCATGCTGCAAAAAGCACCAAGTGGATTCACAACACCTTGCATGCTTTTCGCGTCCTGTTTGTGGCTTTCTTCTTTATCAGCATAGGGCTTCAAATTGACTTTACATTCATTTACCAAAATGCCTTTCTGATAGCCATCATCCTATTTTTTGTCTATATCACCAATCACCTTATCAATGCCTTCATCCTCCGGTTATTTTCCTTGACTTGGCGAGAGGCCTTGCTTGGTGGAGCTTTGCTAGCACAAATTGGCGAATTGAGTTTTCTGCTGAGTTCTTCAGCCTTTCACTTAGATATTATTGGTCAGTATGGGTATCAATTTACCATTAGTTTAATCTCCTTGACGCTGATTATCAGTCCTTTTTGGATATTGATTACAGAGAAATTGATTTTGGTGAAGGGGAATAAAAATAATTCTCATGATCCCATTATTTGAATTAGAATCCTACAAAGGAATTGATTTCTCTGCTGACGATGTGACAATTGGGCATTATGAAGAATGCACTTTTGTCAACTGTAGTTTCGCCAAAGTAGACTTGTCTGATCGAAAATTCATCGAATGTGAATTTGTGAACTGTGACTTCAGTCTTTCTGTGCTCAACCAGACGGCTCTTCGGGAGGTATATTTCAAAGAATGCAAATTGATTGGTTTACACTTTGAAGATTGCCATTCTTTTGGCTTTTCTATGCGGTGTGAAGGCTGTTTATTCACTGCTTCCTCTTTTCATGGGATGATGCTAAAAACAGTGAAATTAGCTGACTGTCAACTCCATGACGTGGACTTCGAAGGGGCTGACCTTTCAGAGTTCGTGTTTGACAATTGCGACCTCCAAGGGGCCACTTTTGAGCATACGACCCTTAAAAATGCTGACTTTCGAACAGCGACCAACTATACATTTCATCCAGAACATAATGGAATAAAAGGAGCAAAATTCTCATTATCGGGAATTCGGGGACTCCTGAAAGCTTATGAAATAATAATAGAATAAGGGAGAACGGGAATCCTTTGTTATATTGGGCCCGGATAGATACAAATAATTTTGCCTCACTGGGCATCCTCCTTCAGCTTGTTGGCTATTAGATTAACAAAGAATCTTGCAACTGATTGACAATCAGTGCGATAAGATGAGTTTCTATCCCATAGCCATATTCGTCATAGCCCTCCTTTTTATTTACCTATCCTCTTTACTTACAGAAAATGATCATACTGGTTTTCCTTATTCTTCATTGGTATTTGTCCTTGTTTTGTCAATCCTTTTTTCACCATAGATATGCAGCACACCGGATGTTCGATATGTCAAAAACATGGGAAAAAGTGTTTTTTATAGTGTCTTATTTGCTCCAAGGCTCTTCCTATCTGAGTCCTTATGCCTATGCCATTTTGCACCGAATGCACCACGCTCATACAGATACTGAGCACGATCCACATTCGCCTACCTATCAGAAAAATATTTTTGCACTCATGATGCGGACTATTCGAATTTATAGTTCCATCTACAGGCGGCAAGCAGATGTGGAATCGCGATTTATGAAGGGTATCCCTCGTTGGGATTCTTTTGAGAAAATCGCCCATAGCAGGGGGTCTAAGGCAGTATGGATGGCTATTTATGTTGCTTTCTACCTGGCTTTTGCGACGCACTGGTGGATGTATTTGCTCCTACCGATTCACTTTATGATGGGCGCTGTTCATGGGGTGATCATCAACTGGTTTGCCCACAAATACGGCTACCGAAACTATGAATTGGCAGACACCTCCAAAAACCTCTTTCCCATAGATATATTGATGCTGGGGGAAGGCTTTCACAATAATCATCACAAGCATAGTAGCAGCCCTAATTTTGGGGTAAAATGGTTTGAGTTTGATCCGATTTACCCGGTTATCCGCCTGTTCAATAAACTGGGGATTATTCAGATGAAAAAAGTGCCCGCTTAATTTTTGCGTCCAAAAATTAAAAGAGATGTTGGATGTAGGGACAGGACATGTCCTGTCCCTACATCCAAACGATCAAAATCAACCTCTTAATCCCCTACAGATAAGCACTAATGCTTCAAGACCAGCTTTTGCGTCAGTTTCTGGTCCCCTACCTCGAAGTGAATGAGGTATACCCCTTCTGCCTCTTCTCGGAGATCAAGTTCGGTCGCTGATTGTTGCTCAAATCGACTGACCATTCGCTTAAGGATCATACGACCACGAATATCCGTGATACTGATCTTCACTTCCTCATTGAGGCCGTCAAAGGCCACAAATACCTTCCCATCCGAAGGATTGGGGAAGAGTTGAATATGGCTCGCCAACTGATTGCCATCAAGGGAATTGACCAAGCTGACTGTAATGGTGTCACATATCGTAGAATCTCCACAGGCATCTGTGATCGTCAGGCAGACGATATAATTCCCATCAAACGCATAGGTATGACTAGGATCTTTGCTGGTATCACTACTCCCATCTCCAAAGGTCCAGGAGAAGGTTTGGTTAGCTCCACCAGTTGAGAGGTTGGTGAAATCAAAAGTCAGGCTACCGACTACTTGGCGGACCGAGAAGTCAGCGGTAGCGATAGGTTCTGTGTCGACCATGATGGTATCTGTGCCTTCACAGCCATTGATGTCTGTTACCATCACTGAAATAGTCCCAGAAGTGGTCACAGTCTCTGTCTGACCTGTACCTCCGGTAGACCAGAGGTAAGTGCCCCCTGGATTGCCCGCGTCGAGCACCAATGGGTCCCCGTCACAAATAGTGGTATCTGCTCCTAAATCTACAGTAGGAGAACCCGCAATGGTGAGGTTTACAGAGTCTATCGTAAAACAGCCCGTTGAAGGATCTGTCACGGTCACAGAATAGTTCCCAGAAGTAGTCACGGTGATGTCCTGAACCGTATCACTGGTAGACCAGAGCACCCCAAATCCTGGGTTATTGGCACTTAAAGTCGCCTCATCACATTCCGTCCGATTGAAGCCCAAATCGACTACTGGGACAGGGTTGATCACCAAATCAACGGTGTCAGTAGAAGAGCATTGGAAGGAATTGGTGACGGTCACAGTATAGCGACTGGAACTGGTAGCCAGGTAGGTCTGCGAATTGGAGCCGTCTTGCCAGGCGAATGTCGAGCCGACATTGCCAGCGTCAAGTAAAATAGACCCACAAATCGTGGTATCTGGCCCCAAATCAACCGTAGGACTGGGGCTGATATTCACAATCACCGTATCATGCCCCACACAGCCATCTGTATTGGTCACGACGACATCATACACCCCGGTAGCGGAGGCATTGATCATTTGGGTCGTATCGCCTGTATTCCACCTATATCCCAAAAATCCTGCCCCTGCATCAAGCATCGCACTGCCACAGGTCACCCTGTCGGGGCCTAAGTCTACAGGCACAGGCGCTGAAATAATCGCTGTAATCGGGGTTCTTGGGCTAAAGCAGCCACTTCCACCGCCACATCCAGTGAAAGGCAATGAAAGGTTCGCATTGGTCTGGCCAGTGCTGGCAGCTTGGGTGAGGGACCAGTCAGTAGCATCGTCATTATCGGTAGCGCCTGTTCGTGAAAGAACGCCAGGATTAGAAGAGGTAGAGGTACCTGCCCCAAACCATGGGATGTCAGCTGCAGTAATGGTGAATCCATTAATCGTAGCATTAAAGTTGGCTATATTGGCCGCTGACCACTGGAAGAAAATGGCGTCTACGACATTGCCTTGATCGTCGATGATCATCGCCCAGCCGGGACTACCAGACTGGTTCCAGAACATATTACTGCCCCAATAATTGGGCCCTGTGGCATCTGAACGGTATTCAACGGCACCTCCAGCAAATGAACCGAGGTTCCATAGGTCAGAGTTGACCGTATTGATATTGGTATAAGAATCACTTATTGCAGCTACCCAGCCGGTGGCATCTATGGTGCCGTTGGTCATGTTCTGGATCTCAAGGACGTCAGTCCCCGTAAGGTTAAGTTCAGTAATCCTCAGACAGCCAGGCCCGCCCGAACCATCCATCGCTTGTACATAATAGGTCGTGGTAGCTGTCAGATAGGGCGTTTGGAAATGTGTTGTATCTCCGGCTATCATATTTCCTCCCACCGCTGAATCATACCACATATAGGTGAAGCCTGAATCGGGGAGAATGTAAAGCACGGTCGAATCAGGGGCACACAAGGTATCATTAACCACTGTTGGAGGGGCAGGAATAGGATTGATGATGACACCCGTTGTAAAAGCTGTGTCATTGGTATTGTCCAAGTCGCCGAGGTGGTTGGTATATAGGGTAAAATTGAAACTGCCACCCGCAGCGGAATTAAAAGTTCCCACAATCAAAGTGTCTAACTGCTTGACCTGAAGGGTATCTGTATAAATGGCATTCACCGAAGCGATGGTAGTTCCACTGGTGTCTACCCTGACGACGACGGGGATGTTATGTTGGGCCTGGGAACCAAAATTCTCAATGGTGACAGCTATTACCGTCGAGCTGTCTCCACAAGCGCCATCCATCGGCTCGATGAGGCTCACTGCGCCCACATTTTTGGGAGGAAGGTCTCGAACCGAGAAGGCATCAAATGCAAAGCCATCAGAATTCGCATTGGAAGTGCCATTGGAACTGAAGAATACGCGAAAGCGTACTTCAGGCTCTCCCGCAAGATTGGGCGCTTCTGCAGTCGCCAATAGCCATCCACCGCTGCCATTATTCGTGGCAGCACGCCCCGTCCAGCGATCCGCCTGGTTGAGGCAGGTGATAGGCCCACCGCCACCAGCCGTCGCATTGTACCAATTGCTGCTTCCTACTGCATTCATCGTCCCTATGGTCGTCCAAGTCCGACCCGAATCTACGGTAGCCTGTAGCACCGTGCCATCCGCAGTAGACCAGGAGTCGTACCAAATGCCCATCCTGATTTCAGGCAGGCCGAGGGTAGACAAGTCGTAACAAGGACTGAGCACATAAGAACAAGAATTATGCTGATAAAAACCCGTCGTATCCGTCATCCAGGCCTTTATTCCGTGATAAGCCGTGTCAATCACTGCTCCTACGGGCTGGCCCAATTGCCAAGTACTATTGGTACCACCAGCGACCCATCCTGCGGGTCCATTTTCGAAGGACTCGGTATGTGGGAACATGTTCACCACAGGTGCATTGTCCACGATATGCCCAAAGATAGAGTCATTAACAAAACACGTATCGCCTACTACACTCAACCAAATATCAAACTGATAACTGCCCAAGGTGGCCAAATTGGCCGTTGTAGTAAAGGTATAATTCGCAGTGCCACGACTTGGGATAGAGACTATGGCAGTCTCAGTGATAGGCGTAGCCCCATTAAGCGAATAACTCACATTCACTTGCTTCAAGGTATCCCGCCCATTGTTTTTGATCTGAACAGTCACCAGTTCGGTCCCAGACATGCTGCAGCCGGAATTGGGTGTTAGGATCAATGCCAATTCAGCTTCCTTCGCGGGCGGATCAAATTCATCTGCGCCTATATCGACAATTAATCCCCCAAATCCAGGACGCGAATCTCCATCAATGTCTGTTGCTACCCCTACCGCATTATTTCCACTATCCCACAAAGGCGACGATTTCAAATGCAGGTCAGTAAAGGGATCTAGGTAAAGAGGATCGCCTTGAGACGAAAGTACATTATATCCACCCGCGCCGTTGTAGTCGGCTTGAGTCACTTGACGCCCATCTAGGAAGATGAGTTCATTTCGCCCACTATTGTAGAAATTGTTATAGTCAAAAAAGGAAAAGGAAGTGGAATCGAGTACATATACTGCGCGCCCATTATTCCCCACATTGAAAGTCGCAAAAGAGTTATTTCGCACATCCAAGCCTGACACCCCAGTCGTCGTGGTATACATTCCTCGTCCATTGCCAGAGGTCACAGCGATGGAATTATTGTAGAAATTAATATTAGCCGTATTTGAGGATAAGAACATCCCATAAGGCGTTCCAGATTTATAAACGCCATAGATCATGTTATTGATCACGTTGGCACGGCCTGTACTTCTTGTCGCATTATTGGCATTGAACATATAAATCCCGTAGGTCTTAGGATCTTGGATGTAATTTGCCTCCACCCTAAAAGAATCAGAATACCCCAGATAGATGCCGTACCCAATCGTGCCTTGCGCATGTCTAAGGCTGATATGGTTGTTGCGTATCTCAGGTGCATGTTGATAATAAGAGCGAATGCCATAGGCGTATTGGTTGTCAAAGACATTGTTGATGATGCGGTTATTGGTGGCAAAATCTGTGGTGCTGACATTGGTCATAGACACCCCATAATAGCCGCTGCGGATGGTATTGTTGATAATCAGGGTATGATCAGCAGAGTTAATGGTACTGGTAGCTGCATTGCCTGCCATTTGGATCCCCACAAAGTTGGTACTAGTCCTATTAAAGGTGGTATCCACCATGATCAAGCAAGAATCAATCGTATTATAATCCGATGCTGCTCGGATATGCACACCAACTCCCCAGTTCGTCCCATAATTGAGAATCGTCAATCGCTTCAAAACATAATGACTGGCGCCATTTCGCAATTTGAATACCGCCCGCTGCCCATTAGTGGTGGTATTCACATATACCGTCTCCATCATAGGTCCTCCATCAAAAGTGATGGTATTAGTCGCCGAAGCGCCTGGAATCGCATCAAACAGGACTTGCTCCTGATATGGACCTGAGCCCGCTACGACGTTGAAAACGACAGGCCCACAAATCCCAAAAGTCCGCATCTCAGTGTGCGCAGCAGCAAAGGTCTGGAAATTGGTGCTGCTAGGGGGTGAACCGGCATCGATGGTAAAGGTGCCACTCAGGCCTGGAATGACCGTAGTCGTATCAAAATTATTGATTGGGGCGCCATCCGTAAATCCAGAAATAGCAGTTAAGTCTATCGAGGAAGTAATGGTATAATTGGTGGAAGTGGCCATATTGGCTGTAGGCGAGAGGGTATAGGTAATGGTATCCCCAGGCATGATCATGCCTGTTCCACTCAAAGTATCCTTCAAAGGCCCTGTATTCGGTGGCCCAGTTACTGTAAAGGTCGCTTCTACATCGTCATAATTGACGGGGAATATCCCCACGTTGGTGAATTGGATCGTAATAGGTTCCGCTGCTGTATAAGAACAACCAGGAGATACAGGAGAAACGATGGAAATCATTTCCAAATCATACGGCTGCGGTTCGTAGATATTGATATCATCCACTGCCATGTCCCCCGTAAAACTCGTGCCCCGCTCTCCACAGAAGCGTAGTCTGATGACTTGTCCTGCATAAGCAGATAAGCTCAAGGTTCGCTTAGTCCAAGCAGCGCCGCTACCGCCGTGCTGCTGACCTGACAAGGTGTCTATAGGGACCCAAGCCCCATTCGAATAAATCTGAGTGACAAGGTTGCCCATGGTGGCCCCATACATATGGTACCAGAATTCCATGATGGGCCCTAAGACGCCTGTAAGGTCTATACATGGGCTATACAAATACGCTGGCCCACCTGTGGAGGAGGCTTCTGTGTACATATATTTCCCTGCATTTGTCCCTAAGGTATGGTCGCGGTTAGGTCCTGTACTCCCAGATGAGGTGGTTGCGTTATCTACCTGCCAGCGAAATCCCCCCGTTGTGGTACGGTACCATCCATTTCTAACCGTGCCTGGAGAGCCAGTAGTGAAGCTTTCAAAATCCTCGAAGAAAGGACTTCCTGGCAAAACGGATACGGCTCCGTTTGTGATAGAAATGGGATTAAGGGTATCATTCGGGGGGTTGGAATCAGGGCCTCCCGTGAGATACTTGGTGTAGCCTGTAAAGGTGTAGGTGCCCGGCAGGCTCATATTAAAACTCACATTGGTGGTCACCAGGAGAGATGCACCTGGCAATAAGGTGCCAGATGTGATTGTCACTGAGTCTATCGAACTACTAGGGCCAGTAGCCACCGAAATCACACGAATATTTGAATTGGCAAAGTCAAGGGTATCTGAACCATAGTTTTTGACCGAAACCCTAATTGTATCAAGCCCAAAACAGGCAGGTCTTAGGGCATTTCCATTGCCAGGAGCTGCCAAGCCATTAACGCCAACATCATTGGGGCCTGGTTGGTATAGACGGAAATTGTCAAAGCCAAAGCCTTCGTCATGGGTGCCGCCATTTGACGCAAAATACATCCTGAAAATCACGCTAGGCTCTCCTGCCAGGCCATTCAATTCGTGAATGGCTTTTCTCCACCCGCCAGAACCATTATTCTGGCTATTTCTGCCCGTCCAGCCATGCTGATTGCCACCAGGGCTGGCATTGATGGTATTGTCCGTGTACCAATTGTCAGGGTCGCCAGAAGCCCCCACGATCTGCCAGGTCTGTCCGCCATCAACAGAAGTCTGCAGATTGGCCCCATCCGTGCTATTTTGACAATTCCACCAGACATCTACTTCGACATGGGGAAAAGAAAGGGAACTCAAGTCAAAACAAGGGCTTTGGACCCAAGATCGCTCGTTGGCATTGTGGTTTCCTGTAAGGTTGGTCACCCAGGCGCTGTCGCCAGAAGAGGCTGCATTGATGATGGTATTGGCAGGCTTACCAAACTGCCAGGAGGAATTATTCCCGCCACTTGTCCAGCCATTTGTTCCACTCTCAAAGTCCTCTAGATGCGGAAACGTCACACTAGCTACTGGGTAGATGGTAATATTCGCCGTAGCCGTATCATTCGCATTATTGGTGTCTCCAGAGAGGCCATTGACAAATGCTGTAATGGTATAAGGGCCTGGAACTGAAAGGTTTGCGCCTACAGTGAAGGTAAATACGGTGTCTTGTAATGGAGCGATTGGAATAAATACGGTATCAATGGTAAGGGCTCCACCATTGACGGTATAAGCCACGGGAATGGTGTCCAAGGTATTGGTGCCAAAATTTCCGATGCGAATGGAAACGGGCGTATTGGTCCCAGCGGCGCAGCCGCTGATGGGCGCAGTGATCTCCTTCATCTCCCCATCATTGGGGATGGGTTGGAAAATGGTGAAGTCATCCACCGCCATATCTGAATAAAAATTACTGCCTGTAATTCCCCTAATCCGAAACCGGACTGAATCTTTATTCCCAAAAGCAGCTAGCGAAATGCTCGTGAACTGCCAAGAATTCTGATTCCTCGTCCAGGCTGGTACAATGTCATTGACCCAAACAGGGGTAGCAGATTTAGAAGTATCTACGTCTATGTGCATCGTTCCCATCGTCTGGCCATACATGTGGTTCCAGAATTCCAGAATGGGCGAAGACTGTTGGGAAAAGTCAAAATACGGAGAGATCAATAAAGCCGTTTTGGTAGGGAACCCCGTTCCGCTACAAGAAGCCTCCACATAAATATATTTGCCCGCAGAGGTACCAGGGTTATGGTCCTGAGAAGGGCCCGTAGAACCCGAGGTAGTTCCCCCCACATCTACGATCCAGTCCAGGTCATCCCCTGAGGTATTGGACCAGCCAGAGCTTGCGAGCAAGGTGCAAGAAGCGCCACAGTTTGTGCCACAAGTATTAAAAGATTCAAAATCCTGCGTGTAGGGAAAGGTGTTGATTACCTGAGCATTCAGGAAATAGGTAGAAAGGATTAAGGAAAATAAGGTAAATAACTTTTGCATGTTGTTAAGTTTAAGTGGGTGTCTTGTTAAAGATATTAAAAACCTATAAAAAATGATTTGGGTAGTTTGAAATAAAAATCCCTCGCAGGTCTTTAAACCTACGAGGGATTGAAGGATATTGCATATGTATCAACGCTGTAAAACCACCTTCCGACTTACATTTACATCTTGTGAGGAAAGCTTAACTAAATATATTCCGTCAGGGATTTTAGGCAGAGTAAGCCTATTTTCTGAATACTTAAGTAGTGTTTTATGTACTAATTTACCCTGACAATCATATAAGGTAGCGGTCACATCTTGTCTGCCTCTATCCACGAGACCAGAGATATACAAAATTCCTTTATTAGGGTTTGGGAATAGGCTTATCGTAGAATACATCTCAGGTTCATCAAGGCTGACATTTTTACATGGGGCATCAATACTGGTAGCTATATTTTGGCTATGAACTACCCAGACAGAGTCAGTCATATCCTCTTTAATAAGGGGGAAGCCAATGGTATCTACAGAGAAAGAGCTAATAGGTACGATCGTAAAAGAAACATCAGAAAAACAAGGGGTTGGTGTATTTACTGCATCCAATTTATTGATCATCCCATCTTCTAACCTATCATTTCCAATCCAATATTCATGTTTTGTCGCATAGATAATCCCGTCAGAGGTTGTCTCTAAATCAACATGGTCATGCTCAGCACTGATGTAAGATTGTATCCAGTTTGTCCATAAGAGGCTTCCACTTCGGGTTGTTTTGAATATGACATAGCCATTGGGAGGATCTAAACTGCTATTAAAGTCATGTCCCGCAGCGACCAAATAATTACCATCATCTGCTATCTCAATATCATACCCTACAAAATCGTCTTCCATAAAATAGTTTTTGGCCCACTCAACTTCTCCCAAGTTATCTGCAACTAAAATAAATGCTGCCTCATAATGAAATGACCCTATTTGCCCCCTTCCCATTCCAGAAACAACGATCTTCCCCTGGTTATCAACCGTCACTGCCCTTGGATCTCGTAAGCCTCCAGGCCCATTGGAAGACAGCTCTTTCTCCCAAATAATGTTACCATTTTTATCTAGTTTCATCAACATATTACCTCCTCTTAAATCACCTACAACTATGATTTCATCCTGGTCTGTGACATGGATAGCCTTAATATCTATAGCGCCATTAACAAAAATCTTATTCCATATAATATCTCCAGTTTTTGATATCTTCGAAACAAAGGCCTCTGTATTTGAATTACGATAAATATTTCCACACATAATATAGGAGCCATCGTTAGCATTTTCTATGTCAAAGAGGCGATTTACGCCTGGCACCTCATAGCGCTTGGACCAAAGAACATTTCCGCTTGAGTCAGTTTTAATCAATAGAATTTCTTGATCATTGAATTTTTTCTCTATTCCGCCCGCAAGCACATAATCCCCATTGGAATCAATTAGGAGATCATAGCCTTTATCATGAAAAGGGGTTCCATAAGTTTTGGACCAAATAAGCTCCCCTTTTGGATTCGTTTTGACTAAATAAAATTCTGAATTCTTGGTAGAATCAAAGTCATCAACCCATCCTAATGACACATAATTTTGGTCTACATCTACCTCAATAGCATTTAGTCCCTCTTCGGGTGGGGTAGATATTGTGGGAGTGGATAAAACTGAGTGAAAAGTAATTTGTGCTTGAGTCCCAAAAGAGAGACACAAAAACAATACAATTAATTGACCTTTACAGTTGATTACATTCATTTTTTTCATATGTAAGTACTTGGGTTAAAAGATAGATAAATCTTCTTTGAAGGTATTAGTAAATTTTCATATAAAAAATATTTCCATTAATTAATGAACCAAAACGGCCAGGTCTTTCGACCCAGCCGTAAATCATTTAGCAATTTGCTTTAGCACCTGAAGAGGGAACGCGGATTGAGTGGATTAAACGGATTTAGCAAAGAATAAACCCACTCGCCCTCAACTTAAAACTCAAAACCTAGAACATAAAACGTTCCTAAGCATATTCCTCCAACGGAGGGCACACACAGAAGACATTTCTGTCGCCATACGTGTTATTCACACGTGCTACAGCAGGCCAAAACTTATTGGCGGCCATGCCAGCCATCGGATAGGCAGCCTGTGTACGTGAATAAGGATGATCCCACTCGTCTGCGGTAACTTCGGCCATAGTATGGGGAGAATTTTTCAAGACATTGTCTTCTGGGTCGGCCTTGCCGTCGGCAATCTCCTGAATCTCCGCACGAATCGCGATCATCGCGTCGCAGAAGCGATCGAGCTCGCTTTTGGGTTCACTCTCGGTAGGTTCTACCATGATCGTTCCTGGCACAGGCCAGGAGACCGTAGGCGCGTGGAAGCCATAGTCTATCAGGCGCTTGGTGATGTCATCCACTTCCAGTCCCAATTCGCTCTTAAAAGCGCGCAAGTCTAGAATAAACTCGTGGGCTACCTTGCCCGCTGGTCCTTGGAACATGACAGGATAATGTGCCTCCAATCGCGACTTCATATAATTCGCATTGAGAATGGCGTAGCGCGTGGCTTCCGTGACGCCTTCACTTCCCAACATCTTGATATAGGCATAGGAAATCAAGAGGATAGACGTACTACTAAAGGGCGCTGCGGCGATAGAATTGATCGCTTGGTCGCCACCTGTCTCTACCAGACTATGTCCTGGGAGGAATGGCGAGAGGTGCTTCGCCACACAAATCGGCCCCATCCCTGGACCACCTCCTCCGTGAGGGATACTGAAAGTCTTGTGCAGGTTCAGGTGACACACATCTGCCCCGATAGAGCCTGGGCTGGTCAATCCTACCTGTGCATTCATATTGGCCCCATCCATATATACCTGCCCACCATGAGCGTGAATCAAATCACACATATCAATAATGCCTTCCTCAAATACCCCGTACGTAGACGGATAAGTCACCATCAGACACGCAAGGTTATCGGCGTGGAGTTCCGCTTTTGCCTTAAGGTCGGCCATATCTATATTACCTTCCGGGTCATTTTTGACTACGACGACCTTCATGCCTGCCATCACAGCACTCGCGGGGTTGGTGCCGTGGGCTGATTCGGGGATCAGGGCGATATTGCGATGGGTGTCCCCATTGCTATGGTGGAAGGCGCGGATGACCATTAGACCTGCGTATTCACCCTGAGCTCCTGAGTTGGGCTGAAAAGAAACACTGTCAAAGTCAGTTATTTTGCATAAATAATCGCCCAGTTCGTCCACCATCTTGAGGTAGCCTTTTACCTGATCTTTGGGGACAAAAGGGTGAATTTTTCCAAATTCTGGCCAACTGAGTGGCATCAACTGAGTAGCTGCATTGAGCTTCATGGTACAAGACCCTAGAGGAATCATCCCAAAGTCCAGTGAGAAGTCTTTATTTTCCAACTGCCTGATATAGCGCATCATTGCCGTTTCAGAATGGTGGCTATTGAAAACGGGATGAGTCAGATAATCTGTATTTCTTTCACAAGCAGCCGGAATATGGTTGTCAGCGTCATCGGCAAAGGCGCTAAAGTCAGTAGCCATCCACATTTTGCCTTGGGCTGATGCAATGAGTCCTAAAATATCCATCGCATCGGCCGCATCTGTGCATTCTGAGATAGAGATGGCTACATGGGTTTCATCGGGGTAATAAAAGTTTACCCCTGCATCAGCTGCCAATTCGCGGAGTTGCGTGACCTCTTCGGCGTCCATTTTGAGCAGGAGGGTATCGAAGAAATGCGGGTTAGCTTGTTCTACCTGAAGCATTTCAAGGCCTTTCGCAATGCCGCTGGCAATAAGGTGAATCCGCGATGCAATCGCCTTCAGTCCATCAGGGCCATGATAGACGGCGTACATGCCAGAGATAATAGCAAGCAAGGCCTGGGCCGTGCAGATATTGGAAGTCGCTTTGTCGCGTCGGATATGCTGCTCACGTGTCTGTAAGGTCATCCGCATCGCAGCATTCTCATGACGGTCTATAGAAACACCGATGATACGGCCTGGCGTCAAGCGCAAAAATTCATCTTTAGTCGCAAAATAAGCCGCATGAGGTCCGCCATAGCCCATTGGTACCCCAAAACGCTGAGAATTGCCCAACACCACATCAGCTCCAAACTCACTAGGCGCCTTTAACAATGCCAAGCTCATCAAGTCAGCCGCGACAATCAGGTAGCTCCCTTGAGCATGTAATTGATCGCCCAGTGACTGATAGTCTGTGACCAGTCCATGGGCGTGTGGATATTGTACCAAAGCGGCAAACACCCCTTCATGCAAGTCAAAATCTTGCTCATCTGCCACGACTATGTCGATGCCTACAGCTTCTGCCCGGGTTTTAACCACATCAATCGTTTGGGGTAAACAATTGGAAGACACCAGCATGACATTGGCTTCCAATTTGCGGTTTTTCTTGCGTTTGAGGGCATAGGTCATGGACATGGCTTCTGCCGCCGCTGTGGCCTCATCGAGAAGAGAGGCATTGGCGATAGGCAAGCCCGTCAGGTCACTCACCATGGTCTGGAAGTTCAATAAGGCCTCCAAACGACCTTGAGAGATCTCCGCCTGATAAGGCGTATACTGGGTATACCATCCTGGATTTTCAAAGATATTTCTCAAAATCACTGAGGGCGTGATGCAGTCGTGATACCCCATTCCGATATAAGATTTGTACACCTTATTCTCAGCTGCCAATTCACGCAGATCAGAAAGGTAATCGTATTCACTTTTTGCTTCCCCTATGCTAAGAGCCGTCGATTTTTGGATAGCTTGAGGAATAGTCTGATTTACCAGTTCCTCTAGGGAATCGACCCCTATGGTCTTTAACATTTCGGCAAGCTCATGCGCTTGTGGGCCTAAATGCCGCTTGACAAAGCGGTCTGGATGTATAAGCTGATTCGAAGTTGAAGTCTGTTGCATGTGGTATATAATTAGCTTAAATCGATCGTTAAAATAGGCGGTAAAAGTAAGAAGAAAATGGAAGAAAATAAGTGAGGTAACTCATTTCACAGAATAATGAAAAGCCAGCTGTTTTTTGAGTTCGGGGGGCAGTTCTGGGCGCGAGGAACGGGGGATCAGTAGGGTGCTAATATTGTGGAGGTCTGAGAAAATACCATGACGTGCAGCGGTCGCATGGAGGTATTCAGAGCCAGAGGAGCCGCCTGTGCCCACTTTTTTGCCGAGCATGCGCAGCACCATCTGGGCATGGCGATAGCGCCAGGCCGTAAACAGCTCATCGATGTCTACTAGTCGCTCTAGCAACTCAAAGGGCATTCGAAGGATCGGCTCATCGCGGTAGAGGTGGATGAGGAGGGCGCCCAGGGTCGCTTTATAAGAAAGGCGAAGCTTGCCTTCGGCGAGGAGCTTCTCGTGCTGGGACTTGTCCAGAACGGAGAGAAAATAAGTATCTGTATCTCCCAGCATCTTCAGGCGCATTTCTTTTTCCCTTTCTGTCAAGGCAGTCGTATCACGGATGGCTTGCTTCTCTTGGGAAAGCATTTCTTTGACAGCAGCGGTGAACTCTTGGAGAAAGTTGAAGTTTCCTGTATTGAGGAAAGGGGTACGTTCCAGCCAATCTTCTGCCAGTTCTAGCATGGATCGTTTTTCCTCCATTTTTTTCAAAATCGCTTGTTGATCTTCTGCAAATACACTGGCGTAGTGGGTATTGTGATAGGTCAGTCGTTGCGAATTTTGCAACCCTAATAGCACTTCTACCACCCGAAACTGAAAGCTCTGGAAGCCAGAAGCGGGAAACAGGTATGACCTAAAGTCTAGAAAGTCCAATGGCGTCATCGTTTCCAATATTCGGATCTGGTCAATGAGCAATTTTTGAATCTCAATGATGCGATCCAAACGGGCTACAGCGACCCCCATATTACGCTCATCTACCCGGTCATTATCAAACATATCCATCACCGAACTCAACTCATGAATAATTTGTTTAAACCACAATTCATACACCTGGTGGATAATGATAAAAAGGGTCTCATCGTGGGCGGGATTGCCCAATGCCTCACTTCTAGGTGCTTGCGCATCCAGAATCTTATCCAATTGCAGGTAACTGTGATAGTGAATAGTTGAGTAAGCTTCTTCTTTATGTTGCATGGAATGAATGTTGAATGACTGAATTTTGAATGATTGAATGTTGAATAAAAGGCAATTCCTATTTTTTCCCTTCCTCTCATATTACCCTCACAGTCACCTCTCCGAGGTTTTCCACCGTTTCCTTCACCAGCAAGTCGGGTTTGAGATGGGTGGCTGGCGTGGCAGCTCCAGCCATGATCAGCGAACCCGCAGGAAGCGGTTGGTGATATTGATGAGCGAGTCGGGCAGCAGCGACAAAAGCGTGAATCGGATGATCCAGAATCTCAGCAGAAGTACCAGTCTGAACCCTTTCTTCATTAAAAAACACTTCCATTTTCAAAGCTGATAAGTCGGTATGCTTATCCTGCCAATCGCCTACTACAAGAGCAGAAGACGAACAATTGTCCGCGATCACATCTTCCAGCGAAAACTTGAAGTTTTCATACCGAGAATCGATCACTTCCAAAGCAGGTGCCACAGCTTGTACATAGTCGAGGGCTTCATCAAAAGAAATAGGACCATTGATGTCCCGACTGGTCAAGAAACAGATTTCGGGTTCTATGCGTGGATGAACAAAGTTATTCAACGAAATGGTTCCTCCAGAAGGGATCAGCATAGCGTCTGTCAACCGCCCCCAGATCATGTCATGTACCCCCATTTGCTTCATCTTGGCATGACTGGTAAAGCCCATTTTGACACCAATATAGGTTTCGCCTCGTGCATAGCGCCGCTCAATTGACTGGCGCTGAATCTCATAAGCCTCATCGACAGAGAAAGGCTGTTCCAAGCTCAACTGTGCAATAGGGGTGTGGCTTATTGCAGCTGTGTCGATGCGCTCAGCAAAAAGGGAAAGAGAGTTCATGAAAAGTTTTAAGTTTTGTGTTTTGTGTTTTTGGTTCAAAGATTAGGGAGTAAAAGTCAGGATAGATTTTCAAAATAGACCCTGAACTCAAAACCCAAAACCTCAAACCTTCTTATAAGCTACTGCTTTAATTTCGATCAGTAAGTGTGGATGAGGCAATTGGTGGACGGCAACAGTAGTTCGGGTGGGTCCATCAAATCCAAAGATTTCTCCATAGACCTGATTGTATCCCCCAAAGTCATTCATATTGACGAGGAAGGTCGTAATGTCTACGACGTCTTCCAGGGAAGCACCGACGCTCTTCAAAATATCACTGATATTCTCGATGACGGCGCGAGTCTGCGCTCTGATGTCCAAATTGGTGGTGCCCATTTCATCCACTTCAACCCCCACAAACGTGTTGTCAGGCCTCCGAGAGCTTGTACCAGATATAAAAATAAAATCACCGACGCGCTTTACATGGGGAAATTTTCCGCGGGGAGTGGCTTTGCCTTGAACTACTTTGCTATCCATTGGTTAAAATTACGATCTACCTACTAGAAACAGAAATGCGAAGATATGCTTTTCATCAGTTGGCTAAAAGTTTCAGGGCTCGCTTTGTCGCCCATGTGGCAAACCTGCACTAAAAACTACCTTTAATTTGATACCTTCGTGTCGCAATACACAAATATATAACCTATGGCAGATACATATTACAATCCTGAAGACCTTGCAAAATTTGGCAAAGTAACAGACTGGCAAGAAGAACTTGGAAAAAAATTTTTTGACTACTACGGCAGTGTCTTTAAAGATGGGGCGCTGACAGCTCGGGAGAAGTCGCTTATTGCCCTCGCAGTTGCCCACACTATTCAATGTCCTTATTGCATAGATGCTTACACCAAGGACACGATAAAAAAAGGGTGTGAGGAGGAAGAAATGATGGAAGCAGTACATGTGGCCACAGCTATTCGTGGGGGAGCTTCCTTGGTCCATGGTGTACAGATGATGAACAAGGCCAATGAAATGTTAATGTAATGAAACTAACAAAATCGTTAAAAGCGCAGGCTCATGAGCTTGCCAATATCGAACGCCAACTCGGCATTCTTTCAGATGCAGAAAGCATAGGCGTAGCGCCTTTTTCCAGCAAGATGGCGGAAATTGGTATGCTGCCATTAAAACCTACTGCCCTGGACATCTTTCAAGTGAATGTTGGAAAAATGTGCAATCAAGTATGCAAGCATTGCCATGTGGATGCGGGTCCCGACCGGAAGGAGATCATGACAAAAGAAACCATGCAAATGTGCTTGGATGCGCTTGAAGGAACTTCTATTAGTACGGTGGACCTGACGGGAGGGGCACCTGAGATGAATCCTCATTTTCGGTGGTTTGTGGAGAAGTTGTCCGAAATGAAAAAAAATATTCTGGTTAGATGTAATCTTACGATAATAGTTGCCAACAAAAAATATTACGATCTGCCAGATTTTTTCAAAAAACACAATGTCGAAGTGGTATCCTCCCTGCCTTACTTTTCCGCTAGAAGGACAGATGCCCAACGGGGTGAAGGCGTTTTTGAAAAATCCATTCGAGCCCTCACTATGCTCAATGCCGTTGGATATGGCGTTGAAGGATCAGGATTGACCCTAAACCTTGTATACAACCCTTCTGGGGCTTTTTTGCCCGATTCTCAAGGAACGCTGGAAGCCCAGTTTAAGAAAAAACTCAGAGATGGCTATGGCATTTCTTTCAATAACTTGTTTGCGATCACCAATCTTCCTATCAGTCGATTCCTCGACTACCTGGTCAATACAGGTAAGTACGAAACCTATATGGAAGAACTTGTCAATGCATTCAATCCTGAAGCTGCCTTAGGGGTCATGTGTAGAAACACCCTCTCTGTAGGGTGGGATGGTCACCTATATGACTGTGACTTCAACCAAATGCTAGACCTAAAGCTTGCCGGAAATGCCCCCAATCACATCCGTGATTTCAACCTAAAGTCATTAAATGAACGAGATATAATCCTGAACCAACACTGCTATGGTTGTACTGCTGGAGCGGGCTCTAGCTGTGGAGGAGAGACTATTTGAAGGCAAAATTTTTATACGTTAAAATACGTACATTTTTTATTCGATAAACTGAATTTGTTATTTATACAGTTTAACTATCCTCCCATTTTTCTGCATAACTACTCTAAAACCCTCTATTTCATCAAATATAGTCCATTGCACATCCAATATTGAACGAATAGCTCTCAAAATTTGGAAATTCATTCAGCTATCCGTAATATTGGGTACTTAATTGATGGAAGGTAGTACTTTAACAAAGGAATTCATTACGTAATATTTTCAAAGCTTTCTTGCTTTTGTTGTCTAATTTCTATGGGTAAAGAATGAGAAATTCTTTATCAAGATCTTTAGGATAAGATAAAAAGCGATAAGGGAGCAAAAATTGATTGTAGTGTGGTTAATCAGACTTTTTCACCACCTCACTTTTACTTTTCATAAAGCTTGTAGTCGCTTTCTCCCAATGAGAGATTCCTTCTTGCATAAAATTATGCATGAGTGTCCTTTATAGCTGGAAATGTGACTTACCTCTATACTTCCAGTCTAAAATAGGCACTTAATGGGTTCGATATTGGGGATAATAAACCACACTTTAACCAGGTAATAGGGAAGGATATGGAAAAAGTAAAGGTACTTGCTATAGAGGGTGAATATAGTAATACTGAAAAAATCAAAACCGTAATCGAGGATCTGCAATATGAACTCGTGGATTTAGTAGACAATGCAAAAGATGCATTGACTGCTTTTAACGCCCACTCTGCTGATATTGCCCTCATAGATGTTTCCCCAAAAGGAAACATGGATGGGATCACACTTGCCCAGGAATTGCAAAAAAAGAAAGAGCTAACGCTCATTTTTACAGCAGACTCTCATGATGAAGAGAGTTTTGATCGGGCCAAATCACTGTTTCCCATGGGATTTATTTTGAAACCATTTTCTAATAAAGAATTAAAAATGGTGATTGAATTGGCTCAGATGAACCAAGCTCAAAAAGCCACCCAATCCCTGCCAAAATCTACCATTAAAGGCGATAGCTTTTTTGTCAAAGTAGGTCATAAACTCCTGAAAGTCCTCTTTGAAGACATCATCTGGATTGAAGTAAGAAAGGACTACAGCACCCTTGTTTTGGGAAAAAGACGCCTCAACGTCAAGATATCCTTGAAAGAATTGGAACCCAGGCTCCCAGAAACTTTTGTCAGGTGCCACCGCAATTATCTTATAAATGTCAACGCCATTGAAAGTATTGATACCCAAGAAGGGCATCTGACCATTTTGGAGGAACAACTCCCCATCGGAAGGACTTATAAAGAACGGATTTTGGGCATGTTGAACTTGCTTTAATTTTATCTTGTCGCTTTAATATTGCCACTTATACCCCTCTCACTGCTATTTGTCGACCAATTCAAACAACTTCCAAAATCCGCACCTATATTTGCTTTAGGTATTTATCCCCTAATAACGCCCTAAAAGCCAATTTTTTCTCAAATATTCAATTAGAAACCCATAACCCCTTCCTTTTTCCCGTAATCATCAATTAAGTACATCCCGTTTTAGGGAATCTATCCCCCCACCATAAACATCCGGGTCTGACATGCGTTCCTTTCTACATGTCATTTTTTTCTAGAATATTTGGAGTAAAAAAAACGAGTAAACCCTGGGAGCGAGAAAAACCGCTTAGCTGGCGGGAGAATCTCCAAGCCCTCAAAAGCCTTCCACGCTTTCTCAAACTGGTCTGGGTGACTCACCCCCCCATGACCCTGGCCAACAGCCTATTACGTGTCCTACAAGCAGGGATACCTGTCACAGCGCTTTATATCGGAAAGCTCATCATTGATGAGGTTGTCTTATTGGCAAGCCATACGGGTGGCGACATGGCAAGTATGTGGCGTTATGTGGCATTTGAATTTGCCCTGGCCTTATTGAGCGCCTTGCTGAGCAGGGCGGTCAGCTTGATGGATGCCTTACTGGGAGACCTATTTTCCAATAAGACATCGGAGCGCCTAATTGCACATGCTGCCAAATTGGATCTCCCCCAATTTGAGGATGCAACTTTTTATGACAAGCTAGAGCGAGCTCGCCGTCAGACGACTGGGCGAGTTGTCCTGATGTCACAGATGTTCACCCAAGTTCAAGATATGATTACCATCATATTCCTGGGGGCAGGATTGGTGATATTCAATCCTTGGTTGATCCTTTTGCTCGTTTTGGCAGTGATTCCGGCCTTCCTGAGTGAAACTTACTTCAATCAGCGAAGCTATTCACTCGCGAGAAACTGGACACCAGAACGTCGAGAACTCGACTACCTCCGATACATCGGGGCCAGTGATGAGACCGCCAAGGAAATGAAGATATTTGGGTTGGCAGATTTTATTCGGACTTCTTTTGCCAAGCTTGCCGACAAATATTACCGAGCCAATAAGGCCCTTGCGATCAAGCGGGCCATCTGGGGGTTTGTATTTAACGGGTTGGGAGATATAGGGTATTATGCGGCCTATATTGTCATCATTTTCCAGACGATTGGTGTACCAATAGAAGTATTTGGCATCACAATATTTAGTGGAAGCGATCAATTGACCATCGGTGACCTTACCTTCCTGGCAGGCTCTTTTTCACGGCTTCGAGGCCTATTACGTGGTATTCTTTCTCGTTTTTCAAGCATTGCCCAAAACGCATTGTACTTGCAGGATCTGTTCGATTTTTTTGAAATGGAACCTAAAATCACCTCTACGCCGGAGGCGCTTCCCTTTCCCAAAAAGATTAAACAAGGGTTCACATTTGAAAACGTCACATTCAAATATCCGAAAACAGATGCCTATGTCTTAAAAGATCTTTCTTTTCACTTACATGCAGGCGAAAAATTGGCGCTGGTAGGGGAAAATGGTGCAGGCAAAACTACCCTGGTTAAGCTATTAGCACGTCTTTACGACCCCGACGAAGGGCGTATCTTATTAGATGGTCGTGACATTAAAGAATATGACTTGACAGCTTATCGGGCGGCCATTGGGGTCATCTTCCAAGACTTTGTCCGCTTTCACCTCAGTGCCTCTGAAAACATCGCCGTTGGTAGGATCGAGGCCAAAGAAGATGTGCCTAGAATTGAGGAAGCTGCCTCTTTGAGCTTGGCAGACAGCGTGATCAGCCAATTGCCTGATGGCCTTCAACAACGCCTCGGCAGGCGGTTCAATCAAGGGGTAGAACTGTCTGGCGGCCAATGGCAAAAGATCGCCTTGGCACGCGCCTATATGCGTGACGCTTCCCTTCTGATCCTAGATGAACCCACTGCCGCCTTGGATGCCCGCGCTGAGTATGAGGTCTTTCAGCGTTTCGCTGAGTTGACAGCAGGAAAATCAGCGGTATTGATTTCCCATAGATTCTCCACCGTCCGTATGGCGGACCGGATTCTTGTGCTTGAGGGAGGCAAACGGCTAGAAATGGGCACCCATGAAGAGCTTCATGCCTTACGTGGACGCTATGCAGAACTTTTTGAGCTGCAAGCCGAAGGATATAGATAGTGAAATAATTTTGAATGGAGAATGATGAATTTTGAATGAGGGAGGAGTGAATTGTGAATCAATAATTATCATTTAATCCCAAATTCCCATTCAAAATTCTTTCATTCAACATTCAAAATTACCTCCCCATGCGTACCCTTTTTTATCTCTTATTGCTCTTAGTTCTTGGATGCGCTTTATTGACCATCTTTTGGAGGCCTGAACCTTTTTTCCGGCAGGAACTTCCTCAGGCTGAGCCCAAAGATTCATTGTATGCGGTCGACTTAAGTAATAGGTTGGCTTATCTCGGTCTGGAAGGCAAGGACTGCTATGTGCGAATCCATAAATCTGCCTACCAACTCTCTTTCATAGCGGATAGCATCGTTGTCAAGCATTATGCGGTTGTTTTTGGAGAAAACCCAATAGATGACAAATTGCGCCAAGGGGATAAGTGTACCCCAGAAGGCACCTTCCACATCCGAGGAATGCGGGAGCATCCCAAATGGCAAAAATTCATCTGGATAGATTACCCTACAGCGGATTCATGGAAAAAACATCGCCAAGCGATTGCAGAAGGCCAGATCCCTGCCAGTTCAAATATTGGGGGAGAAATCGGCATCCACGGCGTACCTTATGGCCAGGACTATGCCATCCCCAATCGCTTCAATTGGACCTTAGGATGCATTTCCATGCAAAATAAAGATGTAAATGAATTGTATCCCTTTTTGTCTGTGGGGACTAAGGTGGCGATTAGGCATTAGGGAGATTGACGAATATCGAACAAGGAATGATAATTTATGAAGTAAGGAGGCTATTTCCCTTCTTCAATCCTTGTTCTCCAATCCTTGTTCCGCAATCACTTTTCTTCCCTAACTTTTTCCATAAATCGCATAACCCGCTCATAGTCAGGCGCTTCTCGCCAGTCTCCTCCTTGCTTGAAGTACGTTCCCACGATCAGGCCATCTGCAATCGCCAGATAGTCCAAAACATTATCCACCGTCACGCCAGATCCCACCATCACCGGCAGGTCCACTGCTTCTTTCACTTGCTTGACATCGTCAAGCGAGGCGGGTTCTCCTGTTGCGGTTCCTGTGACGATGAGTCCATCACTCAGAAAAAATGCTGCTGCTTTAGCAGTTTCGACTAAGTCTACATCAGCTGTGATGGCATGGGCGCTGTGTTTCTTCTTAATGTCACTAAAAACGGCAACGTTCTCAGCTCCGATATGACGCCGATAGCGCAATAGCTCTCCTGCGCTTGCTTCGATGATCCCCTCATCTGCGACATGGGCAAATACATAGCCCTCTGCTCGGATAAAGTCCAGATTAGCTGCAAATGCTACGGCCATAGCGGCCTGATTGGCGCCAGCAAGGAGCTGCAGGCCACAAGGAAGGCCTGTCAGGCGCTTTACCTCATAGGCAGCTAAACAAGCTGTTGCGATGACCTCTGGGCCTACCTGCCCTTTCAGATAAGGCAAGTCATGCATATTTTCCAATCCAATCGCATCAATTCCTGCACGCTGATAGGTCTCGGCTTCCTGGAGGGCCTGATCGATGATTTGGGAAGGGGAAAAAGTGTTTTTCGGCGTGCCAGGCAAGGCAGCCAAATGGATCATCCCTATTATGGCTTTGGGAGACAACATTAGATCAGCAAAAATTCTTTAACCAAAATCAAACTCGCCATCGATAAAATAAACCAACCGAAGGCTGGACGGAGTTTTTGCGACGGGACACGAGAAGAGAGGACAACGCCAATAAGCACCCCAATAACTACTAAAGTCCCAAAAATGCCTAAGAATGCCCAGTCGATGTCTCGACCCGCTTGCATATCCCCTATAAAGCCGATAAATGACTTCATGGCTAAGATCAGAAGGGTTGTACCGATGGCTTTCTTGATCGGGAAATGAAGAAACATGACCAGCACAGGAATGATCAGAAATCCGCCACCCGCACCTACAAGACCTGATAGTAAACCGATGGCAAGCCCCAATAGAATGACTTTTACATAAGGGGTATCTGCCACTTTTGATTCAACAGAATCTTGTTTTTGATTTGCAGAACGGATCATTCTGACGGAAGCATACAACAGAAGGATACACAGGATACTTAAGATAAATAGCCTTTTGCTGATATCTAGTGTCCCAATGCTAAAAATGGGGTCTGGGATTAAATTGATGAGGTAAATTCTGGCAAAATACGTCCCTAAAATGACAGGAATCGCAAAAATAAGCCCCATTTTAAATGCGATATTCCCCTTCTGGGCATGTCGAATAGTCGCGACTGTAGCCCCTAGCCCTATCATCATGATAGAGTAGGCAGTGACTAAGTCTATATCGGGAATTTGAAAAATGTAGAGAAATACCATTACAGCGAGTATGGCTCCTCCCCCTCCCATGAGTCCCATGACAAGCCCTATCACCACCGCTAGCCCATAGCCTAGTATTTCCATATCATTAAAGAATCATGCCTGCAGCTACCGTCTCATGGGTAAATTCATCCACCAAAATGACACTGCCCGTCAGGCGATTTTTTCGGTATTCATCATGCATCACTGGGACCGTTGTTCGCACCACCACTCTGCCAATATCATTGAGTCCTAATTGTTTGTCATCTTCCACGCGGTGAAGCGTGTTCACATTTACCTTATACCGAACATCTTTGATGATGCACCTGGCGTCCCGCGAAGTGTGTTTGAGGCGGTATTTTCCGCGAGGCGTGAGTTTTTTTTCATTCATCCAACATATCATCAGTTCCAAGTCCTGCCCTACATCGGGCTGATTATTGGGCTTGACGATCATATCTCCCCGGCTGATGTCCAAGTCGTCAGCCAAAGTCATAACGACTGACATCGGGGCAAAGGCCTCTTCCAAGCGTTCATCGTAGAGGTGAATTGACTTGACTGTACTGGTATAGCCAGAAGGCAACACGACGACTTCGTCCCCAGGCTTAAATACCCCACCCGCTACGCGCCCTGCGTATCCACGAAAATCATGAAATTTATCTGATTGTGGGCGGACCACATACTGGACTGGGAAGCGGCTGTCCACATGGTTATGATCACTCCCTACATGGACATTTTCCAACGTATAGAGCAATGTAGGTCCATCATACCAATCCATGTTTTCAGACCGTGAAACCACATTGTCGCCTTTCAAAGCACTGATAGGCAGGTAGCGAACATCTGGCACATCTAGTTTGGATGAGAATTCTTCAAAGTCTTCTTTAATTTTATTAAAGACACTTTCCTTATAATCTACCAAGTCCATTTTATTAATGCAGACCACTATATGCTTGATTTGGAGCAAAGAAGCGATAAACGAATGGCGTTTGGTCTGCTCTACTACCCCATTTCGGGCATCGATGAGGACGATGGCCAAATTTGCAGTTGAAGCACCCGTAACCATGTTTCGGGTGTATTGAATATGGCCAGGGGTATCTGCCAAGATGAACTTTCGTTCTGGCGTAGCAAAATAGCGATAAGCCACATCGATCGTGATGCCTTGCTCCCGCTCCGCTTTTAGCCCATCAGTCAGCAAGGACAAGTCCAGGTAATCTGCCCCTCGCCGCTTACTGGTCTCTTCCATGATCTCAACCTGATCCTCAAAAATTGACTTTGTATCGTAAAGCAGGCGCCCGATTAAGGTACTTTTTCCGTCGTCTACACTACCTGCTGTGGTGAATCTGAGTAAATCCATTAAAGGGAATTATGAATGTTGAATGATGAATGTTGAATAGAAAATTGAGAATTATTCGTTCTTAATTCTTCATTTTCAATTTTCCATTGCCTTTAGAAGTATCCTTCTTTCTTGCGGTCTTCCATGGCAGTTTCTGAACGCTTGTCATCTGCGCGGCCACCGCGTTCAGTGAGACGAGTGGCTGCTACCTCCTCAATGACCTTATCGATAGAGTCTGCCGTTGATGCCACCGCGCCTGTACAAGGGATGTCACCAATCGTCCGAAAACGGATAACCATTTCTTCCGATTTCTCGTGATCCAAAACTTTATTGTGAGGGCCTACCGCAAGCAGAACACCGTTGCGATTGACCATTTCTCGCTTATGCGAGAAGTAAAGACTTGGCAAAGGCACATTCTCCCGTTTGAGATACATCCAGATATCCATTTCGGTGAAATTGCTCAAAGGGAACACCCTGAAATGTTCACCAGCGTGCTTGTGACCATTATAGAGGTCCCACAATTCTGGGCGCTGGTTTTTGGGTTCCCACTGTCCAAATTCGTCGCGGTGTGAGAAGAAGCGCTCCTTGGCGCGTGCTTTCTCCTCATCCCGGCGGGCGCCGCCTAGGGCTGCGTCGAATTTATGCGCTTCTAGCGCATCCAACAAGGTAGTCGTCTGCAAAGCGTTCCGCATGGGATTTGGCCCTTTTTCTTCCTGTACACGCCCTTGGTCAATGCTATCCTGGACCAGTGCCACAATCAGACGCGCATCTATTTTTTTGATAAAATCATCTCTAAAATCAATGGTTTCATCAAAATTGTGACCTGTGTCAATATGCATCAAGGGAAAAGGAATTCGCGCAGGATAAAAGGCTTTTCTGGCTAGCCAAGCCATGGTTATGGAATCTTTACCACCTGAAAAAAGCAACACAGGTCGCTCAAACTGGGCCGCCACCTCGCGGATGACATATATGGCTTCTGATTCTAATTGGTCAAGATGACTTGTTCTATAGTCCATTTAAAGGGGAAATGATAGAATGTGTGAATGTTGAATGAGTGGATGCTTGCCCTGAGTTCCCCCTGAGCCTTGTCGAAGGGTATCGAAGGGGTGAATGTTGAATGAAAGAATTCCTACTCGCCTCATTCTTCCTTTCTAATTCGTGGCAAAATAGCAGCAATAAGTTCGTTTTTACAAGCTTCAAGTGAGTGTTCATCTGTTCGAAGGGTAATAAATGGGGTTTCTGGTGCTTCAAAGGGAGAACTGATGCCTGTAAAGTCTTTTATTATTCCTTCACGGGCTTTTTTATATAGCCCTTTTACGTCTCTTGCCTCACATACTTCTAGTGGCGCATGGACAAATACTTCCAGGAAGTCTTCTTCTCCGACAATCTCCTTGGCCAAAGCACGAATCTCCTTTGTAGGACTCACAAAGGAGCAAAGCGTCACCGCGCCCCCTTCCATAAAAAGCTTGGCAACTTCAGCTATCCGGCGAATATTTTCGCGGCGATCCTCCACGGAAAAGCCCAAATTACTGTTAATACCGCTACGAATATTGTCTCCATCGAGGAGTTTGGTAAAAATGCCTTGGGCATGAAGCGCTTGCTCTACGGCTTCGGCAATTGTACTTTTGCCAGAACCAGAAAGGCCTGTGAGCCAAATGACACAAGCGCGCTGTTTCAAAAAAGTTTCTTTGTCAGCACGACTCAGAATGCGGTCAAAGATAGGATGGATATGTTCAGCCATGGTGGTTTTTCGGGCAAAGATAAGAGAATTTCTGGGAGAGACCGCTCAGGCCGAAGACGGCCTTCGCTGCGAGAGGCGAGACCGTTCGGGCTGCGCCCTCACTGCGAGACCGCTCGGCTCGAAGACTCGCCTCGCTGCGAGACAAGAGATTTCTTTGAAGTCGGCCTTGCGGGCAATCCCCCTTGTGCGAAGGAATCTTGTGTGGCAGGAGAAGGGGGCGGCCAGTGCGATGGGGGATGTTTCCTCACTGCGAGTCTTCGAGCGGTCTCTCAGCGACGAACGGTCCCAAAACTATGAAAAAATCCCCAAAAACTCATTTTCTCAACCTGCTACGACAGGTTTTTCGCATACCAATGCTAGAGCAAGGGTTGCGATCCTTGACCTATGGGCGATTGCCAAATCATTGGCTGGCAAAGCTCCCTCCCAATGCCTATCAATATCCGAAGGGCACGGTACGCCTTGTGACAATCAATGAAATTCAATTTCAATTGGATTTGAGTGATTTCGTGGATTGGCACTTATACTGGGGGATTCGAGACAAAGGGCGGGAACGCCTTTTTCAGGCGATCCAGCCAGGAGTGACTTTTCTGGATGTTGGAGCGAATATGGGGGAATTTAGTTTGAAAGCTAAACAAATGGTAGGGGAAAAAGGAGCGGTAATCGCCTTTGAACCTGATCCTAGTAATTTTGAGCGGTTAAAGAAAAACTTGGCCTTAAATCCTTCTATGCAAGTGACAGCTGTTCAAAAAGCCTTAGGAGAAGCCCCAGGGTACGCATGGATGCATGCACCTCGGACAGACAATTCGGGGACGAAACGCATTGCTGTTTCAGATGAGGGAATACAAGTAGTACTTGATACGCTTGATGAAGCAGTGGTACGTCTAAAACTTGAGCGAATGGATTGGCTAAAAATAGACGTTGAAGGGTATGAATGGGCCGTTTTGAGGGGCGGTCAAAAAACGTTAAAAAGATTTCATCCAAACCTGTTTATTGAAATTGATGAGGCTAATTTGCAGGTGCATGGAAGCAGTGCGGCCGCAGTTATTGGATGGTTGGCAGCATTGGGGTACCAAATGGAAGAGGCTGTGACTGGCAGACCTGTGACAGCTCAGGATGACTTCCAAGGCTGTCATTTTGATTTATGGGCCGTGTGGAATAAAAATGAAAATCAAAATGGAAATTAAAATCCTGAGGGTCAGATTTTTATTGAGGGTATTGAGTGTTTGGGGGTTTATTCTCTTGGCTGTGGGGTTAATTGCAGAAGGTATCTTGCGGGTAGTTCCTTATCCTGGGAAAACGACCCTCCATCACTACGTCGATGAGGACCTAGGCATCTGGCATGTCCCCAATCAGCTTGCAGCCCGCTACGCGGACTGCTACACTGTAGAGGACCTCTCTATCAATTCGCTGGGCATGCGCGCCGCAGAGTTGAATCCCGCTAAATCGCAAAAAATCGCCTACTTTGGGGATTCCATGCTGGAAGGGGTTCAAGTGTCTCAGGATGAGCATTTTATCTATCAACTAAACGCCCTCGACAGCGTCTATGACCACCTCAATTTTGGCATGAGTTCGACGGGGACTGCCGCCCAATGGGTGCATTTCTTGCACTTTTCGCAAAAGATTCCCTTCAAAAAGGTCTACCTTTTTGTTTACCTCGCCAATGACATCCGCAATAACTCGCTGGCGCTTGAGCAGCTCGCCAATGGCGGCAATCGCGGCTACCTCGCCCATTGGGTCAAGGATAAAGCAGGGAACTATGTCTTGGACAAAAATTATAGTGAGACCAGTCGATGGCAATGGCTCAAGCGCAGTCATGTGATCCAGCAGCTCAATAAGCTGCGTCATATCATGAGCGCAGCCCCAGGAGGGGAGTCTCGACTGCCTTTCGAGCTAAGCGTATTTTTGCGCAACCCGTCGGAGCCATGGCGCGAAGCGGCAGCGGCAATGAACCACTCATCTAAGACGCTTTTTGCGACTTGTGATAGCCAGGAAATCGATTTTACCCTAATCCTCATTCCTTCTATCTATGAGCTTATGAATAAAACAGAACTAGCAGAAATGCTGGGGGAGGAAATAGGAAAATACGACTTCCAGCAGCCTTACCAGCGTTTTAGGGCATTTTTGGAGGATGAAGGCATCCCGTTTGTTGATGGGTATAAAGAGGCAAAAACCTTTATTGAGAAAAATAATTTGACTTATCCGTATTTATCATTCGATTGTGACGGGCATTTTAGTCCTTTGGGACATCAGTTTTTGAGGGAATTAATTTTGAATGTTGAATGAAAGAATTTTGAATAAAAAGAAGTAGCTGTGCAATTGATCCGCCGTTTATCCCCTAAGTTGACCATTCACTCATTCACCATTCATTCAAAATTCACCATTCAATCATTCAAAATTCATCCTTGAAGCCTACCATTTTACATATCATCGATAGCCTGGGAATTGGCGGTGCCGAGCGTATCGTACATGATGTGATTCATGGCATGCCCGATGTTGCGCATATTTTGGTGTACTTGAAGGGACAAGATGAGTGGAACGATTGGCCACCACAGGTAAAGGGTGTGCATTGCCTTGGGATGAAGCGCAAAGGGCATTTTTTCCGTGCTGTAAGGCGGCTTAAACGAATTATTCAAGCAGAAAAAGTGGCCATCGTTCACAGCCACCTTTATTGGGCGACAATGGTAGCGAGGCAGGCTTGTCCCTCCCATGTCAAGCTGGTCACCACCTACCACAGCTTGCTGTATGATCCCCAAAATACCGCTCAGTATCGCAACTGGATGCGCTGGCTGGATCGCTTGACTTACCGAGATCGTATGCATACGATTTATGTTTCGAAAGCTGTGAAAGCATGTGTGGGACCACAAGTTGGGATATCACATCGAGAAACTGTTCTTCACAATTTTGTCCATATTCCTACAAAGATTCGCCCATTACAGCCACCAAATGGACCTGTAAAGATTGTTTCAGTAGGGAATTTAAGGCCAGAGAAGCAGCAAATGCTTTTGGTGGAAGCGATGCTGGAACTGCCCCCATCTATGGCTAGCCTAGATATTTTTGGAGAAGGGCCTCTTCGCGAAGAATTAGCCTTGATGATTACCGAAAAAAAACTGTCCCATGTTCGCTTGATGGGACATGATAAGGAGGTGTTGAATCAACTCCCTACGTATGATTTGCTTGTATCTGCTTCGCGATTTGAGGGGTTTGGGTTGGCTGTGGCAGAAGCGATGGCAGCGGGCTTGCCTTGCCTGCTTTCTGACATTCCGGCGCACCGGGAAGTGGCGGGAGAGGGAGATTATTATTTCGATTCGGGTGAGCAGCTTTCTGAAAAAATCCAATGGTTATTAGCAGGTCCTGACCGCTTATCCTCTTTTGCAGAGAAGCTTCGGTTTCGTTCCAAATTGTTTCTGAAGGAAGATTATTTTGAGAAATTGCGTGACGTATACTTAAATTATTAATTAGGACGTATGGAACTAAATTTCGATAGCAGGGGAAACTTGAAACCCTATGAGATCATCAAAATATCATTTGAAGACTTTCAAGAAGTTTTTGTTAATTCTTTCGACAAAGATTCAAGGCGGCATCTTTTGCTAGAAAAATATCTGAATTACCTTCAAGACTTTAGCCAAATCCTCAACGGAAATTTTTATCAATGGATCGATGGAAGTTTTGTGACGACAAAATACAACCCGCGAGATATTGACCTCGTTTCTATCATTCATTTCGAGGACTTCGAAATGAATTCAAAGAAGATAAGTGATAAATTTGTATCTCTTAATGCCCGTAAACTTTATGTAGTAGATGCTTATGTGGTGGCAGATTACCCTGAATCCCATCCCAAATATTCATTTACTCACACAGATTTGTTATATTGGAAAGACTTATTTAGTCAGACAAAGGTAAATAGAGCTAAAAGACAATACCCCAAAGGGTTTGTTCAAATAAATTTCCTTAAAGATGAGTGAGAATTTTTTAATTGATAAAGACTTGGCAAGGGTAATTGATATTTTAGACCAAGTCAAAAAGCTAAATGAACGAATTGAATTCCACAAGGAAGATTCAATCCAGTCATTAATGGCTTCTCAATATGAAGACATGAAGATGCGGTTTTTAGAAGAATTGAAAGATATTTTGATCACTTATAAAATAGATGTTCAAATTCAGGATAAAGCTGCCTAATCGTATAAGTTAATGAAGGTAACTCGCCAGCACTCCATCAGCGCGCATCGCCTTCCGGACCACTTTTGCCGGTAAAAACACCTCTACAAATCCCATGGCATAAGGGCCTATCTCATACGGATTGTAAATAAATGAAAGCCCTGCTTGGGAGAGATAAAAGTTCTCAGGCAAGGCGAATTCTTCTTGGGTGATGCTCAACCCCAAATCTGATAGTCGATCCGTTACCGTTCCTTGCATACTTAGCTTGAGGTATTTCAGCGCATCTGCTTTCAAGATAGCCTGATAGTCGGGCACCAGGATATCCTCCAGGCGAATCCGTTCGCCTGTACGCAAGTCAAAATTGAGCCGTGTTTCATAAGGCAATCCATGCGCTCCCCCAGAATAGGAATAACATTCCAGGGCTAGGGAAAGCACATGAAATTCATTGGCATAGACGCTTGTATTGATGTCATAGGACCATTGCCAAGAACTACCATCTTCGCCCTCCTTCAACTCTTCAAATTCTTGAAATAAGGCCGTAGCAGCCTTTTCAACCGTCATTTCAGGATGGCGTGCGCGATCCTCTCCTGTCAAGTGCTTACATACCTCAAATTCAATGGCGTGGTTGATACCTCCAACATCCGCTTTCACCTGTGGATAGCACAGGTCAATCGAAAGGCATGCAGTGTCGTGACAGGAAGGAATCTTTTTAGAGATAGCTTGCAAGGCTATTGGAGTTGCACCAACAGGGTAATTTTCTTGAAGCTGAAAATCGATTTGCTGATCTGTATTGGGGGATCGCCAATAGCCTGTTGGGCGGGTGCTGGTAAGGAAATCTCCTGTGAATATGCCAGACGGTTCATCTGAGCCTGGGTTGTCAGGATCATTTTCCCACAACTCAACGCCAGAAGGAATACCATGAGAAGTGAGTCCAATGGGGCGGCCTACTTTCTGGTAAAAATAGCAGCCTGAAATAGCTGAATCTTGCTTGATCAAGTGCATCGTGATCAGAAGATCCCCTCCCAAATTCCCTTCATGTCGCAAGTAACTCACTTCAGCAGGCGCAGAAGCCGGGGCAAGTTTCGGCACTTGAACTGGTTTTTCGGGAATGACAACAACGCCAGTATCTGACTGACTTTTAGCTACTTTTGCGGAATTATCTGTGGGAGCAGGCTTTTCACCACACCCCCATAACACGCCAAAGATCAACCCTACTATCCCCACAAACAAGATTTTTTTTCCTAAAAAAATCTTCATGACCCGCTTTCTTTTTTGCGAGAAATCCGCTTCATCAAATTGCCCGTGATAGTCATAAAATCTGATTCGGTAATCACGCCTACTAGCTCTTTATTTTTGACTACTGGCAAGCAACTGACTTTGTGTTCTTGCATCAAGGCCATTGCATGTAGGAGGGTATCCCCTGGGTTTACGACAACAGGATTGGTAACCATGATATCGCTTACTGGTGCAATAGCTGTGTGATCCGCTTCCAAGTGTCGCTTGGCGAAATAGCGCAACACAATTCTGGATGAAACCAGGCCGACCAATTTGCCTTTTTCGTCCTCGACCAATACATGACGGATGCGCCGCCAGTCCATCAGGTTGGCGACCAGATCAAGGATATCGTCTTCACGCACTGTGATGAGGTCTGTATTCATGAATTCTTCCACCAATACTGAGCTAGGCTCATAATCGACAGCATCTAGCGAAGCCAGATCCCACTCGTGGATCGGTTTCCCTTCATATTGATTCTCGACAATATTCGCCGTCAGGACAGTAGAAATTTCATCTCTGGGGGTTCCCTGAGATTTCAATTCTGCATAGGAATTGAGAATCCATTGAGATCCGGTCTGGCCTGATTTGGTACGCTCTTCAATGATGCCGAGGTAATAATCGATATCGTCTTTGGCGATACTGGCTTTTTCGAGTCCGACCCTTGCCAACGGAAGCAATTGCTTGAGAATCAATTGGGAAGGAGAGATCCGCTGGCCATTGAACCAGTGAAATTTAGTGTCTAGCCCAAATCGTGCGGCACTGAAGAAATTGTTTTTGGCATCGTCAAATCGCATGACTTTGTCTACAAATTTCTGCTCTTCTTCTACGCCATTCATCAAGCCCAGCCAAAAGGCCATATTGGCGAATTCATCGGGAAGGCTGGGGCCTGCTGGGAGGATTCGGTTCTCAATCCTCAAATGCGGTTTGCCATTGCCAGAAATGCCATAACAAGGGCGATTCCAACGGTAAACTGTAGAGTTGTGGATATTGAGGGCACGTAATTTTGGGGTAATGCCTTCGTCCATTTTTTGAAAAACATCTTCATCGATCTCCGTTGCCAATAGCACCCGAAACCGTGCAATATCCTCATGATAAATCTCTGCAGGCGAATTTTTGAGCCAATCGGTGCCAAAGGTTACCCGGGGGCTACGATCTCTCAGGTGCTCACTGAACGTGCGGATGTCTAGAGATTGCTGAAACAGCGCGATGCGCGTTTCTTTCCACAGACGCCGCCCAAAGAGCATAGGCGAATTGACTGCCAGGGACATCACAGGGGCTGCGACTGCTTGGGCAATATTATATTTCCATACAAAATCTTTGGGAGCGACCTGCAAGTGTACCTGGAAACTGGTGTTACAGGCTTCCAGCATAGCCGACTCCTGCTTGATATTGATCTCATCCAACCCCGAAAGGCGTAATTCAAAGAATTCGTCCCCCCGCATTTCTTTAAGCCCTCCCATCAATGCATGGTATCTCGCCAATGGAGTAATCTTCTTGAGGTCTACATCAGATCGCCTGATGGTAGGCAAAATGCCTGTAAAAACAGCTTCCACGCCAAGGGGTTTCATTTTCTCTATCGCCGTTTCGAGGCTATTCTTCAAGTATTTATGCATATCGGAGATAGACGTTCCTTTGAATTCCAAAGGAGGCAGATTGGTCTCCAAATTGAAACGAGCCAGCTCTGTCGTGAAATCCTCATCACTGATGAGGTCTAAGGCTTCCAGATTTAAGCTGGCAGGCTTACGATCCTTGAGAACGATACACATTTCTTGTTCTGCGCCTATCCGCGTGATGTCATCTTCGAACCACTCTTCCTTGAGCATCCGCTCCAGTGCATAGACATCTTTGAGTAAGCATTTGACGAACTGTTGAAGTTCTTCGCGATTTTTGATCGAGGTTACATTAAGATCACCCATGTGTGTGTGTATAAGGTAATGAGGGAATAATTTTGCCTATAAGGATAATATTTTTTCTTGAAATTACCCTGTCATCCAATCAATAAAATTTGCCGCTGATTCTGGTTGTAGGAGTAAAGTAATTAAAATACCTGCTATTCCTCCCCATAAATGGGCGTCATGGTTGATAATACTGCGCCCTTTAAAGGAAGCATAAAAGCTATAGCCCATATATAGGAGGCCAAAAAGCCATGCGGGAATCGGGGGAATAAAGGGAAGAAAAAGTAAGCCCAAACCCATATCAGGCGCCAATAAAATCATACTCATCACCACCCCACTGACAGCCCCAGAGGCGCCCAAGCTTCTAAACACCGAACTGCTATTATGCCTGATCATGGAAGGAAGATCGCTGAGTAAGAGAGATCCTACATATAACACAGCAAATTGCCAATGACCTATTTGCAACTCCAGGTAGAAAGCAAAGAAATAAAAGGCAATCATATTCATCCCCAAATGCATACCATTGGCATGAATAAGGCCTGAGGTGAACAGGCGATAATATTCCTTCATATGCTGTACATTGTAGGGAATAAACAGCATCTTTTCCCGCATCAAGGGGTTCTGAAAAGCGCGAATACTCGTGATAATGGTGATCACAAAGATCACTGTTGCCACAGGCGCTTCCATAAAGAGTTCGAGGTCGTTCATGTAAAGATTATTAATTGAGTGATTGAATGAATGAATGATTATTGATTATGCATTGCTAAAAACGAACAATTTATGAATCAATAATCAATCAATGAATAATTCTTCTAATGGTTTCTATCTATGAGATATTGTGCCCAATCGTAAAGCAGGTCTTTGCTGGGGGAAGGCCTGACGACCTCCAGTTTCTTGACGGCTCGCTCTATATAGCCATTGGCGATTCCTCGCGCCTTCTCTACGCCGCCTAGGTCAACGAGGAGTTGGATGGCATCGTCGATGTCTTTGCTAGAAGCCTTGGCATTGCCAAGGGTCTGGAGGAGCTTCTCACTTTGCACATCTTTGGCATTGCGCAAAGCCTCCTTGACGATGAGGGTTTTCTTGCCTTCCCGGATGTCGGACCCTACGGGCTTGCCCAGCTTGGCGGCTTTTCCTACAATGCCCAAGACATCATCCCGTATCTGGAAAGCAGTCCCGCAGAGGGAACAAAAGTCTTTGAGCGCATGTATCTCCTCATCAGGCTCCGCCTGATTTTTTCCCAATAATCCCCCCGCTAATCCAGCAAATTCATACAGGATTCCTGTTTTCTTCCAGAGCATATCGATGATCTGCTCGTCCTCCAAGCCATTTGCATTCGAAGTCAACCCAAAATCGACATCCAGCATTTCGCCTTCAACTAATGTCCGCAACACCCGCGTTTCCAATTCAGTAATGAGCTTTAGAATGACAACAGGGTCTACCCCTGTTTCCATCAACCCTTCGGACAGGAGCGAAATACACCAGCCATGCTGAATATCTCCCGTAAGGATGGCGACATCTCTTCCGTACTTCTCAGCTTGCTCATCTGAGAGTTGATGATGGTTTTTGCCATGTTTAGCTCCGGCGATATGTACCGTGTCTACCCCTCTGCGCTGCGCGTCATTGTCGATGATGTCGTCATGGACGAGGGTCCAGGTGTGGAATAACTCCACGGCAGCAGCTGCTGGCAGCGCCTTTTGCTTATCCCCGCCAACAGCCCCACAAGCCAACATGAGCACGGCAGGTCGCAATTTTTTCCCCCCTTTTAAATAGCTCATCGTCCCTAACTCCAATATGGACGGACGGATATCTTTGCGAGCTGCATAGTGATCGTGAAGGTAGGCTGATACCATGGCCTCCGACTTTTGGAGTTCCTCTTGAAAAGCAGCGTATCGAGTTTCAGTTGACATAAAAAAGAAGAAATTATGATGGATGAATAGGAATGAAATTTTTTCGCAATCTTCATACTTCCTATTCTATCATTTGTTTGAGGTTGAAGGTATGAAAAAACAATAGATGTCACAGATTTTCTTCTTTAATCCGTGCAAACCTGTGTATTCCGTGGTGAATTTTATAGGTTAGTGTATTCTTCCTGTTAATTTACTCCCATGGCTACCTCCACTTCTTCCTCCCCTAGCGAGCGCCAGCGCGAAATCTACCTAAAGGGCGTTTCTGGTACACGTCCTAGGATTCCCTTACACCCTGAAGCCCTTGAAACTGCAGCAAAGGATCACATGTCCCCTAAGGCCTTTGCGTATATCGCTGGAGGAGCGGGGCTGGAGCATACCATGCGCAACAATCGCTCAGGTTTTGACAAATGGCGTATCCAGCCTCAAATGCTCAAAGACGTATCCCAGCGAGATATCCAGATAGAATTATTTGGGCGAAAACTGCCAGGACCCCTGTTCCTTTCCCCAGTTGGGGTCCTAGACTTGGCGCGTAAAAAAGGTGATTTGCGTGTCGGGGCTGCTGCAGCGGCCACAGGCATTCCCATGATTTTTTCCAATCAGGCTTCCGAGCCTATGGAAAAAGTCGCTCAACAAATGGGCGATAGTCCTCGGTGGTTCCAGCTCTATTGGTCCAAGTCCAATGAACTGGTTGAGAGCCTGGTCCAGCGCGCCGAAGCTTGCGGCTGTGAGGCAATAGTAGTGACACTAGATACTACTTTGTTAGGCTGGCGCATTCGCGACCTCGATATGGCGTCTTTGCCTTTCTTGCGTGGCAAGGGCATAGCCCAATATGTGAGTGACCCTGTCTTCCAGCAACTTATAGACGCGCCCCAAGAAACACAGCCTGCTGGCCCCAAACCAAGGCTTACGCTGGATACGCTTGGGATGCTCATAGCGCTGAATCGGACTTATCCAGGCAATTTTTTTAATAATCTCCGTTCAGGCCGACCCCTCCAAGCTGTCCGCACATTTCTCAATATTTTTTCCCGAACCACCCTCAACTGGGATGACCTCAGCTTCCTTCGGGAACGGACACAATTGCCCATTTTGCTCAAAGGCATATTACACCCTGAAGATGCCAAAAAGGCACTCGACCATGGGGTCGATGGCCTTCTCGTCTCCAATCATGGTGGCCGCCAGGTGGATGGTGCCATCGGGGCTATAGAAGCCCTGCCAGCTATTGTGTCGGCAGTGGAGGGCAAGGTCCCCATCATTTTGGATAGTGGCATACGAGGCGGCGCCGATATGTTCAAAGCGTTGGCGCTGGGTGCTACGGCTGTAGGCATAGGGCGGCCCTATGCTTACGCTTTGGCTGTTGCCGGACAGGCAGGGGTGGAAGAATTGATTCGAAATTATTTGGCAGATTTTGAGCTTACCATGGGGCTGGCAGGGTGTAGATCGATAGCTGAGATTGGCAGGGCCAATTTGACAAAATAGCTATTTAAATTCTGATTTTATCTTCTGGTGACTTTTATCACTATAGGCATAGTGATAGGGTTATGAAAAAGTACTAGTTTTGCGCCGATTTTTAGCAACCATCAACAAAAGTGGAAAAACAATGAGTTTTAACCTTCATCAGTACAAAATTGAGGTGGAAAAGATTCACCGAAACAGTAGTGTGCCAAGTCTGTATGAAATTGCGCTTCGCACAGAGAAAGGCACTGCCATTTCAGATACCGGTGCTTTGCTGGTCTATTCAGGCGAAAAAACGGGCCGTAGCCCTAAAGACAAGCGCATTGTCCGTCAATCGCCTTCTGATACCAATATAGATTGGGGCAGTGTCAATATTGAAATGGACGAGCATGTGTTCATGATCAACAAAGAGCGTGCATGTGACTACTTAAACACCCGTGAGCAGTTGTTTGTCGTTGACGCTTTTGCAGGATGGGACCCCAAATATCGGCTGAAAGTCCGCATTATTTGCACCCGGGCCTATCATGCCCTATTTATGCAAAACATGCTGATCATGCCTACAGCCGAGGAATTGGCTGACTTCGGCGAACCCGACTACATCGTGTACAATGGGGGAGGATTTCCCGCCAACCGCTACACTTCCAAAATGACCTCCAAAACCAGTATCAACATGAACCTGGAAACCAAGGAGATTGTCATTTTGGGAACTGAGTATGCAGGGGAAATGAAAAAGGGTATTTTCTCGGTGATGAATTACCTGATGCCATTGCACAATGTTCTCCCTATGCATTGCTCTGCCAATGTCGGTGAAAACGATAATGTCTCTGTTCTCTTTGGCCTTTCAGGTACTGGCAAAACCACCTTGAGTGCCGACCCTAAGCGTAGGCTCATCGGTGACGATGAACATTGCTGGACTGATAATGGAATCTTCAACATTGAAGGAGGATGTTATGCCAAGGTGATTGATTTGTCTGCTGAAAAGGAACCAGACATTTTCAATGCCATTCGTTTTGGGACTGTATTGGAGAATGTCGTCTATGACCCCAAATCTCACAAAGTAGATTACACCGATGTATCTATTACCCAAAATACCCGTGCATCATACCCTATCAATTTCATCGATAACGTCCAAATCCCCTGTACCGCTGGACAGCCCAATCATGTAATTTTCCTCACTTGTGATGCCTTTGGCGTACTTCCTCCCATCAGTCGTTTGTCTCCTGAGCAGGCGAGTTATCACTTTATCTCTGGCTATACCGCCAAAGTAGCAGGGACAGAAATGGGCGTAACCGAGCCTGAGGCTACTTTTTCTGCCTGCTTCGGCGCGGCCTTTATGATGTGGCACCCCAACAAATACGCGGAATTGCTGGCCCGCAAGATCAAGGAAAACAATGCGACTGCATGGCTCGTGAATACAGGCTGGACAGGCGGAGCTCATGGCGTAGGGTCTCGGATCAAACTGAGATACACCCGGGCGATCATCGATGCCATTCACAACGGCGACTTTGAGGGAGTAGAGATGGTGGTGGATCCACATTTTGGCTTCGAAGTACCTACTTCATGTCCCAATGTCCCTTCAGAACTTTTGATCCCCAAAAACACTTGGGCGGACCAGGCAGGATATGATGCAACTAAGAACAAGCTGATTCAGCTATTCCAAAAGAACTTCACCCAATTTGCAGAACAAGTGCACCCTGCTATTGTAGAGGCTGGACCTAAGAGATAGGTTTTGAGTTTGGGGTTTTGCGTTTTGAGTTTGGGGATTCTTTTTGGGAAGCTTCAAACATGACAAATTTGAAAAGACCTGCTAGGAGTGATCCTGGCAGGTCTTTTACAATAAATGCTGATTCTATTTTTATATTATCACCACAACCGTTTGGATGTATAGTGATCGAATATCACATCTTTACCTTTTACAAAGCAAAAAAGCGATGGTACATCCGCGCAAATTCAACCCAAAACACTCAACCTAAAACTCAAAACCTGTATGCCATTCTTGCGATGTCAGCCAACTGACTTTGCCTACAGATAGTTATGTGTTAAATTAGCTGATTGGCAAAAGCCATGATGCGAATCATTTTTGTAACAACACATAAACTAACCTCTCTAACATGAAAAAAAGGCTTACGATTCAGGTAATCTTGACGGTTTTTTTAGTTGCCCCCCTAGCTCTCAGCGCTCAAAAGGACTGGGTATCTATGATGAATAGTGAAAATCGAAACCTGTATGAGATCGAAAAAGCGGTCAAAGACTGGTGGGGCAATCGTCCAACAACGGAAAAAGGATACAAACCCATAGCTCGATGGCTGGATTTGATGAAAAGCTATGCGGATGAAAATGGAAATATTGACAGGAGCCATGAGGTAAGCACTTTCCAAGAATACATGCGCTTGCACCAAAATTCTTCCAGAAATGGCGGAAATTGGTCGCTTGTAGGTCCTATAGCCGCCACGCCGACAGGTATGGGGCGTGTAAATGCCCTCGCCTTCCATCCTACTGACGCAGATATTATGTATGCCGGCACCCCTGGTGGAGGCCTCTGGAAAACCACTAATCGCGGCCTAAGCTGGATTAACCTAACTGACCATCTGCCCTCCTTGGGAGTTTCAGATGTCGTCGTTCACCCTACCAATCCCGATATTCTATACATGGGAACAGGCGACAATGATGGTCAGAATACCCCTTGTTTTGGGATTCTGAAATCCACGGACGGAGGAAATACATGGACAAATGTGTTCCCTGCAAGCAACAATGGCTTGTATTTTGAAGAATTGCTTATTCACCCGACCAATCCTGATACCATCATTGCTGCTGGTACCAGAGGCGTAGACAGGTCTTATGATGGTGGCGCCAACTGGACCAATGTCTTAAATGCTAATCTGGAAGACATTGTTTTTCATCCTACTAACCCCTCTATCATGTATGCAGTGGGATTTGGCGGCAACACAGGTTATTACAAAACTGTTGATGGAGGTGATACCTGGACACAAGGGGCAACTGGATTATCTGGGTCTTCTGTTGGGGGAGGTTCTTCGGGACGGATGATGGTGGCTGTTTCAGCTGATGAACCAGATTATGTCTATGTCTTAAATACCCATGGGTCAGGAGGTGGATTTGATTTTGAGGGGCTTTATCTATCAACAAATGCGGGGCAGAGTTTTACCCAAAAGTCCAATACCTCAGCTAATTTAAATTTTAGACAATCTTGGTATGACCTAGCTCTGAGTGTAAATCCAGCAAATGCAGACAATGTATTTATGGGTGATGCACCCTGTGTAAGGTCTTCAGATGGTGGCACGAACTGGGGCAATGCATTAGGTTCTGGAAGCAGAAGAATGCACGTAGATATTCATGACATAGAGTTCAGTCCTGTCACAGGAGAGCTGTGGGTGGGAAGTGATGGAGGCGTATATCAGGCTTCTGGTTTGCCTTTAGGAACCGGATACACAGCCCGTAATAATAATTTATCAATCACCCAATTCTATCGCCTAGGGACCTCAGTCCACGACTACGGAAGCATCCTGGCAGGCTCACAAGACAACGGTACCATGCGCTATGATGGTTCGCTGTGGGTTAATCAGTTTGGGGCTGATGGCATGGAGTGCCTTTTTAGTTGGAAATCCCCCTTATTCATGGCTTACTCCTGGCAAAACGGCAACCTGATCAAAAATGATTTTGGGGTACAAAGTAGCTGGATCAGGGCCCAAAACATCAATGAGACTGGCGCTTGGACTACCCCATTTGTCCAGGACCCTAACGATGGCAATACCTATTACGCTGGTTTCCAAAGCATCTGGAAAACGACTGATGGCACCAATTGGAATAACCTATCAGGAAGCCTCGGTGGAGCTACCCTTTCTCAAATTGAACTCCCTCAATTTGCCCAAGGATTTTTCATCTTCGCTGCTTCTTCTGGACGGTTTCACCGCTCTCTGGACAAAGGGGTGAGCTGGGAATCATTTCCTTTTAAAGATGGTCAAGGTAATTTCATGGATTTGGCTGTTGACCCAGAACGTCCCAACACCATTTATGCATCTCATTCCAACGGTGTATGGAAAACCACTGACGCCGGCGAGAACTGGACGGACATTTCTGGATCTTTGCCGAATCTGCCAGTCGAGACAATTGTTTATCAGCATGGCAGCAAAGAAGCTTTATATGCTGGAACTAGTGTAGGCATTTATTACCGAGACAGCACGTTAGGAGATTGGGAGCCCTTTATGGACAACCTTCCTAATGTCAGGATTCGTGAACTGGAGATCAGTTATTGTTTTGGGAAAATTCGTGCAGCGACTTACGGAAGAGGCGTATGGGAAAGTGATCTTTATCCAAATGGTTATCGAATTCTCTCCGCAGACTTTGATATCGACCAGGGTACAGGGGTTAATGATGCAAGTATAGTAGCAAATGTTAATGGAGGCTTTGGTCCATTTACCTATCGGTGGAGCAATGGTTCTACCACCGCAACGGCCTCTGGCCTCTCTATTGGCCAATATGATGTGAAGATCACAGACAAGAACCACTGTGTCTATGAAAATACCGTAACCCTCGGGGCCGCTGCAATTGATGATCAACTCATTGGCATCAAAGATTTAAAGGCATTTCCCAATCCCGTCAACAACCAGCTTTTTGTTGAATTGATGGCTTCTCAGCCAGGAACATTGGATCTCACCCTATTAAATGCGGTAGGTCAACAGGCATATCATCAAAGGGTAGAGACCTTCCCAGGAAAAAATGCTTTTTCCCTTCCAACACAGGAATTGGCCGCAGGCGTTTATGTACTAGAAGTCAGTCAAGGTGACAAGAAAGCTCATGTTAAGCTTGTAAAGCAGTAGGGGAAGAAATGATAGCATGAGGGGATGAGTGAATGATAGAATTAGAACAAGACATTACCATTCACTCATCCTCAATTCTATCATTCTATCATTCTATCATTCTATCATTTCATCAATGATACCTCCACGCCCTTCAGCGTAGCGCTCGAAGCTGACTCAATTTTCACCATCACATAATCCCCTGGCTTATGATTGCCAGTCTTAGGGAAAATCGTCATTTTATTCTGATCCGTCCTTCCACACCAGTCGTCATTGGAACGCTTGGAATTGCCCTCGATAAGGACTTTGAACGTCTTACCGATATCAGCCAGATTCTTCTCATGAGAGATGCGATTTTGCAATTCGATGATGCGCTGCAGGCGCGCTTTTTTCACATCTTCTGGTACATCATCAGGCATACGCTTAGCTGCAGCCGTATTGGGACGCTCACTGTAAGTGAACATAAACGCAGATTCAAATCGCGCCCACTCCGACAAAGTATAAGTGTCTTCGAATTCTTCGTCCGTCTCTGACGAGAAGCCTGTGATGACATCTGTAGAGATGGCACAGTCAGGGATGATCTCGCGGATGCGGTTCACCTTGTCCATATACCATTCGCGGGTATAGCCACGGTTCATCAGTTCCAATATGCGACTGTTGCCTGCCTGACAAGGAAGGTGAATGTAATTGCAAATATTTTCATGACGCGCCATTGTATGAATGACGTCATCGGTGATGTCTTTGGGGTGTGAGGTAGAGAAACGCACACGCAGCTCTGGGCTCACCTTCGCCACCCGATCCAGCAATTCAGCAAAATTGACCGTTTCCACTTCTTCCCCTTTGCGCTCTGCTTTTTCGATCTGCGCTTTACCCTTGAGAGAGCTGTCAGATGACCATTTGTACGAATCTACATTTTGGCCCAATAGCGTGACCTCCTTATAGCCCTGTGCCACCAGTTCTTCCACTTCTCTGACGATAGAATGCGGATCACGGCTTCGCTCGCGCCCACGCGTAAAGGGCACCACGCAGAAGCTGCACATATTGTCACATCCACGCATGATGGTCACAAAGGCGCATACGCCATTGGTATTGAGGCGCACAGGGGCGATCTCTGCATAGGTCTCTTCGCGAGAGAGCAAGACGTTTACGGCCTTTTGGCCTGTCTCAGCCTCTGCGATCAACGCAGGAATCGTACGATACGCATCAGGCCCTACGACCATGTCGACAAGTTGCTCTTTCTCAATGAGCTTGTCGCGCAGGCGCTCAGCCATACAGCCCAAGACCCCGACCAGTAGAGAAGGATTGCGACGCTTGCGACCTTTGAGCTGACGCAGGCGATTCCACACTTTGGATTCAGCGTTTTCGCGAATCGAGCAGGTATTGATGAATACCAGGTCAGCGGCGTTCTCGTCAGTGGTGAAGCCGTAGTTCATCTCTGTGAGCACAGACGCCACGATTTCGGTATCCGAAAAGTTCATCTGGCAGCCGTAGGTCTCGATATAGGCCAGCTTCTGGCCTTCGACTTTCTGACCATCATAAGCCACGCCTTGCTTGGCTTCGTCTATCGTCCGTTCCAGCACCGCTGGGTTAAATGTCTTTTTGGTGATCTTGTCCCGCATAATTCTTCTGATCTGAATTTGAAACCGCAAAGATACGGAGAGTTTGGGGGATGCTAAAGGATTTGGGGGAAATTAGGATTTTATTTGGTACACAAATGTACTTTATCAAAGGTTAACTTGTGCCAAAAAGGTCCATGAAGCTTTATTTTCATTATTTCTTCTTAATCTCTTTATCATTCTTTTCTTCCCTGAATGCCCAAATACCTGTTTCTGAGAAAGGATTTGATTTCAGTCTATTGGCAAATCATTGGTATAGATCCTATGATGAGCAAGATCAAAATCTTCATTATGAAGCCTGTATGATCAATACCTTAATCCAAGGGCAACAGCGGCTCTTTTTAGAAGAAAGTGCCCAGTTTATGCGTTTAGGAAGGCTTTTCCACTTTTCCACCAAAAAATATTGCCCAGTCAAATGGGAACCCACTTCCCAAGATGAATTGCACCTATACTATATCAAGGTCCATTGGGACCAAGAAACCAAAGAACCTCCTTTTATCCTAAAAAGGTATAAAATCCTTTCTTTGGACAGTTGCTCTCTTTCTCTCAAGAGACTAGCAGACACTTCGCTACATCATATTTCAGGCCGTCCTAATTTAACAGAATATGACCCGTTATACTTCCTCAATAAATCCTGGCCTGACTTACCTAAAAGTGAAGGAATTCTTTTCCTAGAATCACTGGGAAGACGCAGTTTTGATAATTTAGCAAGTTGTATGGCCTTTTTTGAACTGGATGAAGGATCAATAGATGACCCACTATACGCCACGGAAATGGCCCACGTTCATCAACGGATTCGGCAAATCACCCAGCATTTGATTGAAAAGGGTATCTATCTTATGTTAGTTGATGGTATTTATAGCTATGAAGGGTATTCTTTCAAAAATATTGACTGGATAAACCCCTACGCATCAAAATTTAGCCTCACCTATGTTGGATTTTATTCGCATAGCCTTACTAGGAAAACGACTATTGCTTGTGATATCATCAACGACATGATGCGAAAACAGCTAGACTGGCTGTATCCTGGTTGGGAGGAGGAACTTAATGGCTACCTTTACCCAAAAAAAGATGAGGAATCATTAAAAGGGAAAAAGCGAAAAAGGAAAAAACGTTGAATCCAATTTTCGCTACCTTTATCCTGAAACCCTACAAAGTCCCTTTTTATTCTCATTTCCCCCAAAATGGCCACAGAACTCAAACATATAATTGACCAAATCAATGCCTTGCAGACAGAGGTAGACACTTACAGGCCCTTGACCAGTGAACAAACAGCCCGATTAACCCAAAAACTGCGGCTAGACTGGAACTATCACTCCTGCAATATTGAGGGAAATACCCTGACGTATGGAGAGACAAAAGCCCTCCTCCTTCATGGAATTACAGCAAAGGGAAAGCCCTTTAAAGATCACTTAGAGATCAAAGGGCACAATGAGGCAGTTGAATATATCTATGATGTTGTCAAACAGAAGGAAAGATTAACGGAAACCTTTATCCGCGAACTGCATTCAATCATCATGCCCCCAGATACTTATAGTGAGGGGCGAACCCTTGATGGAAAACCGAGCAGAAAGAAAATTTTGGTGGGGCAATACAAACGGCTTCCCAACCATGTCTTAACAAAAACGGGAGAAACATTTTACTTTGCCTCTCCCGAAGAGACACCTGCCAAAATGGAGGAATTGATGGCCTGGTACCGCAAGGTAAGTGAGGAAAAGAAGGATCACCCTTTATTGATTGCTTGCATCTTTCACTACAGATTTGTGCGCATTCACCCTTTTGATGATGGCAATGGAAGGATTTCAAGGATTTTGATGAATTTCATTTTGATGATGAATGGATTTCCGCCTGCCATCATTCCTACCGATGAGCGAACCTCCTATATAACCGCTCTTGAATTGGCCGATGAAGGTGAAATCGATCAGTTTGTCATGTTTGTGGGGGAACAATTGGTCAAATCTTTGTCGCTTTTGAAAAAAGTTGCTCTTGGAGAATCTATTGAGGAGGAAGGGGATTTGGATAAAATGCTGGCGATGCTGGATCGGCAGTTGGAGGGGCTGGATGAGGATCAAAGCGTTAAAACGGAAAGAAGTATCGATGTTCAAAAAACGTTGTTTCAAAGCAGTTTTGAGCCATTTATCCAATCAACATTATCAACCTTAGGGAAATTTGATCGATACTTTAAGAAGGTGGAAATTGATCTCAGAATGGATAATTTAAAGATGGGTAAATGGAAATATTCTGGAATAGTTCGTTCAAATATCATCACAAATATCAAAGAGCACATCGGGAAAAATGATTTGTCTACGATTTCCATCTCATATGGCTACCAAGCTTTTGAGAAGTTAGGGCTAGCCGACTATAAGGAAACCATTCATTTAAATATCCACTTCAAAGAATTCTTTTATCAAGCTGAGGTCTTTTCCAGAACAGGGAGTACCGAATCTCATTTCATAAAAGCTAAAAAGCTCTACCACCAAATCATTTCCCCAAATGAAATAGTAGAAGTATCTCAAAAAGTATCCTCTTACATGCTTTCCCAAATTCAGGCTGAACTCAAGAAAGTCCAAGAAAAGGGTAATCAGACTAAATGAAGCTTCCAGAACTCCTCCTACGCTACCAAAACGGCCAAAGGCATTTCACTGACTTGGACCTACAAGGAAGCTTGAAAGGTCAAGACCTAAGCGGAGCGATCTTCGAGAAATGCTTTTTATTGGTTGATTTCAGTCATTGCAACCTCTCAAATGCGCAATTTCTCAATGGCAATGTCAAATACTCTGACTTTCGCTATGCAAATTTGACAAATTCCATCTTCCGCCGGGTAGCAGTAGAAGGGACACAGTTTCAAGGTGCCCAAACAGAAGGGCTGGTTTTTGATGAAAACTACTGCTATAGTGCGACCCTTTATCAAGAGGACTTTAAGCTTTTTATAGTGTAAGATTGAGTCATCAAGGGTTTTAAAGGCGAAAGAATAAGAAGTCGCGGATTTCACAGATTCTCACGGATTTCCTTCATTAATCCATGTAATCTGCAGCAAATTTTCAAGGTAAAAAAACGATCTTCCCAAAACTCAAAACCTCCTCACCTTTCGGTGTACCACCTCCTCCCCTACTTGCACACGCAGGACATAATACCCCGATGCTACGCTCTCCAATGGCAGCGCCATTGTCCCATTGCCAGCAGCATTCAGCCGTCCCGTCTGTGTCACTAGCAGGCTCCCGTCCAAAGCCAGCAAAGCGGCTTCGATAGCGAAAGAAGGTGGCCCTTCCACTTCTAGCACTACGTTCGAAGGATCCACATAATGTCGTAAAAGGAAGACCTCCTCTCGTTTTTCATCGGAACCCTGTCCCCAGAGATCCCCTATCACCAAAGGATTCTGAATATCAGGCGCAAAGTGCGACAATAAGCGGACATAAGCCGCTTGGTAGTAAATCCCTGGCTCTGTGATCTCCCAAGAGTTTTCTGGCCAGGAGGTGTTCCAATCTTTATAGGATTTCTGTACAGGCTGAGATAAGGGGGGAATCAAGGGAGGCCCCATGTACGCAGCATCAGGACTATAATTGGGATTGATGCCACCCGTCAAGTAAGCAGGCGGCGGGCCGATAGCGGACGTCATGGCATTGTCATAGACGGTGCCGTCGGCAAACCAAGCATGGTAGATCTCATTGGCGGAGCTGTCACCGCCTAGGCTAGACATATTGGAGAGTAGCATGAAGCCCAGGGCGTTGACGCCATGAAGAAAATGCACATAGCCGCCAGCCGCCTCTTGGTATTTGGCGGCGTTGCCTGCATCCAAACCATAGGTGTTCATGCTGAGGTATTGTAAGCTTGCATGGCATTTGGTCCGGTTGCTGCCCCAGACGTAGTCGGCGTCTTTGAGGTAGGCACGGTAGGCGTCCATTTGGTTGTTAAAAGCCGTCAAAAATTCAGGATTATTGCCTGTCATCGAGGTGATACAGCGTACATGGATATTGCTGGTGACGGTAGGATCGGCACCGCTAAGGGAAGCGTAATACAGCAATACATCCTGAAAAGTGGATTCAAATGGGTACCAATACCACCAGTCCATGGAGTGGAAGGAAAGGTAGTAGTTTTCGAAATGGGTTTTATAACTGGTATTCCCTGTGGCCGCATATAGAAATGCGGCTGCGCACGCCAAGCGAGCATCCTGCTCATAGGTGCTGATTTCGGGATTGGCACTGGAGAATCCCGTGTTGCCATAGGTAGAGTAGCCAGGATTGGCTGCGACCCAATTCCAGGCGCGTTGCGCCCTCGCCAAGAGGGTATCCGCATACGTCGTCCAGGCAGCTACGCCCACCGAACGGTAGACCAGCGAGGCATGGGCGAAGATACTGGCGATGGTCCGCGTAGCGGAGCTTTGGGCAGCGCCATAGTAGCGAGGCGAGGCGTCCGCGCTAGGTGGACTCGCGGACTGAAAGGCGGTCACCGCTACTTTCATCAAGCAAGAGCCATCGGCCAGCTGCATTTTGAGTAGCCAATCAAGCTCCCATTTCACTTCATCCAAAAGATCTGGCATGCCATTATTGGATTCGGGGATGATGTAGTCATCACCCCATACCATGGGATTCTCCTGATAGGCAAATAGCAAATCATGGAGGGTCGTGAAGGTAAAATTGACGTATTTATTATAATCTCCTGCGTCGTACCAGCCGCCTGAGAGGTCCTTTTCTGTACTGGCATCATTGGGACTTGTGACGAGTCGATTAGCAAGGTCTTGTCCTGTCCCTAAGTGACTGGCGCCATCACTCCATGCGCCTGCATGGATGGGCAATTTAGCATACCCAGACCGCTGATAGTACAGGACCCTGACAGCCTGCTTGAGCACCTCTTGATAGACATTTTCTCCGATAAAAAACTGATAAGAGCCCACTCCCTGTGTCACATCATAGACATAATAGCTACCTGCAGTCGTGAGTGCGCTGAAGTCATACCACCAAACCTTATCGCCTGATTGTGTATGGGTTGCACCACTATTCCAGGCTGTAGGGCTACCGCTAAAAACCACCTGATCGTTGTCCCAACGACGGACTTGGTAAGTGGAACTCGGCGTGAAGCTGGCCGCAGCATTGTATCCCGTTTGCGGATCAGAAATCACACAGATTTTGGTCGCAGTGGGCAAGTAGCCTAGTTGATCTATCTTGAGGTGGTGGCTGATGGTAGTAGGCGCAGCCAAAAGGAAGGAAAATGGAGGTAAAAGGAGAAGACAAAAAAGCGTCTGGCGTTTCATGTTGATGTGTTGTTAGCAATAAGGATTCTGATAGATCAAAAGTAATTCTCTACCTTGAAATAATTACTTCAACCTAAAAAAAAGCCTAACATGGACCAACAAGCAATCGACACCCTTACCGAACGCTTCTTCGAAGTATTCACCAACACAGGAGGGAAACCTCCCAATGTTCAAGACATCAAAAATCTCTTTATTCCTCAGGGAATCATCATCAATAATACAGCTGAAACACCTGCCATCTACGATCTTGACAGTTTTATCAAACCAAGAGAAGAAATGCTTACCGATGGTACGTTGACAGATTTTCGTGAAAGGGAAACCTCGCATACAACCGAAATCTTCAAAAAAATCGCCCAGCGGTTTTGTCGCTATGAGAAGTCTGGGGTACTGAATGGTCAGTATTTTGAAGCGACAGGGATGAAAACGATTCAGTTTATTAAAGTGAATGAGGAATGGAAGATGGCTTCGGTTGTGTGGTGTGATTAATTAGTAAAATTAGAAGACCTCGGAGGATTAATAGGCGATTTTGGGTGAATCCTCCTAGGTCTTTCCTAGCTTCACTCACCCCGCCTTCTCATACGCCTCCCTAATCCAACCAATCAGCTCCGCGTCCACTTCCTCTACCGTCGTCAGTCTGACACGATGGGTGCACATCGCCCCAAAAGGGCCTGAATTCTCCAGCCGATCAGTCGTAGGAACGCCTTTCAGCTTCAGGCCCAAGTCGATTCGCGTTTTGGTAGCGGGCTTGATCAGGGCAAATTGACGCTTGCGGATCATGCTGACGCTCGCCTTCTTGGGTGTCTTGGTAATATCTGTGCCAAAGGTGCTGATCTCTGCTATGAGTTTCTCATAGATGGGCTTAAGGTGTTCCTTGCCCTTGTATTGATCGGAGAGGAGATCAGCGTCATCCATGGAGCCTGCGTCGGCCTTGCGGGCTTTCATCGAAACAAAATTGGCGAAGCCATGGGTGAATCCATGCTCGGATTTCAAGAAATTCAAAATCGCAGTATGCTTGTCTAGCTTGGATTGCTTAACGACCTCAATCCAATGCGAAAGGGGTTTTCCCGTTTTTTCTAATAGTCCTTTTTCCATGTTTTTATGTCAATTCAATTATTTCATTTTACCATGCGCCCAAAATCATTCCCATCACTGTTAAGGCTACTACACAATAGCCCGCATTGATGAGATAGGCTTTCAAAGACTGCATTTCAAATACATACAAAATTCCCAAAAATGTAGCTACCCAGCCGATACCTGCAAAGAATCCGGCCATCGTCCCAAATGCCAAATCCGCTTCCACCCCGATAAACATTTCCAAATTGACTGCCGCAATCAATGCCAGAAGTAAAGAGATACCAAAGGTTTTGGGCACGCTTCGCTGCTTCAGCATCTCTTCCGTTTTCCCAAATGCGGCCATCCAGCTTCGGCCAAATAATGGGCCATACCAGATGCCTCCAATCAAAAAAGCGGACAAGGCCGCAGCTATCACTGATAGCCAATTAATGTTTCCAAATGCAATTTCCATGTTCATCTTATTGTTAATTTTTACAATATTAACATGTGATTAACACACGATATAGTAAAAAATTAACCTTCTCGATCTAATGGGAAAAAATTGGGTTCTTGCTGATGAAATGCTTGTTGAGTAAAGGATTCAGGATTGAACCCTGAGAAGTGTTTAAATTCCTTGATAAAGTGAGATTGGTCCGTAAAGCCGCACTGATAGGCTACTTGTGCCCAAGCGATTTCTTCTTTTTGCTGAATTTTTTGCAAAATTTCATTGAAGCGCAAAATTCGCTGGTAATACTTTGGTGTCAGGCCTACATATTTCTTGAATTGATGGATGAGGTGCTTTTGGGAATTGGGGTAATTATTCAAAGCCTCCTGATAGCCAACTGTAGGACCCGTTTGAAGGTGGTTAATCAAGGTCAATAAATCAGTTGGCGGCGTCTTATTTGCGTCAAATCGTCTTAGCAGCCATTCCTCAGCAACTAATAACTTTTTTTCTACTATATCGACATCCATCAATGCACTTCTCAAAGCCAATACCTCCTCTCCCAATAGCTTCTCAGCTGGAAAGATTTCTTCATTTATCGTTTGCATGGGTACGTGCAAAAAGGGGTATGCACCCGTAGCTCGGAATTGCACAACCAACATCTCAGACTTGGGGTGGGCAGAGATCGAAATATACTTTCGGTGCATACCTGAAATCCAGGCCTTTGTGAAGGTCGCATTGGGCTTCAAGGTGGCATTGTCAAAGGTATGCCGTGGCATACCATCCAGCTCAAAGATGAGAAACACATGCCCTGTGGGGACGACTCGCTCGATATGATGGTCTGGAACGAAGTCCTTGAAGTGGAAGATGGAGTGGATAAATGGCGAGAGCGATGGGGGGAGAGGATGGGTAGAGAAGGTCATGATTGATTTCAGAATATCGAACAAGGAATGAAGATTTAGGAAGTAAAGAAGTTTTTACCTATCACTTCCAATATTCCTCTAAAAACCCTTGCGCCTTGGGATGATCCACCAAGCCTTGATCCACGATCTGAATCACCCGCGAAGGATATCGCTTCAGGATACTGTATTCGTGCGTCGCCATGAGGACGGCCGTTCCAGAGAGGTTGATTTTTTGTAAAATGTCCATGACTTTGTCGCTGGCCTCGGGGTCGAGGTTTCCGGTGGGTTCGTCAGCGATGAGGACGATTGGGTCGTTGATAAGCGCACGTGCGATGGCGACTTGCTGCTGCTCTCCGCCTGAGAGCTGGTGAGGCATGGCTTCGCCTTTGCCAGTCATCCCCACCTGGATGAGAACTTCGCTGATGCGTTGCTTGATCTTGCGGCTGTCGCGCCAGCCCGTGGCGCGGAGGGCAAAATGAATATTTTGGTACACCGTACGGTCTGGGAGAAGTTGGAAGTCTTGAAAGACAATGCCCATCTTCCGCCGAAGGAAAGGAATATCATTTCCCATCAATTGCCCCAAATGCATGTCTCCTACTCGAATGAAACCGTTCGATGGGTGCTGGTCCGCATAGATCATGCGAAGGATCGTACTTTTGCCCGAACCTGTACGTCCCACCAAGTAGACAAATTCGCCCATATGAACCTCAAAATCAATCCCTTCTAACACGGTACGGTCAAGGAATTGGGCACTTACGCTCTTAAATGTGATAATGGATTTTGTTTGGGACAAGGAGGTGATTGTTGAATTTTGAATGATTGAATGTTGAATTTTGAATGAGGAGATGCGTAGATGCCTGCAGGAGAACAGTTTACAAACCAAGTCATTCTTCCTTTTTGACTTCCTTGTTTATTATTAATTATTTTTACTTTCCTCCTCCTCACCCTCACTCCAACTCCACCTTCTGCATCTTACCATACGCCTCCATGCCGTCGATCACCGATTGCAATTGCGCTGCATACTCGGCATTCTTGACGACTTTTTCAAGGCGCTCCTTGCGGCCTGGCCTGAAATAGCCAATGAGTGTCAGTTGCTCGTCTCGAAGTTGTATATAGTCAGGGATTTTCGCCTTCCCTTTGACTTTCATGAGGTAATAGGTGACCATGTGATTCAGGATATTATGATTCTATAACAATATTAATGCTGATTTTTAATAGCAAACAAGTTAGCTCAAGAAACCAAATTTTGCCTAATTTTGTTGTTTCAATCAAATATTATCTATGTCAACAACAACGCAACAAAACGCCCATGTAGCTCATCGCTATGAGCATTCGGATTATTACCTGGTGGATGACTTACTTACAGAGGAACAAAAACTCATTCGGAGCAGTGTCCGTGACTGGCTCAATATACACGCCGCGCCCCATATCAACCAATGGGCACAAGACAATCACTGCCCTACTCACCTGATCCCTGGAATGGGTGAATTGGGGATGTTTGGGCCATTCGTATCAGAGGAATATGGTGGAATGGGCCTTGACTATTCCACCTACGGTGTGATTATGCAAGAGATCGAGCGCGTCGATTCGGGCCTTCGCTCTATGGCCTCAGTCCAAGGGTCTTTGGTCATGTACCCCATCTACGCCTACGGCTCCGAAGCACAGAAGAAAAAATTCCTTCCCAAACTCGCCACCGGCGAGTGGATGGGCTGCTTTGGCCTGACAGAACCCAATCATGGGTCCAACCCTAGCGGAATGGAAACCCATTTCACAGACGAAGGGGACCACTATTTGCTCAATGGGGCCAAAACCTGGATCTCTAATTCTCCCTTTGCACAGGTCGCGATTGTCTGGGCCAAAAATGAAGAAGGACGCATCCACGGCCTGATCGTAGAGCGTGGCATGGAAGGCTTCACAACGCCAGAGATCCACAACAAATGGTCCTTGCGGGCTTCTGCTACGGGCGAATTGGTATTTGACAATGTGAAAGTGCCAAAGGAAAATTTACTTCCAAAAAAGTCTGGACTCGGTGCGCCGCTGGGGTGTCTGGACTCTGCGCGTTTTGGGATTGCTTGGGGCGCTATCGGCGCTGCGATGGACTGTTATTATACTGCCCTTACTTATTCCAAGGAACGCACACAGTTTGGCAAGCCCATCGGCTCATATCAGCTCCAACAGAAAAAGTTAGCTGAGATGGTCACCGAGATCACCAAGGGACAACTACTCGCTTGGCGTCTGGGCCAGCTCAAAGATCAAGGCAAAGCCACGACTCAGCAGATCTCTATGGCCAAAAGAAACAATGTGAACATTGCGATCAACATCGCACGCGAAGCACGCCAAGTCCTTGGGGGTATGGGCATTACAGGTGATTATCCCTTGATGCGCCATGCTATGAACCTGGAATCTGTCATTACTTATGAAGGGACACATGATATTCATCTGTTGATTACAGGCATGGACGTGACAGGTATAAGTGCGTTTAGGTAAAACAATTATTGATTAATGATTGGATAAATTGAATCATTAAAACACTGCCCTGAATCAATAATTAATAATCACTCAATTAATAATCTCATTAAATCTCCCCAGCGTATTTTGGTCCTCGGCAACTGCGGTGCCGGAAAGACCACTTTTGCCCACGAGCTGGCCAAATTGACGGGCTTGGAATTGATCCATCTGGATCAGCATTACTGGAAGCCTGGTTGGCGAGAACCTAGTCCAGAGGCATGGAAAGCGACTTTAAAGCGCTTGGTGGAAAAAGATGCCTGGATCATTGAGGGCATTTATGTAGAGGAATTGGACATACAACTAGCACGAGCAGACATGGCTATCTTCATCGATCAGTCGAAGTGGACTTCCGTCTGGCGGGTCGTCAAGCGCTGGGTTACTTATGCAGGGGAGGTACGTCCTGAGATGCCCGAAGGCTGTGAAGAGGAATGGGATTGGGATTTTCTAACGTATGTGTATAATTTCAACGAGGAAGATCGGCCGATTGTCTTTGAGCAATTGGCAGAGGCAAACTTGACATTTGGCACACATATTATCGAAACAGAAGCAGATATGAAGCAATTTTTAAAGGCATATGCCTATGATTTTTGAGACCGCTCGCCCTTCGGGCTCGCTGTCAGACTAAAGGCAAATCTTCTTGTCTGACAGCGAGTCTTCGAGCGGTCTCATAGCGAAGCGGTCTGACAGTGAGCAAAGCGAACGATCTGACAGTGAGGCGAGTCTTCGAGCCGAGCGGTCTATTCTCCATTTTTTAATTCCCCATTTTCAATTGATTTTATGGCAATAGAAGTTCAAAATATTTACAAATCCTTTGGTGACAAGGAAGTATTAAAAGGCATCGATTTCACCTTTGAACAAGGCAAGATCAATATGATTATTGGGGCCAGTGGCAGTGGAAAAAGTGTCATGATGAAGTGTATTGTAGGCTTACTGAAGCCTGATAGGGGCACAGTTTCTTTTGATGGAACTGACTTTCACCAGGCGGATTATGCCATACAAAAGGAATTGCGCAAAAATATCGGCATGCTCTTCCAAAACTCCGCCCTCTTTGATTCTATGAATGTAGAGGAGAATGTAGGCTTTCCCATCCGAATGTTCACCAATGATAGCCCTGCCCAAGTATCGGAGCGTATCGCATTTTGCCTCGATCGTGTGAACCTCCCTGGATCAGAAAAGCTATATCCTTCTGAACTCTCTGGGGGGATGATGAAACGCGTAGGCATCGCCCGGGCTATCGCCATGAATCCCAAATATCTCTTTGTAGATGAGCCCAATTCTGGCCTCGATCCTCTCACTGCGTCTGTCATCGACAAGCTCATCCAGGAACTCACCTATGAGTATAATATGACCACTATCGTGGTCTCTCATGACATGAATTCAGTGATGAATATCGGTGATAAGATCATGTTTCTGTATAAAGGAAAAAAGGAATGGCAAGGCACCAATAAGGAGGCCTTTCATGCAGATTGTAAGCCATTAGAAGAATTTATTTTTGTATCAGATTTAATCAAGCGGCGGTGAGACCGCTCGGGCTTCGGCAAGCTCAGCCCTCGCTGCGAGAGGCGAGATCGTTCGGCCTGAAGGCCTCACTGCGAGACCGCTCGAAGACTCGCTACGAGACAGGAAAAAGTGTCTTTTGTCTCGTAGCGAGGCGAGTCTTCGAGCCGAGCGGTCTCGCAGTGAGGAGCAAAGCGACGAACGATCTCGCAGTGAGCGCTAGCGAACGGTCTCGCAGCGACCGCAGGGAGCGGTCTCAACCACTATGAACACCTTTGGCACGCTATTTACCCTAACCACCTTTGGAGAATCACATGGCGCAGGCATCGGCGTGGTGATCGATGGCTGTCCTTCAGGGATAGCACTGGACCTGTCGGCCATCCAGGCCGAACTAGACCGTCGTCGTCCGGGACAAAGTCGTATCACGACGCAGCGCAAAGAGCCCGACCAGTTTGTGATTCAGTCAGGGGTCTTTGAAGGATTGACTACTGGCACCCCTATCTCCTTTTGGGTGCCCAATCAGCAAGCGCGATCACGCGATTACGATCATTTGGCAAAAGCCTTTCGCCCATCTCATGCAGACTTCACCTACCAGGCCAAGTATGGCACCCGAGACTATCGCGGTGGAGGCCGCGCTTCAGCCAGGGAGACCCTGGCTCGAGTCATCGGCGGGGCTGTCGCCAAGCAAGTGCTTGGAAGGCTTTCTCATGTTGAGATTCAAGGATGGGTGAGTTCCATTCACCAGATTGAGATGAAGGAAGAACCAACATCTTTTGAGTTGGACACCTCCTTCCAACAGGCGGTCCGCTGTCCTGACCCCATCATTGCGGAAAAAATGTACCATTTCATCGATAGCATCCGCAAAGCGGGTGATTCGGTGGGAGGCGTTATCACTTGCCGTGTCCGCGGCGTTCCGCCAGGTATCGGCGAGCCGATTTACAATAAGCTTTCAGCAGCATTAGGTGCTGCTATGTTAGGTATTAATGCCGTGAAGGGATTTGAGCTGGGCAGTGGTTTTACAGGTACGCGCATGAAAGGCTCTGAGCACAATGACCTGTTTTATCGCGAAGGGGACCGAATTCGTACCCATACCAACCACTCTGGGGGCATTCAAGGTGGTATCAGCAATGGCGAAGACATCTACTTTCGCGTTGCTTTTAAGCCCACGGCTACGATTATGCAGCCCCAAGAAAGTGTGGATGAACAAGGGGAATCTGTCATATTGGAAGGGAAAGGTCGCCACGACCCTTGCGTGGTTCCACGAGCAGTGCCTATTGTGGAGGCAATGGCTGCGATGGTTCTATTGGATCAGTGGATGATCCATCGGGGGAGGAGATTATAAGGCAAGAGTTCGTTTAAAGTTTTGGCTAGTGTCGTGCTTCTAAAAACGCCAAGGAATTGAAGAGGCTACAAATAACACCAACCCAACCAATAAAACTATCAACAAAAGGAATAAATAACTGAGGCGCAGCAAAATCAAATAATGGCGTTTATTAATGTTTTGCTTATTTCCAAAACGAGCGATAGCTAAAAAGAAAATATGGAAAAATATTGCCCCCAATAAAATAGGTGTAAGATTATCGTCATTTCTGGGAGAAATAAGATGAAGCACCCTTAAAAAGAACAATCCCACGGCAATAAATCCTGATGAAATTGAAGCAATTAAAAAAGTTTTCATTTTGTTATACTAGTTCATCAAGCACAATATAGTTAGCGGTTATTCTGTGGGGCGCGGATTACTCCAAAGATCCAACCCCTCAAATCCGGAAATCCGCGCCAGCTTGCTTGGCAACTAAGAACATGCGCATTTATTTGCGCTGGGCCGGATTTCCGGCGCGTGAGTTGGCTTTTGAGCGTAATCCGGCCCCAAACCGATAAGAACTTAGGGCTTGATGCACTAGTTCTTGAAATGAGTTGTATACGGTTTAATAGATCATCTTTTTATCTGAATCTTTTCGGCACATTCTCCAACCATTTCTCCTCCCCTACCTTCGCCAGTTGTTTCACGAGTTCCTCATGAAGTAGGACGCGCTGCTTTTCAAATTTAGGATTATTGATCAGGTTATTCAGTTGAAAAGGATCAGTTAAGTTATTGTGCATCAGGTAATTAACAACTTCTCCCGTTCGTGGCAGCTTTCGCACGGCATAGGTCCATTCGGCTGTTCTGACGCCCCGATAGTCAGGGAGATTGGGCTGATTTCGATGAATATAGTGATCTGGAGAGGGAAGGTTATACATTATTAGTTGAGAAGTAGGTGTAGGTCCTTTTGTGCCAAAAAATACGTGCGAAAGATCCATTCCTTGCATGTTTTCAGGGATCGCTTCTCCAAATCCTGTCAACCCCAGAATTGTGGGTGCCAAATCTATTGCGCCTAACAATGTTTTTGAAACTGTACCCGCCTGTATTTTTCGAGGAAACCGAACGATAAATGGGACATTGACAGACTCTTCCCAAGGGTATCTTTTCCAAAAATTTCCGTGGGCATAATGCAGATCTCCATGATCGGCGGTGAAAATAACGATGGTATTATCTACCATTTTTTGGTCTTCCAAAAAATTAAGTAGACGCCCCATTTCCTCATCAATAGCCGATACCTGGGCGTAATAATCCTTGAGGTTGCGCATATTCCGTGCTGTCCGATAGCGATCAGGCACATTTTCCCAAAAAGGGGTATCAATGCTGTCATAATGGGCCACCCAATGGGCTGGTGCCCCCGCATAGGTATTGTGGGGGGGTAAAAGCGATAATACCGCACAGAATGGCATGGAATCTTGCTGGTGGGCTGTGACAAACCCTAGCAATTGGTCCATCTCCCCTGTGGGCGCATAGCCTTCATATTGCTTGTACTGGCCATCTGTATCCCAATAATAGGTCGAACGCGGCTTATTGTGGTTACTGGTTTGAATCCAGAGGTCATCAAATCCGTGGCGGTATTTAGGAGGCGTGAGCGCAGCTGGTTTATCTACTTTTCCCTCCTTAAATTTTGGCACTTCACATTCTGGATAAAGGTGCCATTTCCCGATATATCCCATCGTATAGCCTCCTGCTTTCAATATTTTCGACCATGAAGGCAAATTTTTGTCAAGGGGGAAATCGTCGTGGTTGTTCAAAAAGCCATTTTGATGGCCGTGCAATCCTGTCAACAGACTCGCTCGATAAGGCGTGCAAATAGGATTATTGGAAATGCAATTGGTAAAGGTCATTCCAGCATCTGCCAACCGCTCCAAATTGGGCGTTTCCAATTCTGCAATTCCTCCTCTGGACCATGCCTTGGCAGCATGCTGATCTGTGAATACAAAAATCAAGTTCGGGCTTTCTGAAGTAGCTTTTGGGAAATCAACGACAGTCGAACCTGTGCAAGCCGAAAGGAAGGCACAAGCTATCAGTAAAAAGAAAAAGCGATGAAAATGCATATGTTAGCGAATAGTCTAAACCTGAAGTCACAAGTTATCGCTTTTCACAACTTAATGAGTAATTTTAGCCCTCGATTGAGGCTAACCTTTCATTTTTAATTCTAACTCCTCATTTTATGCAAAAATTTTCTGGAACAGGTGTAGCTGTTGTCACGCCTTTTGGACAAGACCAAAATCCTGACTACCTGGCACTTCGTGGCGTTATTCGCCATTTGATCGGGGGAAAGGTAGAATACCTGGTTGCGCTGGGAACAACGGGAGAGTCCGTTACCCTCTCAGCTCAAGAGACCCATCAAGTACTTGAGACCTTTTTTGACGAAGCAGGCGGAAAAATCCCTATCGTAGTAGGCGCTGGTGGACATGATACTGCTAAAATCATTAGGTCTATCAAAGAAATCGAAAAGCATTTTCAGCCTGCGGGCATCCTTTCGGTAAGTCCCTATTACAACAAACCTACCCAGGAAGGCATATACGCCCATTTTCATGCGGTGGCTTCCAATACCGATCTCCCGATCATCTTGTACAACGTACCTGGACGGACTGCTTCTAATATGGAAGCGGCTACCACCCTTCGGCTCGCACATGACCACAACAATATTACTGCCATAAAAGAGGCTTCAGGCAATATAGAGCAGGGAATGAATGTAATTGCGGGAAAACCAGCGGATTTTCAGGTCCTTTCAGGGGATGATACCCTTGGGGTCTCACAAGTGGCAGTTGGTTATGAAGGGGTAATTTCGGTAGCTGCGAATGCATTTCCTCAACTTTTTAGTGAAATGATAAGGGCAGCGATAAACGGAAATTTCGATGAGGCGAAAAAATATCAATACCGTTTGCTAAAGGTAATGCAGCTTCATTTTTCTGAAGGAAATCCGGCTGGTGTGAAGGCTTCGATGGAATTATTGGGTCTATGCAATCGGAGGGTTCGGCTGCCTTTGGTACAAGCAAGTGACGACTTAGTAGCCGCCATAAAAAAAGAACTACCCCTACTAAAGTAGGGGCAGTTCTAATGTTTCGCTAGAATAAAGAAGGTAATAATAAATTACCCGTTCTTCATGTCTTGGACTTCTTTACGAATATCTTGAGCAAGTGTCTTCACATCTTGCATGGCTTTTCTAGCACGGGTGCCAGCGGCCTTATTTCCTTTTTCGTAAAACTTTGCGAAGTCTTCTTCGATAGCGACTACTAATTCTTTTAGTTTGCTGTATTTTTCCATAATTTTTACTTTATAGTGAACGCGGGCAAGTTAGTAGAAAAATAGGGTTTTGCAAAAAAAATACGCATTAAATGCATATTCTAGGCCTGAATCATGGAAAGTTCCATGTTATCATAAGTCCCATTCTCAATATTGGTACGAATTGCTTCAAATGCGTCGAGGGTTTCTTTTACGTCTTCTATGGTATGCGCAGCCGTCGGAATCATCCGGAGCATGATCACACCTTTCTCCACTACAGGGTAGGTGACGATGGAAACAAAGATGCCATACTTCTCACGCAATTCTACCGTGATCAGACCTGCTAAGACAGGAGACCCTTGCATAAATACAGGTGTCACGGGTGACTGAGGATTTCCAATGTCGAAACCACGTTCCCGTAGGCCATTTTGAAGGGTATTTACCACATTCCATAGGTTCTCGCGAAGTTCGGGCATGCCACGCAGCATTTCTAGGCGCTTGATCGCCCCAACAGTCATAGGCATACAGAGTGACTTTGCATAGATCTGACTTCTCATATTGTATTTGAGATAGTGGACTACTTTGGCATCACCCGTGACAAATGCACCAAACCCAGCCATAGACTTGGCAAAGGTACAGAAGGTTACATCTACTTTGTCCTGAACCCCAAAGTGCTCAGCGGTACCTGCTCCGGTTTTACCCATTACCCCAAATCCGTGTGCATCATCTACAAATAGACGAAACTCATACTTGTCTTTGAGCGCAGTGATCAAATCCAGTCGGCCCAAGGTTCCTTTCATTCCAAAGACTCCTTCGGTAATGACCAAGATTCCCCCCCCAGTACGCTCAGTGATCCGCTGGGCTTTCTGCAAGCGGTCTTCGAGCTGCTCCATGTCGTTATGTGCAAAGACGAAGCGCTTGGCGAGGCTCATGCTCATACCATCCATGATGCAAGCATGCGAAAGCTGGTCATAAACGATGACGTCCCGACGGTCTGTCAGTGCCTGGATGATAGAGATACATCCCTGATAGCCAAAATTCATAAGGAAGGCATCTTCCTTGCCCATAAATTCAGCAGCTTTCGCTTCAAACTCCTCGTGGTAGTCTGAATTACCCGTAAGCATGCGGGAGCCCATCGGGTAAGCAAGCCCCCAATCTTTAGCGGCTTCTGCGTCTACTTTACGGATTTCAGGGTGATCGGCTAGTCCTAGGTAGCTGTTGATAGACCAAGTGAGGACTTCCTTTCCACGGAATTTCATCCGAGGTGCTATAGGTCCTTCCAATTTGGGATAAGTGAAGTATCCTTTGGAGCCTACAGTCGCCCACTGACCCAGGTCAGTAGACATGATGCGGTCGATTTTGTCAAAAATATCCAAGTTTTCTCAATTTGTTAGTTAAACAATAATCCGAAAAAAACTGATCCGCAAAGTTAGGATTATTTCCCTAGGGGGCAAAGTTTCTGCCTATAAGGGTAAGAATATCCCTAAAAAAACAAGACAGCCCCAAATTTGGGACTGCCTTTATGCTCAAGAGAGCCTCTGTGTACAATGAGTGAATGATGGAATGAGTGAAGGAGAGAATGGGGAATGAAATGATTAAATGCTTGCCCTGAGTTTATCGAAGGGAGTAGATGAATAAGTGATAAAATGAGTGATCACAAGAGATGCCTCATGTATTCAACACCGATCTTTTACCATTATCAATTAACCATTTACCATTACCATTACCAATTACCTCAGGACCATCCTTCCAACAAACTGCTTGTCTTCGCTACGCAACTCATATAGATAAATCCCACTCGTCAATTGCCCTCGATTTACCTCAAATTTCTCTCCTTGGGTCTTCATTGCCTGCTGGACAAGCCTTCCCTGTGTATCATAAATTTTCAGGGTAAATGAGCTTGAAGTTGGATTACTGAAGCTTAAGGTAGCACTTTTTGTCATAGGGTTAGGAGAAAAATGCACAGATCGGGCAAAAAGGTCCAAATCTAGGCTATTAACTCGTAAGTCCACGATTTGAGTAACCGTGTCCGAACCGCAATCGTTTTGCACGATCAGGGTTGCTGTATATAACCCTGGCATGGCATAATTGTGCGCCACTGTTGCCTGCCCCGATGAACTGTTGCCATCTCCAAAGTCCCACATCCAACTGGCGTTTCCAGTTGCAGTATTGGAGAAGCCAACGGTAAGGTTGGCAATGGTAGCCTGGAAGGCAGCATCTGGCAGCGGAACTGTGGTCACTTGAACCGTATCGTTGGTAACAAATCCAAATGCGTCAATGACGCTAACAGTATATGAACCTGTTGTCGTTACAGACGAAGTACTCTGGCCACTTGTATTGCCGGGATCTGTAGGGCCATGACTCCAAGTGAAGTCATAAGGTGGCATACCCGCATCGACGATATCAGCAGTTAAGTCACCTCCATCTCCACAGAACATCGTATCTGCCCCGACACTCACGGCAGGCTGCGTGTAGATGGTATTCAATACTTCATTGGTGATGATAGGAGCGTTGAAGTCAAAGTATATCGCGGCGTTATTGCGGATTTCAGTACCAGCAGCCAGTCCTGGCAGCTGCTTGACCGTAAAGCTCGCATAGCCTTGACTCGCAGCATAATTTGCCCCTGAATCTGGCAAATAGATATTAGCAAACATGAAGACAAGGACCTTGTCATCCTCCACTGTAAGGGTGTATGGATGGCTAGCGCCAGCAGGCTGAAGCGTCCTGTAGTCCAAATCATCATCCAGCGTATCGCGGATCATGACATAGTAAGCCGTATCTGTTCCGGTATTCTGGAAGCGGATATGGTATTCCATCAATTCATCATTGGCCTTGACATAGCCAGGCTCACGAATCCCTTTAGGTTCAACCGCCTTGTCATTAGGATCAAAAGAATTGGTCGTCGTGTCTTGCCATGCTTTGTAATTGTCCGATGGCGTGGAATCACCCGCTGTAGGCAGTGCCTCAGCAGTATTAGTATACCAAACCCCTAGTCCTACGGTAGAATCAATATGGGTAAGCACGCCTACTCGGAAGAAATCTCCTGGAAGTAAATTGGTGAAAGCCCATTCAGCTTCGCGTGTCGCTGCATTATAGGTCGTATGCGTAGGATTGGCAGACAAATAATCAAAAATCGGATCATGTGTCCACTTCAACGTTCCTGACATGGGAATACTCCCATTATTTTTCACATACAAATAATGACTTTGATTAAATCCAGGCCTTGCTCTGACACGGCTATACCCTACTTTGAGGTCTTGTACTTGAATAAAGTCCATGGCAAAATCATTGCCCGAAGAGGAATTGTGGTAGCCTGAGAAAGAAAAGCTATGGCTTCCACCTACCGGGCAATTGGCCGAGTAATAGGGATGAGGATAAACTGTCACCGTACTATTTCCAGAGTCTGCTCGGAATTTATAGGCGCCATTTAAATCTGTAAATACCCCTCCGCCAGGAGTAATATCCACAAATACATTTGCAATCCCCATTTCTCCCGCATCTTGGGTACAGTTACCATTTTGATCATCATATACTAACCCTTCGATGATGTTGAAACAAGAATCTGGTTGCTGAAGGATAAATACGGCATGTTTGGGGCAGCCATCAGAATCCTGGACATACACTGTATATCCCCCAGAAGACAATCCTCCAATGCTATCAGTAGAAGCGCCTGTAGTCCACGAGTAAGAATAAGGCGCAGTTCCTCCTGAAGGAGAAATCGAGATACTCCCAGCAAAGCGATCCGCACAGGTTGGGTCATTCACACTCGCGTTCAGGATAATATTGCTCGCATCTACCATGAAGGATTTTGTTGCTGTGGTGCCATTGGCATCTGTAGCCGTGACGGTATAGGTCCCAGGAGACAGCCCTGTGATATCTTGGGTGGTGGCTCCATTGCTCCATAGGTAGGTAATCGGCGCTACCATGCCATTAGGCGTGAGGTCGATAGAGCCATTGCTGAGGTTACATTGGGTATGTACTACGACCCCATCCAAGCAGACAGAATCGACGGTAACGGTGATGCGTTGGAAGTTTTGTTGTGGAACGGGGCATCGCTGGTCAAATACTTTGAGCGAGAAGGTATAGGTACCTGCTTGAGTAGGTGTCCAGGTGAAATTCCCAATCAGGGGATTTGTTCCAGAATAGGTGAGGTTGACATTCCCAGGAATGTGGCTCGTATTGGCATACATGCCCAAGGTATCTGTGGCATTAGAATCGCTGGCAGCGATTTGGAAGTTGACCGCATTGCCTACACAGGCTTTGATATTCCATTGCCCTTGTCTTTGACCTCCCGTTACTAGGTAGATAGAATCTACCTGAGGAAGGACAGAAGACGCATTGCAATTGATAGTCGATACGGGGTAATCTCGCCATACTTCCCCCACTTTGACCCCATTTCTATACTCTTCGATCTTGAGACATAACACCGCTTGTACGGCAGCGCCAGGATTAGGGTCAAAAGTAAGGTCCCCATTTACTGGATCAATGCTCACATTCCAAGAAGGCCCCAAGGGCGCAGTGGGGCTATACCCTGTATTATACCCTACAGCAGCACTTGCATTATCCTGACAAGGCCCAAGGCTATATACAAGTGAATCTCCATCAGGATCAAAGGCATATTGCTCGACTACAGTTTTGCTACCACTACACACCAAAATAGCCGGGTAATTCACAAATTTAGGCGAACTATTGCACGGACTGGCAGTAAGGTCAATGGTCGTTTTTACAAAAATCCCATCATTCGCAGCTCCCGAAGTGATCGCAGCCGAACGACAGCAGCTTCCCCAAGTAATATCATATTTGGTACAAGCAGTAGCTCCACCTGCACATAGGTTATAATCGCGGTAGTACAGTGCTTCTAGTGTCCCATAAATAGGAGAATTAGGATTTGTACAACTAGTTGCCACTTGGGGGCATACAGGGGTAATTTCGAGATAATGAGCTAGCACCCACACGCCTTGAGCCAGGGGAGTTGTAGTACAGTTGGACGGGCTGCCAATAAAGTTAATAAATGGCGTTGGAGGCGAAGCAGGAGGCGTAGGAGTAGCAGCTCCTGCACAGTCATAAAAAGTCGTATGGAATACCCGGTAGGTACACGGAGTTAGGCAAGAGTAAGTAATGTCCGCGCCTACGAAGTGGGTAGCTTGTAGGCTAAGCGGGATGCAGCAAAAAGAGGCTAAAATGGCTAGCCATAAGTGTTTGGATAATTGTTTCATGTGATAAATGTTCATTTGAGGGTTGATACAAAAGGGGCCAAATGCTGTATTCAAAAAACCCTGTGCCTGAGACAAATATCCGAAATCCGCGTATTTCTACGCCTTCATCCTGTATCGACGGTCAGAATAGCTCCTTCACCTGAGACGGGAAGAAGTTCAAAGGTTCAAGCGTTCAACATTGTTCAAGCGTGTCTTGCCTGATTAGGTAAAAACCTATTCCCCTTCCCTTTTTACTTCCCTTCGGCTCCGCTCAGGACATGCCTTGTTTCTTGTTAATTATTTTTACTTTACCCCCTCACCTCACCATCATCCGTCCCACATAATTTTGCCCACCTCCACTCAAAGTGTACACATATACCCCTGCCACCAAATCGCCTCGATTTACCTCAAATACGCCACCACGTGTTGGTTTTTGGGCCATCACAACTCGTCCTTTCATATCATAGAGTTGAAGGGTAAATAAGTGAGAGGAAGGGTTATCAAAGGTCAAAAGTGCCTGCTGAGTCATGGGATTTGGGGTAAAACGCACAGACCGCGCAAAAGCATCATCGGCCAAGCCATTGACCTGCACATCAATCGTCTGAGTCACCGTATCCGCCCCGCAGTCATTGCTCACAATCAAGGTCGCCGTGTACATCCCCGGCAAGGCATAACTATGCGAAACTGTGCCTTGGCCGCTTGAACCGTTCCCATCCCCAAAATCCCACGCCCAACTGGTATTGCTAGGAGAAGTATTTGTGAAGTCCACTGCGAGGAAATTGATGGCCGCCTGGAAAGTCGCGTCAGGTAGCGGAAGGGCAGTGACCTGCACCGAGTCATCGGTCGTAAAGCCAAATGCGTCCGTAACGTTGACATGATACATGCCTGATACAGCGACATTGGTGGAAGTCATTCCAGTACTATTGCCAGGATCAACTGGCCCATGGCTCCAAGAGAAGTCATACGGCGGCATGCCTGCGGCTGTGATCAGGGCGGAAATGTCCCCATCTCCACAAAAAGTCGTATCCGATCCTGCGCTCACCACTGGCTGGGTGTAAATCGTATTCAGCACCTCATTGGTGATGATGGGCGCATTGAAGTCGAAGAAGATAGCTGCGCTATTTCGGAGTTCAGTTCCCGCAGGGAGATTAGGCTTTTGTTTAATCCTAAAACTTGCAAATCCTTGACTACCAATATAGTCTGTGGTAGAATCAGGGAGGTAGATATGGGCAAAAGTGAAGACCAAGACTTTGTCATCTTCGATCTTCACGGAATAGGGATGACTAGCCCCCGTTGGCTGGAGGGTCAGGTAGTCCAAATCATCATCCAAGGTATCGCGGATCACGACGAAGTAGGCAGTATCTGTCCCCGTATTCTGAAAGCGAATGTGGTAGTCCATCGGCTCATCGCTGGCGAGGATATAGCCAGGCGTGCGGATGCCACGAGGGGCTACGACTTTGTCGTTGGGGTCGAAAGAGCCTCTTGTGGTATCATGCACCATTACATGGTTGTCTCCAGGTGTCGTATCGCCAAGAATCGGCAAGGCTTCGACAAAATTGTCCCACCATGTCCCAAGGGCAACCGTGGAATCGACGTGAGTTCTCGTAACAACACGAAAAGTGTACCCTGGTAAAAGATTAGAAAAGGTCCATTGAGCTTCACGTGTAGCAGGATTATAGATAGCAGGCAAAAGGCTGGAAGATTTGAAATCAAATATGGGATCATGCATCCACACCAAGGTCCCACTGATAGGGGTGCTTCCATTGTTCTTAGCAGAAAGGTAATGTAGCTGATCAAATCCGGGGACTGCTCTCACGGGGAAGTACCTCGCCTGTAAATCTTGAATGACAAGGAAATTCAGCGAAAAATCATTTCCGGTGGAGCTATGATGAAACCCTTGAAACTGGAAGTCATATTTTTTCGATATAGGGCAATTGACTTGATAATAAGGCTGAGCCCCTATAGTTACCGAGACATTGCCCGAATCGGCTCGAAACTTATACCCTCCATTTGCATCTGTAAAAACAACCCCTCCAGGCGTGAGGTCCACCAAAATATTGGGAAGGCCAGCCTCCCCAACATCCTGCACACAATTGCCATTGGCATCATCATATACCACACCTTCAATGATATTAAAACAGGAATCTGGTTGTTGGAGGATAAATACAGCGCGAGTTGGACACCCCTGCGCATCTACAATATTCACAGCATAGCCTCCAGGCGAGAGGCCACCGATGCTATCCGTAGTAGCGCCCGTATTCCATGAATAAGTATAAGGCGCGTTGCCCCCCTTGACAGATACGACAATCTGTCCATCTACTAAGTTGTTGCAGGTAGGTTGAGTGATGTGAGATGTCAATACCAGGTCACTGGCATTTACATAAAACGTCTTTGACCGAACTACTCCGTTCGCATCTGTCGCCGTCAAGCTATAACTCCCAGGCTGCAGGCCCGAGAGATCTTCCGTAGTATCTCCAGTACTCCACAAATAAGATATTGGCAAAGCTGCTCCAATGACAGTAATGTCGATTGCGCCATTGCTATGTCCACACATGGTATGTGTAATGGCCCCATCAATACAGATAGGATCGACCGTGATGGTGATTTTTTGGGTATTGGAGATGGGTAGTGGGCATTGATTATCTTTCACCAACACCGAAAAGGGAAAAGTGCCGCCTTTCGGAGGCGTCCATGTCACCGTGCCGATAATGGGGTTCACACCGGTATAAGTAATACTAGCTCCCGGGAGTTGGCAATTGAGGTACATAGCCAAGGTATCAGCACTGCTCATGTCGCTTGCCGCGATTTGAAAACTAAGAGGAATTCCATTACACGCTTCTATTTCCCAAGGCCCCACCTTTTTCCCTCCATTCACCTGCATCAAAGAATCGATATGTGGCATAAAGGCCAGAGAACATACATTTTCTGCATGGACATTTATATCCTGTGTCACTTCGCCAATTTTGATCCCATTGCGGTATTCAGATACCATGATACATACAACCCCTACGACCAGTCCGCCAGGATTGGGGACAAATCTCAGGTCACCTGTGACGGAGTCTAGGCTTACCTGCCAGGAAGGGCCCAAGGGAGAAGCAGGGCTAAATCCAGTACTGTAAGGGACGATAGAGGTTTTGCCATCTTTGCACGCTGTAAGCGAATAAACCAGAGAATCGCCATCGGGATCATAGGCACATTGGCTAAAAGCCATTTCGGTCCCTACACAAAGCATGATGGCAGGCTGATTCACAAACTGGGGGGAGCTATTACAGGGACTTACTGATAGATCAATTGATGCTTCAAAGTGAATTCCTTTAGCAGCAGCTCCCGAACTAATCGCAGGATTTCTACAACAATTATCCCAAATAACATCCACCTGCATACATCCGCCTACAGGACAAAAATCATAATCTCTATGGTAAATGGCTTCCATGAAAGATGCGACTGGGCCAAAAGGCGTAGGACATCCAATCGTCACACTTGGGCAGACAGGTGTCACTTGAATATAATGCACCAGTGTCCATGAATTCAATGGTACCGGAACGGTGCAATTGGGAGGATTACCAGTAAAGGTTACAAAAGGGTTTGAGGGGATCGGCGGGCCTGGCGGCATATTTCCCGTGCAATACTGATAGATTTTCTGGGTGATCCTGTAAGTACATGGGGTAATACACGAATAGGATATGCTACCTCCCATAAGGTGACCTGCCATTAGCGAGTTAGGGATGACGATAAGGAACCCTAAAATGGTGACAAACAGGAGCTTGGATAATCGATTCATACCTGAGTTGATTAGGATTAATAAGGCGAATAGTTCACTCAATTACTTTCCTCAATATCAAAAATGATTCAATAGAAGATGTTATCTTGACCACTCATCGGTCAATAATCCCCCCTATTCTATACTGAAATGCAGGATGAAAGGAAGTAACTATTCAGCCCTCACTTGACTTGGCCCCAATATGAGCCTGTCTTTAATCTGATCTGGGTTTAGAAAAAGCTCATTGAGTGCTTGGAAAGCGGTATACCCTTGCATTCTGGCGGTTACGAGGAA
>JAUIKF010000095.1 GCA_030430575.1 Bacteroidia bacterium | reverse complement strand
TTAGTGCTTCCATTTGGGCGTCGCTCAAGTGTAATTGAGTAGGCAAGTTTTTTGTTTTTGATAATCCAAAATTCTGCCTACTCTTTCTCTTTTCCAAAAAGGTTATTCACTAGGTCTGAGGTATAAGAACCAGTCGCTGAGGCCTCCATAGCTATAATTGAAGCAGAACCTCGCGGCACACTCGGTATCGGTGCAGTTGAGGACGATATTATTGGTATTATCAACTCCCATTCCGACGCCGGGAAAAGTGTTGGCAAGGGAGGTGCCATCACATCCCCATCTTTCTAAAGGTACATCCTCAGGCGAAGCCTCAAAATAACGCCAACCCTCACTCTCTTCTCCTTTATCGTACACCACATATCCGCCAGCAGGACCAAAAAATCCAGCTGTGTTAAAGGATATCTCCTCTCCATAATAAACGTTAAAACTGGCCATGGCATAGGGTCGGGCATAATAAACGGTATTATGGGTTAAATTTTGGGCTGATACGTTGATGTTTCCAGGACCCGAGCCAGCAACATATTGGATATCATTGACCGTTGGGTTGGGCGATGGACTAATGACAAATCCTTTTTCCTGAATTCCAACGATAGCTCCATTGTCTGATACTGTACCAGCTAGGCTTACTCTTGCAGATAGAATTTCTCTCGCAATATCGACCGTAAACATGACTTCATCTCCGGTCTCAAATGAGATATTTTCTCCATAAGCTACGTCTAGGCTGCCTTCTACATAGGCTCTCACATTATAGGTTGTATTGGGTTCTAGGCCAGCGACCTCTACGGTATAATTGCCAAGGCCACTTCCATCTGCTTCTTGCTTATTGTCCCAAATCGTAGGGTTAGTATTTAAGCTCCAACATACGCCTCTGTCGAATATCTCACCGGTACCCTGGCTGATGATGTTCCCGCCAAGCGTGGCAGTAGAGCTGGTAATATTTTGCGCTTCTAAGGTGGTCAGCTCTGGCAAGGTATCTATAGGGACTTCCTCGTCTGGATTGCAGGCGGTGAAGGTGAGGATAAAAAGAAGAATGAAGGGGGAAATTAGGGTTTTCATTTTTAAATATTGATTAATTCTCAAAGCGTAAATCATGGGTTGACCCCTGTTAAAGGTCTAGCAATATGATAAGTGAGCTGAAAGATAGATATTATTTTTTTACCACTTTTTTTACAATTTGCCTGTCTCCCAATTCCAAAATTAGGCCATAAATGCCTGGGGCCAATCCCTCCAAGTCAATGCCTGAATTGACAAAAGGTTGCTTTTTGTAGACTTGCCGTCCCTGCATATCAATAAGGCTATAGGATTGAATGGATGCGGATGCTTGGACATAAACCTGACCTTCAGTAGGATTAGGGTAAATCACCAAGGAAATATCCTCAGGGTCAATAATCGAAGATTTCAAGGTCCAGACTTGCTCCCCATGGCTTTCCGTAGCTGCGATAAAATATATTTCCCCCTCCACTGAAATAAAATCATAAGGAGAAGATGATTTTGGCCCAGGTAAAATGTCCCCTGCCAACTGAGTTCCTTCTGAGGTACCATCAGATTGCCATACTTCCATGCCATGATCAGGGTCATAGGCCTGAAAGTATATAAATTCCTCCGTGGCTATCAATTCAGCTGGAAATGAACCGATCTCGCCAGGGTTGATGTCCGATACCATGAATGTGCCAGCTGCTTGTCCATTGGTCTTCCATAGCTCAGGGCCATTTACCCCATCATTTGCCATGAAGTAAAGCTCTCCTTGGTAAATACAGAAGCTAGCATTTGTAAGGCCATTTGCAGGGCCTGGGTTGATGTCTAATACCTGAAAGGTACCTGCTTCTGTACCGTCGGATTGCCAGAGTTCTCGTCCGTTTTCTTTGGTGTAGGCAGAGAAATACAGCTTGCCGTTATAGGCTATTAAGTTATCAGGAGGAGATAAATTATCCTTTTTAAAGTCTTTGAGGTGTTGTGTGCCAGATGGAGTTCCATCGGATATCCAGAGTTCATGTTCTCCTAAATAGTTTATGGTCCCTGTAAAAAATAACTTCCCATTTACCTCAATCATCCCTGAGAATTGATAAATATCTTTCAATTTTACCTCTCCACCTAATGTTCCATCACTGGCCCACAAACTTGAACCATCTAGCATATAGAGATAGTTCCCAGCAGAAGTCAAATGACTTCCCCTAAAAGCCACCCCAAAACTATTAAGTCCGAAGTCTCTGATGAATTCAACGGTTTGGCCCTGGGTCTTGCATAAATGGTAGGTGCCGCCTTTGTATACAACAAAATATAAATGATTCTTATGTACTGAAAACCACTGAGGGCGAGAATTAAGTGGGCCAGGTTCTATATCAAGTAGCAAATCCGTGCCTGAACTTGTCCCGTCAGACTTCCATAATTCATACCCATGTGTATCATCAAATGCTGAAAAATATAACTGATTATTAAAAGGAACGAGGAATTGGGGAAAAGAACCCAATTCACCTGATCTCAGGTCTTTTACAAGGCTGAGCTGGTCAATGGGACTTCTATAACGCCAAAGTTCTTGCCCAGATACCCCATCATCAGCCGTAATAAATAGGGTGCTTTCTACCCTTGCAAGTTCGGGATAGAATAACCCGTCATGAAATTGGTTAATATTCCCGACCAAGGATGATTGATTGCTCGTCAACTCATATTTCCACCATTCTATACCATAATTAGCGGAGTATTTGGGGTAAAAAAGCTGCTCATCCAAAACGAAAACGTAAGCCACCGAATCCAGGCTTTGAACTCTTTGGGTATTTGGGGCGGCAATATCGATTACCCAACCTTGGTTCTCCCCAGAATACAGGGGTACTGAAATGAAATATGTTTGAGCTGAGAGGTGGTGAATACGGCAAAACGGAAAATTGTAAAGAAAGCGGGAAGGGTATGTTTGATCTGGATTCAGAACTACCACTTCTTTCAATTCACTAGTACCTGTGTCTAATGTAAGAAGAGAAGTCCCTCCATTGGTATGTAGGCCAGAAAAAAGCAGAATGCCATTAGCGTTTACAAGATTTGAAGCAGCAAAATACCCCCCATTAAGTTTGTCATAGATTTTTTGTGTGCCTCCTTCTGTACCATCAGTCTGCCAAAGCGTCAGTCTACTAGCATTTTCAAAATAGATGGAAAGGTAAAGCTTTCCACTGATAACGATCATATCTACTAGGTCCGCCAACCCAGAATTTCCCTCATATAGCCCTTTGACAGGGACTGTATTTGCTAAGCTTCCATCTGTTTTCATTAACCCACTTGTATTGGGTAAAGGAAATAAAGAGGAATTCCTAATCACAAAATACAACTCGCCATTGAATTCAAGGTATTGTGCCAAAGCACCCAAACTACCATTCACTTCATTGTCAATACTAAATCCTGGTGTTAATGGGAAAGTGCCACTTTCAGTGCCATCACTTCGCCACAGCTTTACACCACTAGTACTCGGAGCCTGAAAAGAAAACATAAAAAGCCCATTTAATTCTCCTTCGAAGAAGAGGTCATTCAATAAGGGGAGATCTCCTTTTACCATCACAGTACCTGATTCAGTGCCATCGCTTTTCCATATCTGAAGTGATCCATCAAATATTTTCCTAAAATAAAAAACGTCTCCGACCAAGGTGAGATTCCAAATCCACGTATCCAAAAAGTCAGTGACTTTTTGCGTGCCTTCTCTTGTTCCGTCTGTTTTCCATATTTCACCTGCGCTGAGGCCATCTCGCGCCACAAAGTATAATACGTCATCCAAAACCACCGCAGAGCGGTCAAAAAACTTATTAACTGCAGACCCTTTCCCTGGATAAATATCTTTTACAAGGGTTACATTGTTTCCGTCCCTATCGCTTTTCCTGAGTTCTCCACCCGCACTTTCATCGTATGCTGTAAAGTAGATTTGGTCTTTGAAAAGCATAAAACCAGAAGGGCTAGACCCTTTTTCTGTTTGTTCGCTCAAGAAATCAGTTATTTGATGTTGGGCCTGAACGGGAAAGGTAAGAATTGCGATAAGGGCAAGAAGTAGGCTTTTTTTTATCATGATATTATTACTTGGTAATGAGAAAAAGAGCCTTTCCAGATTTTTGCTGAACAAGCTTTTATTCTCTTACTTAAAAGTAGAAAAAAATGTCAAATGATACTAAACTTAATGGTATGTGTATTCTTCAAACCATTAATCAAAATTCTTTCAGATATTTCCACCATCGCATTTGGAAGAATAGAAAAAACCGTTGTACATTTGCACGCAGACTCAAGGAGAGGTGGCAGAGTGGTCGAATGCGGTGGTCTTGAAAACCATTGACCTTCACGGGTCCGGGGGTTCGAATCCCTCCCTCTCCGCAAGAGAAAAATGTCCCCGAGCGAAAGCGAGGGGATTTTTTTTGTTTTTATGGGGGATCAATGTAAAAATCCCGAACCTTCATGGTTGAAAATTCGGGATGACGCATATTTACATGCTAGCTTAACGCTTCAATTTGAATCGCAATTTATGGTATTAAAATCCACTTGTGTGACAATACTCCCCATCATTCCCTTGATATGCTGAATGCTCTGCTTGTGCCCCAGGATTCCATTGAATGCCAAACGCATCACACCCCGCGTCATCAGAATCACAAGTAGCAACTACTAATTCATAGCTTCTTTCATCTGTACCGCCAATATAAGGTTGATTCACAGGGATTGAAGGGCCATTTTGACCTATCCTGTAGGATCCTGAAATAGAAACTCCAATTTCGTCTGCTTTATCTCCCCACCAAACGCCAAAGCTCTTGATTTGGTGTTTCACAGAAGTTATCCATTCTCTATCGACTTCTCCATTCCACGGGATTGTAATTTGGTTTTGCTCTCCTTTTACCCTAAATGTTCTTCCCCCTTTTTTATAAGTATCGGTACATTGAGCCTCTAGTGATCTACTAGCAGAATTGGGTGATGTGGTTGGTACATGGTTAAATATGGTGCCAAACCCAAGATTTTCTACCCCATTCCATTCAATCATTTGCTGAATTTGATCCTTGGTAGGATTCATAACCGAAAGGCTTTTAGTAGGGAGAAATTTTTGTACGGTATTTCCCACTTTGAGCATTCCGTCCTTATTGACCATTGCGGCCAAAATAGGAGATTTCACCACCCTTACTGCCTCCATTTCTCTGGAATCCCTATCCATCTCAATTGTTAAAAAACTTGTATAGGGATGGTCATTCATATTTTCAGCGATGAGCTTATATTCTTTTTCACTGTCTATTTGGTCAAAGGCTTTTCGCTGAGACGTAAAATTGGGAAGGTGATTATCATAAAAGCTGTAATCCAACTGCCTCTCCAAAAAACGTTGATATGCATCACGATAAATCGCCTTATTACTAAATTCTAAAAACAGGTATTCTGGGTTGAGTTGAACATCGCCGTTTACCCTATCGACAGTGTTCTCTTGAGGATTAATGGGATTAAACTCCTCCTTTATGGAGTCACAGGAAATAAGTTGGCTAAGGACTATGATGGCTATTAGGATTTTATTTAAATTTTTCATTGTTGTTTTGGTTTTAAATTAAAAAATTAAGGTTGGTTTTGCTTTATGGGACATTGGTTATACAGCCTGTTCCATTATTGTGCTCAGAGCCTTCATGTTCAGCTTCTGTACCGTTTTCCCAAATCAATTCATCGTCTTCATCACAGAGTAGGCTTTGATTTACTGAATTGCACTCAGCAACAACCCATTCAAAACTGGATTCGTCCGTCACTTCATCAGGGTCAAAATCTGCATTGTTCAATGTTCCACCTGCCCCAATTCTGAAACTACCTGTAAAAGCCATATCGAGATCTGCCTTATCTGCCCACCATACCCCAAATCTTCTAATCTGATGTTTTACTGACACAATCCATTCACGGCTGAAGACAGAACCCGCATTTCCTGTCGTTTCACGCTGTTCGCCTGTTACCCTAAACAGTTTATTCCCTTTCCAGTAAGTGTTTGAACATACATCATGGCTAGTCGTTGCTCTGGCAGTCTGATTTGGATTAATTATTTCATCTTTCATAATGGTTCCAAAGCCAAGTATTGCTGTACCATCCCAATTAATCATCTCTAGGACCTGATCATTTGTCGGATTGGTGGCAGAAAGTACTTTTCCAGGTGCATAGCGATAAACAACTTCTCCTATTTTGATCATCCCATCTTTGTTTACCAAAGCAGCTTTGATGGGGGAGACAACTACACGTCTAGCCTCCATTTCCCTGGTAACTGGATCTGTATAAATGGCCAAAAAGCCCGTGTATGGGTGATTATTGATATTATCAACAATTTCTTTTTGCGCTTCTTCACTGTCAAGTTGATCATAAGCCCTACGCTGAGATGTGAAACCCTCAAACGTTTCATCAAACATGGCCCAATTATGCTGGTCATCAAAGATTTCCTGGTACATATCGAAGTATGCCTGCTCATTAGCAAACTCTAGATATGAAAAATTTGAATTGAGCTGAATGCCCTCTCGGAAAGAATTCTCGGTCGTTGTTGAAGGGGTGTCTGGTGTTAACGGTTCTGTAAGTGAATCACATGATGAAAGGATAAGTAACACTAGCAGAATCCCCGCTAGTTTTTTGAATAGGCTCGTTTTTAACATGATTGTAATTATTTGTTTGATATTAAAGGGAAAAAGAACATTTCATTAGTTTGTTGATGCAAGATTATGGGTGAGGGCTGCAATTTTCTTGCAGTCCAGATTTTTTTTGGAAAAAAAGTGAGAGTTAGCTTGGACATGTAACAGGATGAAGAAAGCCTGTTACATGTCAATAGCCTAAAAATCCACAACAGATTTTCTTCAATCTGTTGTGTATTCAGCCTCAAACAAGGCATGATAAAGTCCTGGTGTTATAAGGTGAAAATGCTGATAGCCAGCAAATTATTGCTTTTGGGAGCAATGTAAGCATCCCTAATCTTCATAATATCCCCCCTACTCCTTCACCAATCTCACCTCAGCCCGCTTCTCCCCAGCCTCAATCCGCAACAGATAAACCCCAGCGGCTTCATCAATAGCCAGGGCCAATAGGCGACTATTTACGTAATCACCAGACTGAATCAATTTTCCATTAATATCTGTGATCGTAATCGAAATAGAAGGATAAGGAGCTCCCAAAGCAACGGAGAATCGCCCATCTGTAGGGTTAGGGTAAACAGAAAAGCCACTTCCAAAATCATTTTCAATGATTCCCACACTTCTCACGGAAAAGCAGGCGGAAGTGTCTATGCAGCCATTTTTGTGGATGATGACCGCAAAGTCGCCATTAAACGTGGTGGTGTATGACTGACCGGTAGCGCCGCTAATGGGCATCATATCAATGCAATTGATCCATTGGTAGGTTGCGCCTGGCTCGTCGGCTGTGAGGATGAGGCCCGTTTGAGATACAGCCGTATTGATCGTGTTGATGGTCAAGTTTAAGGTGGCTACTGAATCACATCCTGCGGTATTGGTCAAGGTGGCACTATAGGTTCCACTGGAAGTATAATGGTTGCCATTTGCTGACCAGGTGTAAGCATCGCAAGCAGAGATGGTGGACGAGGAGGCAGTAGGCTGATTGAGGGTTAAGTTCAAGGTGACGACTGAGTCGCAGCCTGCTGCATTGGTCAAGATATGGGTAGCCGTCGTATTGTTGGCGGTATAGGTATTTCCGTCAATCCATGTGTAGGAACCACAGGCTGACTGGGTGTCTATGCCTGTGTTGTTTAGGATGGTTAAACTCAAATTCGCCGTCGAATCACACCCATACATATCTGTGATGATATGGGAATACATGCCCGAGGTGGTATAGACCGCCCCATTCCAACGGAAGCTGTCACAGGTTGAGACTGTGGACATGGAAGCGGCATTCCTACACGCTGGCTCAATGAAGACAGGGTAATCTTCGACTTCTCCCAGTTGATTCCCACAGGGATCGGGATTGTCTCCAAAATAGGAGAGGCGCACGCGCAAAATCAGGGTATCATTCAGCCTTGCCGTGGATGGGACAGTAAAGGTGGCCGATGCAGAACCTTGGGAGTCGATTTCATACAAAATCACTTCATCGCTGTCAAAAGAGGTATTAAGGTTATAATCGATCCACGCGGCATAATCATTTTCATTCCAGCCTGTATTGGCATCAATAGCAATGGTATAGGTGCTATCTCTGTTCAAGGTAATAGGCAAGCCCCCATAATAGGTATAAGCATCATTTCCTGAAGTATTGGTCATGGTAGAAATGGAGGCGGTGCGGATAAAGAGATTGCCTGCACTTGAAGTGCCCATTGCCTGACAATATTCAAAGGGCTTCACTTCGTACATGAACTTATAGGTCTCGGTCGTATCTCCATTACTCCCTACTGCAAACACTTTAAAATAAACTTTTGTCCCAGCCATCTGATTGGGGATGGGGGTGTCAGAAACCCAGGTCGAATCGACTGTATTTGTCATGGAAATCACATTGCCAAAAACAGGGGAATTGATGGACCACTCCACATAAACACTGGTGATGGAGTCATCATAAGTAATCACAGAAGTAACATATTGATCGACTCCCGCTTTGGGTTTTGAGTCGGTAGGCGGATGGGTAATTTGGGTAGATAAAATTGCCGGAAAATCCTGTCGGCCATCTAAGGTATATTCCCATAGACCTCTGCCCCAAGTCGCGGCGCGCAAGGTATTGGAACCGTACATGACTTCCAATTCGAGGATGGCGACATTGGGTAGGCCAGGGTTGTACAAGGTCCAGGCGTTGTCCGCCATGGCCTTTTTATAGACGCCAATCTCGGTTCCAAGATAGATAGTCGAAGCATCCGTGTGATCGATCACGGCCGATCGAACCGGCATGTTGTTCAGGTTGTGGGTGATGTTTTGCCAGGTCAGTCCCTGATCGGTCGTGATGTAGACCTTTGAGTTGTTGTTTTGATAACTCCCATATGTGACCACTATAACGCTATCATCATTCGGGTCAAAAACGACATCGGTAATGCTGCTGTTGGGCAAGGACCCACGGATATTTGTGAAAGTATTTCCCCCGTCTATAGATTTTTCAATTCTTTGAGACCTGGTCACAACGATGATATCGGAGTTGTTCTCAGCGATGGTCGCATAGCTGATGGTGCCTGAAAAACTGGGCGTACCCAGCTTGGTCCAATTGGAACCAAAATCAGTACTTCTATAAATCGTATCCCCCATGTGATACACAGTCATCTGATCATTAGGATCATAAAACAAAGGAGCGATCCAGGCCCCTTTTTGGCCTTGTGGCGTCACGCCTTGTTGCGTTATTCCCCCATCTTTTGTCCTTCGCCGACTCCCATATTGTACACTTCCCATCATCCAATCGTCATTTAGCGGATGGATGATTCCTTCCATGCCATCTGCTCCATAAAACTCCAGCCAGTCATTCTCTTTTTTTATACTGGTCCCATTGTCTTGGGACCCACATATTGTCCTGTCATGATTGGATTGACTGAGGCCCAGGTTGTAGTTCTCGCGGATGGATTGTCCTTCATACCGCGTCCAGGTAACCCCATTGTCTTTGCTTTTACACAAAAAACCATCCGTATTGATCCAAAATACGCCATCTTCACATCTGGCCCCCCGAATATCTGCATGGACATAAGTATTATTGGTTTTGTAGTTTACATTTCCCTGGCTCCATACGGTCGCCCTATTAAAGGTAGCTCCATGATTATTGCTCATGTTCACATCGATATTGCCAAATAGCATGTAGTTTGTATCCACGTCACTGACCGCAAAAGCCCCATAATTGGTTAACCCTGGACTGGGTAGCGGGAAGAAGTTTTGACCCTGATCTGTAGACTTCCAAATACTGTCGCTTGTCCCTATATAGACGCAGTTAGGACAAGCTGCTGTGGTGGATAATTTGATGGAGGCGGAGTTGCCTACGATGGTATTTGAAGTGGTGAATGTTACGCCTCCATTCGTGGAAATATAAATAACAGAATTGTTGTTCGAGGTGGTCGCATAAATGATATTGGGGTTGACAGGGTGAAAAGCGATGGCCCTAAAGTCCAAGGTCGCTATGGGCCTCGTCCAGGTCCCCAGATCGTCCGTAGAGCGATAGAGCCCTTCATTTGTCCCTATAAACACCAACCCTCGGATGGTGGGGTGATAGGCAACCTGATACACTTGCCTGTTAGTGCCCAATCCTCCCCAGCCTAGGTTGGTGGGGTTGAAATTGGTGACTGCCCAGGTATCTCCTGCATCCACCGAACGATAAATTCCGTGCGTCGTCCCATTTCTGGCATTGCGCACATTGATCAGGATAGAATCTGAATTGAAAGGGGATACCGTCATGGTATTCACGCCTGTAGCGAATAAAGTATCCGTGGTGTTTCCTTTCCAGGTAAGGCCTCCATCCACCGTTTTCCAAAAACCTCCACTTCTTGAACCCAAGTACATCCTTAGGGTATCATTCGGATCAGCGTAAAAGGTTTCTACCCTTCCCAGTCCCAGCGAATAATGACCCGATACTTGCCCAATATAATAGGGGCCTAATTCCTCCCAGCCTGTCGTGAACAAAGTCCTTGTGGTGGAAGGATTTTTAGTTAAAAAACCTTTATAAGCATTGGTTACAAAATAAGGATCTACTTTGCTCCTGTCCCCAGACGGAAAAAACTTGGGCTCATTTTCATATAACCACCGTTGGTAGGTTTTCCACCCCGATCCTTTGGCATCCTTGTCCACCGTTTGAAAATAGGCTTCTGCTTCCGCTACGACATCGTAAATGTTGATGCTGGGATCATACATCATTTCCTTCCAGACTTGGGCGGAGAGGAAATGGAGGGGAAGCAGTAAGGATATCAGTAGCAGGATTTCTTTTGTTGCCTTTTTCATAACGCGATAAGTTGCATAAGGTGAGTTCTTTCCCAAGACCTTAAGGAGAAGGAAGAAGAATAATTCCATGAATATTTAATGCCTAATTGTTTGATTTGTTAGCGGTATGCGAATTACATTTATTTTTGAATATCTAACTATAATTATTGCTTATGAACCAGTTTATCAAATCTTTTAGTGTTGAGGGTGCTTTGCTCAGTGACAGTGACCTCCACGTTTTCGAGGATAAGTTCACCCATTTTGGTGATGATTTTGCTACCCATTTCCTCATTGAGCTTGAACAACCCGAAAATATAGCATACTTTGAAATCGAAGGCCCTGTGCAATTTCGCTACAAGAGTACTGATGTGGGGGCGAAACGTTACGCTGTAACGCTCCCCTCAGCAGGCGAATACAAGCTTACCGTGCAGGGTAAAGGAACAACCCCCGTACCACCTCCCGAAACGAAAAAGCTGACTATCCATAATCTGCGAGACGTATTCAGCCCTGATTTTTCCTGGCGACCTTTTCGCATCGCGAAAATACCTGAAACCTATGTTTTTGATGAAATGTCGGCAGAAAACACTTGGTCAGTGGACCACCTTTATGCCCAAAGTATGGAGCTATTAGTTGACGTATTCGGTTACTTGAGTAATAAAAAAGAATTTTTTTACGACTGGAGCCTGAGTATTCATCCCACTGAAGTTAAGGGCATTCGTATTCGAAAAATTTGGTCAAATACAGATATTTACTGGGAGGTAGCATATCAAGAGAAAGCAACCATTAAAAATGGGCATTTTAAAACGATTCGGCAATTGGATCAAAATAAAGTTCAGTGGGGGATCAGTGAGAAAAAAGATAGTGACTATTTTCTAACGGGCGAAATGTATCTAGAACCAGCCAAACACGGTATGTTTCTAGTTTTGAAACCTACGTCAGATTCAGCGGCTAAGCAAAGCATTAATCTGCCAGAGATTCATTTAAAGTCTAAAGATGATAGTCCCATCAATCCGAGGTTCAAGTTCAATTTACCTTATAAGATGGAGACTCCATGGAAGATTCTGTTTTATGGATATGATTTATAAAATCAAGAATGATTCATTAAAACCCATTAAACATGAAAGTTACAGCCGCAAAAAAATGAAAAAGTTGGCAAGATGATCTTTACTTCTATTTATCCGCATTATTCCGCCTGATAAATTAGGGTGGACCTATCAGGAAGGAAAATTCACCTTAGGGGATCTGTCCCGTAAGGGATGCCTCACGGGATTTTGGGTTACTTTTTTCTAAAAAATTAACACCACAAAGGACAAAAAACTTTTCTACTTTTCATACCGCTGCACCTTCCACACGCCGCCTTTCACCATCTCGTTGTGATTCAAAAAGTAGCTTTTGTACCGTTTGCCATTCCACCACATTTTTTTGATAAAGTGACCTGTTCCTTCCGTGACAATTTCGAGTTTATCTGAGGGGTAATGGTCGGAGTTGAGGGAAATGGAAATTCGATCAAAAACGGGGGTAGCCAAAGCATAGTCCATTTTCCCAGGGCAATCGGGATAAAATCCCATCATGGCATAAATCAGCCAAGCTGAGAGCGTACCGGTATCGTCATTCCCAGGGATACCTCCCGGGCCTGTATGGAAATAGTGCTCCACACAATTATGCACCGCTTGCTGGCTACGCCATTCTTCTCCTTCGACATAGTTGAAGAGGAAGGGGTAGGCGATGTCCGGCTCATTGTGCATGCTGAATAAAGAGTCATCAAAGCAGCGCTGGAGCTGAGAGACAAAGTTGTCCGCTCCCCCGCCCAGTTCAATCCGCCCTGGCATATCATGGGGCACAAAGAAAGTGTACATCCATGCTGTCCCCTCCACAAAGCCAGGGACTGGCTCGAAGTTCATCCCATATTCAGGATCAAATTCCTCGATAAAACTCCCATCCGCCATCAACGGCCGAAGGATAGACAATTCAGGGTCATAGAACTTTTTGTAGGACATCGACCTGCCCAGAAACATGTGGTAGTCAGAAGTGAGATCCATTTCCTTGGCAAAGTGGGCCAGGTTCCAATCTGCCAAATTATATTCCAGCGTAGTCGAAAGGGAGCCCCACACTTTTTCTTTCCCATCTCCATCTATCGGGAGATACCCTTCGTCGAGGTAAGCGGCATTGCCGGGTCGTAAAGGATTGTCCTTGACCTCGCTGGCGGCTTTGAGCATGGCGTGTAATGCGGCATCGGTGTCGAAATCCGTGAGGCCACGTAGATAGCTGTCAGTGATGACAATGGTGGCAGGATCGCCTACCATGACGCCTGTCTCATTGCTGAGAAGTTCCCATTTGGGGAGCCAGCCGTGTTCTCGGTACATGTCCACCATGGAGCGGACCATATCGAGCTGTCGCTCAGGATACAGGAGAGAGAGGAGCGGATGCACATTGCGATAGGTGTCCCACAAGGAAAAGACCGTGTAGCGGTTTTGACCGGGCAGGACTTGCCCTGTGCCTTTTCCGCCCATGAGAGGATATTGCCCATTGACATCCTGGAGGACATTGGGGTGGAGGAGGACATGATAGAGGGCCGTATAAAACTTGGTTTTATCGCCTGTAGAGCCCCCTTCGACTTTCACCCGACTGAGTTCTTCCTCCCACGCATCATCTGCCTGCCCCACAAATTGGTCAAAACTGCCGTCGGGTTGTTCTGTGTCCAGGTTCTCTCTTGCATTTTTTATGCTCACATAGGACACCCCTATTTGTACTTCGATCATTTCATCAGCGGAAGTGGTGAAGGTTAAATAAACGCCCACGCTATCTCCGGCGAGCCATTGCTCAAAGCCTTCATAGTATTTGAATTGATTTTGGTATTTATTCCAATCCTTCTCAACCCCTTTATTCGCAGGCTGCTTCTTCCACAAGCCATACTTCTCAGGGAATTTATCCACCCGCATCACAAAATAGACAGGGCGCTCACTGCCTTCATTATAACAGAAGTTCCCGATCATCTTATACCCCTCTATCTCCTGCGGAGAGACAAAGTGGAGGGCTGCGCCGCTTTCATTGGTGAGGCCGAGGCCTAGATTGAGGAGGATATGAGACTCCCCTGCGGGGAAGGTGTAGCGACTACGGCCTGACCGCATCGTGGCCGTCATCTCGGCCTTGACGTTGTGTTTTTTGAGAAATGTACTGTAGTAGCCGGGCTTGGCTACTTCTTGGTCAAAAGTGCTTCCATAAGCTAAGTGGTTGACGGTCAGGGGGCCTGTGGTCGGCATAAGCAAAAGGCTGCCCAAATCGGGACAGCCTACTCCGCTGAGGTTCACGTGTGAAAATCCCGTTAGGAAAGGATTTCCATGCCAATAGGGCGTGGAATGCCAGCGGCTATCTTTCTCTATAGGGAGGTTGGCGGGGCCAGCTACATTGAAGGGACTGACAGACACCATGCCCCAGGGCATCACTGCCCCAGGATTCGTTGCGCCATAGTTGTCGGTTCCAATAAATGGATTGACATAGGATGTCAAGGATTGTGCTGTGGCAGTTCCGATGAGGGCCATGCACAGAAAGGCCAATAGTGGATATTTTTTCATTCTAGTGGGATTCGCTCAAAAATTTCCTCAATATACAGGGAAGGAAATTTTTCTGAGTCAATATACCCTTTTTTATGCAAGGTGCTCTCTGAGAGCGCATAGGAAAACTCGGCAGTTTCACCTATGGCACTCGCATCGCGAGAATTATAGTGAATATGTTCTACATAGGTATCTTCAAAGTGGGTGTAAGCGCCACCAGAAATGCCCACAAAGTGCTTATGGGGGACATCAAAATGAACCACCATGAAACGATTAGGGGTTAAAATTTTGATGGCATTGATGCCTTCCGCATTTTTGGTAAGTTCTTTGGCATTACCGTACCTACAGAGCGACATCTCCCAGGCGCCTTCCATGGGATTTACACCTGAATAAGAATCTTCCAATTTGACATATTTCTCTTGAAACTTCATCGAAGCGTCCTTACTGAGCACCAAAGTATCACCATGGAGATCATACCGATAGGTAAAATGTGCACCGACAGTTCCATTGTCTGTTGCGTCGTATTCGAGCACCTCGTTTAGAGAACTTCCATCCAGTGAAAAGGTCCCGCCTGTAGCTCCAATAAGCGTTTGTGGGACTTCGCTATAGCTCACAAAAGCCATTCGGTTTCCAATAAAGAATTTGAGACTGGTCATAGACTGGTGAGCCTCATCTTGTGGCAATACCTGCTGCCAGGTGCCCTGAAGGAGTTGGTGGGTTTGCTCAACTGATAAGTGAGGGCCGTCGTCAGCCGCAGGATGAAGGTCACAGGCTTGAAGTAGGGATAGCAAGATAGGTAAGGTAATCAGCACTCTCATGGGATAGATAGTATAAAAGGTGGATGAATAGGCGAATCACTATGAATTAAAGAAATACGAAAAAATACACACGTGGAAATTACGTATAACCATAATTTTATTTACTTAGAAAGTATAAAAATGATGCCAAATCAGACCCCATGTTAACTAAGTGAAGATTTTCACTAATTTTACCGCAATAAAAACTCGTACACTTATGTTCAATTTTTTCAAGAAAAATGGCAACGGCAAACCCAAGAGCAATGGAACAGACGCCGTTCAGATGGCAGATATAGACGGAACGCCCCTCGCGATAGGCGACTGGGTGCAATCCTTACGGTATGACCTTGGCGTATGCAAAATTGTCTCCGCAGACATAGGCTTTGACTACGAATCTGTAGAGACAGGTGACCGTGTGAGTTTTGTCAAGATGATTGATGCTGCGACTTCCTATCAGAAGGTGAAGAAGATTGTGAGGAAATAGGTCCAGATAAACAAAGTTTAATGTCATCACAGCCCGGCTGTCATTTCGACAGCTTTGCTGTTTGATACTTGATACTGAACCAACCTATACTTTTCTTGGAAAAATGAGCTTAAAACGCCTTCTCCCCCTCCTGATCACCCTCCTGGTGATCTCGCTTGCAGTCCTTTTCCTCAAAAGGACAAGCCCCTTTGGGCTAGTATTCTGGGGAGCTTGGTATACGGGGATTGTGAGCATTTGCGGACTAGTGTTGGCGGTAGGGGTGATATTGATTCGAAAAAAAACGCTTTTCCCTAAAATTGTTTCGCTCATTCCCCTCTTTTTGGGGCTGGTCATGCTGGCCTTGTTTTTCATGAGTATCTGGGACTATCGGATGATTGTTCCTATTACTTCTGCAAATGACCTGTCAGCTGTAGCATACGAAGATGACATTGCCTACTTGAAGGTCAAATTGCGGCAACATCCCGCCTATACCACTCAGATGGAGGGGATGATTAATCAAAAGTTAGCCAAATTTGATTTCGAAAAAGACCTGGTAAGCCGAAATGAGTTCGTGTTGACTGTTACTAGCTTGGTAGGTCTTTTCCAAGATGGTCATAGTTTTGTTCCCCCCATTCAAGTATTTAATAAAGCGCGTTACTTGCCCCTTTCTGGGTATTATTTTGGAGACGGCTACTATATATTGGATGCCGCAGATAAATATAGTGTCTTAAAAAATACCCAATTGCTCGCCATCAATGGCCAATCTTTTGAAGCTGTGTATGCTAAATTAAAGGCAGCCTTCGGCCCAGAAAACGAGTGGAATGCCAAGTCACGGCTCAACCATTATCTCTTTTCAGCCAATACCTTGGAAAGCCTTGGTATTCTTGAAAGCGACCAATGTGCGACCATTTCCTATCGAGATCATGACGGAAATGAACAGGAGATAAAAGTCTCCTCAGAACCTTTTCTCAATTGGTTCTTTTGGGCCTTTCGGCCCATCCAAAACAGGCTGCCTGTTTCCAATAACCTGCGAAAGCCCAATTTTCAACTGCACCTAGCCGATGGAGTAGGGGAGTTGGAGCTGAATATGATTGAGGATAATTCGGAGGAAAGTACAATCGCCAATTTAGCGATAGAATTGGATAGCTTGTTCAGGACAGGTACCATCAAGCGATTCATTATTGACCTTAGGAACAATACAGGAGGAAATAACCATTTGTATAAATCCTTGATCGCAATCCTTAAAGCCCATCCCCAAATCAATGACTCGACCCGCCTGTTTGTCCTGATGGGCCGAAATACCTTTTCGGCAGGCGTCAATTTCCTCGACGACCTTCGCTTCGAAACAAATGCCACTTTCGTTGGCGAACCCGCTGGCGCAGGTCCTACGCACTATGGAGATGCGGAAGTGATTCTCCTTCCGAATTCAGGCATCTATTTTTTCCAATCTACCAAGCAGTGGACAGCCCATGATACCACCCATGTGAGCAAGGCTACCTATCCTGATGTTCAGGTCCAATATGAGTTTGAGGATTACCTAGATCAGAGAGACCCTTGGATGCTGGCGGTGGATTCGCTGGTGAGGAACACAAGGTAATAATTAGGGGTGGGACGTATAGGTTGGATGCATAACAGGCTGAAAGGTAACCTGTTACGATTCGATGACTCAAAAAGGCCTAACAGATTTTCTTCAATCTGTTGGGCCTTTAACCTACACCCCCTGTTCAATTCCATAACATTTTCAAGCCCCACCTTCTAAGAATGATTACTATTAATATGTGCTAAATTGCTAAAAATAATAGAAATAATACTTATATTTGTATCTACCTAAAGACGTATTTATCAAATCAATAATCAATAATTAACTATGTCACGCATCACACATTTTGAAATCCTCGCCGACAATGTAGAAGCCACCCAGAATTTCTATCGCTCTGTCTTTGGATGGGAGTTTAAAGCATGGGAAGGGGCAGACCAGCCTTACTGGATGATCATGACAGGCCCAGAAGGAACCCCTGGAATCAATGGCGGATTAGCTGCCAAAAGTCCGCAATTCCCCTTACCAAGCGTCACCAATACCCTTGACGTCGCAGACGTAGATGCAGTCGCTGCAAGTGTCGTCCAGCATGGGGGAGCAGTCCTCATGCCCAAAATGGCGGTTCCAACCATCGGATGGATGATATACTTCAAAGACAATGAAGGCAATGTCTTTGGGGCGATGCAGATGGACCCCGAAGCGAAGTAGGGAGAAGGGATGAGGTGCTATTTCTACAATACTATTATTTCGTAGGATGACTAGCTTGGATATCTAGCAGCATGAATAAAGTTGCTTAGATGTCGACGGCCCAATAATACGTAACAGATTTTCTTCAATCTGTTACGTATTCAGCCTCAAACCATAAGGAATAAAGTTTTTGTGTATTGAGTTTAATGTGTTGCTAACCAGTCAATTACCTCTATTGGGTTGCACACAATAATTCCGAATCATTCACACATGAAAATTCGAGACGACTCCTGTTCCTTTATTCCACCAATTCCTTCAAGTCGACTATTCGCATTCGCATAACCCTATCCAATGTGATGGTTCCATCTGCTGTCCATTCTCTGCGAAGCAGTTTGACTAGCATATTGAGGTTGGACGTAATTTCATACACCAACTCTTCTTCATAATCTAAGCCGCCTTCCCATCTATCGGTGTGTACTATTGTGAAAGACCTAGGCATTTCCCATAAGCCTATCCACAAAGTACCTCCTGTATACCCTTCATCTCCCCAGCCAGATTCTCCGATGATCAGGTGTTGATGATCGGAAATAGGCAGAAGGGTGTCAATTGCTGTAATATTCAATTGGGTTTGGTCAAGTAAAGTCAACAGTTGATACTGGTTATCTATTTGTTGCCAGAGGGAAAGTAGGTGAACAATCTCTCCATCAGCGCCATATTCATACATCGGAGCAATAAAATATGCACCAAATGCTTGGAAAGACCTTATTTCTGCTACATACTTGAGTAAGACTGGATATAGCCCTTTATCTGACGGAAAAGAGGATAAATCTACCACCTCATAAGATTCAAACTGATGACTGGTAACTTTTCCCGAATAAGTGACCCTGACGGACCCTATGACCTTCTTATTGGGGTCGATAGGACATGATTGTCCTCCATTTGCAGCCTGAGGCGGCTTTAACGTCACACCGTATTCGCCCAGCATTTGTTGTACAGTGTCCAATTCCCAAAAATGGGCCAGGTAAGAGATCATGGTATCCTCCCTTAGCTTAGCCATTTTATCCTTGGCCTTCCCCTCTGCCAATAATTGTTCTAACAATGCTAATGCCTGGTGATAATCTTGCACATTATCAGCTTGTTGATAATGCAACTCGGTTTTTTCGGCCCTATCACGCTTTTCTGCTAGCCTGAATAATTCATAAAAAAGGGGAAAGCCTGAGTTTTTGTTCTTGTAAATGTCTAATTTACAAGTGCTTAAGACAAAAACAACAAAACTTTCCCATGTCAAATTTAGTTAAAAAAGGATCGT
>JAUIKF010000022.1 GCA_030430575.1 Bacteroidia bacterium | reverse complement strand
AGAAAATATGCTCAAGGATTTAAAGAAAATAATCAAATTGCCTTTGACTCATATTTGCCAAAGTGGAATTACACAGCAAAAGCTGCCCCCTGAAATTACGAGTTTATTTCGTACACGATCCTTAAAAGCTTCTCCTTCATAAAAGGCATCCACATCAAATAAAGACAATTGCTGAGACAGAGCCTTTTTGTGCAATTTTTTATAGGACGACCGAACCGCCTTCATATCTACATAATCGCCGATGAAGAAATTAGGGGCGTGATATAGGGTAATAAATTCTTCAAAGCTTTCTTCTTCCCAAGCTGAACGATATGGGAATGGATGCCTTAATAGGTGAAAACTATTCGCAGGAAAATTTTCTCCCCCAGGGAAACGAGATAATGGCAAAACCCTGAATCCACCGTTCCCGATCTTATTTAAAAACTGCTTATAATCAGTTGGAAGGCTAATCTCATACTCCGCTTCAAATTGTTCTAACTCCTTTAAGGAAAGGCAAGGGTTTCTGTGGAATATGTAAGCAGCATCGGGAAACCGCTCCTTGAGATCAGATTGCTCAAGTTTGGATATTTTCTTAAGCAAGATGTCCATCTTGCTAGATGGGGACCATTTGGGGAGATATTTTGAGAGCCATTTCAATTGGGCTGACAATTGCTTTGGGATCTAATTTACAGAAGTAAATGAAGACCTAAAGGAACAGGAAAGAGAGCCAATATTTTTAACTTTCTTGTTCCTTGTTTATTATTCTTACTTAACCCGACAATCCAATCTTGAAAAAACTGATTGGTGTATCCACTCGCGTGGCTTGGAGATGCAACAGATTGAAGAAAATCTGTTGCATCTCATAGGTTATGCAGGCACAGGCTGCTTATTGATTTGGCCGAAGATAAAGCCAGGGGCAAGGCGGCGCATGAGCTTTAGCTGCGAGCTTTGGCCAGGGGTGATTTCGGCTTTGTTATTTACATAGCCTTTCCAGAAATCGCTGGCCAATTTTTGGGGAGATATTTTGGGGAAATCCTCAAATTCGCTCACCATGTCGGTGTCCACGACAGGAGGCATTAGTTCTATGACCTTGATAGAGGTATTCGCTAACTGCAAGCGGATGGACTGCGTCCACGCGTGCACACCCGCCTTCGTCGCGCTGTAGACAGGGGCCATCGTCAAAGGCACAAATGCGAGGCCCGAAGAGACATTGACGATAGCGGCTTCTGGACGCTGTTTGAGCATGGGCAAAAAGTGATGGACCATACGAATCGGTCCCGTAAAGTCTATATCAATCTCTTGAAGCTGTTTGTCAAAAGGAAAGGATTCGTCTGCGATGTCAAAGGTGTGCAATACCCCCGCATTATTCACCAATACATCGATTCCCCCAAATTCCTGCTGCGTCTTTTCTACCAATGCCTTGATTTGAGCGGAATCTGTTACATCATTTTGAATGAAGTTCAAACCAGGGTTTTCAGCCTTTGCTTTTTCTAATTTGGATAGGTTACGGCCCGTGATAATCACGGTATTGTTGTGTTGTAAAAATGCTTGTGCGAGGGCAAGTCCGATGCCAGAGCCGCCACCTGTGATGAGTACTGTTTTGTTGGAAGGAGTCATTGTATGAGAGTTTTAGGTTAACAGTTGAGTTGTATATGCAACATAGTATGCAAAAAAAGTTCAAGGTTGTGGATTCAATTTTGACAACACCAAATCAAGCGCTTGCAAGCCATCTTCCCCCAAAATCGCTTCCGATTCTTCTCTTGCCTTTTCCCAATCAGGGAGGATAGCTTCCAAGTGGTCCAAGCCCTTTTCTGTAATGTGAATCGTGAGTTTATTCACTGCCCCCTCTCGTTCGAGGTAGCCATTTTCAATCAATCGCTTCAAATCACGAGAGACGGTCGACCGCTCCAGCATCATATATCTCCCCAAATCCGCCTGAGCGATTTCCTTAAAGTGCCCCAGCATCATCATAATGCCCAATTGACTTTGGGTGATTTGGTGTTTCTGGAGATGCTTTTTGTAAATATTGGCGAGCGACCGCATGGACAAAATTGCCTTGGATGCTGTGCAACTGGTAGGCACCATGTTATCGATAAAGGGATATTTTTTCTCCATTTCTTTACTCACGATACGAAGGTAAGTAATTTATGTTGTATATACAACATGTGTTTTGTCTTTTTATGATACTTCATTCCTAATTATTCCCTAATACAACATCAAGTACAGTCATTACTACCATATATATGGCAAACAAGCTATAATCAATAAAATTAGTTCTGCGATTATCCCAAAGATCAAATCTGCTTGGCCCAGCAGGAGCAACCAGATCAGCATCCTGCGTCTTGATGCTTATTAGGCGAAGCAGTTGAAAAAGAATCAGGGCTACCCAAGTAAACTGCAACCCATTAGTAACACTACCATTTGGTCGCTTGAATTCTGTATTTGCCCCAAAATCTTGATAAAAATAAATATGCACCAAAGAAAACCCTATCCAGACGATCCAAACATTGAATTTTCGTAAGGATTTATAATTAAGCAGGTACAAAAAGAGGTGAGTTCCAATCGTATAACTAGCAATCCAACCTCCCATATTCCCCATTCTTTCTGGCCGAATATAAATAATCATTGTCCATAGGAGGTACAGCAAAATAGTTACGTAATCCCATGTGTTATATTTATCTGTATAAAAAAATTGAGGGGTCATATTAGGGGTTAGTTAATCATTTTTCTCTACCTCATTTCCTTTCTTGATTTTCACCAACCACTCTGTGACCAGCACCACCACAACCGCTGAAACAACGCCAGAGATCAGGTTTCGGACCACATCGCCCTCCCCCATCAGCGTCCCTGCCAGCAAAGCAGCGAGGCCCGCCACAATCTCAAGCATTATCTTTTGTTTTCGCGTTTCTAGCCTAAAATTTTTCTTCATATTTAGCATGAGTCTGAATTTGAATTTGAACTTGAATTTTCCTCTTTCGTCTTGGTATCCACCAATTTCAGTAAATCAGGCATCCTGAACGGCCCGTCCATCTGCTGGATATGCGCAGCGGCCTCGTCGAGGTCCATTCCCATACTAGAAACGTATAGCGGATTTTTGCTGGCGCCTCTGACCACTTCCCTGACGTGAAGGGTATTGGAATGGAAGTTCCTCTTCGCAACGCCAATGATGGGAATAGCCTGTCCCAATTCGTGGTATAAATAGCCACCGAGGCCCCATTTGCCTTCGTCATTGAGGATGACATACCCATCGATGATGAGGGTTGATAGGGAACTGCTATCCACCAAGTCTAGCAACCCCATAATACAGGGCAATTCCCTTTTGTAGAATTCTCCCGGGACATAAGGAGCCGCTTTTTCCTCAAAGGATTCCTGGATCAGCAATACCTCCTCATTCCCCCAGGTTTCAAATCCGATTCCTACGGTTTTTGCCTTGTCTTCCCAGTAGTATGTGTCGATGGCGAGAATCATAGAGAATAATAAATTATTGATTCTTCAGGCAAAATGCTTTTTACCAAGAATACTTCTTAATTTTCGACAAAACAATTTATAATGGCTTTCTTCCCTGATCTCACTTTCTACGAATATTTCCGACCTTCATATGGCCCTATGCTAGCTATCGGGTGGTTAGATAAAGAACATCCCTATCCACAAGGAAAGGCCCCCATAGCATTTGTAGCCAAATTGGCTGCAATCCTTTCCAGTGAGGTCAATCCAAGAGTGAATTTGACACGGGGTTTTCATCAAAACGAATTACTTCCAGGCGATCCAGAAATAAAAGCCCACTATCAACACCATATTCCACACTTGTTGAAGGATTACTCCATTATTTTTATTGGCAATGGGGAACTTCATTTTGCTTATGAAAGCAAGTTCTATGGTGCGCCGACCATGATCTATGAGTATATCGTTGAAAATAGCTATCTCCCCCCCCAAGCGTTTATAGACGCTGTGCTGCATGGGGACCTGATTACGGAAGCTGATCAGGAGCGCTATGAGGTGCCAAAGGCGGTTCCGCTTTCTACAGAAGAGGAAGATGAAATAGAACAATTGCTGGATGAAGTAGAACAAAAAAAGGAACAGGGGCAATTGAAATTAGCTAAAAAGATGCTTACAAATGCGCTGAAAAAATGGCCAGAAAATGGACCGCTTTTGCTAGAATATGCCAATACAAATGTAGATCTTAGAAAATACCGTGAAGTATTGGCCGCGGTAAAAAAGTATCGAGAAACGAATCCTGATTTCTATATCTGTCATGCCCTGGAAGGCATCGCATATTTTCAACAGAAAGATTACCCAAAAGCAAAAGAAGCTTTTAATCAGGTACTCCCCATTTTCCGGGCAGAAGCCGATCACTATAACCTGATTCAGATGTTATATTATATGGGGATGATTGAAAAGGCTGCAAAAAACATAGCGCAATCAGAAGCCTATTTCCGCGAAATGGAGGCTTGTGACCCTTCATATATGTATCTGGTAGACGCGATAAAAAAACAGCCAAAAAGAAACTGGTTGCTGTCTTGGTTTAGGAAATGATCGCCACACACCTCAAAAGACTCGCCTTTTTCTGGCTCGCCAGTGTTTTACTGGCGACAGCCGGATATTATCTCCTGTGGCTGGTGATGCCTAGACATCGGGTATTTGGGGCTTTATTCAGGATGATCCAATACCACAATCAATACCCGATTCCATATATCTTAATCCCCTGCTTTTGCTATGGATTAATCGCAACCGCATTGGCAGAAAGCTTTTTGGCGCAGCATTTCTGGGGACAGGTGGCGATGACGGTTTTGATCGTAATATTGTCAATGCTTGCGAGCTTTCATTATGGGGGAATGCTCTGGCATCTCCACGATATGGAGGCAGGCTTTTTCCCTCAACAATGGCAAGAAAAGCTGATAAAGAATGGATTTAATGATGGGCCTTATGGTTTGTGGGTAATTGCCTTTTCAATTCCTTACAATTTACTAGGTGCCATTGTGTGTTTTTTCTTGACCAGAAAGGGCGCTTCTTTATTCTAATCGCTATTTATTCTCTCAATGAAACACGAAGACTTACCAGAAAGATGGAAGAAAAAGATCAAGGAATACTTGACTCGCCACGGAGAACCCACACGTGATAGGTTAAGTGCCTATGAATTTTTCACCAATAATAAAGCAGTGATTAAATTTGAAGATGGCTCCTATGCTGAATTCCTTTATCCTTTGGTCATCAATGCCCCTGAATTTGATGAAGTGGGCGTATTCACAGAGCATTGTGGATACCATATATTCAGCCTTGGGGGAACTTATATCAATATTGTCGAAGATGATTGACCTATTCTTCTACCCTGTATGACGAAATTGATTTAGCAGAGGCAATAAAGTAAAAACTAGCAGAATCAATATGACTCTGCTAGTTTGTGCGGCTGGGATGAACGGCAAAGCCCTCACGAAAGCCTTTGAAGATAGACAGACTCTGAGTAAACGGGCGTGGGGGGACGGATAGAAGCGTTGGCCTTGGTTGGCCCGTTTCGATTCTTGTCCTGAGCCCAGTCGAAGGATCTGGTTACTTTTTTCTAAAAAAAGTGACAATTCAGACTAGTACGCCTTCGCAAACAGCACTCGCTGCTTACTAGGTTTTCCAGAGTAAATACATACCCCTTCTTCCTGCTCATTCCCGATGGGAATACAACGAATCGTGGCTTTGGTCTCAGCCTGAATCTTCTCTTCTGTCTCAGTGGTTCCGTCCCAATGTGCGTAGATAAAGCCTGGAATGGGTTTTTCCAATTGCGCCTTAAATTCGTCGTAGGTGTCGACGCTTGTTGTATTTTCTTCGCGGAAGGTCTTAGCTTTCTGGTAAATCTGCGTCTGGATGTCTGCTAATAGGGCAGTCATCGTTTCGTCCACCGTATCGGTGAGGTCCATGACCTCTTTGGTTTTAAGGTCGCGACGCGCGACTTCGATCTTGCCGTTGGCCAAGTCACGAGGGCCTAAAGCGATGCGAATAGGTACCCCTTTGAGTTCCCATTCGGCGAATTTCCAGCCTGGCTTTTTGGTGTCATCATCGTCGAGTTTGACGCGGATGCCAGCGGTTTTTAGCGTTTGCGCTATTTCCGCACATTTAGCCAGTACTTTATCCTTCTCATCGTCTTTGCGATAGATAGGCACAATCACTACTTGATGCGGAGCCAAAGAAGGTGGCAATACCAAGCCTTCATCATCTGAATGGGTCATAATCAAGGCGCCCATCAGGCGGGTACTTACGCCCCAAGACGTCGCCCAGACATATTCCTCCTTATTGTCCTTGGTCGCATATTTTACGTCAAACGCCTTTGCAAAATTCTGTCCTAAAAAGTGGGACGTACCAGCTTGAAGCGCTTTGCCATCTTGCATGAGTCCTTCGATACAGTAGGTATCCAGCGCCCCTGCAAAGCGTTCCCGCTCTGTTTTGACACCGCGGATCACTGGAATCGCCAGGGTTTCTTCTGCGAAGTCCCCATAAACGCCCAACATGCGTTCGGCTTCTTCTACAGCCTCCTCCTGCGTCGCATGCGCCGTATGACCTTCTTGCCATAGAAACTCCGCTGTACGTAAGAACATGCGCGTACGCAGCTCCCAACGCACGACATTGGCCCACTGGTTGATCAGCAAGGGCAGGTCGCGGTAGGACTGAATCCAGTTGCGATAGGTACTCCAGATGATGGTCTCAGAAGTAGGGCGAACCACGAGTTCTTCTTCCAGTTTCGCATCGGGGTCCACGACTACCCCACTCCCGTCAGGGGCATTCATCAAGCGGTGGTGGGTGACAACCGCACATTCTTTGGCGAAGCCATCTACGTGGTCTGCTTCTTTGCTGAGAAAGGACTTCGGTATAAATAAGGGGAAATATGCGTTGACGTGTCCCGTATCTTTAAACATTTGATCAAGGGTCTGTTGCATGCGTTCCCATATGGCGTAGCCATAGGGTTTGATCACCATGCAGCCGCGCACCTCCGAGTTTTCGGCGAGATCGGCCTTCTTGACCAAATCATTGTACCATTCTGGATAGTTTTCTGCGCGAGTCGTAAGTTTGTTTCCTTTTGCCATGAAGCAGTTTGCATTTTGGGGAATCATCCCGATATGAGATTCCTGGGTGTAAAAACGAAGGGCAAAATTAGTCGAGACTTTGTATTAATGCAACGTAGAAAGGTAAATAGACACGAATGAGAAGAATCTAGTGACACTTAGAACAAATTTCGTCTAAAATGATTAACTTGTAAGGTGTTCCAGTTAAGTCAAATACAGCACAAAATATAAATTGAACGATATGAAAACTTACCATTTTATTCTGGTTCTATCTGTCGCATTTCTGGCTACGGCTTGTACAAGCACCCGTTATGCATCTTCAGAGTATGATGATGTCTACTTTTCTAGCAAAGATCAAGCGGAAACTGTAGCAGTAGCTAAAGACTTCGATGAAGACCGCAATACGCGTACTTCAAGATACGACCGTCAGACAGAGAATTACAATCAAGATTATTACCAGGACGACGATTTTGCCTTTTCACGAAGGATTCGCCGCTTCAACCAGCCAGGCATCAATTCCTGGCGGTATTATGATCCCTATTACACCAATGACCTTTACTATGTCATGGGGACCCAAAGTTGGAATAGCTGGTATGGCAATGGTTGGTATGACTGGTCCAGGCCTCGCTTTGGCGCGCCAAACTACGGCTTTGGGTCTGGTTGGTCATTTACCTACTCCACTGGCTACAACCCTTGGGGCGCTTATAATCCTTGGCAGTCTTACAACTCTTACAACCCATTTGTCAATGCCTATTATGGCTACAATCCCTACAACACCTGGAATCCATATTCTGTAAATCGTGGATGGGGATGGAATAGCTTTAGCAGAGGAAGTTATGCTTATTGTCCACCTTCCTACTATGGAGGTGCTGGGAATGGCTCAAACCTTGGAACATCCAACTCACGTGCAAGGACTTATACCCAAGCAAGAAGAACCAGCACTCGCTCGCTCAACTCTGGAGTGACTTCTGGCAACAGGAATAACAATAATTATAAGCCAGGTGGAAGGACCAGTAGAGTTGCGAGTCCAAATGGCCGCACAGGACGTGCTACCGTCAATAACCCTCGTACGGGTACGCCTACAGCTACCAATGGCACAACCCGCAATGCGCGCAATAGCCAATACTTGAGACCTCGGACAAGAGCAGAGCAGGCAACTACACGTACCCGAACCAATACCGCTCCACGAACTGGCACATACACCCCTCGCAACAACACCAGGAATACAGGTGTAAACAATACCCCTTCTAGAACACGTACCAATACTTCCCCAAATCGGACGAGAACAAGGACCTATACCCCCCAAAATCGTCGGACCAATACCAGCCCCAATCGGACGAGAACTTATACCCCTCAAAATCGGTCTACGTCTCCTTCACAAAATAGGACAAGGACTTATACCCCTTCTCGTCGTACAACGACAAGTCCATCTCCTAGTCGCAATAGGAGCTATACTCCCCAGAATAGAACGAGATCTACGACACCTCGTCCAAGTGGTGGCAATTCTTCAAGAAGGCCATCCAAAAGGAACTAACACATAAATTGAATTATTAATCACAAGGTAATGAGCTACCTTTTAATTAATAATCAGTCATTCAATATTATATAACTTCAAAAAGGGTGAGCCCGCCTCGCCCTTTTTTTTTTGAACCCAATTGTAACAGTATATGAACTACTTATCGCCCATTGTGTGCTGGTTTGTAGCAATGATTATTGCCTCGTCCTTATCCGTGCAAGCACAAAATGAAATTGATGCCCTCAGGTTCTCCCAAACCACCATTACAGGCACAGCACGCTCCCTAGGGCTCGCTGGAGCGACATCAGCTATGGGAGCCGACCTATCTGCAGCCACGCTCAATCCCGCGGGGCTAGGATTCTATCGTCGATCTGACTTTGTTTTTACCCCAACTCTCCGAAATATCAAGTCTGATGGAGAATTCCTAGATGGTATGGGCAGCGCCTCCAGGTCCAACTTTGGCCTATCAAGCCTTGGAATCGCAGCTAATGGCACTGTCTATACAGGATATGGACGAGATAGGAGGGCAGCAGAAAGGGGATTGTTAAAATACACCATTGCCTTTGGGTTCAACCAAATCGAGAACTTTTACCGAGAAACTGACGTGACAGGCTACAATCCTTATAGCTCTATCACCGACCGATATGCAGAACTCGCTAACGGCATTCAACCCGCCAATCTGGACCCTAATTCTTTTGCAGGTCTTGCATGGGATGCATTTGCCATTGATGTGGAAGAAACGCCTGCTTTCGACACCTACTTCGGTGCAGGTACGGGAGGAGAAGTCGCTCAGCGGTATCGTTTGACTGAAAGTGGAAGGCGCAATGAGTGGTACATTGCTGGCGGAGGAAATATCGATAATTTTCTTTTTATCGGATTGGGGATTGGGATCCAATCTTTGCGTTATGATCAACGCTTCCGGTTTGAAGAGACTGATGTAAACGACCTCCACCAAAACTACATCTTTGACCCAAATGGTGGAATTCCTCTTGAATTCCCCTTCAATTCTTTGACGCAAGAAGAAAGACTAATGGTTCGTGGCACTGGCATCAATGGAAAATTGGGCGTTATTGTCAGGCCAACAGATCAGCTGCGCATAGGCATAGGTTTACAGACCCCTACTTATATTTCGCTCACTGACGAATTTGACCTCGCTATGGACCATAATCATAACTTAGATGTGAACCTCCTCCAAGTCAGTGATCGAGATACGACCACCAGTGTCACAACTCCCCGTTCCCAATCAGAATATGCCGTCACTACTCCATATCGAGTCAATATTGGCGCCATGTATTTATTTGGGAAAAGGGGCTTCCTTACCGCTGACCTTGAAGTTGTTGATTATACAGCAGCTCGTTTAAAGTCTGGTTATGTAGAAACTGATCCTGCTTATTATGATTTTGCATTTGAAAATGACCAAATACAAGATCTCTTCAAAATGGGGGTCAATCTGAGAGTGGGCGGAGAGGTGAGACTAGACATCGTGCGGGCCCGCGCTGGTTTTGGGCTCTATGGCGCAGCTTTAGGGGATGAAGCCCGCCAATATGAAGACATTAACAACTTAGGAGAGGTCCTTTCTGTCGATCCCCAAAGAACCTTATTCACTTTAGGTCTTGGTGTTAGGCAACCGAATTATTATATTGACGTTGCTTATGTTAACCAGCGGACTACGGAGAAGTCCAGTCCATATTCAACTGAAGACGCCGAACTTTTTGATCCAGTATTGATCAATACCCTGACGAGCAATTCTTTTGCACTAACAGTTGGGTTTCTTTTTTAATGTTTCAACCTAAAATATGCCTCTTATGACGCACGGTTACCTTTAATCAATGTTTAACGGTTAAAGGAGGGTCTATGAGTAATCCAATCTATCAGATCGTCTCAGACGAACTTTACAGTACTTTACTGAAACTAAACCTTCTCAACAAAAAAGTCTTGCGAGACTTCCAGATCAAGCGACGCTACCTGGAACTTCGTAAGGCGGGTATTCGATCGGCGGACGCGATCGATCAAATCCTTGAGGAGTACGCTTACTTGCAATTTGACACAGTCCGAAAGATTATTTACAGTGTAAAATTACCAGAAGAGCTAGAAGAGGCACTTCAGTACGTAAATTAATGAAAAGGGGGAGCATTTCTGCTCCCCTCTTTTTTTGTGATATGTTTTACTAGAATAACCTTTACGAAAACCGCGAGCGCATCAACGCTGCAAATTCCTTCACCGTCGCATCTTCCTTATTGATGTCTGAGTTCCCAAAAACATACTTAGTCAGAATCTCCTCTACCTCATTTGCATCCTTGCTATTATTTATTTTATCAACGATTATTCGGAATCGGACATTATTCCCCCCAAATACCTTCTGCACATATTGATACTGCTTGTGGATAGGAATCTCATCAGGCCTGATAGGTTTGCCATCAACCTGAGGGGCTTCTGCTGGCTCTGATTTAAAACGGTCTGCTATCGTTTTAGGGCCCGTGGGGGCCTGAGCGGCAGCCGAAGTATCTGCTGCTTTATCTCCCAACTTCTCTTTAAATTTATCCAATATGGAAACGGGTGCTTCTGTCGGTTCAGGAGCTGGGGTTTCTTCTATTTCAATAGAAATTTCTTGTACTGCAGGGGCATCGTCTTTTTCATCTTTCGCCTCTGCAGGAGCATCTTCCAGCGTTTCTACCACGGCAGGTTCCTCATCTTGTTCTGCCAATTTATTAAAAATGGTAGCGGGTTTGTCCACAGGCTCGTTGACAGCCTCAGGCTCATCCTTTTCCGCTAATCTACTGAAGACAGTCCCTGGCTTATCAGGAGTCTCCTCTACGACCTCTTCTTTGTCTCCCAATTTTGCAGTCCCTGGCTTATCAGGAGTCTCCTCTACGACTTCCTCTTTGTCTGCCAACTTACTGAAGACAGTCTCTGGCTTATTCTTATCAGAAGGCACATCCACAGCCTCCTCTTCTTCTGTATCCCCCAATTTATCCATAACAGTAGCAGCCCTCTCTGTTTGCTCTTGTGCTTGGTTGATCTTATCCAACAAAGAGGTAGGTTTGTCTTTTTCAGCCGCTATTTCTACAGGTGTGCTTTTCTTTTCTGACGGCTCAGTCGCTACAGGAACTTCCTCATCACTTTCTTCCAATTCCAACAGTACCTCTTCCTTAGAAGCCAGCGTATCAAAGAAACTTTGATCTCGCTTCTTACGAGAAGCTTCTTCGGCCTTTTTTGCGGCTTCCGCTTTTGCGGCCTCTTCCCGCTTTTTAGCCTCTTCCTCTCTCCGTTTACGCTCTTCTTCCTTGCGCTTTGCTTCTGCTTCTTGTTCTTGTTGCAATTCCAATTGAGATTGCTCTTGTTGGTCTTCTTTTAGGAGATCATCTACATGCTGATTCGTCAATTTGTAAATGCGTAAGGAACGATAGGTATCTATATCCTGATCGCTTTTTGCATTATACAGGCTAATGAGTTTATCCAATTTTAAGGTAAAAATATCCTTCTCCACCTGGTCCATATTATTTTTCTGGAAATAGCGGAGGATACTCACAATGGCAAACCCAAAATCTGAGAAGAAGGGAAGATATCGTTCAAATAGATCGGTGCTGATCTTGTCTTTATGTTGGAAGAAAAAGTGAACTAGCGCCGCTTTAGGGTCCAATAGCAGCTTCAGGTTGTTGTAAACAGCTTTTTTCAACAGCGGGCGAAAGTCCTCCTGGGAAATCGCAATATTTTTACTCAGCAGATTTTGCAATTGAGTCAATGACTCCTCAATTTCTGGATTGGAGAAGTCAAAGTAGGGGTGCTTAAATCGAGTAATCTGCAATTGCCAAACTTGGTACAGCTGAAAAAGCAAAAACTTATTCACCTGCTCAAATTCACAAAAGTTTTTTAAGGCTTCACCACCAATGACGCCTTGGTGAAAATAATGGCTATCAAATAGGCGGTCGCTGATCGTAGTGGCAAGTTGGCTGATTTTTCTTTCAGATAGTTGAATATTTCTCATGGTTGAGGGCATTTTGCCAGATTTGGTAGGGAAGGAGGTAAATATAGGGCTTTTTAAACAGGAAAAAAAAGTGCCAAAAAAGCAAAGGGCCCCACAATTGTGGAACCCTTCCGCAAGTTTTTATGACTTGCGTTCCCATTAACACCCATGAAAAAAATTGTATACAATATAACAGGGATTATTCCTGTATGTATCTGCGATTTATTAGAGGACTTGTTACAAAGATGGTCGGCTAGGCTTTGCTTTCCAATTACTATCGCAAAAGATTCTTACTTTGATCAGGACCGTGTAAGAATCGGCGAGATAAATTATTCAAATTGAGTAATTTCTACACCTTGAATGCCTCCACACTTATTTGAGCAAAGATTCGCTGAATGTAAGAACTTTTACATTTTTCACTTTTATTCGAATAATCACCCTAAACAATCAACTAAATCGATTCAAATTCATGTATTTATGCTACATCTTCCATTTAAATATCATGACATTTATCCTGGAAAAAACAAAAAGGCTACTTCATTGAGAAGCAGCCTTTCATCAAATATTTTCAGTAAATCAATTAGCTTTCAGCCTTGACTACTTCTATTTCAATTTCAGCTTTCACTTCCTTGTGGAAGTGGATAATCGCTTTGTGCTCACCGGTGGTACGGATATCGTCTGAAGAGATTTTGCGGCGATCGATCTCGAAGCCTTTGTCTTTCAGGCGATTGGCAATCATGAGTGGCGTCACAGAGCCAAACAATTTGCCATCAGCACCCGCCAATGTCTCAATCGTGATCTTGAGTCCTTGTAGCTGCTCTGCAGCTTCAGAAGCCTGATCTTTGATAAACTCTTGTTTGTGCGCAGCTTGACGCTTTTTCTCTTCTAGTGCTTTCAGGGCAGAAGTTGTTGCCATGATCGCACGTCCTTGAGGGATCAGGTAATTCCTCGCATAGCCAGGTTTTACATTTACCACATCATCTACGCTGCCAAGGTTACTTACGGAATGGGTCAGTATGACTTTCATGATATCTTTATTTCTTCGCTTTCAAATCGTCAGTTACAAAGGGCATCAATGCCAAGTGGCGCGAACGCTTAATCGCTACCGCAAGGCGGCGCTGATATTTCAAGCTAGTGCCAGTCAGTCGACGAGGCAGAATCTTGCCTTGATCATTTACAAATTTCAACAGAAAGTGTGGGTCTTTGTAATCGATGTACTTGATCCCTGCTTTCTTGAAACGACAGTATTTTTTCTGTAAGACCTGTGTCTTGATTTTGTTGACAGCCGTAGGCCCAATTACTCCATCTTTTTTTGCCATGATAATTGTTTAATTAAAATGAAAATTGAAATAAAAATATGAGCACAAGTGCTGTCTTCATACTTTGATTTTCATTTTCATTTTCATTTTACTTCTTATTTGCCTCCATTTCTTTTCTAAATCCGAATCCAAGCTCACGACGCTTAATATTATAAGCTACAGCGTGCTTATCCAGGCTTACGGTCAGGTGGCGCATCACTTTTTCATCATAGCGATACTCTCGGTCAAGGCGAGAAATCAAGTCACCATAAGAGCGGAACTCCACATACGTGTAGTAGCCATTGGTGCGCTTACCGATGGGATAGGCTAGCTTGCGCATGCCCCACTGTTCGATGTTGATGATCTCGCCATCATTAGCTTTGATCAGCTCGACGAATCTGTCTGCTGCCTTTTTTTGTTCACCCTCTGACAGCTCGGGTACGAGGATGAACGTAGTTTCATAGTCGTTTTTAAACGACTTGGGTTTAATGTCCATTAATTTAATTCGTCCTTGATGGTTTTTTCAAAAAGAGCCACAAATGTAAGACTTTTTCCAGCAAAATTAAAATGGAATCCCAAATCAATATTTATAGCCAAATCGATAGCGCCCTGAGCCTACTTTTGCTGTGACAAAATCAGCACCTTGACTTAATGAAACAGTCCCTCGCTTGGAACCCAAAATGCCCACCTCCGCTGCGTTAGCATTTGGCAACCTGATTTCAGCTGTTGTGTTAGGAGGAATTGATACTTCTAATTCAAAGATGCCAGTCTGTTTCGCCCAGTCAGCCTTGATCATGCCATACATGCTCTGATGGGCGCATGATACCCATTCGAGGCTATCCGTCAGTTGAGGGGCGATCACCACATGCTTATAGCCAGGCTTCGCCTCGTCTAGCCTGATCCCTCCGATCGTTTGGTACATCCAATCCCCGATCGCCCCATAGGCATAATGATTAAAGGAATTCATACTAGCAGCCTGAAAAGTCCCATCAGGGCGGATGCCATCCCATCGCTCCCAAATCGTCGTGGCGCCTTGGGTCACAGGATAGAGCCAGGAAGGATATTTTTTTCGAAAAAATAACTGATATGCCAGGTCCACATGACCATTTTCGCTTAATACCCGACAAAGGTGGGGCGTTCCTAAAAACCCTGTCGTCAGGTGCCCATACGTCTTGATATTCTCAACTAGTCGACTCACTGCTTGGGATTGAAGGCTGTCAGGGAAAAGTCCAAACGCCAATGCCAGCACATAGGCCGTCTGGGTACTAGACACCAGCCTCCCCGTCCCTGTGATATATTCTTGTTGAAAAGCAGTCTTAGCAAATTTATGAAGTGTCTCATATTGAGCAGCATCAGCTTTCTTTCCTATCACATTGGCTATCTGGTGCAATAAATCGGCAGAATGGGCAAAAAAGGCCTGTGCAATCAAATGCTTGTCCGTAATCGCAGATTTTCCATCTCTATCGTCATTGACGCTATAGAATAGCCAGTCTCCAAAGTGCGTGCCTGTGTCCCACAAATAGTCCTCCCCTGCCTCTGTAGCCACATAGTCCACCCATTTTTTCATGCTAGGATATTGTCGTTCCAATAAGCGTTTGTCTCCCGAAGTTTGGTACAGATTCCAGGGAATAATCACGGCCGCATCTGCCCAGCCTGCGGCTGCGGCATGACGCTTGGCGAGCACCTGCGGGATGACGTGCGGCACCCTGCCATCGGGCTGCTGGTCAGCAGCGAGGTCTTGCAGCCATTTGGCAAAAAAGGGAACCACCTGCCGGTTGAAGGCAGCCGTGCGAGAAAACACCTGGGCATCACCTGTCCAGCCCAACCGTTCATCTCGCTGCGGACAATCCGTCGGCACGTCCAGGAAATTGCCTTTAAGGCCCCACACGATATTCTGCTGGAGTTGGTTGACGAGCGTATCAGAACAGCTGAAAGTCCCTGTTTCTGGCATGTCTGAGTGAATGACAATCCCAGAGAGGCTTTTAAGAGAAGTTGTCTCAGGTAAAACCACTTTCACATAGCGAAACCCTTGAAAAGTGAAATGAGGTTCATAATGCTCTACCCCATCTCCTTTAAGAATATAGGTCACTTTTTGACGAGCACTACGCAGATTATTTGTATAAAAATTTCCCGCCTTATCTAATACTTCCGCATGATATAAAATAACCGTATCGCCCGGATTTCCCTCCACCTCCACTCGCACGCGTCCCACCATATTTTGTCCCAAATCATAAACTGTTTCCCCTTTAGGCGTCGTCAATTTTTGAATCGGGCGAATGACGGCAGTCCGCTTCACAGGAGGCCCATGAGAAGCAATCAACGTAGATTTGGGATAAGCGAATAAAGATGCTTTTTTCCAATCTTCCATTTCATAAGCTGCAGTTGACCATTCACCTAATTCCTTGCGTGCATCATAAGTCTCTCCATGATAGATATCAGAAGAAAGGATTGGCCCTTTACGCGCATGCCAGTTGTCATCTGAGGTAATGATTTTCTTTTTACCGTTGGTATAGGTGATTTCGAGCTGTACCAAAGTAGCCAGTTGTTTGCCGTAGTTGTTGCGGCGATTGCGGAAGCCAAAGTAGCCGCGGTACCAGCCATCTCCCAGGCAAACCCCTATGGCATTTTTCCCTTTCTGGACCATGGTCGTTACATCATACACTTGATACTGCATGCGATGATGATAGCTCGTCCATCCTGGCGTGAATTCTTGATCTCCAACTTTTTGGCCATTGATCTTTGCTTCATAAAGCCCTAAGGCAGTGATATACAAACGGGCTGACGCTATATTTTTTTTCAGGGTAAATGGTTTCCAGAAAAAAGGGGCAGGGGGTGAACTTTTGTCATCTTCTTCCCAATTAGTTGTGATCCACTGTGCTTGCCAATCTGTCGTATCCAGCAGGCCCATTTCCCAATATCCCACTTTGCTCCAAGCTGTCACTTCTCCATCCCGTGTCCAGCCTCGCACTTGCCAGAAATATCTTTTTCGAGACTGAAGTATAGGGCCTTCATAAGGCACCAACACAGACTGGTCTGTCTGTTTTTTCCCCGAATTCCATAGTAGACGGTCACCACGCTTTAGGGAAGAAGAGTCTGTAGCGACTCGGATTTGATAAGCGCTTTGATGGAGATTATAGGCATTTGAATGCCACTGCCAACTCAGTCGTGGCTGCGCTACAGCAATCCCAATAGGATTCCTCATATATTCGCAAGTTAAAGCCCCAAGGACGGGAGAACTGGCGAAAGAAAATGAGGGGAACAATAAAAGGCCCAATAAGGTTCCAAAAAGAGAGGGACGATTCATTTAACAAAAATGGACAAACTGAACACCAATTACCACAAAAAACAACGCCAAGGAATGACATACCGTTTGGCCTAATAAACAGCTCAAGCAACCATTCCAACCATTGGAGAGTTGAAGGTTGAAATATCGGAAAATTAAGAGGAACTTTCACGACAATAAACCACTGCTTCTCAACGTCATACATCTGTTTTAATCATTACAAAAGTAGTTATTCTTAAGCATCTCATAGATGAAGTTTTTTACATTAGTTTCACTTATTCTTGCCTCCTTTTGGCTTTCTACGCCCGAAAATGCCATAGCAGGACCGCCAGCCAATGACAAGGCCCAAGGGGTCATTAATTTCACTTCCATCCAAATCACACCTGAAAATTGTGGCATGGGCAATGGCAGCATTGTCATCGATCACGATGGCACAGCTCCATTTACCTATACCTGGACGGGTACTGGCGGAAATGGAAAAAGTGCCAATAATTTATCCGCTGGCAATTACACGATCAAAGTAGAAGATTCGGGAGGCTGTGAAGCAGAAACTACCCTCGTGGTCACAGAGATCTTAGCTCCTTCCCTTATGCTTCAGAGCAAGACCGATGCAGGCTGTAACCGCGGCGGTACCGCTACTGTCGTCAGTTCGGACCCTTCGGCTACCGCCACTTGGAATACGACGCCTCCTCAGACAGGGTATACCCTGACCAATGCTCCTGCAGGCCAATATACCTTGACAGCGGTTGACGCTGCGGGCTGCTCAAGCACCCTCGATGTGAACATTGATGCGCCTCAGTCGATGCAGCTAGGGAGCAGCACTACAGCGGATACGTGCGGTTCTGAAGACGGAACTGCTACTGTCACTGTCCTGCTGAATGGCGTTGCTCCATTCACCTACCAGTGGGGCCCTGCCGCCAATAATCAAACAACGGCTACCGCCAATAATCTGGCAGCAGGCCAGTATAAAGTCACCGTCGTAGACGCTGATGGCTGTGATGCAAGCCGTACCGTTACGGTTCAGCTTTTCTCCAATCTCACGGTTACTGCAGACGTCACGCCTGCTACATGTTTTGGGGGAAGTGACGCTACCGTCAAGCTGAATGTCATGGGGGGAAACGGCAGCTATTCCTATAACTGGAATCCGAACGTCAGTACTTCTGCCATCGCCCAAAACCTCGAAGCTGGCAGCTACAAAGTTACGGTCACAGACATTTTGGGTAATCAATGCGAAACGACTGAGACCATTACGGTAGACCAGCGCGACCGTATTCAGTTCAATATAGCCGTAGATGCGGCCTCTGGTTGCGGCGTAGGGGATGGTTCTGCCCGAATCAGTCCAACCAATGTGCAAGGGCCCTACGTCACCAGTTGGGATACACTTGGGGTCGCCATGCCTTTTCTCACAGGGGTTGATGCCGCCACTAATCTATATCCCGGGATCTATGGAGTGAGTATTATCGATAGTGCAGGATGTACAGCTACGCGGAGGTTCGTTGTCACCAATGATAATGGGATTGACCTTGAAGTAGCAATATTGCAGGAAGATAAATGTGGAAAAGGAGAGGGGATTGCCCGCGCAGACCAATCTGGTGGCACCAGCCCATTTAGGTATAAATGGTTCGCCTTCCCTGCTCAGGGCAATGACCGGTTTGCCTATAACCTCGAACAAGGAGACTTCTTTGTTGTGATAGCTGATAAAAATGATTGTGTCAGCCGAAAATTCTTCACCATGCCTGGAAGGCCTCCCCTCAAGCCGGCAGGCACCAATATCATCAATAGTTATTGTGATATAAAAAATGGCTCTGCCCGCGTCTCTTTCGACGGAGGAACTACCCCTTACACCTATGCTTGGAATAGCTCCCCTCCTCAGAATACAGGCACCGCCGTAAACCTGGGCGCCGGTAAATACCGTGTAGTCGTCACAGATGTCAACGGCTGCCAAGATTCCGCAGTCGTAGCTTTAATAGGGGAAGCAGGATTTACCCTTGATATGGCTCATGAAGATATTTCCTGCTTCAAGCGCCGGGATGGTTCGGGCACAGCAACCCCGGTGGGAGGATTTGCCCCTTATACTTACCTCTGGAATACCTTCCCCGTCCAAACTACCAGTGAAGCCAAATCGCTTACTCACGGTGACTATACCGTCATTGTAACAGATGCGAGAGGTTGTGTGCGTTCGGGAAGCATCACCGTTGAAGATCAAGATCCGCTGATTGCTGACTTTGGATTCAGTCCAGACACCTTGCAGCCTATCCTGCTGAACAAAGCTGCGTTCGCATTTCAAAATCGATCTGTAGGAGCAGATTTTTTTGTATGGTCATTTGGTGATGGCAAAAGTACGTTTGAAGCATCTCCTGTACATATCTACCAGGACACAGGCCATTTTTACGTGACCCTTACCGTCTCCCAAGACAATGGCAGATGTTCTGACCGTGTCACGCACGGGCCGTTCATCGTGGTTGATAACCCCGCCGTCTATGTGCCTTCAGCATTTACTCCCAATGCCGACGGCAACAATGACATCCTCAAATTGGGCGGTGTTTTCCTCACCCAATTCGACTTTGCCATCTACGACCGCTGGGGCCAGCAGGTCTTTTATAGCAATAATATCGACGATAGTTGGGATGGGCAATTGCAGCGGGGCGGCACAGCCCCCGAAGGTGTATATATCTACACCTTGCGTGCGGTAGGACGAGATGGGCTTGTCTTTGAAGAGCAAGGAACCATTACACTGATCCGCTAAGCACCCAATAATAAGGGAGGCGTCGGAGCTGAAGTTCAGAGACAAATGGTCCTAACATTTGCTCCAATGCCTCATCCGTAGGAAAATTTTTGAGGACTTGATGGGAAGAACCATCCTCTAATTTCCGAAGCTGGAAGGTATTTCCATGGCTGTCTTCGCCAGCAATTGGCGTACTGCTTCCCGGCACATAGTTATTATCTACAAAGACAAACTGCCCCCCAGGGTTCAATTTTTGGCGTAGTTTGCTGAGTAAATCTGGCAGGTCCTGGACAGATACATGTGACCAGATAAAACCCGCAAAAATAGCATCGAAGGTGCCTTCAACCCCTTTCAGGTCATACATATCGACCTGCTGAAAGGTGACATTCTCCCAAACATAAGGCTGTCGCTGAGCTATCTTCAATACTTCTGTATTGATGTCTGTTGCCAGCACTTCCGTTGCTTTTTCTGCTATGTGAACGGTCCAGTACCCTGTACCACAACCGATCTCCAACACTTTTTTATGCGCTAGTTGTTTAGGTAAAAACTGTTGCATCTGCTGAAGATCTACTTGTCGCTCAGGCTTTTGGTACACACGATTGTACTCAGCTGCACGCAAGGCATAGTATTGAATGAGGTCTTTGTTTGGCATCGAGGCAAAAGATTATTGATTATTTCTCCCAATTAATAATCAGTCAATCACTCATTATTAATTCCCAACAAGCGGTCATATAGTTCCTTCATGTCACTTACCAATCGCTGGTAACTGTAACGCTCCATGACATAGGCTGCGCCATCACGCCCCATTTGCTGGAGCATGCCTTCTGTTTCGATGAGTTGGAGGAGGTTTTGGGCAAATCCATTTACATCCCCCGAGTCTGACAATAATGCTGTTTCGCCCTCTTTCACTACATCTTCTATTCCCCCCACACGCGTAGAAATGATCGGCTTATTGGCAGCCTGCGCTTCAATCAAACTCACAGGTGTTCCTTCATTCAATGAACAAAGGACCACAGCATCCAATCCTGCATTCGCCACATCTATCTCCCGTATCCAACTGGTAAATGTCAGCGGTTGGGGTTGAGAGAGGTCTTTTTCTGTGGCAAAAGGAATAGACAATTCTTCCGCAAGGGTCTCCAAAGCTTCCCGTTCCTCCCCATCACCGATGATGAATGCCCGGACTTTTTTGTCTGTCTGGCCCAAAACCTGTTTGAGGGCTTGGAGAAAAAGCGGATGATTTTTCACAGGCGCCAATCTTCCGATAATTCCTATCGCGATTTCATCATCCGCCAATTGATACTTTTTGCGAAAAGTAATCCTTTTCTCCGCAATCCCCTCCTGAAAACGCGCTAGATTAAACCCTAGGGGAACTTGTTCAATTTTGTCCAAAGGCGCTACCTTAAACACCTCTCCCAGCTCTTGCTTCTGCAATCGCGAAATCGCAATGATCCGAGAAGATCGCTTTGCCAAATAGCGCTCAATCCGCAAGAAGACCTGCGTTTTGATCGGATTGAAATAGGAGTGAAATACATGGCCATGAAACGTGTGTAACACCACAGGCACATTTTCATGAATCGCCGCCAGACGCCCCAAAGCACCTGCTTTAGCCGCATGGGTATGCACGATATCAGGTTGGTATTCTCGGATCAATTGACGCAAATGGCGATATGCTTTGCGGTCATTGAGGGGATTGATCGCACGATACATGTCTGGGATATACACAGGCTTAAGACCCAAGTCTTTGATGATAAAATCAGAACTGGCTTCTGCTTCATCTTTTTGACCAGCGACCAGCAGGGTCTCATAATCTGGTTCCAGGTATTTGGTGAGGTAACCTGCGTTGAAGGTGGGGCCACCGATGTTGAGGCGATTGAGGATACGGAGTACTTTTGGCATATCAGGCGCGAAGATAAGGAGAATTTTAGAGACTGGGAGACCGCTCAGGCTCGAAGACTCGCCTTCGCTGCGAGAGGCGAGATCGTTCGGGCTAAAGGCCTCACTGCGAGACCGCTCGGTTCGAAGACTCACCTCGCTGTGAGACTAAAGGCAGGTCATTTTGTCTCTTGTCTCGTAGCGAGTCTTCGAGCGATCTCGCAGCGAGCCTGAAAGGCGAGCGGTCTCGCAGTGAGGGCGCAGGCCGAACGGTCCCGCAGCGAAGGCCGTCTTCGGCCTGAGCGGTCTTTTTCGTATTTTCACCCATTATGCGTACCCTTATCGTTGACGACGAACATCCAGCCAGAAAACTGCTAGCAGCTTATTTGGGCAAGCTGCCTGAGATGGCACTTATCGGTCAGTGCAAAAATGCACTTGAAGCCCTATCTCATCTTCAAAAAGAGGAGATAGACCTTATGTTCTTGGACATTCAAATGCCTAATCTCAGTGGATTGGAGCTTTTGCGGACGCTCAAACGGCCGCCGTTGGTGGTCTTTACGACAGCCTATGCGGCGCATGCCGTTACAGGGTTTGAATTAGATGCAGTGGATTATCTGGTAAAGCCGTTTTCTTTTGAACGCTTTGTACAAGCTGTCAATAAAGCCTCGGAACTGCACCGCCTTCGTCTTCAGCCAAATCAAATTACGGCTTCGCCCACTCCTGAAGTAGCTCAGGATCATTTTTTTATAAAAGCAGATTATAAGCTTGTGAAACTGTATTATGCAGATATTTTGTATATCGAAGGCATGCGCGAATATATCGCTATTCATACCCAGAAGAAGCGACATATCGTGTACCAAACCATGAAGTACATGGAAGCCTTATTGCCGTCAGCATCTTTCGCCCGTATCCATAAATCATATATCGTGGCCCTTCCGAACATTCGGTCAGTTTATGGAAATACTATCGAACTCGATGACAAGGAATTGCCGATTGGGAAAAGCTATAAGGCTGATTTTATGAAGCGGATCAATACGTTGTAAGATGGACATTACCCTAGATACACTTCACGACAAAAACTGGATCCTCTTTGAAGGCATCAGTGGTAGCCGTGCGTATGGATTGGATGTCCCTACTTCGGATACTGATATCAAAGGCGTATTTATCCTTCCTGAAAGGTTGTTTTTTGGCCTATCCAAAATAGAGCAGGTCAATAATGAGAGCAACGACATTGTCTTTTATGAATTGGCGAGATTTGTGGAATTGTTGGCAAAAAATAACCCCAATCTTCTGGAGATGCTCGCTCCAGCCCCTCAAAACACGCGCTATAAACACCCGCTGTTTGATTTACTGACACCTGACCTCTTTCTTTCAAAACTATGTAAAGACACCTTTGCTGGATATGCCATGGCTCAAATCAAGAAAGCGCGTGGTTTAAATAAGAAAATTCTCAACCCGATGGCAAAGGAACGTAAATCCATTTTGCACTTCTGCCATGTCATCGAAAGGAACCGAACGCAACCGCTACTTGAATGGGTGAAAAAGGAACAGGTCAGCCAAGAAGCTTGTGGGCTGGTTAAGGTACCACACGTGAAGGGGTTATTTGCGCTGTATCATGACGAAAGTGGTCAAAATGGCTTCAGGGGCATTATGCAAAAACCTGCTGCAAATGATATTTCCTTGAGCAGTGTCCCCAAAGGCTCGTCTATGCGTGCCCACTTATACTTTAATAAAGATGGTTATCAGCGCTATTGCAAGGATTATAAAGCGTATTGGGAATGGGTGGAAAAACGCAATGATACACGGTATCAAAACACCCTAGCACATGGAAAAAACTATGACGCCAAAAATATGATGCATACCTTTCGCCTCTTGGACATGGCGGAAGAGATTCTCCGAGATGGCAAGTTGATCGTTCACCGACCCAACCGCCAAGAACTCCTTGAAATACGCGCAGGCGCATTCACATACGAACAGCTCATCCAACGGGCTGAAGCTAAACTAGCACAGATCGAAGTAGTTGCAACGAAAAGCCCTTTGCCAGAAAGGCCAGATAGGGACAAAATTGAAGCTATTTTGGTACAAATCAGAAAAGCGTGGTATCAAAAATAAAATAAGTAATCCTCCTATCATTCTATCATCCGCTCATTCTATCATCCGCTCATTCTATCATTCTCTTCCCCCCATGAAACCTCAAATTCAACAAGCCCTAAGTGACATCGCTCAAGAAAGAAATATTCGCATCTTATACGCCTGTGAAAGTGGAAGCCGAGCCTGGGGCCTAGGATCTGAAGACAGCGATTATGATGTTCGCTTCATCTATGCGCATCACCAAAATTGGTATTTGTCTATTCGTGATCGAAAAGATGGGATCAATATGCCTATGCAGGGCCTGCTGGACATTGCTGGCTGGGAAGCCAGAAAAGCACTGAACCTCTTCTCCAAATCAAATGCTACGCCATATGAATGGTTGCAGTCCCCTATCGTATATCATGAAGCAGACAATTTCAGAGAGCGGTTGTGGGAATTAAGGGAGCATTATTTTGTGCCAAAAGCAACTACTTATCACTATTTGGGGCTTGCAAAAAACTCTCATAGATCGGGAGTTAAGGATGGTCATATCAAGCTCAAAACCTATTTTTATGTATTGCGTCCTTTGCTTGCAGCTAGCTGGATTGTGGATCGGCAGGAAGTCCCTCCGATGGAGTTTGGGCAACTCAAGGTCCAGCTTGAGGATAAGCCTGCGATTCGCGCTGCGGTCGAAGACTTGGTTGCAAAAAAGCATCTATCGATTGAGGCAGACGTGATCCCGTTGGTTTCTGAAATAGAAGCTTTTATCACCGCGGAATTCGCGCGTTGTGATCTAGCAGCCAAGGAAATGCCATCCAAATATCACGATGGAACTGAAAGGTTAGATCTGTTTTTTCGATCCTTTTTGGGATAATAAATCGGCTGTCATCATCTGTAGTTGACACTTGCTAAGTGTCAATTACTTTTGACAGGAATGAAGGATGCCAATAAATCACTCCTCCTCTTCCTCCACACTTCCCTCTTCCGTATATAACTCCAATAGCCCCTCTGGAAGGTCTACATGCACCGTTTTAGCAGCCTTATCGACCCTTGTCAGGATGTCCTCCTTCATAGGAATCAAGACTTCTTTTCCCTTGTGATCAACTACCAGCAATTCATTATTGGGCAGATCCAGAACTTCTTTTACCTGTCCAATTCCACCGGCAGTTTTATCTTCCACCTCGAACCCTGTGATTTCATAAAAATAAAAGTGCCCATCAGGCAACTTAGGCAGGGCTGCCGTAGGATAGTAAATGGTCGTTCCCTTCAACGCCTCAGCCGCATTACGGTCTTCAATCCCGTCCAATTCCAATAGGATCATTTGTGGTGATGGCGCATTCAAGGATTTCACTCGCCAGGGTTTGAGTGGCGCATCGCCTTTGGCGAGGTACAGCACTTTTACCTCCAAGTATTCACGCAAGTCATATACATCTAGGACCACTTTGAGTTGGCCGCGAATCCCGTGCGCTTTGGCAATATAGCCGAGCTCTACATATTCGGTCTTGTTCATTGGGGGTAAATTGGAGTAATGGAGCAAACAAAGAAGCCATCCCTATCGCGATAGGGATGGCATTCTGTATGTTGTTGAAAAACAAGCTTTAGTCAGCAGCTTTTTCTTCCTCTTCTTCAGCAGATGCCTCTGCCGTAGGTACTTCAGCTTCCGCTGCCTCAGCTGCAGGAGCTTCTTCAGCAGCAGGTTCTTCCGCCGGTGCTTCTTCGGCTGGCGCTTCCGCTGCCACCTCTTCGGCCGTGGCCTCAGCAGTGTCTGCAGCCTCTGCAGCATCGTCAGCTGGTGCATCCATTGCAGGCTCTGCAGGAGTAGCGGCAGGTGCTGCGGCAGCAGCCGTTGGTACTTCTTCCAGTGGATTGCCAGCGGCATCTACCAAGATCATTTTCTTCTTGCGCTTTTTGCGCTTTTCCTCCAACCAGCGATCATAGATCGCAGCTACTTGTTCTTCCGACTTTCCTTGCTTCACCAAAGCATACTTGAGGGTAGTGCCTGTATGGCGCAAGATGTCGCGAACTGTACCGGTGGGTTGAGCCCCGTTTTTCATCCATTTGATCACCAGGTCTTGGTCGATATGGACATGAGCGGGTTGAGCAATAGGGTTGTAGAATCCAACTTTCTCGATGTATCTACCATCCCTTGGGGAGCGGCTATCGGCGGCAACAATCGCATAGTGCGGAGCCTTCCTACGGCCTTGTCTTCTGAGTCTTAATTTTACTGGCATATAACCACAAATCTTGGACTAAATGATAATTATTTAAATGAGCTGGCAAAGGTAAGGGAAAGTGAGGAGAGAACCAAGGGGTTAGTCATTTGAAAGTTTGTCAATAAGCTTTTCAAACTCGCTAAATGATTTTTTGAGTTTTTTAGCATCTAGTAATTCTAAGAGTGCCGTTCCATGCTTTACTTTGTGATATTTTCCCTTTCTTGTGTTTTTAGTAGCCTTCTGAAGTACTGCTACTGGGTCTGCTATCTCTTTAGGGTTTCTCTTAGTCAGTTTTGAAGATATGCTGACTTTGTAGAAATCATCTAATATGTGAGGTTGAGAAAGAAACCAAGCCTCCATTTCCTGAATCATAAAAAATATGGCATCCTCTTTAGTGGATACCTTATATTTCAGCAATTCAGTTCCTTTTTCACTTTCAACATTATCCAGATCTATTAACAAGTAGCTAAAATCACTTAGTTTGTTTTTTTTGAATTTCCGAATAGCTTGTGTTTTCCCATTTCCCATAACAATTTTTGGCATTCTTCCCTTCAATTCTTGGATAAGAAGCTTATGAAAACCCTGGCGTAATGTTCCATTTGATTGGTCTTGGGTTCCTTCAATAAATAGTCGTTTCGTTTTCATTAGGACATCGTTAAACTTCCTACCACCTTTTCCCTCCAAAATCGCCTTCTTTCCACATGGTTCCTGGATAGTAATTCTCGTACCATCCTTCAAAGTCTTTTTCTGTAAACATTGCTACTCTTGTAGTATTGTTTACATCTTTTTCAAAAACCCTTACATTCTCTATATTAAAACTATTTAACACACTTTCAGAATGGGTAGCTACCATAAATGTCGATTCATAAGATGATTCATAAAGAGAGTTGGTGATATTGAATATCATATCTGGATGTAGCCCTACTTCTGGTTCATCAATACAAATAAATCGCCCCCTATTTGGATTAAAAAAAATTGAAAGTAGACATAAATATCTTAGCGTTCCATCTGACACATGAGTGATATGTACAGCACTGTTTAGTTTATCCTCATCTAGCATTAATTCAAAAATTCCTGAGCCAAGGAAATTAAAATCAAATCCAGAAAACATTTCATTTACATCTTGCAATTTTTTCTCTATTTCCCGGTAATAGTCCTTATGATTAATTTTTATATAGTTTAAAATCTGAGGCAAATTTCCCCCATCACTTAGAAGCCTTCTCTCACCTGAAGTGGCACTCATGGGGCTCCTAAGTTTACTATTTGGAGAGGTATTAAAATAATCATATACAATAATATCTTTTATTGCCTTTTTGATTGTCACCAAAGGCAAATATCTATCCTTATCAAAATCTGATATTTTGGCTAATGCCAATTCTTGAGGATTATAATCATCATAAGATATTGGAGGAATTTCTCCTGACTCTTGTCTTTCTCTAACCTTCCCATTCCCATTAATGAAGTCCAAGTATATATATCCTTTGGTCCCTTGGATCTTCTCACTGATATAATAATTATCTGTGGATGGTTTTTTTATTAATATGATTTTATAAATAATATCATCTCTAAAACTCATCACCCCATTTCCATAACTCGATAAGATATCGCCATTCAACTTAAACTCTAACCCAATGGAGTCAGAAAATGATCCTTTCTCACTAGTTTTACAATAAATATTGTCAAATCCACCCCATTTATTGACTATTAATTCTACAAGAGCAGTATCAGTTGCGTTCCCTTCAACACCTATTTTTAATAATTGAATTGCTTTCAACAGATTAGATTTTCCTGACCCATTTATACCAATCAGTAAGTTAACCTGCTGATCTAAAGAAATAAGCTCATCCTTAAAGCTGAAAAAATTGGTGAGTTTTATCGATTTTATCATTTTGCCTGATTGAGATTCATATACTTTGTGAAGATAAGGAAAAGGAAGCATTTTCTTACCTTTACCTCAAAACCAAAGCAATCACAATGAAATACCTTCTCTCCCTCCCTTTGATAAGTTTCCTCTCTTTCCAATTCCTTTTTGCACAGCTTCCCAGCATTGCGGAATTCACTCAGAAAATGCAAAAGCACCCTGGGTTTATCACCTATTATTGGGATGAAGCCAAGGGCGAGGTGTGGTTGGAAGTGGATAAATGGGATCAAGAGATGCTTTATCTTAATTCCCTGCCAGCAGGGGTAGGTTCCAATGACCTAGGATTGGATAGGGGAAAAATGGGCCGTACCCGGGTGCTTAAATTTGTGCGCAGTGGGCCGAAAGTATTGCTTATTGAGCCTAACTATCGCTACAGAGCATCAAGTGGAAATCCCGACGAGCTTCGCTCTGTCGATGAGGCATTTGCTCAATCTGTGCTCGGCGGCTTTGAACTTTCTGCTTTCAGCGATGGGAAAGGCTTGATCAATGCGACTGCATTTTTCATGCAGGATCATTTTGATGTGGCTGGCACCCTGAAGGATAATCGCCAGGGCGGTTTTCAACTAGATCCCGTTCGTTCAGCCTTTTACCTTCCCCAATGCAAAAACTTTCCTCAAAATACCGAGATCGAATTGTGGCTGACCTTCAAAGGAAATGCCGAAGGGCGTTATATCCGAGAAGTCACCCCCAATGCAGATGCTGTCACGGTCCGTCAGCATCACTCCTTTATCCAGGTGCCAGAAGAAGGATATACGCCCAGGGCATTTGATCCGCGGTCAGGGTACTTACACCTGACTTATCAGGATTATGCAACGCCTATCAGTGAGCCGCTGGTCAAGCGCATCATTTTACGTCATCGCTTACAAAAAAAATATCCTGATCGTGACATGAGCGAACCGATAGAACCCATCGTGTATTATGTGGACCGAGGTGCACCAGAACCGATTCGGTCTGCCTTGATTGAAGGAGCGAGTTGGTGGAATGAGGCGTTTGAAGCGGCCGGGTTCAAGGATGCATTTCAGGTGAAAGTCATGCCCGAAGGGGCGGATCCTATGGATGTGCGCTACAACCTCATCCAATGGGTCCATAGGAAGACCCGTGGCTGGTCATATGGCCATGCTGTAGCAGATCCTCGCACAGGAGAGATCATCAAAGGACATGTCTCTCTCGGCTCTCTACGCGTGCGTCAGGACTACCTGATCGCCCAAGGGCTGATCAGGCCGTTTGAAACGGGGCAACCCGCTTCAGAGGAGATGGAGAAAATGGCCTTAGCACGCCTACGCCAATTGGCAGCCCATGAAGTGGGCCATACCATTGGCTTGGTCCACAACTACACCTCTAGCGTCAATGACCGCGCATCTGTGATGGATTATCCCCATCCTTTTGTTCAATTGGTGGATGAGAATCTCGATTTTTCTGAAGCTTATGCAGTAGGAATAGGGGAATGGGATAAACAAGCGGTCCGCTATGGTTATACAGAATATGAATCTGAAGCAGCGGCCACACAAGCACTAGATGAAATGCTTACAGATTCTGAATTGCTGTTTATCTCTGACCGCGATTCGCGGCCTTTTGGCAGTGCCCATCCACAGGCCCACCTGTGGGACAATGGGAAGAATCCCATATTAGAATTGAAGCGCCTGATGCGTCTTCGTGCACATGCCCTAGGCCAGTTTGGTCCGCACAATATCCCTGAAGGGCGCCCCATGGCAGAATTGGAAGAAGTATTGGTCCCCTTATACTTTGCTCATCGCTACCAGGTAGAGGCCGTAGCAAAAGTAGTAGGAGGGGTAAACTATAGTTACAATATGCGAGGAGATGGGCAAAAAGGGCCTCAGCCTGTACCTCCTGCTGAACAAAAAGAAGCTATTGATGCTTTGTTGGGGAGCTTAGCTCCTAATCAGTTAGCATTATCTCCCGACATATTGAGTTTAATCCCCCCACGGCCGCAAGGGTATAATCGAAGTAGAGAGACCTTTCCGTCACAGGCGGGCCATGTCTTAGATCCCTTAGCTATTGCTACGAGCATGACAGATTTTTCTCTCAATCTCCTTCTCCACCCTCAACGGGCGAATAGACTTGTGGTACAACATGCGATAGACTCAAATTCACCTGGGGTGGATTATGTAATTGAAAAATTGGAAGACCTTTCATTTGTCCAACAGCCCGCAACTCCCTACCTCCAGCAAGTTCAGTTTGCCACAGCAGAGCGACTTGTCTATCAAGTGATGCGTCTATCAATAAGCAAAGGAGCTTCTGGGCAGGTAAAGGCACATAGTATGTATGCCCTCAATACATGGTCCACTGATTTCAAACAGAAACTCGAAACGCCAAACAAGCTAGGTGTTGAAAAGGAGGCCCATTATCGTTATCTCCTAAATATCATTCAGAATTTTCAGAGGGAACCAGGAGAATTTGAAATAGAAGCAGCACCAGAATTGCCCGCAGGATCACCCATTGGCTGTGGCATGAACGACTGGGGGCATCTTTAACAAACCTCATGATGCAGGCTCAAACACATATATGCCATTTAACTGTGTTAAATCCTGTGAGACATGCCCGAATCTTCCACAAATTGGCCATGTCACAAGCAAAGATGGGCTATCGGGTAAGTATAGTCGGTCAAGGTACCAGTACCCATATAAAAGAATCAAATGGTGTCACCCTATATTCACTAGCCGCATTTAGCCGATTATCCTTTCAGCGCCTCTTGATTGGCTGGCGGCTTTTGTGGTATGTGAGAAAAATAAAGCCTGACGTAGTGGTTTTGCATACCCCAGAGCTATTATGGGTGGGCTGGATCGTGCATTTTATAGGGACGAAAAAGGTCTTATATGACGTACATGAAAATTATGCAGAAAATACCCAGCTAGGTACACACTATCCTTCATGGCTCAAGCGACCACTAGCAGCCTTTATAAGATGGAGAGAAAAACGAGCTGTTCGTTGGCTGACTGGGGTGAGCTATGCCGAACTGAGCTATGACAATATGCTGGAAGCGCCGGAAGATAAGAAAATAGTGCTTCGCAATAGTTTTGTCTCAATTCCTTCTGCAACAAATATTCCCCTCCCTGATAAGCCCTACATGCTCTATACAGGTACCTTAGCACGAGCCTGGGGGGTTATGGAGACCTTAGTATTATGGAAAAAAATTCAAGCAATTCGCCCCCTAATGCTAGTGGTGGCAGGCTTTGGGTATGATGAAAAATTGCTGGATGAAATCGAAATATTTGTACAAGCGTCTGGATTTCCGAATAGATTTAGGCTAATAGGAGGTCGAACCTATGTCCCTTATGAGCAAATTATTGCCTTGATTCAAAGCTGCTGGTTTGGTACAGCCCTTTATCATCCATTACCCCAAACCATTCACAAACTCCCGACAAAATTCTACGAATATGGCGCGCTGGGGAAACCGCTCCTCTTTACCTCCGCCCCTTACTGGGAATCCCAAAATAAGGAATGGGAATTTGGCATTCCACATCATCCAACCGCTTCTATAGAAGTCCTTTTGGAAAAACTTGAAAATTGGGAAGAAAAAAAGCCTGACACTGCTCAATCCATCTTTAGTTGGACATCAGATGAACAGCATCTTCAAGCAGCTTTAGCCCGATGGATAGGCTCGCCTACCAGCGAATGAGGGCAGAAGCCCAGGTAAATCCACTGCCAAAGGCAGCTAAACAGATCAAATCACCTTCTTTGATTTTCCCCTCTTGCCAAGCTTCCGACATGGCAATGGGAATCGAAGCGGCCGTCGTATTCCCATAACGCATGATATTGTTATATACTTTTTCTTCTGGCAGCCCCATAAAGCGCCTAACCGCTTCTGAAATACGCAAATTCGCCTGGTGGGGAATGAGTAAATCAATATCTTCTGGTTGATAATCTGTCGCTTTCAGCGCCTCTCGAATTACCTCTGGAAATCGTCTTACCGCATTTTTGAACACTAATTGGCCATTCATCACAGGATAGACAGAACCGTCTTCAAGCATTTCAGGAGTAAGGCGAGGGGATTGCGTACTGGACGGAGCAGCTACAGCGAGTTCTTCTGCAAAGCTTCCATCAGCATGCAAGTGAGTCGTCAAGATACCCTTATCTTGTTCATCTGTGGCAGATATAACAGCCGCCCCTGCTCCATCTCCAAAGATCACAGATATGTGTCGCCCTCGGTCATTATACTCCAATCCTGTTGAATGGATTTCCGTCCCGATCAGCAGAATATTTTTATACATCCCTGTTCGGATAAATTGATCGGCAATAGATAATCCATAGACAAAGCCTGAACATTGATTGCGAATATCCAATGCCCCGATCCCCTTTTTGTCTAACCCCAATTCTCGCTGCACCAAAACACCCGTACCAGGGAAATCCATGTCTGGGCTTAGCGTTCCAAGAATGATAAAGTCTATCTCATCTGCTGAAAGATTGGCATTTTCTAGGGCCATCCGTGCCGCGGCAGCCCCCATCGTAGCCCCCGTGTCCTTGCCTGGGACAATGTAGCGCCTTTCTTTGATCCCTGTACGCTCTTGAATCCATTCATCTGAAGTATTCATGCGCTGGGCAAGGTCATCATTGGTTACAATATTTGTTGGGACATAATGTCCTAAGCCAACTATTTTTGAGCGTTTCATTAGGTATAAAAATATTTGTTGATGCGTGGTGGAAACAGGGTTCAAAATAAAAAAAAAGCCGGAAAAGCGTAATGCAATTCCGGCGATCTTTATCGTAAAAAAGACTTAGTAGCTCCAGAGGTGGTGTTCAAACTCCACAATCTGGTGTCTTCTTTGTTCTGCTTCGTCGAGCGTATTGACCCCTACACCTGAGACTTCAGTGATGAAACTGTGGAACAGGCGGAGTTCAAAAATCTCACGCAATGTACGGTATTCAGCATCATTGAAACGGTTTTTCCACTGGCTGGCCTCAAGCGTCTCCATCACTTCTTTGTACTTGAAGGTACAAAGACGTTTTTCCGGAAGCGTTTCTCCTGGGTCAGTCCAGATGATTTCAATGAATTGAATATCATAGACCATGTCTGAGCGGTTTTTGTCAAAGATTCTATCTTCTACAAAGTGTAAGACATTTTCGTAAGGAGCTGGGTCAAAGTCGCCAGAGAAACCTCCGCCGCCACCTTCTCCAAGGTCGTCTTCTACGGTCTCACCAAACTCATCGTCAAATCCCCATTCGTCACCGTCGTCCGCAAACTCGTCATCGCCGAAATCATCTCCCTCAAAGTCGTCAAAACCGCCTTCATCTCCAAAATCATCTACTTCTCCTTCCAAGCTTCCCTCAAAATCCTGTATGCGCTTGAGCACATCTTCATATCCCAAAGCTTCACCGAGGCTATCTGGATGATAAGCGACATATTTGCCTTTTTTGAGTCCTTCGAACAATGCCATCACCAAACCTTCTTTCTCAGTATACTGGGATTTATCCGTGTAGTACTGGCTTTCACGTTTGATCAGTGGGGCATTAATCTTTTCGTTCAGGTCGATACGGTTTACAATTTTCCTGCGCCAGAAGTGGTCATCTTTGCGCGGAGGAAACTGCGCAAACGCTTCTGCGGCGCAGAAAGCAATCAACAAAATGAATAGAATGAGTCTTTGCATGATCTGTCAGTTAAATTATATGTTATCTGGTAACCAGTGACAACGTACGCTCAAGTTCTGAGAAGCGACCATCTGCTTTCCTCTGATTACGGAAGTTCAAACGGTATACTTCATTTACTCTTACATATACTTTGGTACCTGGTCTTGCTTGACGTATTTCTGTTGGTAGTGATACCCTAATACCTTTTTCAGCTCTTCCCCCTCTCACAGTACCTACATTTCTTGGAGGTCCAAGAGAAAGCTGTCCTAAGACATCAATAGTAGAAATGCCATAACGTGCATCATTAGGGAGTGCAGCTCTGAATTCTGCATCAGGCTTCACTTTAACCAAGATTCGGCTCGTTTTGGGAATTGGCGATGAGCCATTATAGGGTTTGCCATTTACCATCATTTCAATAGAAGGCTTAGGCGGTTCAATTACTTTGTAATTTACCACCCCAATGTTCACAGAACGTCCATTTGTGATAGAGTTTACTGATACGTCACACTTTCTGCCTTCTGGCATAATCATGAATTTCTTTTTGCTCTCTTTACTTTTCTGAACACTACCAGAAGAAACTTTGATATCTGGATTGTAATAGTCTCCTAATGCAGGAACATCAATGTTCACAGTATTACCACAGCTACGATATAGGTTCTGAACCGCAGCAGATGTGATTACAATTTCTGGTTTACGAACCGTAAACGTTCCTTCTACAGGATAATTTTCAATTGCACCAGAGGTTGTCTTCAAGCCGATATTAGCAGAATAGCGCTGCGTACCTTCATTTTTGCCTTTTGGGATCACAGTTCCACTTGCAGGAAGTGTCAATTCTGCAAAATCGCCAGTAGCATCTGTTTTGACGCCATTTCCTGCAAAATTAGGTTTGATCTGGCTAGATGAAAGTGTCAGGTATAATTTTGCACGGAACTGAAGGCCCGCTGGGACAATCGTAGCTTCAGGTGCTACAATGGGGGTAAATTTGTCAATTTTAAATTTTGCTACCCCGAGGCGCTCATTAAACTTGTCGAGCAATTTTTGCTCAAGTTTATAAGCATCAATTTTTAAGGCTTCCAGCAAAGCCCAGTTAGCAATTACAGGGCCTTTGAAACTTTTCACTTCCCACGTTTCATTGTGCTCTTTAACAGCCGCTTCATAGTCCTTCAAATAATACTCTTCTGCATTAATCTTTTGGCCGCCAGTAGAGTCACCAGCTCTCACCTGTGAATTATACATATCAACTACATAATCCACATAGGCTTTATAAGCGTTGCGAAAGTCAAAAGCTTTGCCACTACCTCTTGGCCCAAAACCTGCTACTTCATTGGCTAGTTCTTGATCTCCTTTCCCGATAAAGTATTTCCAGTTGGCATCTATTTCATCCAACTTTTCCATCTTTTGAGTCGCAGGATCATATTTTCCCATACGCTTTACCGTATCGATATACCGGTCTAGCATTTCGATGATTTTTCGCGTCTCTGCATTTAGCATTGGGAGCGTATCAAGAAGTCCTTTATTAACGACTTTATTTTCATTATTGATCTCCTCATCAATTGCAGCTTTCATAGACTCCACAAAATCTCCATTTGCAGTTTGTGCAGTGCTCGCTGATTCACCTAGCTTCAAGCGTAGGTTGTCGAAGGAGTCGAGTACCTCTTTACTGATGTTCATCGCGAGTAGCGCCAACAACACGAGGTACATCATGTTGATCATCTTTTGTCTGGGGGATATTTTACCACTTCCTGCCATAATTTTTTTTAATTAAATGGTTCAAAAATTAACGGAGTAAGTGATCATTACTTAGCGCCTCCAGACATAGCAGAAAGCATATTGCCATAAACTTGGTTCAGTTTACCCAAATTGCGATTTAGGTTAGCCATACCTTGCTTATAAGCTTCTGCATCCTTGCTGGCATCTGACATACTAGACATCGCTTCAGACATGCTTCCATAGAATTGATTGAGTGACTTGAGGTGCGTTTTGGCATCCTGTAGTTCCAATTCATAGATAGAGTTCAGTGACTGAAGGTTCTTCGTGATTTGCTGCACTTGTTCGTGGTATGCGCGGGCATCTCCAGCAGCGTTGGCAAATTCACCCATCGTAGAAGCAGCAACAGAATAGCTCTGGTTCAAGCTATCAATTTTGCCAGTAGCTTCTCTGATTTTAGAAGTATAGTCATTGGTCGCACCTGCTGCATCAGCTACGCCAGAGAGTTTATCTACATTGGTATTGAGGCCCGCAAGAGTATTGGAAAGGTCGTTGAATACTTCACCATCCAATTGACGCATGGTATCTACCCACGAGATGTCAAGTCCTGGCTCTTCTTCAGTCACTGCATCAGGGTCTGCCAACTGTGGATATACGCGTTCCCAGTCATAATCCTCTTCAGGGAAGTCAAATGCTGAGATAAAAAATACTGCAGCCTCAACGCCCATACCGATAAACAGCATAGTAGAAGCTCCTTCTAAGTGCTCTAGTTTGAAAAGTGCGCCTAGGATTACAATTGCAGCTCCGACACCGTAAACGATGTTCAAGCTATTTTTCCACGCTTTTGATTTCTTTTTTCTTGCCATGTCTAATTTCTCCTTAATTAATGTTTTGATTTAGCCTAAGGTCTGGGATTAGTTAACCTATAAATGATGTTGAGTAAGTAGGACCATCATCCCAGCGATGGTCCTTGGAAAAAATGAAATCCGGAATATAAAAAATAAAATAATAAACTTATTTATTAGAAGCCATTTCCAGCGGCTCCAGATCTACCAATCACGGTTACTACACAACGGAAACCGATGAATGATTTTGCAGTATCTGCATACTCATAGGTACGGGTACCACATGATAGGAAGTATCCAATATCCTTCCAAGAACCACCGCGGGTCACCTTGCGGATCTTTGCGCCACCAGGAATACGTACAGATTCAGGCACACTGGAATCATAGTACACAGGGTTCAAATCATGTGCATAAATGAAGCCAGAACCAGCGAAGTCGTCTTCACACCACTCGGCTACATTGCCAGGCATGTTGAACAAGCCATAGTCATTGGGGAAGTAAGCATCGATGGGGGCAGTGTATTCAAAGTTATCGGCGATATAGTCTCCACGGCCAGGCTTAAAGTTGGCGAGGAAACATCCTTTTGAATTGCGAAGGTATGGTCCTTCCCAAGGGTAGAGCTTGTGCTCATATCCACCTCGCGCTGCGTATTCCCATTCAGCTTCCGTAGGAAGACGAAACTTAGGCATTGCTGGTAGAGGGGGCTTGCTTTCTTTGCGGTAGTCATTTAGCCACTTGGTTCTCCATTTGCAGAACTCACGTGCTGCGTACCAGTTTACTCCTACTACAGGATACTGATCAAATGCAGGGTGCCAGAAATAGTTGTTCAACAATGGCTCATTATATGAGTAGGCAAAATCCCTAATCCATACCGTCGTATCAGGCATGACGATATCAGCATATGCGGGATCAATGGTATCACGTACACTTTCATATACAGTACCATCGCGTGAGCGCTCGCGCTCCCTCTGAGAAGGTCCATATATGAACTGTCGGTATTCGTTGTTTGAAATTTCTGTCTCATCCATATAGAAGGCACTAATAGTGACCTGCTTTTGGTGAGCAATTTGAGAATAGGGTACGTCCTGATCATTTTGACCCATATGGAAGCTACCTGGGGGAATATAAACCATTCCCATTGGCTGGTACTGATCCCATTCTGGGCGATCCATAACGGAAGTCAACTCACCGTGGTGTCCAGTAGTCCTGCCACCAAATAAGGAGCAGCCATAGCCAAACGTTGCCAGGAGGAGAAGAACAAAAAATACTTTTTTCATATCTGCGCTAGTTTCAATAAAGTGTAAATCTCCAAATAATTTTTCAGGCTTTTTCCTGAAAAGAAGTTAAAAAAAATAAAGACAGATGAAGATGTCTGGATATTATTACGCTGTTTTAAAGATATTATTGAATTCTCGGAAAGTAATTACCGATATTTTTGCATCTCTTTCTAAATCGGTAAAGTAAGCCTTCCTTGAAACATCTTTTCTTGGGAGTTATTTGGAACCACCTAGTGGACCGTCTTGCTTAGTCCTATTGCTATTCCTATCAGGTATCCGATAAGTCAAGACAAGCTCGTGCGAAGAAGCATCACCTGTAACCCCTAGTCCATTGATATTATAGTCATAGCTATAACCTATCATGGTGTTAGTAGACAGTTGTAGGCCCAGCATTCCAGAGAAAGACTCACCAAACCGATGACTGGCGCCAAAAGTCATGAGGTCATTGTAGGTCCAATAGAGGCTTACATCAAACTGATAGACTGCCCCATCAGTCCGTGCAAGGAAAGTAGGTTGCAAGCTACTTTGTCCCAAATCAAACCGATAGCCTCCCATTAGATAAAAAGATCGAGGAACTCTGGAGTCGGTTCCTACCCCTTGCGAAAACGTCAGGGCATCAATACTAGGTTCTAGCAGGTCATGACCAGATATCCCTAAATAAAAGCGATTGTCATCGTGGGTATAAAAAATACCTGCCCCAAGGTTAGGCACCCCTACAGAGGCGCTAAAGTTGGCTCCACTATTTCCGACGATAGGATCAAATACTTCTTGGAACTTCCAAACTGCATTTAAGGATTTTTGTAGATAGCCAGCTTCAACTCCTATATTTAAGGTACCGCTAGGTAAAAAGCTGGGCTTCCAGTGGAACGAGTAAGCAAGATTGATACCAGTTGTGACGATAGGGCCTAACTCATCTTGGACGACATACGCCCCTACTCCGCCAATATCATCAATATACGTATCGCCATATGCTACCACAAGCCTCGGTGCGCCCAGAATTCCCGCCCATTGAAGTCTTGCCAGGAGTCCTAGGCGTAGATCGCCATCCTCAGCGGTGCCTGCGGCAGCTGGGTTGTAGACAAATGGACTAAAATGGTACATGGTGTTCTGGACATAAACCTGTCCAGATGCAGAAAGGCAAAGCAACACGAGGGGTAGGAGTGTGAATAAAATCTTCCTCATTATAAAACAGGTAATGTAGTGTTGAATATGATACTTTTATTTTAATTAACCAAAAAGCCTGTTTCCCCAAAGATACACTCGAATTGCTTAGTTCACAGAGATTTACCGAAAAATTACTGACATTCAGCAAATTCTGATGAACATGCCCTCCGTTTTTCCTAGCCTATAATAGCGTATCATCTAAATTCAGGCCTTCAGGATTTCCCGTTTGTATGCTTGAGATAGTGCTCAATGGCTGCGGTCATAGATGGGGCGTGCGGCTTTGGGGCTTCAATATTAATATTGAGTCCAGCAGTCATGGCTTCTTTGGCAGTCGTAGGGCCGAAGACCGCGATTTTGGTCTCTCCCTGCTCAAACTTAGGGAAATTTTTGTAAAGGGACTTGATTCCAGCAGGGGAAAAAAAACAAATCAGGTCAAATTTCCTTGCTGAGAGGTTGGACAGGTCACTGGCTACCGTCTGAAAAATAGGTGCCTCCGTGACGTCCATGCCCTTTTCTTCCATCAAACGGGGCAATTCTCGTCGATGAACATTGCTACAGGGAAAGAGAAACTTTTCCTTGTGATGTTTTTCTAAAAAAGGCAATAAGTCCATAGATTTTCGCTCTCCCACGTATAATTTCCGCTTGCGAATCACAATATACTTCTGCAGGTATTTGGAAGTGGCTTCCCCTACACAAAAGTATTTGGTGTCCGCAGGCATCTCAATACGCATCTCATTGAGTAGGCGAAAAAGGTGATCAACCGCGACTCTGCTCGTAAATATGATCGCAGAAAAATCTAGCGGTTTGACACCCAGTTTTCGGAACTCATTGAGGGAGATTCCTTCTACCTGAATAAACTTATGGAATGACAACTCAAGCTCAAACTTCGAAGCTAATCTGAAGTAAGGCGAATTCCCATCTTTTGGCTCTGGCTGTGATACTAAAACAGTTTTGATAGACATGCCGCTGCTACTTGTTTCTTGGCATTTGTTAAAGCCTACACTATTTATGGTTTAGAAATATTCTCATGAGAAAAGCGAGGGTGAAGCTCACCCTCGCTTGTGATATACCTATATTTCAATAAGATTGTAGGTCTCGCATTATTATCCCCTGTGACTCCATAAATGTTCCTTTTTTGCCGTTCTTTATATCCAAATGATATATGGCAAAATATTGAAGCCGCAAATATACAAAAATTTTATGCCTGAGGAAAAAGCGAATAGCTTTTCCAATCCGAGGTAGCTGATGTACAGTTGACGAATCATATAAACCAAGAGTAAAACCCCCATAATATACAGCATAGTTTCCTTGCCAATATGATCTGAAAATAGAATAAAGGTCGCAGGAAGTCCCATCAACCAGATAAGAGGATATGCCCCCATGACATTCAGGTTGAGCATCGATCTCAAAAAACCTTTAATCCCAAATACGACTGAAGCCACCCAAATAATCATTTGCTCCAAAGCAAACCATCCCAATACCACCAACAAACTTCTCAAGAAGAGTTGTCCTACCCCAAAGTCTCCGTAAAATAGATAATTGGTAAGGCTCCAGGATTTGAAGAGATTGAGGTGATCCCAGAGATTGGCTTGTTGGATATAATAAAAAGTCATGCACAAGGCCAATACGATCATCAAAAGCTTCAACCCAAGCAAGATCATCAGCAAGCCAGGGTTAGAAGCAGTAATGGAAGTGAACATGTCTATGTGGAGCTTGGGAGCCATCAGCCAGTCTTTTATCGCTGCAAACAAACTGGGACTCAACATTTTCACAAAAAACAAGCTGAGAAAAGGAAACATGGCCATGAGGACAAAGACGAACTGATTTTTTTGGTCAAAAGCCACTTCAGGTACCTCACCCAAAGCATAATAGCATCCATAGTGGATGGTGCGATTTCCTGATTCATCGAGCCAAAAAGGAGGTAAAAAGTTAATAGTCCTAGCCTCTTGGCGGTAAGCATTGAGCCAGCAGATATGACCGGTTTCGGGAAACGTGGTCACTCGAATCAGTCCCAGGTCATCACAGAAAGACTGAAACTCTCTACTAGGCTCAAACGGGAAATAAATATGGCGAATGCCTTCTCTAATCAAGGGCAAAGCCATTCTAGCTGCAGAAAGTTCATTGTCTAAAAACCCTTGCTCTCCAAAATATGGCGCCCAGACAGCTAAGGTATCCGCCTGAGACACCGTTTTCATCAAGGGCTCTTTCAACTTCGCTAGTTGGTCTTTACTCAGTAACATGACAGGACGATGAATACCCAAAAATTCCTGAGGGTACCATTCATACCGCTGTCCCAGTTTGAGGTTGACCTCCAGGATATTTCCCGTTTCCTGTAGCCACGAAGAATCGAGTGGGACAATCCACGGGCGAAATGGATCCAGATGAATGTCCAGAAATAACCCATTAAGCACCACTTCAGCTTCCCAGGCAACGCCTTCGAGGTATAAGAACAGGCTGTCAGGCGAAAGGCAATCAAGGTCAAATTGGATGGATAAGCTAGCGGGGGTACTGGTTTCTAAAATAAATGGGATGGTATATGTTTTCTCATCACACACCCATCCTTCTGACAATACCATAAGGGCATCAGGTTGGGGAGCCACCTTTGCCTGGATGGATCCCCCTAATATGCTAAGAACTAGCCCTAGCGTACACAAAAGTGATTGGATATGCATGCACCACAAAACTAATAAGTCTAGCTAGACTTTAAGAAATAATTTTGAAATGAAAAAGGAGCACTTCAAGGAGTGCTCCTACTCAAAAAGGGAGAAAAGATATGTATACTAAATATCTGTCCTTTGTTATGATTGCATTTATCAATGCTCTTGTGCTAGGGACGTCGAGGGGGCCGCAGCCAGGATTTCCTCACTCGCAAAGTCTTCATATTTTTTAAATTCCGCTCGGAACGCAGCGGCCAACTTCATGGCTTTCTCGTCATAAGCTGCATGATCCTCCCAAGTCGACTTGGGGTCCAGTACCGCAGATGGCACACCCGGGACCGAGAGCGGGAAGGATAGACCAAAAATGGGGTCTTTCTGGTACTCAACAGCATCTAGCTGCCCCTCCAGTGCTGCTGAGATCATCGCACGCGTATAGTCCAGTTTCATGCGCTTACCAACTCCGTAAGGCCCTCCAGACCATCCCGTATTGACCAACCAAACGTTGGTACCATATGATTTAATCTTTTCCCCTAACATCTCTGCATATCGCGTGGGATGCAAGGGCAAGAAAGGCGCGCCATAACAAGCAGAGAAAGCCGTGACAGGCTCTGTAATGCCTTCTTCTGTTCCGGCCACCTTGGCTGTATAGCCCGAAATAAACTGGTACATCGCCTGTCCAGGCGTGAGGCGTGAAATAGGTGGCAACACCCCAAATGCATCACAAGTGAGGAAAAAAATATTTTTGGGAATCCCTCCCATCGAGGGCTCAGCTATTCCATCAATATGATGGATGGGATAGGAAACACGTGTATTCTCTGTCACAGAAGTGTCAGCAAAATTGACCTGGCGGGTCCCGGGAAAAAATCGCGTATTTTCTAATATGGCGCTCTGGCGAATCGCATGCCAGATCTGAGGCTCCTTTTCTGGAGAGAGGTCAATGCATTTTGCATAACAGCCGCCTTCAAAGTTGAAAACACCGTTTTCCGTCCATCCATGTTCATCATCGCCGATCAGGTGGCGCTGTGGATCAGCAGAAAGCGTCGTTTTTCCTGTACCTGACAGCCCAAAAAAGACCGCAGTGTCTCCCCCCTCGCCGATATTAGCAGAGCAATGCATGGGCAAGACATTCTGAGATGGGAGTAAATAATTGAGTACCGTAAAAATGCCTTTTTTCATTTCTCCAGTATACCCAGTCCCTCCTATCAAAATCATGCGTTTGGTGAAATTGATAATGCTGAAATTGTGTTGGCGGACGCCATCATCAGGCCCTTCAGCATGAAAGTCTGGCACAGCCAGAATGGTCCATTCTGGTTCAAAAGTCTTGAGCTCCTCCACCTCTGGCCGGATAAACATATTATGCACAAATAAATTGGCCCAGGGAGTGGTATTTATTGCACGGACCTTGATACGGTATTGAGGGTCGGCCCCTGCATAGGCATCTCTTATATAGAGTGGTTGTCCTTGAAGGTGCGCCTGCATTTTCCCTAATAATTGGTCAAAATATTTTGGAGCAACCGGTTGGTTAATATTTCCCCACCAAACCGTATCTCTTGTGACGTCATCTTCTACACAGAACTTATCTTTTGGTGCTCGTCCTGTAAACTCTCCCGTTGAGACACATAATGCGCCACTATCAGCGAGCATCCCACTTTTTTGGGTGAGGGTATGCTCCACAAGTTCTGCTGAATCAAGGTTCCAATACTGCGTGCCTGTGTTAAAAAGGCCTAAGTAGTCAAGGTTAACATGGGTAGATTTGGTTCCGAATACCATATTATTGTTTTTTTGCTGAAAAGCTGTAAATAAATGAGAGGAATTGGTCAGGTGAAAAACAATCACTAGCGAACTCTCGCAATCTAGCGAATTTTCACTAAATATCAACGATTCGCCAATAGATTTATGGCAAGACTATTGAAATTATCATGCAATTATTTTTTCTAAATCGCCTCACAGATCATGAAGCTCAGTTAGCGGCTGACGAAGCACGCCATTGTGTCAAGGTCTTGCGCTACCGCGAAGGAGATTCCCTTCATGGAATAGATGGTCAAGGGAACAAATACCTCACGACGATTACAGCTATTCAAAAACATACAGTCACCCTTTCTATTCAGGAAGTCTTAGCAGACTGGGGGGAACATCCCTATCAAGTCGAATTGGCGATTTCCCCCCTTCGGCATCGGGATCGGCTGGAATGGGCGATTGAAAAAGCTGTAGAGCTGGGGGTCACGAGTATTCACCCTGTTCTGTGTAGTAGAACTGTCAAGACGGGGTTAAAAGCGAGTAGATTAGAATCACTTATTCTGTCAGCTTTGAAGCAGAGCAAGCGCGCAAGGCTTCCCATTTTGCATCCCCTGGTTCCCCTTGTAGACTACCTTGCTTCTACGCAAGCCAAACAGCGCTTTATCCCCTATTGTGAAGCTTCTCTTTTACTCCAAACAACTATTCCATCAACCAATCCTCATACAGCCATACTGATCGGCCCTGAAGGAGATTTTACCCCAGAGGAAGTAGCACGTGCTAAGGAAAGTAATTTTGTCCCTGTCAGTTTAGGGGAAAATAGACTACGTACAGAGACTGCTGCTATTTATGCGTTGAGCAGTTTGAAATGGCAACGGGACGTAAAACTAGCGGGTGATTAGGAGGCGTTTGGCGAGGCGACCTTCAGTGGTTTGAATGGCCAAAAGGTATAGGCCATTGGCAAGGGTATAGGGGACATGTATTTCTTGGCGATGCGTGCCAAATACGGGACCTAATTTATCTTGCAATACCATTTTCCCACTTGCATCAAACAATATGACATCCATCTGATCGAATTGTGCATATTCGATATCAAGAAAAAAGCGATCTGCTCTGACAGGGTTGGGGAAGACTGTGATCTCTGTTTCGGGTAATGGCGGAGGGGCCCCTACACTGATCACATTGATCGTCTTTACCACGGTATCGCTTCCGCAACTATTTACAGCGATCAGTTTTACCTTATAGCTACCATTGCGTCTGTAAGTATATTTGGGGTTAATGTCAGTCACAGGACTCGAATCATCGCCAAATGTCCAATAGTATTGTATGGCATTCTGGGAAGAGTCTTGAAAGATAACCGTACCCCCTGAGAGTTGATAGGTAAAACTAGCGCGTGGCATAGTATCATGAGTGGTGATTTCATAAACTGGCGATACAACTGAACAGCCATTTTTATCAATCACGCTCGTCCGATAATTTCCTTCTGGCAATCGAGGTAAGTTTTGGGTAATAGCTCCAGTATTCCAGAGGAAAGAATAAGGTGCTTCTCCCCCGGTCATCGACAGATAAATGGCTCCACTGCTGTCTATAGGACAACCGGCATTCCGTATGAGATCTACATGAATCACCAGGGAGTCATTTTGGCGAATCTCGATCTCATCGTCCAAGCGGCATCCTGCTTGGTCCACCAACTCAAACCCATAGTTTCCCGCCGTCAAATGGCTCAACGTAAATCCTTGCGCCCCGTCTGTCCATCGAAAAGCTAATGGAGGGGTTCCTCCCTGAGGCATTACTTCCATCGCCCCAGTAGCATCGCCATAGCACCGCACATGTTCGATCCATTTGACATCTACGCCGAGGGCTGGCATTTTATCAATCAACAAAGAGTCTTTCCCTTTACACCCATACCGATCCGTCAGTTCTAACTTATATAGTCCTGGTAAATCTGCCGCCAGCGTCCTAGTTGTATCCCCTGTACTCCAACGGTAGGTATTAGGTCCTACAAGCCCTGGATCCAAGGTCAGGATATCCAATCCACACAGCAAGGTATCCTTGCCAATATCTACAATGGGATTGGGATAGTTGCCTACAGTTTTGCTCACCTGATTGTTGCTAAAATCATCATCGGGAAAGTGCACGGCGCTGATGACGAGCAGGTGAGCGCCTGTAGTAGCTAAGTCCACTTTATCAGCAAAAGAAAAAACAATCTCTTCCTCCCCAAGAAGGGGCGTGGTCAATACCTCGGGCTGGCTAGCCGGAGAACCTGCCAACAGATAAGAAAGAGATAGATTTTTGGTAGGATAAAAGCCTCGATTTTCAATACGTATACGAACCGTCTGATTCAGGCGAGTGGAGACCCCACAGGTGTCTATGGGAGAAATGATTTCTGTTACGCCCACATCATAGGGCAAACTGATGCGAATGTGATCTACGCCTACTCCTTCATAGGCAAAGCGGTCATCTGATCTCAAGACATACCGAAAGCGTACGACTTGACCTGCCATGCCTGTCAACACATGGGCTGCCATTTGCCATTCATTCTGCCCTCCAGACGAGTTGCCCGTCCATACGTCATGATTAGTATCATTGTACCAATGAGAGAGACCTGTCGTCGCTGTCCCGAGTTTTTGCCAATGTTTTCCTCCATTTAGGCTGTATTCTACCCAACTCATATCCCATTCATATTCCAATTCAAATACATGCATAAAGCTGAGAATGGGATCAACTGTCCATTGAGAGAAGTCAAAGCAGGGAGATTCGAGGTAGGAGAATTCCTTGTTCGCATACTGACCATTGAGGTTACTCACCCATGCTTTTTGGCCGTCGGCGGCGGAGCCGACCCAGGTATTATTGGGGGTCCCCCATTGCCAAGAGGTGAAACGCCCACCCGTAATCCAATTTCCCCCCCCCCTTTCAAAGTCTTCTGTATATGGCAAATCCGTCACGGTAGGGATATTCCGGACAGTGACAGAAAGAGTGTCATTTGCAGAATTAGGGTCTTTCGGTGAAGTAGAAACGACTGCCCGGATGGTATGCCATCCTTGGGCAGAGAGGTTGGCGAGTTGTTTAAAGGTATAATGTCTTTCTTCGCACCCTTGCAGGGGTTGGCTGATTTTTTCAGGCGAAGTAAATGGGCCTCCATTTACGGAGTACTGCACAGACATATTCACAGCTGACAGCCTCCCCAGATTTTGAAGATTGACCGTAATCGGTGTTTGGCTATCGAGGCCACAACCAGATACGACCACCTCTTTGAGGGCCAATTCATTGGCAAAAGCATCGTAGATAGAAAAAGCATCAATCGCCATGTCACTGGTCACATCCTCTCCTGTTACGCCTCGAAACCGAAACTGCACATTGGACTCTCCTGCAAAAGCCTCTAGGCATGTGTATAGCACTTGCCACTTATTGACATTATCGCGGAGAGGTGGGACAATATCCTTTACCCATTGACCATTCTTATTAGCATCTATATGGAGACTGCCCTGGCCATCTCCAAAAAGATGATAAGCGAAGCTCAATTGGGGAGATTGCAGATTGGATAGATCAAAAAAAGGGGTCAGGACGCTGCCCGTGATTTCACCTGCGCATCCATTAGAAGCCTCCAGGTAGAGGTATTTACCCCATTGAGTCCCTTGTGAGAAATCTACTTGGGGCCCCGTATTTACCGTTTGTGTCTGGCCGAGCCATACTGACCAGTCCGTCTGGTCATTGCTCGCATTTTCCCAATTTTCAATCAAATTACAGGAAAAAAGACAATTGGCACCACATACGCCGAAGTTCTCAAAATTCTGTACATACGGATATTGGACAAGCTGTCCATGCACAGCAGTGATGGACAAGCAACAACATAAGAAGGCTAAATATGTGCTTCTCATAAGGTCGTTTGACAAAATTTTGACAATCAGCCAGCGCCTCGTTTATTCCTTAATCATCGTCAATATATTTAATACTGAGATTATTTTCAATTTAAAAAGACATTAACGGTTTGTTTTAATGGCTGAAAAGCCATTTTACTTGGAACATTCCTGTTAAATGAAAGATAGGTATAGGTAAATAAGAGGAATAGAAAGATACGTCCCATCGAAGCGGTCAAGCATGCCGCCATGACCTGGGAGGATACTTCCTGAATCTTTGAGGTCCACGCTGCGCTTAATCATGGATTCCACCAAGTCTCCATACTGACTGAAGACAGCGATGATTGAAGCAATGACAATCCAGTTGATATGGGGAACAGAATGGCCCCAGGTGCTGAACTGAAATACCAGGCCTAGGCCCAGGCAAAACAAGCCCCCACCGATGGCCCCTTCCCAGGTTTTTTTAGGGCTTATTCGCTTAAAGAGAGGATTTTTACCCAAAAACCGCCCCGCAAAATAAGCCCCAATATCCAAAATCCAGGTAAGCATGAGAATGCCCAATGGCAGTCGGAAGTCGTATTCAGGAGCAGTCGTAGATAGGTCAAAAAATAACAATAAGGGGAGGTAGCAATAGACTAAGCCAAGTACCAAGCTTCCCATGGTAGCCACAGGCTGATGTTCCGATGGCTGAAAGAGGGTGAGCATTCCAAACAGCGGGATGGCCAATAGGCTTACACGCCAATAGGTATCCACTGCTTCTCCATTTAAAGCGGCCAATAACACGCCACCCCATATCAAGGCCCCAAGACCCATCCCTGCCAAACGCAGTGCCTTTTGTGCTACACTCACTTGGTAAAATTCCCACAAACCTGCCAGGGAAACCACTGCACAAAAAAACATCAATCCGTAGGTAGAATAGACAATAGCAGCGATAGCTATGGCCCCTGCAATGATAGCTGTAAGAATACGTGCGAGGAGGTTGGACATGAGGAAGATTCGTTCAAAGGTTTAAAATCGTTCAATGGGGTTCAAGTATTTCTTCAAAGAAATTGTTTGGGAGAAAGGTTCATTACTTTTTTCTCATTGCGACGGACTAAAGTCCAGTCGCAATAGTTCTTTGTCTGTCATTTTACACTATTGCGACTGGGTTTCAACCCGTCGCAATTGAGCAGATTCCTTAAAAGGAGTTTCCACAGTAGCCTCACCTATTGAACCCTTGCATCCCTTGAACCTTTCTTTTATACCCCCAAAATATTCCTACAAAGAGTATGACACTCAGCAGGCCTATCAAGGGAGGGATTTCCAGGTTATTTTCTAAAAAAGCTTCATCTATTACCCCATACCGTACGGCCAGCCAGACGCCGAGCAAAGAAAAAGCATTGTAGAGGAAATGACCAATGATGCTAGGCCATAGACTCCCCGAGTAGTATAATAAATAGCCTAAGATCGCCCCCAGAATCATCCGGGCAAAAAAGCCATAGGCTTGAAAGTGCATGAGGCTGAAGATAAAAGCCGTAACCCAAATGGCCATGTGCGGATTGCGGTTTTTGCCAAGGCGTTGCTGAATGATCCCCCGAAAGAAAACTTCTTCTCCAAACGCAGGAATCACAGCAAATATGAGCATATTGATCAGAAGGCTCGATATGTCAGGCCGAGCGACAAGATACGTCACAACAGCTTCCGCCTTTTCCTCCAATGCATGCATATCCGCTTCAATGCCGCTCATCCAACTAGGCAAGTGAAAGCTTTCGGGGCTAAAAGTAAAGATCTGTACCAAAGGAAGACATGCGAGGAAAAGGAGAATGAGCAAGAGATAAGACCATAGAGAAGGGCTGCGCTCCAACGATAAAGCAGAACGTGGTCCTCCAAGTAGCCATGCCATGATCAAGCCTGGCACGAGCCAACTGAGAATGTTTGCCCCGCCTTGTGCCCACCAGAGAAGAGAAAGATAAGATCTCTCATCTCCTATTTCTCCCCCCACGACCGCTTGAAATTCGTCCATCGACACGCCATGTGCCCAAGCCACCAACCCATAAAAAGGCGTCACAAGGATCAAAAGGCTCAAAAAGAACAATAAAAAGGCAACAGAAAGGGCAAAAAGGCCATTCTCTTTGAGTAAATCTTTTATGAGTTGGAAATTCACCTATTTTTCTGATTTTATTTATTAAATTTGGCGCACAGCCGAGCAAAAATGGAAAGTTATCGCTCAAAATCAAAACATTTGCATTTTGAGGACTTCCTGAAACAATAAGCCAAACTTTTTGTGGATTTTTTTATCTTTTCCTCTCTTAATGGGTACAGAAATTATTCATTAGAGATTATTGATTGATTAATGGTCAAAATTGGTCCCATAGAACTGAAAGAATTTCCCTTATTACTTGCGCCCATGGAGGACGTGAGTGATCCACCATTCCGTGCTTTGTGCAAGGAGCAGGGGGCAGATATTGTCTACACGGAATTCATCAGTGCAGAGGGATTGATTCGCGACGTGGAGGGTAGTGTGCAAAAGCTGGACATCTATGAGGAGGAGCGGCCTGTCGGCATTCAGATATTTGGGAATAATATCGAGTCGATGCGCCAGTGTACCCAGATCGTAGAGCGGGTCCAGCCAGAGATTCTCGACATCAATTATGGATGTCCAGTGAAGAAAATAGCCTGTAAAGGCTCAGGGGCAGGAATTCTGTGTGACCTAGATAAGATGCAGCGCCTCACCAAGGGGATCGTTGATGCGACTGATCTCCCTGTCACCGTGAAGACGCGATTGGGGTGGGATGAAAAAAGCATCCGCATCGTGGAGGTAGCGCTTCGTCTACAAGAGGTAGGCATCAAAGCCTTGACCATCCACGGGCGTACGCGCAAGCAGATGTATAAAGGCGTCGCCGACTGGGACCCCATCCACGAAGTAGCCAGCCATCCCGACATTGAAATCCCGATTTTTGGGAATGGAGATATCAGTTCTCCCCAGAAGTCGCATGAGATGCGCCTTCGATATCCCAATATTGCGGGGCATATGATTGGAAGAGCCTCTATCGGCAATCCCTGGATTTTTAAGCAAATCAAGCATTACTATAAGACAGGCACCCAGCTGCCTATACCTTCTATTGCTGAGCGGGCAGAAGTCTGTAGAAGACATCTCATGATGTCTGTAGAATGGAAAGGCGAGATCATCGCCATTCGAGAGATGCGACGCCATTATTCCAATTACTTTAAAGGAATTCCTAATTTTAAGCCAATACGTATGCGACTTGTCACAACTGATGATCTCTCAGAGATCTTAGACATCCTAAGTCAAGTGCAAGAAAATTATCCTAAAGAATTGTCAATTTAATTAGTAACTTATCCACGTTTATTATTTACGTTCATTTACCTCGTACTTCATAAATATTAAAATCACTATGAAACTCCGACGCTTGCTTTATGGCTTATGCCTACTGAGCATCACCCTGCCTTCTGGTATCCTAGCACAGTCTACTGTGGACGTCACCGCACTCACAGCAGACACCAAAACGTTCATTTTCAGCGATAATAAGAATACCGTAAAGAATTACATTTACGAAGAGCTGAAAGCTAAAACCCAATGTACAGGAACAGATCGCATCTATCTAGAAGTAAAAATCGCTCCATCCGGCTACGTGTTGGATGCCAAAACCCTGACAGGAAAAAACGACTGCTTCAAGAAGTCAGCTATTGATATTGTCAAAAATATCAAGTGGGACGCTGCGAGCTTCAAGGGCCCTAAGTCTGTTTATTTCGAAATCAAACCCGAAGTAGATGGCGAAGGCCGCGACAATACCTATGCCCAGCTTCCATTGTTCAACAATGGTGAACTGGATGTAAATGGTGTTCCTATCAAATATCCTGGTTCTACAGGGGTCTCTGCTACCGAAGCTGGTGGTGGTGCGCCTACTGGTGTGCCAGCTACTCCTCCAGAAACCGTAGCTGACGCTGGCGATCAAGGTGATGAAGGCGGTGACGAAGGCACAGAAGGGGGCGATGAGGGCACGAGTGACCCTGTTGCAGGTTCTGATGAGCCTACAGAAACCACCACTAATGATGCCCCAGCGCAGCCTGTAGCTAGCAGTCAGCCTACTCGCTCAGAAGCTACTTCTGATACCCCAGCGAATAATGAGCTGTCTGCCGCTGAAAAAATGGCCAAGATGCGCAAAGATCAGCAAGATGCTGAGATCGCAAGACTTAAGAAAGAGTTGGCTGATATGAAAGCAGCTGAAGAAGAGAAGAAAGAAGCAGATCGCCGTGCGGCTGAGGAAGCAGAGCGCAAGCGCATTGCAGATGCGCAAGCCAAAAGAGAAGAAGAACAAAGAGAGCGTGACCGTATAGCGCAGGAAGAAGCGGATGAAAGACGCCGTCAGCGTCAAGCGGAACGCGATCGTATCGCCCGTCAAAACAATGATAGGGACAATGGGTATGGCAATGACAATGGCTACAACAATAGCAGTAGTGGAGGGTATAGTGACCCATATGCAAGTAATAACAACCGTCCTACTGATCCTCCTCCTCAAACAGCAGAAGACCGTGCGCGCGACGCTCAGCGCAGGCTAGAGCAAGAACAAAGAGACTTGGAAGCCAAAATCCGCGAGACGGAGTCTGCAAGAGCACGTGCCATCGCTGATGAGCAACGCTTCAAGCAAGACCTCCTTCGCAAAAAAGAGCAATTCATCGATAAGCAAGAAGAAATCACGCAGTTGATGGAAAAAGCGGAAATCGATCGTCTCAGAGAGGAAAAGCAAAAAGCAGATGAAATCGCTCGTCAGCAGCAACGCATCCTCCAGGATCAAATGGACAACATCCGTCGCCTGCAAGCAGAAGCCGACCGCAAGATGCAAGAGCTTCAGCGCCTCGAAGCTGATCTCGCCAAGCGCACCCAAGAAGAAGCAACACGCGCTCAAGAGATCGCTCAGCTTCAGACTGTGCGTAGCCAGCAGAACGACAACGAAAAAGCGCGCTTACGCTTAGAATTTGGAGCGGCTACGCCTTCTAACCTAGGAGGTACATCTGGCGGCAATGAGATTGATTTTGCGGGCCTTGATCCCAATGATCCTAATGCGATCCTGATTGCTCAGATTGCTCAGATGCGGAAGGATATTCAGCTGATCATGCTACAGATCAATAATAGCGGTGCTGTTCGTAGTACGGGAAATCCTCCTAGCAACTCAAATCAAAGAAGTACCCGCCCAACTAGGAATGCTAATGCCCCCAAAAGCGCTGCTACTGACAAATCTTGGCAGAATACCCAGATCATTCCTCCAGGAAAAGAAGATGATGAAGTATGGCGAGCACTACGTGACAAGCAAGAGAAAAAATCTCAAGCTGACAAGGAGCATGACAACCTCGCTGGTCCTAAAGTAGATCAGCCTAGCTACCAAGGTGGTGAGCAGGCGATGAAAGAATTCATTGCAACAAAATTGAAAGAAGCGGGTGTATGTGGACTAGCTCAGGCGGCATTTGAAGTGACCGTAGACGGTGAAGGTGCTGTACGCGGTGCGCGTGTCCTCAACGCCAACGATGCCAATATCAACATGCAATTGACCTCTATCCTTCCTAGCCTTCAGTTCGAGTCATTGGGCAATCGTATTCCTTCTAGAGCGATCTACCAATTCAAAGCAGAAATTGTCTGTGAAGGCCAAGAGCGTAGCATCGACCTACAATCTGTCGATGACCTGATCAAAGACTAATCTGAAGAATTCTTTTCTTCATTGATAGATGAAGTACAAAATGGCTGCACTGTTGAAGTGCAGCCATTTTTGGTTACTGAACCTGTGCGGCTGGGATGAAACGGGCGCGGGTGGACGGATTGAAGCGACGGCCTTGGTTGGCCCGTTTCGATTTTTTGGTTACTTTTTTCTAAAAAAAGTAACAACACAAGGGATAGAAACAGCTATGAAAAAGAAATATTATTTTGAGAACTAGCTATAATTGAGCTAAAGGAGGCATCTTTTCCTGCTCCTCCTTTCCAGCCATTTCAATCATTCGCTCTTGGAGGTCTTCAAGCTCAAAGGCATACAGCTGTTCCAATCCTTCTTGACAAGCTTGACGAAAGCGCTTATAGGTAAAGCCGCTAGCTTTGAGGACTTCATAGTGGAGCCACCAGAGGACGGGTTGTGCCAGGCGTAGTAAACGGCGTTGATATCTCAGAAGTCTCTGCTTTTTTCGCTCATTTTCCGCGCCGACAAACTCAAGCGAACAACCCATAAAATGACCATGTTGGGTGCTGTCCCAAAGGATCTGATCACAGACTCGGGCCAGAATACGGGAGTCTGTTGCGTATTTGAGGGCCTCAAAATAGACCTGAGCGATTACCTCTGCCACGCCTAGAATGGCCATCCCTTGTCCATAACCTACGGTTCTCCTGGTGCCTCGAAAGAGCGTATCCAGCCAGTGAATGCTGAGCTTGGGAATTCGTTTTTGCACCATAAATCGCTCCAGCAAACTCGCATGACGCCTTTTCTCCGAAATATAATGCCCCAAAGCCGTGAGGTATGTATCAGCATCCTTCCCTTCAAAATACTGATGTGCACCATTCAACAATTGGCGGCCATCTGTCTGGAATGCCCGCTGAAACTGGCGGATAGAGGTGAAAATCCAGTCTATTTCTTCCAAGCGCAAGGGGCCTTCCCCCTCCCAGTCTATGCTGAGCAGGTGGTCGGCATTTAGCTCAAAATAAGCACTCCACGCTTGAAAGGACTCACTCACTTAATTGGTGGTTTCGTAGGTGAATAAAGGAATAATAGGCCATTCCCAGGAATAGAGCAAAGATAAGTGAAAAACGAAAACTTTGCCCATGTGCCAAAGGATGACAAAACATCTGTACAAGGTCTCCCATCAATGCATCGGGCTGGGCGAGAATATCCCAGCTATTCCAGCGTCCAAATCGTCCCAAATACACCCCAAAAGCCGTCAGGCATAGAATCCCTCCCATCATCCCATGCACAGCCCATGGCTTCCAATAACTTCTTAACATGCTCTCTATATGCGAAAGGGATTTGATCGCTAATAACAATCCCGTCCAAGCAAATGATAAGATCATAATCAAGTCAAACCATCGGGGCGCATTCTTAATGTGACTCAAATGAAAAAGGTCCGTGAGGATATAGGGGGCATTGGGAAAAAAGACTAACCACCCCAAAAACAGCCCTACTTTGATACTGATATGCGCACTTTTCATGCGCTGCATCCCCCGAGACAAGACATAAGGTACCCAGGCCAGGAATAGATTCCACATGAGGAAAGCATAGGTAGCTTTTCCAGTATAAGCTACACGGACGAGATAAATAATGACGGACACGGCTGTTGCGCCTAGCAAGACAGTGGTCCAAGATGTTTGACGTTTCATAGTGTTTAAGTAGGAGACCGCTCGCTATCGCTCGCTGCGAGAGGCGAGACCGTTCGGGCTGCGCCCTCACTGCGAGACCGCTCGGCTCGAAGACTCGCCTCGCTGCGAGACAAAGGCATGACTGTTAGTCTCTTGTCTCGTAGTGAGTCTTCGAGCGGTCTCGCAGTGAGTCGCGGAGCGGCGAACGATCTCGCAGTGAGGGCTGAGTCTTCGAAGCCTGAACGGTCTCACAGCGAGGGCTGTCCTCAGCCCGAGCGGTCTTGACCTCTTATCAGCGCCTCCAGCGCATTCAGATGCACTTCAAAAGCTTTGCGGCCTGCGGAAGTCGCCTTATAAGTCGTATGTGGTTTATTGTTGACAAATTCTTTTTTTTCGACGATGTAGTCGTTGGCCTTGAGGGTCTTGAGGTGGCTCGCGAGATTGCCATCAGAGATTTTTTTCTCGGGGCTACTGAGTTCATTTTTTAAGGCGGAATAATGCATCCACTCATGGACCATCAGGAGTGACATGATGCCCAGGCGCACTCGATTTTCAAAGTGCTTATTTAATTGATCGATAATATGCTTCAACGCTCGTACTTTAGGTACATCACAATGCCATAGATAATATGGAGGAGCCCAAAACCTATAACCCAGAAAATCAGGCCATAACCTAGCATGGTACTCCCTATTAACCCCAAAACTACCTCACTCAGGCCTAAGTAGCGAATTTCAACCAAGGTAAATTGACCCGCATGATATAGCGCAAGGCCATAAAAGACAAGCGTCGCTGGTGCAGTGATCGCTCCATAGCCATGCCAGGCCAAGAGCAAACAGAAAATGCCCCCTGCAGTGAGCGGGATCAACATATTGAGCATCAATCGTTTGGCGGATTTATTCCAAATGGGCAATCCTTTTCGCTTGGCCATGCGAATCGAAAAGAATGAGGCTACCCCTCCTGCCACTGTCATGATTCCGATGGCCAGTCCCGCCAGCGTGTATAATTGACGCATGGTTACCAATTTATACTCGCGAGAACGCAAATTCCCATAAAGGCCTTCGGCCTCCAGGAATTGATAGGCTATATAAGCACCTATCAGCGCCACGATCCCCGCCCCAACGCCTGAAAGGCCGCTGAGGGAGATAAACTTTGTCGATCGCTCCATCATCGTGCGGATCTCTGATAGGTCTTGTAAATGATCTTTATATTCGCTCATCATCAAAGTACTTTGTTATTCAAAGTTAAGATAAACGAAGAAAAGCGCAAAGGGTTAGCCTTAGTTTATTTTCATATCCCTCGAACTCTCTAAGGAAAAAATCCATTCATACTTGAGAAAAGTAAAAATAACGAACAAGGAATTGAAAAGTAAAAAGTAAGTATCTTCTCTCTCCTTAATACTTCCTTGTTTCTTGTTGATTATTTTTACTTTATCATAAAGCGAAAGGGGAATAATCTCCTACTCCTGCAACGCATTCACCATCACATAGGGATTCATTTCGCACATTTGGGCGTCTTTGAAGCGCTTATGGATGGCGATGTTGGTGGTGAGATTGCAGATAAAAGTGGTAGGCATTTCGTGGTAAAGGATTTCTTGAATCTGGTGCATGAGCACTTTGCGGCGAGCAGGGTCTAGTTCGATACGCGCCTCTTCACTCAATTTGTCCAGCTCCAAATTGCTAAATCCAAAGTAATTGTCGCGAGTCTCCAGGCTTCCTGTGGTCCATAGTTGCTTGAAATCATAGGGCACATAGCCATACTGAAAGGCTGTCAAAATGGCATCGAATTCACGATTCCGCAAGACATTTGGGAGGGTACGTGCATCTACTGGATTAGATTCTACTTTCATCCCTACTTTCTCATAAGCAGCGATGACCAAATCTGCCATATTTTGAACAGTCTGGCTACCTGCCGGGAACGTAAGCTGGAAGCGGAGCGGGATTTTTTCTCCAGCGACCACTTTATCCCTAATCAAATCATTGTCAGTATCTACCCAACCCGCTGCGTCTAGCCACTTTTTGGCACTGTCTTCACTGAATGGGAGGGGCGTCAATCCATGGTGGTAATTTGCACTAGAGATAGGCACGGGGCTATTGATGCGAGGCGCGCGTCCCCCATAGAAGTCTTCTATGAGATCCTCTATCGGACACACAAAGGCACAAGCTATGCGCACTTTCCTATCTGAGAAGATCGGCGCACGGTTGCCATCCGGACGGTTGTTGTACCCAACAAAGAGTTGCGAATTTCGCGGACGCGCATCAATATCGTAAAATTGCGGAGCAGTTTCATTTTTTAGGAGGCTTTCAAAGCTCTGATTGTTGATGCGAGTAGCAACATCTATTTCCTGCTGCTTGATCTGCAGCTGAAGCGAATTGTCGTCTGTGATTACCTTAAAAATAATCTTGTCTGTATTTTGTTGGTGGAAATGGCTGGTTTTCCCTTTTCCCCAATAATTATCCACCTTTGACAAGATCACCTGCTGCTGCGGAATCCAATTGGTCACTTGATAAGGGCCAGAAGTCCCCCCCAGGAATTCAAGGTTTTGACCATATTTGGCATCATTGAAATTCGCGGCAAAGCGAATCATATTGGAATCCTGCCCTACCGTTGTCTCTTCCTTCATGATTTCTGCTACGCTAAATTTGTCCAGAAGCCCTTCAGGATCAAAAAAGCGTTTATCCAAAATACTGATGTCATTGACAATATAGGAATTGGCGATATAGCGCTCCCGCATGACCAGAGTCAGTTTGCGGTCATTGGTGGGGTCCACTTCGACGTCTACTATATTCCCTGCCACTGAACGGATCGTCTGCAAATTTACTAAGGGAGAAGTAGCTGCTTTAATCGAAAACAAGATGTCTTCTGCGACGATGGGGCCTCCATCTCCCCACTTTGCAGCGGGATCTATCTCATAGGTATAGCGGAGCCCATCATCAGAGATTTCAGGAAGTCCAGCGGCCAATTGTGGGGTCAATGCTTTTGTGACAGGGTCCGTAAAGGTGAGTCTTTGGGTGGTGAAGAAACGGATGCTGGTACTCGCACCAGATGTGGCACTATTGACCGGGTGAAGGCTTCGTGGCTCAGAGAGAATCTGTACAACGATGTTCTTGGGTACATCGCTTGTGCTTTTATCCTCATTACAGGCATAGGAAAGTAGGAGCAATATGATGAGCAAGAAGCAAGGAAATCTCATGATGAAAGTTATTGAGAAAGCTGTTTTCGGAATAAAATAAGTTTGGCACCCTAAATATAGGTAAATATTGAAGAAGGCCTCAATTCTTCAATTTCAAATAATTGCATAAAATATGGGGGCGCATGACATGCATCTCTGCATGGTCAAACCGTTTATGGGCGATCATATAATTGGGGGGATTAAAGAAGAAAATTACCGGCTGCTCCTCATACAAGATCTCTTGTATGCGGTCTACCAATACCTTTCGCCGTTTGGGGTGGAGGGCTCTATTGGAAACCTCGATGAGGCTGTCAACCTCGTGGTTACTAAACCCAAAAAAATTGGTACCGGCAGCGATGCTTTCAGTTGCCCACAATTGCTTAAAATCATAGGGCAAAATAGTGGTTGAAGACCCTACCATCAGCGCGTCGTAGTCGCGGTTGAGCAATTTGGTCTGGAGGACCATCATATTCACAGGATCAGGCTCGATCTCCATGCCTACCTTCATGGCAGCATCGGTAATGCGTTCCACCATATCCACCAATGACTGTACCCCAGCAGGATAGGACAATTTGAATGACAACGGTACTAGTTCTCCTGAGATGCGCTTATCACGCACCAAATCGCCGTCGCTGTCTTTCCACCCTGCAGCTTCTAGCAAGCTGATGGCACTGTCTGGCAAAAAAGGAAGGGGTTGGATATGCTGATTATAATCTGGGCTGGACATAGCTACAGGCGAGACGACACGCTTCGCATCCCCGTGATAGAAATCCCGAATGATTTCGTCAACGGGCATCACATAGCTGAGCGCACGACGTACCTTTTTATCCGAAAAAATAGGACGATGTGCGATTCCATCAGGCCGTAGGTTCAGTCCTACATAGGTATAGGAATAACGATGTCTATACCCCAAATGATAGGATTTTGGCACTTCTTCATTTTCTACCAACTGCCTATACACACTTGATGGCAACAGGGTAGCTACATCTATTTCCCCTTGTTTGATTTGTAGGGCCAAAGAATTTTCATCTGTTATTGCCTTAAAAATGATTTTGTCAGGATGTTGGCTATGATAATGTTCAGGCCTGTTTTTTCCCCAATAATTTTCACGTCGCGACAGAATAATCTGCTGATTGGGAATCCAATCCGTCACTTCATAAGGCCCCGAAGTGCCTTTCATATAAGCAGGATCGCGGTTATACTTCGCATCGTTAAACTCAGCAGACCACTTGATCACATTCGAATCTTGAACGACAGGGCCGTTGGGGTCCAGCAATTTTTCTATCGTAATGCTATCTAATACCCCTTCAGGATCAAAAAAACGCTTGTCGATGATATAGAAACTATGCACCACATACGGATTCCCGACATAGCGCTCTTTCATAATGAGACTGAGCTTTCTTTCGTTCTCCGGGTGCAGTTCCAATCGCTCAATATGCTCGTAGACCGTTTTACCGGCCTGAATGGTGTTGATGGGGTTGGCAGCGGCCTTAAGGGAAAAGTCTACATCTGTAGCGAGAATGGGGTGTCCATCATCCCATGCAGCCAATGAATCCAATTCATAGGTATAGACAAGCCCATCTTCTGAGACCGTAGGCAATGCCTTGGCCAATAAAGGAGTCGGCTCTTGGGTGACAGGGTCTAGCCGCACCAGGTGCTGACAAGTAATGGACAGTATTTCTACTCGGAGGCCTGACTGCCCATTTACGGGATGCAGGCTTTTGGGCTCTGAAGCGATGCGAATCACGACCTGACTGGAGGCAGGTTCTGTAGAAGAAGATTGGCAGGAAAAAAGAAGAATGGCAATAAAAAAAAGGGGTAACAGTCTTGGGGCCATAGGCGTGTTTGGATTTATTTCTTCAATATTAGTAAATCTTTCCTAGTTTCGGCTAAACATATCAAAAATCAAATCATGGCAATCTCTGTCCAGCAACTCACCAAAGTATATAACACACAACGTGCCATAGATGACTTGTCCTTTGACGTGGCGACAGGCGAAATTCTGGGGTTTCTAGGCCCCAACGGTGCAGGAAAAACCACCACGATGAAGATTATCACCTGCTTCATGCCTCCTACGTCAGGCACCGTCACCTTGGACGATTACAATATCGTCGACCATGGCCTCGAAATCCGTCGGCGGATCGGCTACCTCCCAGAACACAATCCGCTGTACCTGGATATGTATGTACATGAGTTCTTGAAGTTTGTGGCAAAAGTATATGAGCTAGATAAGAAAAAAGTAACCAAACGGATCTCTGAAGTCATTGAGATGACGGGCCTCGGGCGCGAGCAGCACAAGAAGATCAGCATGCTATCCAAAGGCTACCGCCAGCGAGTGGGACTCGCTCAAGCCTTGATTCACGATCCCGAAGTCCTTATACTCGATGAGCCTACCAGCGGACTAGACCCCAACCAGATCGTAGATATTCGCAACCTCATCCGTGAAGTAGGCAGCAACAAAACAGTCATCTTTTCCTCTCACATCCTATCGGAAGTAGAAGCCATTGCCGACCGGGTGATCATCATCAACCAAGGCAAAATAGTAGCTGATTCCAGCACAGAAGGCCTAGATCTTCTGACAAATGACGAGACCCTCGTACAAGTGGAGTTTTTATCTCCAGGATTTGACTTTTCCGAATTAGCCCAAGCGGAAGGCTGGAAGCGGGTGGAGCAAAAGGATGAAACGAATTTTCAGCTTTTTACCTCCCCGGATGTAGACATCCGTCCTGCCTTATTCAGCGAATGTGTTGCGCAGGAAAATGTGATTCTCTCTATGAATCGGGAACGATTCAGCTTGGAAGAGGCTTTCAGAAAGCTGACCAAGTAATAATGAAATTATTGATTGATAGATTATTAATTACTGATTACACTTCATCAATCATTGTTCGATATTCTGCAATCTTTTGTAATCCAACTCCAATTTTGTTGTTGCCAGGTCAATCATTGTGGCTAAATTGGGACCTAGATTTTTTATGGCTCATCTAAGACTTTAGAGGAACAATAAGAATAAGCCACGGATTACACAGATTCTCACGGATTTTTTTCTCTAATCTGTATAAATCCGTGTAATCTGTGGCAGATTTTCAGGGGTAAAGGAACTCCTCCACTAAAAGTCTCGATGAACCATTTTTTGAGCTTGAGTTTGAACTTGAACTTTCATTGAAACTCCTTCTGACCCATTTTTATGAAAAAAACATTAATTCTGCTCGGCATTCTATCTATCCTCGCGGGGGGATATTTTGCTTTCTTATACGATCGTAGCGACAGCAGTCAATGCAAAGAGTCCATTGACTTTGCCGTAAAAGACACGGCTTCCATTCGCAGGATCAACCTCCAGTATTTCTATGAAGGAGAGCCACGCGAACAGATTTTGCTAGATCGTCGAGGGCCTGGCGACTGGGTGTTTAATGGAGGCTATAAAGCCGTGGATAGCCATGTCAAAACCTTGCTGGAAACATTTGCCCTCATCCGCGTCCGCCGCACCCTCTCTGAAAAGAGTCGCGACAAAGCAACTGCCTTGCTGAAGCGAAGCCATATGCAAGTCGAAGTATTTTCGGAAAAAGGGATGATCAAATCCTTTCAGATAGGGACGCAGACCAAGGATGCCCTTGGGACGGTCATGCGCATGACTGGAGACCTGCCAGCCTGGTGTGAAGGCCAGCCGCAGGTAGTCCATATCCCTGGCGTGGAAGGGTATCTCAATGCGCGTTTCTCCTTGGACTTTAACCTTTGGCGGGAAAACTTGCTTTTCAATGCGAAACCTGATGCACTCCAAGCTGTAGCGATCCTCTACAAAGAGCCTGAGGCATCTTTCACCTTACAACGCCAAGGGGATGGATGGGAGATACCAGGAGAGGAGCGCGTACTCGACAGTGCAAAAGTAGCAGCTTACCTGAGTCAGTTTCAGGGAAAAATATATGGGGAGTCTTTTGCCGAGGAGAATTTCCCCAATAAGATAGATACCCTCAAAACCCTGCTTCCTGATATTACTTTCCAACTCAGCTATCAGGATGGCAGCCAGCGTCGTTTTTTCCTCTTTGAACGAACCGACAACCTGAACAACTTTTTTGGATGGATAGAAGGCGAAGGGGATTTACTCACAGTTCAGCACTTTGTGATCGATAAGTTTTTGAAGAAGAAGGAAGATTTTTATTAATTGGGGCAAAGCAAGCGACATTATTTTCATTTTAATTTTCATTTTGATCCCCCATCCATGAAACTATCATTTGACCCCCAACCTTATACATTTAAGGGAGAAAAGCCTTTTTCCCGTTCTCAAATGCCTACAAAGATAAAGCCCTTATACCAGGACAAAGGACACTATAAGGACATGTTAGGTGAGTTTCATGATGAGATAGATGAATTACAAAACATGATGTATGCCCATAACCGCTATGGACTATTGCTGATATTCCAGGCAATGGATGCGGCAGGGAAAGATGGGACCATCAAGCATGTGATGTCTGGGGTCAATCCTCATGGAGTTGAGATTCATTCCTTCAAAAAGCCTTCTGAGAACGAACTAGATCGCGACTTCCTGTGGCGAACGAGTCGATGGATGCCCCGACGAGGCCATATTGGCATTTTTAACCGTTCTTATTATGAAGAGGTACTTGTAGTAAAGGTGCATCCAAAAATTGTAACAAACTACCAACGTATCCCAAAAGAATATATCCAAGACCTCGACGGCCTATTCCAGAAGCGATATGAAGATATCGCCAATTTTGAGCTATATGCCCATAGGCAAGGCTTCCGCATCCTGAAATTTTTCCTCAATATCTCCAAAGAAGAGCAGCGTCAGCGGTTCCTTTCACGCATAGACGAGCATGCAAAAAACTGGAAATTTTCAGAAGCAGACATAAAGGAGCGGGGCTATTGGGACAACTATATGGAGGCCTATGAAGCAGCTATCAACGCCACTTCCAATCCTTTCGCCCCTTGGCATGTCATCCCTGCTGACGACAAAAAGAACATGCGCCTCATGGTCTCACAAATCATCCTTACCGAACTCCATAATATGGATATGCACTATCCCAGGGTAAGTGACAAGCGGCGAGTTGAGCTACAAAAGTACCGTAAGATGCTGGAGGAAGAGAGGTAAAAATGGAGAAGTCTCCAAAATCCTCTATCATTCACTCATTCTATCATCCACTCATTTTCTTCACCGAATCAAGTACCCTAGCGAAAAGTTCCCCGCAAAAGTGAAAGGTTGCTGGCTTCCAAGATAAATATGGCTATAATAATAATTGGAGCCGATGTCGCGACGCCCATCGGGCTGGCTGGGAGAGGATGCCCGCCTAATCCGGCCTGTCCCCACGCCTACTCCCGCACCTATATCCAGCAACCATCGTTTGCCAATCACCCATTGCTCCCCAAAAATCAGTAGAATCCCCGCAGAAGTTCCATTTTCTAAATCCATCCCTGTAACAGAATTCCCTTCTCCCCTGAAGTGTACCACTACCAATAAGGGTTGTATATATAAGCCTCCAAAGGGCTCGGATCGCTGCATGTCTTCGGCCTGGCGGAAGTAATCCACCAGAAACTTAGGACCTGCTTTTAGGGCCAATCCTCGCACCCCTTGGGCCAGTTCCCCAAACCCATTGCCGATGGCACAGAGGCCTATTTCGGCATTTAAGCCTGGTTTCAGCATCCATTCATAACCGAGACTCACGCCCCCAAGCCAAGGAGAAAGCATTTCTACCTTCAATACTTCATCTCTCAAATCTATCCGTGAAACTCGGTTCCGCTGTGCGCTAGACACTAGCGAAAGACAGGATATGAGCAACACAATTCCAAAGCGTTTCATGGGATTAAGATAAGAAAAAGAAGTGAGACCGCTCAGGCCGAAGACGGCCTTCGCTGCGAGACTAAGAAAAGTCCTGCCTTTAATCTCGTAGCGAGCCTGAAAGGCGAGCGATCTCGCAGTGAGGGCCGAAGGCGCGAACGATCTCACAGGGAGCCCGCAGGGCGACCGGTCCCGCAGCGAAGGCCGTCTTCGGCCTGAGCGGTCTCGTCTCATATCTTCTTCTTATATTTGCCGAAAAAGTAGGGAATGAAAACTTATACACTGGAAGAGGCAACGCCAAAATTGGCAGAACTAGCTGGATGGGCCTATCAGGATCAGGGGATAGAGAAAGAATATCTCTTTCAGGACTTCGTTGATGCCATGGGATTTCTGACCAGATTGGCAATATTAACGGAGAAAGCCAACCACCATGCAGAGATTTTTAACGTCTATAACAAAGTGAAGCTCCGTCTCAGCACCCATGATGCTGGGGGGCTTACGGATAAAGACTTTTCACTCGCCGGCCAAATTGAAAGACTATTGAAATAAACAATGCTAAACGTAAACATCATCAACACATCCCCCAATCCTTTGCCAGTACAAGCTACCTCAGCGTCTGCTGGCATGGATATTCGCGCCAATAATGAAGAAGCCATCATTTTGGGGCCAGGGGAGCGAAAACTCATCCCGACAGGGCTTTTCATCGAATTGCCAGAAGGCTATGAAGCGCAGATACGCCCGCGCTCTGGCCTCGCCTTACGTCATGGTGTCACCATCCTCAACTCTCCTGGGACGATCGACGCAGACTATCGTGGAGAAGTCCAGGTACTGCTTGTCAACCTCGGCAAGACTGATTTTACCATCGTACAAGGAGAGCGTATTGCTCAGATGGTCGTCGCGAAACATGAACATGTCAACTGGCGCGTAGCGGAAGCGCTTTCAGAGACTGTCCGAGGATCTGGAGGGTTTGGACACACGGGCTGATAAGAGACCGTTTCACTCAGAGAAAAGGGAAGAGAGACAACAACATAAGATTCCTTTTCTTCTCTCTACTCTCTGTTCTCTTCTCCCTCCTCCATTTTTAATTTTTAAACACACAAACTTTCATGAAGATAATCGTCCCAATGGCTGGCAGAGGAAGCCGGCTGAGGCCTCATACCCTTCTGACACCCAAACCGCTGGTGCCTGTAGCAGGGAAGCCCATTGTACATCGTTTAGTAGAAGATATTGTAGGGATTTATGAGGGTAAAATAGAAGAAATCGCTTTTATCATTGGGAGTTTTGGCAAAGAAGTCGAAGACCAATTATTAGCTATTGCCGAAGGGCTCGGCACGGTAGGGAAAATCTATTACCAAGACGAGGCGCTCGGCACCGCACATGCCATCTGGCAGGCGCACGAAAGCCTGGACGGCGAAGTCATCGTCGCATTTGCAGATACGCTGTTTCAGGCGGATTTCAAACTCGATAGAACCAAAGATGGTGTCATCTGGGTCAAAAAGGTCGAAGACCCGAGTAGCTATGGCGTCGTGACACTTGATGATCAAGGCATCATCCAAGAGTTTGTGGAAAAGCCTAAAGAGTTTGTCTCTGACTTTGCTATTATAGGCATCTATTATTTCAAGGACGGCCAGCAGCTCGCAGGGGAGTTGAAATATCTCCTAGACAATAAAGTCATGGTCAAAGGAGAGTACCAACTGACAGATGCGCTGGAGAATATGAAGGCAAAAGGCGCGAAATTTGTACCAGGAGAAGTAAGAGAGTGGATGGACTGTGGCAATAAGCACGCTGTGCTGGATACGACAGAGAAAGTCCTTGCCTTTGATTACCTGAGTGGGAAACAACTCATTGCGGATTCTGTTGTTACCAAAAATGCCGTCATTATCCCTCCCTGCTTTATAGGTGCAGGTGCCAAATTGAGCAATTCTATTGTTGGACCTTATGTCTTTATCGGCGAAAATACCCAAGTGAATAACTCCATCATCAAGAACTCCTCCATACGTGAAGACACCATCATTGAGAATGCGGTGCTTCATCGCGCTATGATAGGCAGCCACGCAGCCTGTAAGTTAAGAGCCGCAGCGCTTGATATCGGAGATTATTCTAAAATTTTATCATAATAAATAAATACCCCTATGAGGAGCTTTGTTGTCTGGCTTTTGATTTTTGCTTCACTAGCTGCTTGTAAGACCACCCAAAAAGCTGGGTCCACGGGACCGGACAATGGTTCGGCCTTAAATACGGACCTTCGCCGGCAGGTCGACTTTCACTATGTGGAAGGGTGTACTTTCATGATGCGCGGTGATTACCCCAATGCGGAGGCCAAGTTTCGGCAAGTATTGAAGCTCGATCCTTCCAACCATGCTGCGATGTACAATATTGCCCGGTTGGCAGTAGAGCAGCGGAAATTCAATGAAGCCATCGATTTTGGGAAAGATGCCATCAAACGCGACCCCGATAATATTTGGTACTACAAAATCACCTCCGAAGCTTATGAAGCAAAAGGTGACTTCGCCAACTCAGTCGCCATCCAGGAGCAAATCGTCAAACGATTTTCAGAAAAGCTCGACGAGCGCCTTAAGCTTGCGGAGCTTTATCTGCGCAACCAGCGATTTGATGAAGCAGTCGAGCAGCTCACTTACATCGAGCAGCAGATAGGCCCTAATGAGGAAACTCTCCTCGAAAAGCTCAAACTCTACGTCCGTACAGATCAGAATCAGCAGGCTGTAGAAGTCACAGAACAACTTATTCGCCTGAGTCCTACCAACAGTCGCTATTACGAATTGCAATATGAGACCTATAAGCAATTAGGCCAGGAAATCCCTGCGATCAAGACATTGGAACGACTCCTCGACCAAGACCCAGACAATAGCTTTGCCCTGCTCAATCTTGCAGAAGTCTATAAAAAAAGAGGAGAAGTCGCAATTTCAGATGAATACCTCTTCAAAGCATTTGCTCTTCCAACAGTTGCGCTCAGTGAGAAAATGCGGATCACCCAGGGCCTCATGCAATTTTATGACCGTCAGCCTGAAGTACGACCTAGGGTAGACAAACTGGTGAGGCTCATCGAAGGCGCTCATCCAGATGCTGCAGGCATCTATACCCTCAAAGGCGATCTATATGCCAAGTCTGGCCAAGCGGACTCCGCCGCTATTTACTACCGCAAGTCACTCGATCGTGATGGTTCGGACCAAGAACTCTGGCTCTCTTTACTCTCCGCCTCATACCAGGAGGATAATTTTGAGCGTTTACAAAAAGATGCCGAAGAGGCATTGGAATTTTTCCCTAACCGCGCAGCTTTCTTGTTCTTCTATGGTCTATCTAGTGGAGAGTTAGGAGATCATGACAAGGCCATCTATGCCCTCGAAAAGATCAAAAAACTAGGCGCCGACAGCCCCGATATGCTGGCCTTGGCCTATCTTCAATTAGCAGAAGTGTATCAGAAGAATGATCAGCATGAAAAAGCGGACGAGAACTTTGAATTGGCACGAAAATCTAATCCTGAAGATCCTTATATTCTGAATAGTTATGCCTATCACCTCTCTTTGCGTAAGTCGAAACTCGAAACGGCCAAAGAACTGATCGCTCAGGCAGTAGCGCTCCAGCCCAATGAAGCTGCATTTGAAGACACCTATGCGTGGGTACTCTATCAGATGGGCCAGTATGAGGAGGCGGAGAAATGGGCACTCAAGGCACTAGAACACGGCAGAGATGCGGTTTTCTATGAGCATTATGGAGACATCTTGTTGAAACTAGGCCGGAAGGATCAGGCCATCGCTCAGTGGAATAAAGCCATCCAAGAAGGAGCAACAGACCTTCGGATTGATGAGAAGATACGGCAGCCGTAAGCTAATTTTGAATGATTGAATGGTGAATTTTGAATGAGTTCTCATATTTGTTTATCTAAGAAGTTCTTCACTTTTCACTTCCTTGTTTCTTGTTACTTATTTTTACTTTCTCCTATCTCTTCTTCACTCCAGAATCCTAATTAATGCATATGAACATCTATCGCATAGTTATCCTCGGATTAGCCTTAGTGCTCAGCCTCAGTTCCTGCAAGTCCTTGAAGGACTTGGGCAGTGGTGCAAAAGGAGAAGCTGCAACCTTAAAAGCGCTGGAAGGCAATAACCTCGATTTCACGACCTTGAGCATTAGTGGAAAAGGGAAAGCCAAAATGGAGAAGGCCGATTTTAGCATAGGGATGACCTATAAGATTGATCTATATGCCGATAGCCTGATCCGCATCCGCGTGACCAAGCTAGGCTTGGAAGGGGCGCGCATCCTAATCACTCAGGATTCTATCTACGTCCTTGACCGTCTCAATAAAACTTACACTGTATCTGACTATACTCCTGCGAAGAAGTTCACAGGATTGGATGCGGACTTTGCCATGGTGCAAGCATTGATTCTTGGAGATTTTTCCCCTATCCCTGATCAGCTAAAGCTAGAAAATAAAAAAGCGAATCCACAAGTATTCAAGGGAATCGCAGGGGGTACAGATTTTGCTTATAAAATAAGCCGTAACCTCTTGAAGTTAATGGAATTAGAAGCGGTCAATGAACTGCTCAGTCAGCATACGGTTATTCAATACCTTGAATTTGAAGAGGTAGATGGGCAAAAGATTCCCAATGAAGGGGCTGTTATTGTCAAGGCACCAGAACAAGCAGGCTTTGATTTCAAACACCATAAGGTAAACCTCAACCCCAATAAAATATCCTTCAAATTTAATGTCCCAGACAGTTATGAGCGCGTCGCCAAATAAGGAAATAATTTTGAATGAGAGAATGGTGAATTTTGAATAAAGAACTAAAATTCAGCCATTTATAAAATTTTGAATTTGAGGTTGAGTTTGAATTTGATCTTTTACTATGTCCCGCCCACTCGCATATATTATTCTCGTGATGAGCTTGCTCATACTTGGCCTGAATGCCCAGGGCCAACGGACGAGCCGTACCGATCTCAAAAAAGAGCGGGAAAAACTGGAAGACCGAATTCGCTTAAGTAGCCAGTTGCTGGCTGAGACGAGTTATCAGCGCGACAAATCCCTGGTGGAACTATCATTGCTCAACGAGCAGATCAAGGCCAGAGAAGCGCTTATTCGCCGCCTCAACATCGAAATCGATGACCTGGGCAATGAAATCACGGATCTGGACGCGATCATCTGTGCGATGGAAGAAGACATCGAAGATGTAAAAGAGCAATATGCCCTCACCGCACAGACCACCTACAAAACCCTAGAAAGTGACAATTGGCTATTGGCCATCTTCAGCGCTGAGTCATTTGCGGAAGCCTACTACCGCACCCAATACCTCCAGCAGTTTACGACCTATCGCCGCACCCAACTACGACGACTGCGCAAAACCAAGGCATTTCTCCTTCAAAAAACAGCGGAACTCCAAGGAGCTATTCAAGCAAGGGAATTGCTCATCCAAGAAAAGCAAGATGAGCTTAATCGCCTTAAAAACACCAAGGCGACGCAGAATAGCCTGTTTTTCACCTTAAAAGAAAAGGAAAATAAATATCGTGTCCGCTTGACTCAGCAGCGCAAAGCACTTAAATCCATCATCAAGCGCATCGATAGAAATTATGGCGTCAAGGCCACAGGAAAAAACAATGCTACGGGTAAATCATTCAAGCAGCAGCGTGGCAAACTTGGCTGGCCCGTAAGTGCCAGCAATAGCATTGTCGTAGGAAAATACGGCGTCACTAAAGATCCTTTTGGCAACCGCATCACCAATGATGGCATCTACATCCGTACCCCCAAAGGGCAAAAAGTCCAGGCCGTTTTCCAAGGCAAAGTCACAGGGGTGCAGAAAGTCCCCCTCAGCGGCTATGTCGTCATCGTAGAGCATGGGATTTATCGGACGGTCTATGATAATTTGGATAAAGTTTCGGTAAAAAAAGGAGCTGCCATCACCATGGGCCAAGAAATCGGTACCGTACGCACCGACCCCCGCACCAATGAGACCATTCTCAATTTCATGATTTACCGCATTCCCAACGTATTCGAGAATCCGCTCAGATGGGTGAGGAATTAGCAGAAAATGCTAGTTTTGCGCCATGATTCAGATCACGCATTCCCATCCTGTTCCCTTCCTGAGTGACTTCCTCACTTTTTGTGGAATCGTAGAAGCAAAACGGCCTAAGCTTTCCCAAAAACTTAAGACACTTCCGCCCAGTCTCCTTTTTGAGATGAATGGAAAGATGTCTACCCCCTTGAACACGGTAAAACCCAAATCTCCTCAAAATCAATACAATACCCTCAACTTCTTTCAGGCATTGGCGATTCAAGGTCAGTTATTTGAAAAAAAGGTCGTCAAATCTAACTTCGAGCTTCATCCTCATATGGATCGCTTGGCATTTTTTAGGCGAATGGAGCCATCTGCCCAATACCTATTTTTGCTAAAAGTATTCTGGTGTCATCTTGATTTTGAGGAAATGGGAGAGGAATTTGGGGTGTATGCTACGGCAGATTTATTGGCGAATTTTATTAGCTATGCCTGTGACCAAAGGGAACTAGAACTTAATGTCAGAGGAATACCAGACTTTGAAATATCTTTAGCCTTAATCAAAGCTAAACCCATTTTGCATTTTATGGAGCAAATGGGCTTTTGGAAATTGAAATTGCAAGCAAAGAATCGCGATGGAGCGCGCTATCGACAAATAGAAACCTTCATCTTCACTGAACTAGGGATGGGACTTTTGTCGATTTTAGATGCTAAAACCCCGCTATTTGTTTGGAATAATTATGCCAATGGAGGCGCCCCAGCTGTGGCAGATGAGGAAATGCTCAATCTCCTCAACACCATGGATAAAAAAGGCCAGCAGGCTTTTTTAGCAACCATGCTTGAAGCGGGGGCAGAAATGGGATTTGACATAGAGAATTTGCCAAATATATCTATCGATCAACTGAAGGCGGAAATGACTACCAGCGTCGAAATGCGCAAGGCAGGGTTTGAATCAGCTTTTAAAATGATGATTCCTGTCTCTCAAAGGCTCGACATAGAAATCGTTGATGAAGAGGAAGAAATCAAGGGAAATTATCATTTCAAAGTAGCTTTTGCCCACGACAAAAAGATCTGGCGACGCATCGTCCTGGCTCCACATCATACATTTGAAGACTTTCATCTGGCGATCCAGCGGGCTATAGGCTTTGCTAACGATCACCTCTATGCCTTTTATGCTGACGGCAAACCCTATAGCAATCAATCCATTGAATCCCCTTATGAAGGGGCTGAGCCTCCCTACACCGATGATGTACCCATCAGTGGCCTTTATTATGAACCAAAACATCGCCTCGCCTATGTCTTCGACTTTGGCGATAACTGGGAGTTTCAGATCACTCTTGAAAAGATTGATGAGGAAAGTCCGCTAGTCCTGGCTCCACAGATCGTGGAGTCTAAGGGCAAAGCGCCTGAGCAATATCCTGACTGGGATGAGGAGGAGGAATGGTAAATGATTAATTTTGAATGAATGAATGTTGAATAAACTCATCCCCCATTCAAAATTCCCCCATTCAAAATTCAACATTTCTTTATGCGCAAACTCACCATAGAAGAACTCAATCGCCTTAGCTTAGCTGACTTCAAGGCCGCCGACAAGCGACCCGTTGTGGTGGTCCTGGACAATGTCCGGAGCATGCACAATGTCGGTGCTGTCCTGCGAACGGCTGATGCTTTTTGCATAGAAAAAGTCTATTTATGTGGGATCACGCCGCGTCCGCCCCATCGGGAGATTCGCAAAACGGCGATAGGGGCCGAAGAAAGCGTCGACTGGGAATATCATGCGGATATTCTCCCTTTGGCTCAATCGCTGAAAGCCGATGGCTATCAATTGCTACCGCTGGAGCAAGCAGCGGGGAGCACGCAGCTCGATGCCTTTGAGACCCAAACAGGTGATCAGTATGCTTTGATCATCGGTCATGAGATAGAGGGCGTGCAGCAGGCTGTGATCGACCTTTCCGATACGTGTCTAGAGATCCCTCAATTCGGCACCAAACACAGCCTGAATGTCTCTGTGGCTGCGGGAATTGCCATGCATCATTTGACGAAGGGGTGAATTCCCCTTTTATTCCTACTGTCCACTCCCTATTTTTGCGCCTCAAACAAAAGAGAAGTTGCACAGTTTTTATGCTTCATTCTTAATTATTCATTCTCCATTCTAAATTAAATAACCATGTCAGTTCAAGTAGGACAAGCAGCTCCAGATTTTACGCTCCTTTCATCAGATAAACAACCCGTTTCCCTCAGTGACTATGCAGGCAAAAACCTCGTATTGTTGTTTTTTCCTGCCGCTTTTACGGGGGTTTGTACGGCTGAGCTGTGCAGTACGCGAGACAATATCGCTGTTTATGAAAATGCCAATGCTGAGGTACTGGCTGTGTCAGTAGATCTGCCTTTTACCTTGGGCGTATTCAAAGAACAAAACAACCTCAATTTCACTGTCGCTTCTGATTTCAACAAAGTGGCAGCGCCCGCTTATGGGGCGTTTTATGAAGATTGGGTACTAGGATTAAAAGGTGTAGCAAAGCGCTCCGCTTTTGTCATTGATGGCAATGGGATCGTGCAGCATGCAGAAGTGCTAGAAAGCGCGGGTGATATGCCCGATTTCGATGCGGTTCAGGCGGCATTGAATAACCTCAATTAGCGTAGAATATTTATTAGTGATTATTGATTGATTAATTGTAAATAGCTGATCTTGAGTTATTTGCACCAATAATAGCGTGAGGTCCTTGCATCTCAGGCTGAAAGTTACCAACTTGTTTAGGGTGACTTTCAGCCTTTTTTTATGCTAAACCTGTATCCGTGTGTTTTGCTTGTCAGCCTGTTGAGTATCAGCCTCAGTTTTTCCCAAAACGCTGATAAAAGCGAATGGGCCATACGGACTGAGCAGCTATTTGATTTTGTAGATAGTCAAATAGAACTCGATGAATTTGACGCTGCGCTTGACAGCCTGGAGGCGGTCAAAGCATGGGCACATCGTACCCAAGTACCTGCGGATCAGCAGCTCGCCACGCTTCACCACAAATTGGGCGTTATCCATTATTTTCTCTACCAGTACGAAACAGCCCAAACCTACCTAGACACTGCAAAGAACCTGTGGCTACAGCTTGAAGGGCATAATAGCCCTGATCTCGCTAATACCTACTATGTCATCTCTGTCGTCTACAAAGAGCAAGGCTTTTTGCCCAAAGCGATCAGCCACCTCCTCAAAGCCCTTGACATCCGCAAAGGCACACAGCCCGTTGACAGCCTTCAACTGGCAGATTACTACCATGAACTAGGAGACTTGTATAACCGCTCTTTGGAGCGCGTGAAGGCAGAAGAGTACTTTCGTGAAGCCTTGTTTTTGTACCAAAATACACTTGGTTCTGATGCCTTAGAAGTGGCTGACACCCACACAGAACTGGGCATTTTATACACCCTTTGGGGGCGCTACCAAACGGCGATTGACCACACCCAAAAAGGCTTAGCCATTTATGAGCAATCCCCTGATCCTTTTGACCAGTTCGCGGCGGTCAATTGTGAGCGAAACATAGGGCTGGCGTATATGGATTCAGGCGTATATACCCTTTCCCTCAACTACCTAGAAAGATCTCTAGGTGGCTACAGAACCCTTCAGCAAGCCGACGATGTCACAGAAATCCGACTCGCCATCAGTGGAAACCTCGATAATTTGGGGATGGTGTATAAGCATTTGGGGGAATATGGCAAAGCCGAAAGCCGAACCCAAGAAGCCTTGTCCTTATTACAAAAAGACCTCAGTCCATTTCACCCTGATGTGGCGCGGAGTTATGATAATTTGGGGGATATTTATTTTGCGCAAAAAAAATGGGAAACCGCCTTGGAACACTACCACCGAGCCATCCTCAGTTTGGTACCTGACTTTCGCGATGAAGCGGTTACAGCACTTCCCAGCCCCACCCATCATACGATTGGCGATTATGTCACGCTGGTCCGCGCCTTATGGGCCAAGGCCAAATGTTGGGATAAAATGGCTATTGAGACAGATGACAATTCCCAGCTAGAAACAGCCCTTCGAGCCCTACAAATAGCTGATACCCTCATCGCTGCCCAGCAGCGTTCCTTCCAAGTGGACGCTTCCAAATATTTGCTCTTAGAAGAGCTTTTTCCCCTTTACGAACTTGCCATTCAGCTTTCGCAGCAGTTGTATGAAAGCACGCAGGAAGATCGGTTTTTGGAAACGGCTTTTGGGTTTTCGGAGAAAAGCAAAGCGCGCATCTTGCTGGAGACGCGCCGTAGACTGAATGCAGCTGAGCTTGCTGCCGTTCCTGACAGCCTGATCGATCAGTTACTCACCTTGAAGTCTGCTATCACGCAGTCTGAGCAGCAGGTATTTGAAGCCCAGCAAGCTGCTGAGACTTCTCCCGAAGCGATGCAATCGCTTCAACGTGAACGTTTCGCGCTTCGTAATCGCTATGAACAGCGATTGGCAGAGATCGAGCGGCAATACCCGCAATATTATCAGCTGGCCTATGAGCAGAAGTCCCCGGACCTGAAGGCCATCCAGGCGCAACTTGGGAGTGAATCCCAAATGATCGCATATTTTTGGGGGAATGAGTCGCTTTATGTGTTTGCCTGTACCCAAACAAGCATGGCTATGCACAGCCTGCAACTGACAGATAGCCTCATTGCTTCTATTCGTGGATTTCGCGAATCCCTAAGGGCCTATCAGGCGCAGCCTTGGGCAGCTTTTGCAGAGCAAGCCCACCATTTATATCAAGTCTTATTAGCCCCTGTAATCAAAGACAAGCACAAAGAGCTTATTGTCCTGCCTGACGGGCCATTGGCCTATCTGCCTTTTGGCACTTTCCTGGTACAGCCATCTACACACCCTGGTGACATAGATGCCTATTTATTGAAGCATTATCGCTTGCGGTATGACTATGCGGCAGCGCTGGCCTTTTCCCCTGCAGGTTCTTCCCGTCAATCAACGCCCCCTTATCCTTTCAGAGGTTATGCGCCCAAATATGTATTCGATCAAGGAAACCTGGGCGACCTGCCAGCGGCGCGGAACGCGACTGTGCAGATCGCTGAGATGCTTAAAGGCGTGGCTGATACGGCAGCTCAAGCTACGAAGACTCGTTTCCTTGAAACAGCAAGCTCTGCAGGCATTTTACACTTGGCCATGCATGGACTGGTCAATGACCGTTCGCCTTTGCTGTCGAGCCTGGTATTTTCTGTAGAGGATACGGCAGATCGTCATTTGCGGATCGCAGACATTTACGGTTTGCGCCTCAGCGCAGCGCAGGTGGTCCTCAGTGCTTGTAATACCGCCATCGGCGATATTCAGCGAGGAGAAGGCATCATGAGTCTTTCGCGGGCATTTGCTTTTGCAGGATGTCCCTCGATGGTGGCCAGCCTATGGAGCGTGCCGAGTGAGGAAACGGCTCAGTTGATGGTGGATTATTATGCGGGGCTTCAGCAAGGGCAGACCGCCGACCTGGCGATGCAGGCAGCTAAAATGGCCTATATTGAGCAGAGCCTTCCGGAGCGTCAGCATCCGTATTTCTGGGCGGGATGGGCTGTAGTAGGCGATGTGGAGGCGGTTTCGTTGCGGCAAGGCTTGCCTTGGGGCTGGATGGGGGGAGGAGCTGTTTTGCTGTTGTTGATTGCTTACGTCTGGAAAAGCCGTAAGGGAGGAAGGAAAAGTTAATTCCCTTTTTAGGCCCGTTTGATTGCAGAATATCGAACACGGAGTGATGATCGGAGAAGTTATGAATTTTTGGCCATCTTCAATCCTTGTTCCGCAATCATTATTCTGCAATCTTTCCCTCTGATTTGACTTTAGGGTAAATAAACATTCGGGCATTAATTAATGCACGCTTCCTCCTTACAACGACGCCACCTTCTTCGCTGTCAGCGTATTCGGCAATAAGAGATTGAGGGCTTTTTCCTGGATTTTCACCACTATTTCACGGCCTGCTTCAAAAGGTTCTCCGTCTACTTGGGCGGCGCCTGCTTCGGCTCTCATGATGCGGATTTCCTTGGCGCGATAGATGTCGATGTGCTTGGAACGGGTTACTTTTCCCCTGAATAATTTGGCCACTACGCCTGCCACCTCAATCAATGGAATCTGTTTGATCACCACCACGTCCAGCAGGCCATCTGTCAAGCTTGCCAGCGGGGCCGCTTTGGCCTCATAGCCCCATTGGGTGCCGTTGGCAATTTCGATGCCCATAATCTGATCGAGGTGAAGGTGCTCACCGTCTAGGTAGAGATCGTAGGATTGGGGGTTATAGGAAAGGAAAGAGGCAGCGGATTTTTTCACATAAGGAGCCAGTCCTCGTCGCTGGGTGGAGGCATAGTTCTTGGCGACTTCAGCGCCGATGCCTACGCCGGCAATATTGAGAAAGGGAATATCATTGAACTTCGCAGCATCTACCAGGATGGGTTCCGCTTCTTTGGTCTGTTTCACAGCGAGCGCCGTTTTGATGGAGAAGCCCAAATTTCGAGCGTAGCCATTGCCCGAACCTGTGGGGATCACCCCAAAATTGATAGGGCTGCCAATAAGTCGCGAACCGATGGCATTCACCGTCCCATCTCCGCCTACGGCGTAGATGTTTTTCCCGCCACCAGCGATAAAATCCACCAGCTTTTGATCCAATTGTTCAAAATCCACTTCCCAGACCTCCACCGCTTCAAGCTCATCCTTATAATAGGTATTCACGCGGTCTGCGATTTCATTGGCACGTTTCTTTCTTCCAGAGCGTGAATTTGTAATAAATAAGGTGTGCATGTGAGGCGGTTTCGGAAGTAATGTTGGATTAAACCATATAAGGCATATAAGTTCATTTAAGGTTGTTTTTCTCTTTGCTTATATGCCCTTATATTTCTTATATGGTTCAAATGGGGAATTGCTGGCTCACTATAAGCTTTCAATGGCTAAAGATAAAGGAAAAACGGTTTCTTTCGCCGCTTGTTTAGTCATTTACCACAAATCGCTTCACTTCTGTTCCCAATTGTACCGCGTAGATTCCATTGGGTAGATGCTCAATCGCTACACGATTTTCTCCAAACGCCAACTGGCCTTTCATTACGGTTTTTCCTGTCAGAGTAATGATTTGGAAGGGTTGAGGAGCCCTGGTAGAGAGGGAAATAAACAGTGCTGAACGAGTAGGGTTGGGGTAAAGGTGAAACAAAGAGGTTTCAGCCTGTAAATCATCTATGGAAGTAGCGTCTTGGGGATTGCAGATCACCAGGTTGTCAAAAGCCATTTGTTCTTGGGGGGTGAGGGTTCCTGAAAGCAGGTTATTCTTTTCATATGGATCAGCGATCAAATCATAAAACTCATCTACCCCATCGCTAAAGCGAATCAATTTATAGGTCTCGTCACGAGTCGTCCATCCAGCGACAGAGTTATTGTCTGTTATCTTCTCCGTATAAGCACACTTTCTGATACTCGGTCCTGCCTGAGTGAGCAGCGGCCAAAAGCTCTTGCTATCGTGATATTCACGCAAAGGATATCCTGCCAATTCGACTATTGTAGTAAACAGGTCCGTAAAATTGATCAAAGCATCCTCTCTCTCCCCCTGCCTCGTGATCCCAGGTCCAGCTATGACCATCGGCACATGGATACCTCCTTGATAGAGGCTAGACTTCGACTGTTTGCCAGCATAAGGCCTTTGCAATACATTTCGAGGCGTCCCATTGTCGCCGATGAATATGACTACTGTGTTGTCTCGCACAGCTTGCGGCAAGCTATCAAGCAGCCGCCCCAACTCATAATCTGTACTTTCCAGCATCGCTTGAAAATAGGGGAAAGGATTCGCATCTATGGAATCCTGATCGGCGGGCAGATTGCCTTGCGCATGCATATGTGCTGGCGGCACATGTAGCGGTTCATGCGGTGAGTTATGGGCTAGCCAGCAGAACCAGGGCTGGTTTTGTTGGTTGATCCAATTAATAGCCAGATCCGTATAGGTGGAGGTAAGATAACTCACCTCAGGCGTTACCGTCCCATTTACGGCTAAATCCCAGTCCCAAAAGTCCTGAACCGCTCCGCCCAAGTTCCCAGCGTAATGGGGAATCCCACATTTTGCGGGATAGTTTTTATCGGGATTCATTTGTCCTGACAAATGCCATTTACCTATTAAACTACTGCTATACATCCCATTGGAAACTTGGTCCAGATAAGTATGTAGGGTAGTTTCTGCAGTATCTAATTGGCTAAATGTGGTTGGGCTCAGCACATTGGTCCGGAAGCCATATTTCCCTGTCAAAATGTTTGCACGGCTCGGTGAGCAAAGCGGACTGGACCATGCATTGTCAAGGGTAAGTCCTGAATCCATCAGGGCTTCCAGGGTTGGCATGTGGGCTTTTTGACTGCCCGCAGCATAATTGGGGATAGGGTCTACGCCGACGTCATCGACGATATACAGCAAGATATTGGGCTGTTGAGCAATCGTAGGGAGCGAAAAAATGAGGGTAAGGAGGAGAAAGGAGGAGAGGAATTTCATGTGGAAAAATTTTCTACGCTTGAGCATCTAGATACATTTTTACAGCCATTTTCACCTTCTCTTTTACTTGCTTCCAAGTCACTTTTTTAAGCACATCTGGGTCCTTTTGAGCTTCTGCATCTTCAAAATACACCAATGATCTTAAAAGATAGAAAATATCGCGAGAGCTATATTTCGTTTTATAAAGCTCTATCATTTCTTCTATACTGAAAATATCAAGAAGCTCTGCAATGTCCCAAAAATCCTTTTTTACTCCTCTCCTAGCAATAGCACTCAGCTTCATCGCAGCAATATCTTCAATAGAAACGAGGCGGATTCCATCTATTTCTTCCGCTGGCTTCAAATAAGGGTAGGGCAATAAAACCATATCAATCTTCACATCATTGATATAAAGAAACAGCATTGAATCACTTTGAGATGCCTGTATAATATTGGAGTAATTTGATTCTAGTGCAATGTAAACCTGTTCTGTATCAAAAGGCTCATTGGTAAACAAGTCCAAATCAATACTCAAGCGATGCCCTAACCTCAACGAAAGATTTGTCCCCCCCACTAATCCAAACTGTTTCAATTCAGGTCTTAACATTAAATCTCTTAAAAGCTCCAGTGTTGCTCCTGTGACAGTCTCTGTGAATAACATTTAAAATCAATTAAACTAAGCCCAAAATAAAAACATAAAAAATTGAGTACCTTTTTTTTGAGGTAAGGTGATTTGACAATCTCTTTTTTAACTACCTCTTTCCCATAATACCTCATAATCGCTATAAAATCATCCCAAAGGCCATAATTCATCACTCTATCAATAATAAAAAATTGGTCTTTTTCATAGTCTAAAGACTCATAATCAATGTCCCAAAAGACACGTTTTGAAATCATAGGCTTTGTATCTCCCTTCATAATCTAACCATTTTAATGGCCTTAAAATACACAAAGTTTCCCACATTTTGACAGGTTTTTTGGTATTGATAAAAGGCCTTAATTTTTCCCTAAGGGTGTCTCCTCCGCCCTCTCCCCGGCGGACCACCTCCTGGCCTGCCCCCTGGTCCCCGTCGCATAAGAGCTTTCATAAATACCTCCCCAAGCTTCTCTTGCTGAGCGGGTGTACAGACTTGCCGAAGCTGGGAATAGTGCCCGATCATCAGCTCTTCAAGCGCTGTTTGTTGTTCGCCGATGAGCGCAGCGATGCGATGTGCGGCAGCCGTGTCAGGAGGACTGGCAGTCAACTTCTTGAGCATCAATTGGCGATTGTCGCGCTGAGTGTCGAAATACTGGCGCATGGTCTGATGATGTCCGGAGCGCAAGTCTTCGAATTGCGCGGCTTGTTCTGGGGTCAGTTCTAGCGCCTTTTCCAGAAAGCGATCTACCCGATGTGGCATATCAGGTCTTGCCGGTTCTGGCGCTCGCGTCAGCCAAATGGCCAACAGAGTCCCTAGGTTCAAGACCACTAGAATTCCGATGATCCAGTTGCTCCGTTGATGGTTAAAGTGATTCATAGTTTTGTGGAGACCTCGGAGGTTTAATCAGCAAATCGTGTTAAAAGCCTCCGAGGTCTTTCTTTTTTTACTCACTCCAATTTTCATAATAAGACTGTGTACTGCTATCCCATGCATAGTCACTAGCCAGGGCGGCTAGCTCAGTCATTTGGGGATCTGTAGGCGTCAGTTGGGTAAAGGTGAAAATATTGGCGACGATCAAGATAATCAGCATAGCTGCCCAGCGAAGGGCAGGTGCCAGAAAGGGCTTCTTGACAGCCTGGCTTTCAGCGGCCAGCTTGGCCTCCAAGCGGCTATACAAAAAGGGATTTCCCTCCACCCGCTCTAGCTCGTCTAAGACGCCTAAGGTCTTTTCTACCTCCTGGTCAATGTGTTTAGGTGTGTCCATAAAATTATTGATTGATACATTGATTGATTATTGATTCCATTTTGTCAGTCGTCAATCAAGAATAAATAATTGGTCAATCATAAATTCTTCTTAGGAATGAAGAAAAAATAACTCTTCAGTTATTCATCTATAACTCACTGAAAATCAGTTCATACTTTGATTTTAACTTTCATTTTAATTTTTATTCATTCCTTATAGTATGCGTATAGATGTTCTTTTAACTTTTTTCTTGCGCGAAATACCAAGGATTCTACCGAGCCCAAACTCACGCCCATGACCTCCACGATTTCTTGATAGCTCAGGCCTTCCACCTTCGCTAGGGTAAATGCAATACGCTGATTTTCAGGCAATTTATCTATGGCGCCAAAGAGCACTTCTGCTCTTTCCTTGTTCTCCAGGCTAAGGCCTGGATGATCCAGGCGCGAAGCATGTGGAGCCGCAGCATCCCGTATCCCAAACAGGGATTGCAATTGGCTCTGCCGCTTTTGGCGTTTATTTCTTCGGATATGTTCCAGAGACTTATTTACCGCTATCCGATAAATCCAGGTAGAGAGTTTTGCTTCAGCACGAAACTGCTCGATCGACCGATGTACTTCCCAAAAAACCTCCTGGGTCAAGTCTTCAGCATCTTCTCTATTGGGCACAAATCCCAAGCAGGTATTGAGCACCTTCTCCTGAAAGCGATCCACTAAGGCTTTGAATGCGCCTTCGTCTTTCACGCCCAAGCGCTGCGCCAATTGCTGATCCGAATGCTTCAAGCGGATTGAGGTTAACATTGATTAAATCATCTTGACTCCTACATTAGATGTCAAGTGATGGAAAAACTTGCGTGAATTATTTTGGAGGGACATGGATCTTTGAAATGGATGAAAAAGCATATTTATTGAACCATATAAGGAATATAAGAACATTTAAGGAAACAGGCTTTTTGGACCTTATATGCCCTTAAATGTCTTATATGGTTCATCTCTCCATTCTCCATTGTTAATTTTTCATTCTTCTTTCCCCTACTCAGGCATTCTAAACAGATTCTTGATCCGGTCCAGCTTACTAGTTGTACCGACACTAGATTTCACCCCACTGAGCAGCCCCTTGACCCAGTAGTTGAAGATAGAGCGACCAGAATCTCGTTCATAATAGATTTTGCCAATGCGCAAAAAGCGTTTATTGGGGTTATCGCCACGGACGACAAAGGAATTCGCCAAGAAGGAAGTAAATCCACGGGAGCGGTCTTTATTTTTCTTGAGGACCTTGATCCGGAGATCATTATAATAAAAGCGCATGCGTCCGCGCACTTCATGGCGATTCGCAGTGGCATTGAACAATACCTTCTTGACAAGGCCGTCTTTAATGGAAATATTTAACGCGGGCTCGGCCATAGGATTAAACTCAGTGAAGTCCATTTTGCCCAAAATCCCCGTATAGGAAAAAGTATCCGATGTATCGCTAATGACCATTCGTATCCGTGTCCGCATATTACCTGACTTCATGATACGTGCTTGACCATCAATGACTGTTTCTATATTTTGACTGAGAAAAAGGGAATCATTGGAAATGTTGGATACTGTGGCCCACATATGCGTCAGGTCGACTACCCCTGGAATATCTCCATCCTCTGCGCGTTCTCGATAGGTGACTTTGCCGTCGTTTACAAAGGCTGAATCCACATGTATGTAATAAGGGAACTCTCGCACAAGACGCTGTGGCAAACGGCGGTGGTAGAAAACGTCAGGCGGCAGTTTCTTATCCCGAAAGATGTCGAAGGCCATGCCGTCGACGTGGAAGCGGGAGGCGCGGAAGCGCTGTTCAGTTAGTGCCCGCCAAATATCCAAGCCCTTTCCTCCCACTAAGTCCACTTCCATCTCGATCCGATCCGTCACTTTTCCATACGCTCGCCCAAATTCGTACATGCCATATCGAGGGATCAGCGAAATCCCTTTCACAAAAAAACTGTCTTCACACGACATCAAGCCCATTTCATCTACCTCCACCCAATACATGCTGTCAGGCAATCCAAAGCGCCAATCTTTTGCCCTGAGTTCTACATGCTCCGAATGGAAGAACTTTCGGTCTCCTGCGGTATAGGTTTCCTTGAGTTCGAAGTGTTTCAATGTTAGGTTAATGCTTCCCAAGCTAAGCGGGACTTGATCCCTCAGCATGGCATCTACTTGGGTATCCTGCACCTCGATTTCTTCAATATGGAGATATGTCAGGAAAGAAGAGATCAAGGGGTAAATATGCGGATTGAGCAATTGAGCTATATCCTTCCCCTGGGAAGAATCTCCTTCCTGATAAAGGGGTTGAAGCAATTTCACTTTCGGGTCAATCAGCCGCATGGATGAGAGGGTGGCAGTTTTCCCAAAATAAATATCAGGAATATTTACCCCTGCCAATTGCAATCGAGGGATCAACACATCCGCTCCTTGCCCTTCAACTTTTAGGGGAATGAGGCGAATACTATCCACCTCAATGCCCGCACCGCCTGTTGAGACCCCGATACGGCCTGCCTGAAAAATATAACTGCTATCAGGTAGGATAAATTGATAATGATTGATATTGAGGTTGGCGGCAATATCATCGGCGTAGAAAGGATTATTTGTCTGACGCTGAGCGGCAGAGTCGAGGCGAAAGTTGGAGATCTGGACAGATAGCTCATCTGCCGTGAAGTCACGGTCTAGCCCTTCTGCTTCATCGCGAAACTTGAAGCTCCCATCTGCCACTTGGAGGCTCCCTACCTGAAGAGACTTCAGGTAACCAGAAATCAAGCTATACAAATCTGACTGCGCCAGGGAGTCCAGTTTTTCCTTCTGAACCACCGGATAATTGGTCATCATCAGCTCGGGTCGCTGAATGAGAATGCTGTCGACATTTAACTCGCGGTCTACGATCGCTTCGTAGGCTTCCATCCCCGCGATACGCAAATGAGGGATAGTCGCCTCGTACATATTGTCAAGGATGAAATCCTCATCTTCTGAGTAGAGCTCTACCCCATTCATGTAGAAGGTACGCTCCTGGGTTGACAGCCCCCATTCGCCTATCTGCAAGACGTATAGGCTATCCAGGTTTTGTTGAATCCCTTTTACTTTCGCTTGAATTTCTTTTGCGAATAAAAGGTTGTCTGGTCCCATGACCGTCATCGAGTCTAGCCAAAACTCCGTCAGTTCCAGCCAGACGGCTGGCAAGGTGATTCCCAAACTTGTATCAGGGCTGTGAATCGTTTGATGATAAGTCCCATTTTCCAATACCAATCGATCGACTGACAAAATGGAAATGTAATCAACTATAAGTTGGTGTAAATTTTCGGGTTGAAAAGCGAACGTGTCTTTCCGATAAGCAGCATACGTATCAAATCGAACCAGTGGGCGTTCTATCCGGACTTCCTGGAGAGAAAGTGTTTTTTCAAGATAAAGCTCCAACGTACTGAGGCCCTTCAATTGAAATTTGGGAACGTCCATCTCGTAGAGATTTGGCTTGAGGCTATCGGGAATTGCCCTGGCCCTTGGCGTAGGCCGCACGGAAATCCCTTCAGCGAAGATGACAGAGTCCTGGGTAGAAATCCCTAGTTTCCCGATGGTCATCTGATGGTTGCTATCGGGGGCCATAATGGAATAGTCCTGGACATTCATCTGAACGCTGATGTCATCAGCGTAGAAGGGCTGTTGGGCCAGCTTGCGGGTAGTAGAGTCCAGGCGAAAGTTGATCACCTGGACAGATATGTCCTTTGCTTCAAAGGCATTGCGACTGCGATCATTGTCTAGGTTAAATAGGAACTCCCCTTCCTCCAGCTCCAAGTCTCTGACAAGAAGTGAATTGAGTGAAGAAGAGATCAGGTCATAAAAGTCTGCTTGAGCCAATTCACTTACCTGCTCGCGTTCGACGTGCGGATAGTTGGTGAGTTTAAACGTAGGCCCCCCTAAGTGAATTTTGTTTACATCCAACACCCGTTCAAAGTAGGTACGGCTTGCATCGACTCCTTCGATCACAAACATCGGGAGAAATGCTTCATAGACTTGGGGCTTGCCACGGCTGGCACGCATGGCATTAGGGCCTGGGATAAGCCGAAGGCTGTCTGCGAGGAGAAATTGACTTTGGGTGGAAAGCCATAGGTTCTTGCCATTGATGCGGTAGGCATCATCGCCTACACGGAAGTCATATTTCTTGACTTCAAGGCGTATATCTTCAGCTTGCAAGAGCCGCTGCTTTGCGATAGAGTCGAGTTGAAAATTTCGGAGGGAAATTTCTATGCCTTGCAGCGACGCCTGGTGCAAAGTGTCATCTATCATCGCTTTCTTCCAAATCTCTCCTTGAGATACTTCCACCTCATTTACAGAAATGCCTTTTAGGTAGGGTTTAAGTTTGGGGTACAGCTCATATAGGCTGGGTGGGCGGCGGTTCGTGGCAAAAGGCTTTTCTTTCTGGGTACCCGTAAGCCGAAGCCTGGGTTGATCGACCTTTAGCCCATCCAGGTTGACTACCCGATCAAAATATATTTCCCCAAAATCTACGCCTGTAAGCAGCAGTTTGGGCACTTCAAGTTCTGCCGTTGGAGGAATGGACTTGCCTTCAAATCGGTACGTCGCGAATTTCTGAAACCTGGGTTTTACATGAATATTGGACGCAAATGCCTCATTTTTTGTCGTCGATAAGCCGATATTGCCAATTCGGATTTCATAAGCACTATCTGGTGTCACAAAAGAATAATTGCGAATGTCGACCCCTAATTCTATTTCTTCTGCATAAAATGACCTATCTACTTGAAAGCTCGCCGCAGAGTCTAGCTGGAAGTTTTTGATTTTAAGAGAAATCTCCCGCGCAGCAAAGGCATTTTGGCTGAACTGGCGTTGGGGATTGAAGCGAAAGGTACCGTGGCGGACTTCGAGGCTGGCAATGCTCAGAGAGGTGAGGTACCCATTGGTAAGAGAGTAGAGGTTTTTTATGCGGAAGCTATCGGTAGGTGCTCGTTTTAGGAGAGGCTGGTGGACAAGCTGGATCTCTGGTCTTTCCACTTGCAACCTGGTGATGTCCAGCTTTTTGGTCTTGAGTGCATCATATACACTCATCCCTTGAATGCTGAGGCGAGGAATCTCGACATGATAGAGGTTGGCAGTAGCCTTACCTTCCTGGGAGAGCTGTTGGTGACGGGAGGTATCGGGCTTCATGCTAAAATCCCTTAGCACAAGTGACCCGTTGAACAGGTTCAGGTTAGCATCTTTACTTTCAACCCAATAGACACCTTGGCTCGCCTCGTGAATCTGCTTACTGAGGCGGCCTGCCAGGGTAGGGCCTAAATAAAAGAAGGCATACACCTGAACACTTAATAGTATCAACAGGATAACAGCAGCTATCCAAAATACGCGTCGCCAAGGTTTGCTAAGCGCCATATATCGATATTACGATAATTTTGCCACAGGATTGGCATAGATGTCCAAGAATAGTGAGCGGATGTGATCTTGGTCGCCTGCTAGCGGACCTATCCGCTTCTGGATATAGGCTTCAAAGGCAGCCTTTTCATCCGCAGAATAATGTGCTTCATATTGAGCGGTATTCGCCCGAATATCAGCTGCGATATAGTGAACTGGGTGCTTTTGGTAGAGGGAATGGATGCGCTGATCCATCAGGTCAGCGAAGGCGCGAAAACGCTCATTTTTATTCACGATTTCTCCCAATGTATATAGCTCCTCCTTGATAGGCTCACCGATAGCGATATGCATTTTCCCCTTATAATCAGTCACACCCGCCATCATACTTTTGAAATCATCTTTCTTATTTTTTTCATACCCACCTGTCGCCTTCAAATACCGCTCATATGCCTTCCATGTATCACAAGGATCATATTCATAGGAAATGGCCATGGGCAGCAGATTTAATTCCAAAAACCCTTCTACAAAATCATCCGCTGACATGTTAAATAATTTGAGCAATGCCGTATCGGTTTGATCGATCCCGTCTTTGGTGCGACCATTGCGCTGGGCAATCCAGATGGAGGTGTTGTTTTGGGTAATCTGATAGCGGATATAGCGAGATAGGCGCTGAGAATAGGTGACTAGCTTGCGGCCACTCAGGCTACGGTGTATGACAAATGTCCGATTTAGCAACATCAACGCTGCAACGACTGGCGACATCATCAAATTATCTCCCGTGCCTGATTCCAGTGTCTGCAAGCCATAGTCTATTCGGGCTACATTAAGCAAGGCAGAATCGAGGATGATATCCCTATGGTTGGAGACAATGAGGGATTGAGAGGTATTGGAAAAATGTTCAAATCCGCTACAGGTAATACCATCTGAGGTACGTGCTGTGATGTTCTTGATCGCCCGACGAGAAAAGATGACTTGCAAGTCACGGATGGTTTTGACTTGCTTCGCCATTTTGATCAATTCTACCTCACTCAGCTCGGGAAACAAATAATCCATCAACTTGAAAATGAGCGGTTCTCTCATCAAGCGCGCCATCACTTCCGGTACTTCGTGGTCACGATAAGGACGTATTTCGTCAAATTCGTTCATAGGGGCCCAATATACATACTATCTGGGAATAGAATTTGGCCTAAAGGCGTTTCGTTCGTATATTGAATAAGGAAAAACAACTATGACCCTCCAAGAAATTGAGCGGCTCAAAGCGTAACTCAAAAATTTAGGCGCAACGGATGATAAAGGGTAGAACCCTAACCTCCCTACTTTAGCCAAAAATTCCAATCACCCATCCATATTCCTTGACCTGCTTTCGCTTGACCTTATAGTCGGGGCAATATTTCGCCACTTCCGCCCAGTAAGCTGGGCTGTGGTTCATTTCACGAAGGTGCATGAGCTCGTGAATGATGACATAGTCAATCAGTTCAGTAGGCAAAAAAATGAGGTGCCAATTCAGGTTGATATTGGTTAATGAACTGCAACTCCCCCATTTACTTTTGAGGTCTTTGACGCGAATGGCTTTGATAGATGAATCTGTAGCCTCGGCCAGTTCAATGGTTCGGTTATGGAGATGATTTTTGGCTAAGGTGCGAAATCCGCTATACACCAGTTGGTGATGTCCATTGGCCATATCCCCTGCCAAATGCTGAATGACAATTTGCTGACCGTCAAGCTGTACTTTTCGGCTCCGCCCTTCTTTGAAAACAAGCTTCAGCCTTTTCCCCATATACAGCACTTCGTGATCGTCAAGCTGTTGGAAAAATTGGTGGCGTTGATTCTCATGCGCCATCCGGGCCATATAGTGTTTGTGAATCCAATTCGCTTTTTCACGCACAAATGCCTGCGCGTCAACTGTGAACTTACCGCCAGGTAGGGACAACTGAACCCCAGAAAAATTTGGCGGAAAAGAAAGGCGAATCTGCCTATTTTTAGCAGCGACACACCTGCATGGAATTTGGATTCCTTTTACTTCAATAAATGTTGGGGGCTTTTTACTGGAGCGGATCATTTAGTGACTCGACGATTTTCATTGGTTTCGATGACTTCGATATCGCCATCTCTCAAGCGCACAATTGTCTGTGCATACTGAGCGATATCTTCTTCGTGTGTCACCAAGATAATCGTATTCCCCGCCGCATGCAAATCGTCAAAAAGGGCCATGATTTCATATGAAGTCTTGGAGTCGAGGTTTCCAGTCGGCTCATCTGCCAAGATGATGGAAGGGCTATTTACCAAGGCACGGCCTACAGCCACGCGCTGGCGCTGCCCCCCAGAGAGTTCATTGGGCTTATGGTCCATCCGGTCGCCAAGACCAACGCTTTCGAGGACTTCAGCCGCACGATCCAGGCGTGCATTTTTGCTCATCCCTGCATACACAAGTGGCAACGCCACATTCTCAAGTGCTGTCGACCGCGAGAGCAGGTTAAATGTCTGAAAGACAAACCCAATTTCCTTATTGCGGGTGTACGCCAGTTCTGCATCCCCCATTGTGCTCACCTCTACTCCATTAAGGTAATACCTCCCTTTGGAAGGAGAGTCGAGACAGCCCAATATATTCATCAGGGTAGACTTACCAGAGCCTGATGGCCCCATGATCGCTAGGTATTGGTTGGGGTAAATGTCCAGCGAGACATCATTGAGGGCGTTGATGACTTCTGAACCCATCTTGTAGGTCCGACGAAGATGCTCAAGCTTGATAATTGGATCTGCCATTGGGGTAATTATGAATTTTGAATGATCAATGAGGAATAGCTAATGTTGAATTTTGAATAAAGGAATTTTGAATAAAAAGCTGTCCTATCATTCAAAATTAGAATACCTATATTTACAGACTTATAGACAAATGACGAGGTTGCAAGTTTAGAGATTATTGATTGATAAATTGACTGATTAATAATCTTTTATTTCCTAAGTAAATATTTATGCAACGGTTTTTCTGGTTAGTAATTATCGGATTTATGTGTTGTGCCAATTTGTTGGGACAGCAACCCTATGTACCAGGAAGACTATACCTTAAATTTCAACCAGGGGAGACTATTGACGCCCTTGATGACCTCGTCACAAGGTATGAAGTAAGTCGCATTTCTCCTGCATTTATTACTCAACATCCGCTACTCGATGACATATATGAATTGACCTTTGGAGAAATTACCCTTACAGGGGAATTAGTGGAAAAGCTAGTCCACCTACCAGAGGTAGTGTATGTAGAGCAAATCCCGTTTGTCTACAGCCATTTTGTCCCAGATGATTATGACAGCACCGCCTTATATCACCTCAATATCGTCCGTGCCCCCGAAGCCTGGGACCTGAGTCAAGGCGCCGATCACGTCGTCATTGCGATTGTCGACAATGGCGTATTGACCACTCATGAAGACCTGGCAGACAATATTTGGGAGAATCCAGGCGAGATTCCCAATGACGGCATCGACAATGACCGCAACGGCTTTGTCGACGACTGGCAGGGTTGGGATATCGGCGACAATGACAATGACCCCAATCCCATCCACCGCACATTCCGTCATGGAAGTCATGTCGCTGGCTGCGCTTCAGCCACTACCCACAATGCCAAAGGCATTGCGAGTCTCGGCTTTACCTGTCAACTGATGCCTGTCAAGGCGGCTTCAGATATCGGGGGGAGTGATAGCTACCCCTTCAGTACGGCCCTCCGAGCCGTAGACTACGCCATCATCAACCACGCTGACATCATCAATATGTCCTTTGGCGGGACAGAGTATCTGGCTACAGGCGAAGCCCTGATGCGAGTCGCTCATGAGCTGGACATCCTCCTCGTCGCTGCCGCAGGCAACGGCCCCGGCGATACCAACCCCGCCACCAACGATACGACGTATGAGTATCCTGCCTCTTTTGCCCACGTCATCAGTGTCGCAGGCACAGATGCCAATGACCTAAAAGCCAGTATCTGTACCCACAATCGCCATGTGGACGTATGCGCGCCAGCTTTGAGCATTCGCAGTACAGTCCCTAGCGTGACACTGAAATCTAGCTATAGCCTCCTGAGCGGGAGTTCCCAGGCTACGCCCATCGTCTCGGGCTTGCTAGGGCTTATGCTTGCCGCCAATCCCTGTCTTACTTCATCTGAAGCAGAAACTTTGTTAAAAGCAGGATGTGTCAATATCGACGCCCTGAATCCAGCGGCTGCAGGAGGACTAGGCGCTGGGCGCATAGATGCTGCGGCGACATTGGCGCTGTTACAACAAACGGCTGCGCCGCATGCCAATTTTCTGATGGCAGACACCGTCGCCTGTGACAGTGTGGGGCTGCCAGCTATTTATCTGAGAGACAGCCTCACAGCCTGCCCAGATACCTGGAGTTGGACCACCAGTCATGGGCAGCAATCCAATCTCCCGGACCCTATTTTTTATTTTGGGGCATCGGGAAGCTATACGATTTCGTTGGTGGTAGAAAATGCTTTTGGCAGAGATTCTAGTAGCCAGCAATTACAAGTCACTTTGGCACCCAGTCCCCTTGTAAACGCAGGCCTTGACCAGACGATCAATGTAGGGGATTCTGCCACTTTGGGAGGTAGTGGAAATGCGTTGAACTACACTTGGTCCCCAGGAAACGATTTATTTCCCAACCCTTTTATCCTAAATCCCAAAACCAGTCCCGATAGTACGACCTGGTATGTTTTGACAGGAAAAAGTGTAGAAGGATGTACCCATTCAGATAGTGTCTTGGTAAAGGTGTTAAATACGATTTCCATAGAACATGCTTTGGCTTCTTCGCTAGTAGCAGTGGCACCGATTCGCTACGATCAGCAACGGCAAGTATGGCACTTACATGCAACAGTTCATAAAGTAGGGGAAATGGATATTTCCTTGTATTCAGTAGAAGGTAAACGCATTCAGTCTATTTTCTCAGGAGAAATATTCCCAGGCCAATTTAACGTGTCATCTGACGCACCCGCGACACTTCCTTTCGGGATATATATCGTTGTTTGGGAAATGGGGAGGGAACGATGGGCACAAAAAATGGCGATTTATCGATAGGGGTAAAAGTTTTTGTCCCCTTTAGCATCCAAATATATTACAGCTACACTTTTTACTTAACTAACTATTTCTATTCTAAACATGAGACTTTTTACGTTTTTGGCGCTCTTGCTTATTACAGGGCCATTTTTGCTTGCACAACAAACGATCCCCCCTTTTGAAGTAAATCCCAATGACGGCACGATCCGGTGCGCGACGGAGCAGTCTGAGGCGATGCGGCGACAGCAGTACCCCAATATGGAGACCCGCGAGGAATTTGAAGCTTGGCTTCAAGACAAGATCGCCGAGCAACAGCGGACGCCGCAGACTGGAGCCCGTGTAGTCGAGACGATTCCCGTCATTGTACATGTCATCCACAACGGCGAAGCTGTGGGGACAGGAAACAATATATCTCTGGCTCAAGTTCACTCGCAGATTGATATCCTCAATGAGGACTATCGCCGCATGGCAGGTACAGCAGGCTTCAACAACCACCCCGACGGGGCGGATGTAGAAATCGAATTTTGTCTGGCTTATTTTGATACAGCAGGGAATGTGCTTCCAGAATTAGGCATTAACCGCGTGGATCGCAATTCCATTGGTGCTCCTGCACCGCCATGGCGAATCAACCAGATCAATAATCAGATCAAACCCCAGACCTACTGGGACCCAGAGCGGTACCTCAACATGTGGGTCGCCCCTATTACTGGTGGGATTTTGGGATTTGCCCAACCGCCAAGTGGTTCTGGCCTTCCAGGTATTGGAGGAGGGGGCGGAGCTTCTACAGATGGCGTAGTAATCGCTCCAGTCTATTTTGGCCGAGTAGGACAAGTGAGTTCTCCATTCCATCTGGGCCGTACAGCCACCCATGAGGTAGGTCACTGGCTGGGCTTGATCCACATTTGGGGAGATGGAGGTTGTGGAATAGATGATTTCTGTATGGATACCCCTGCATCAGATGATCCCAATTATGGCTGCCCGTCTACGCATGTATCATGTAACACTGTGGACATGGTGCAGAACTACATGGATTATTCGAATGATGCCTGCTTCAATATTTTCACCCAGGATCAGAAAACACGGATGAAGGCTGTCCTCGCCAATGCTACCCGGAGAGCCAATTTACTGAATTCTACTGTGTGTGCTGCGCCTACGGCAGCACCGATCAGTGATTTCGTGTTAGAAGATACCTTCAGTTGTGATGGAAACATTCGTTTCCTCGACAACTCCCAAAACCTTCCTAGTACTTGGTTTTGGACATTTGGGGACGGAGGGTCGGCCAGTACCAGAAACCCCATCCATAAGTATGCTGCTTCTGGGACATATACGGTGACGTTGATCACCAATAATTCTTTTGGTACGCATCAATTCTCAAAGCAAGTCAACATTATCGTCAGCGCTGCGGGGACGGTCACAGCGGGACCAGATGTCAATGCCTGTGTAGGTACCAGTGCGCAATTGAATGCAACCTCTAGTGATCCAAGTACCGATATTCGCTGGTCACCTACTTCTGGTCTCACCAATCCCAATACAGCCAATCCAACCTTTTTTGGGGTAAATTCAACGACGTACTTTGTCACAGCTACCGACACTTCTGGCTGTACAGCGCAAGATACCATTACAGTGAATGTGGTCATCCCTCCCCTCGTATCGGCGGGTCCCGATGTGACGATCAACCCGCCTAACACAACGGTTCAACTCAATGTCGTCACCAATACAGCCGTTTACTGGAAGTGGACGCCTAATACGGGCTTTAATTCCCCTGACACTGTTCAGAATCCTATAGTAGGTCCTATGCAGACCACGACCTACATGGTTACAGGGACAGATACCTTTGGATGCTCCAAATCAGATATCATCAAGGTGACCATACCTGGTACCAATGGCGTCGCCATTGATGAAGCATTTGACTATGACTGGGGGGTGGTCAACCTTCCCCATCCTAACCCGGCCAAAGACTTGGTTTACTTCAGTGCAGATCTAGCGCGTTCTGGGATGATGAGCATTGCTGTATATGACATCAGCGGCAAGCTGGTGGGGCAGGTGTATCATGAAGTAGCGGCGCGGGGAGAATTCAAACACACCTGGCGCAGGACGGAGGCCACACCTCCAGGGGTATACCTCGTTCACTGGCTCTTTGAAGGTGGTCAGTATGTGCAGAAGGTGCAGTTGTATTAGGAGATTGCAGAACAAGGATTGGAAAACAAGGATTTTTGAAGGGAAGGCTTCTTTTTCCATCTAAATTCTTCAATCCTTGTTCGATATTCGTCAATCAAAATTACCAAAAACCAGATGGTTTCTTCCTACAACCCAGGAATAAACACCCCAGTAATATACCAATACCCCCACCCGTCGTGGGCGAGCTGAAAATTGGCAAACCACTCTCCTACATGAGATTCTCCAGCGACTGCGAGGGCCGCATCATACTGCACATAGGCTGAAACGACGGCCTTCCGTCCTTCCACTTCAATTTTCTGAAAGCGGATATCATGGAGGTCTATCTCCTCATAGAAAGCGAGCCATTTCCGGAGGCGGTTGAGCACCTTGGTGCGGCGGAGCGTAGTACGCTTGATGGTTTGGACTTTGGGGGCCAATTTACCTTCAAGAAGTTTCCATTCACCTTTAAAGGATTTTTGGAAAAAATCTATTATCGTGACCTGGACATCATAGACGTCATTGGGATAATATTCTTCATAGACAAACCGCCTAACATGGCCATTTCCATGCACATTGGGGATTTCTGTCCGCATGACATCTTCTGTCACAAAACGATAAAACTCTCTCTCATTCACATCACAGATCGTACTCACCTCGATATTATGACAGGCCAATAATTCAGTCAAATAGCCCAACTCCTTCTCTATTTCATACCGAGAGATCAATTCAGCAGGCTTGATTCCTCTTGGCTCGCCGATATAGCTATACACCTTTACACGGTTATAATCTGCATATTCCTGCTCATACGCCTCTAAATGATTGAGCCATTCATTTTCTCGCCTAGGACATCCTTCGGGGTCATCATCGAGCAGCATACCAAATTGGGCCCTGAGCTTGAGCTTTTTCACCTCATTCTCGAAGCGCAATTCATCTTCATTATATATGTATCGCCTATCCATGCTAAGACTACTGTTGAATTTTGAATGTTGAATGAAGGTAGGAATAAATTAGGAAAATGTCAGCCCACCAACAATTGAAAATTTGCCCTTATATTAGCATAATATTACCCTCATTATATGCAACAAACATATATCCTCGCACTAGACGAAGGCACGACGAGTGCGCGCGCCATTTTATTTGATCATGATTGCCAGATCGTAGAAGTGGCTCAGCAAGAAATCACCCAGTTTTTTCCCCAAGCTGGTTGGGTCGAGCAAGATCCAGTCGAAATCCTAAATGCACAAATGACTGTCGCGCGAGCAGTTCTCAACAAGGCAGGCATACGCCCCGACCAGGTAGCTGCTATCGGCATCACCAACCAACGGGAAACGACCGTCGTTTGGGATCGAAATACGGGCCAGCCAGTCTACAATGCCATTGTATGGCAAGATCGCCGTACGGCAGATTTTTGTGGGGAATTGAAGAAACAAGGCCTTGAGCCCTATGTGCGTGAGCATACGGGCTTGGTGCTTGACGCATATTTTTCTGGGACCAAAGTGAAATGGATACTCGACTATATTGCCCTGAATAACCCCGGCATTAAAATCGACCAACTCTGTTTTGGGACGATCGATAGTTGGCTCATCTGGCACCTGACAGGGGGCAAGGTCCACGCAACGGATTATACCAATGCTTCCCGCACCCTCCTATATGACATCAGCGAGTTGAAGTGGAATGAAAAAATGCTCAAACGACTGGATATCCCAGCTCACATGCTCCCAGAAGTACGCCCTTCCAGCGGAAGTTTTGGGAGTACTGATCCACAATGGTTTGACGGCGTCGAAATTCCCATCATGGGGGTAGCAGGGGATCAGCAAGCAGCGCTATTTGGGCAGGCTTGTTTCCAGCCTGGGATGAGCAAAAATACCTACGGTACAGGGTGCTTTATGCTCATGAATACGGGCGATACCCAAGTGGTTTCGGAAAAAGGGCTACTCACCACCTTGATTTGGGGCATCGACGGCCAAGTCGAATATGCGCTGGAAGGCAGTATCTTCGTAGCTGGTGCCGCCATCCAATGGCTTCGCGACAAACTCAAACTCTTTGACGAAGCGAAGGATTCTGAATTCTATGCAGAAAAAGTGCAAGATACAGACGGCGTCTATGTGGTTCCCGCCTTCGCTGGATTGGGCGCTCCCTATTGGGACAGCTATGCAAGGGGAACCATCGTAGGTCTTACCCTGGGCACCAACAAAGGCCACCTCATCCGAGCGACGCTGGAATCACTCGCCTATCAGACGCGGGACGTGCTGAGTGCGATGGAGGCTGAAGCCGATATTGAGCTACAAAGCTTGCGTGTAGACGGCGGTGCCTGTGCCAACAACCTCCTCATGCAATTTCAGGCGGATATCTTGAACACACATGTCGAACGGCCCGAAGTCATAGAGACCACAGCCTTAGGCGCAGCTTACCTGGCAGGCCTGGCCGTAGGCTATTGGCAAAAGGAAGAATTGATCCAGCAATGGAACCGCGACCGCTTATTTGAGCCGAGCATGAGTCTCAACATTCGTGAGGAGAAATATGCGGGCTGGAAAAAAGCGGTCGAGCGGAGTAGAGGATGGGTGGAATAATGGTTAATTGTCAATGGTAAATTGTTAATGAAGAAAGGTTTCTATTAACCATTGACAATTAACCATTAGCCATTAATAAACTCGAATCTCCATAGCTCAAAAAACGATAGTCATTGTCCATGGCTTCCTCATAGACCTTCCGCCAGTCTTCACCGATGAAAGCAGCTACCAGCAAAATGAGGGTCGTCTCAGGCATGTGATAGTTGGTGATGAGGTTTTGGCACATTTTGAAGTCGTAGCCGGGGAAAATGAAGATAGAAGTCTCCGCCACCAATTGTTCTAATTCATGGCGTTGCATGTGGTCCAGGACGAGTTGAAGGGCAGTCTGTGGATCAGGAAGGTCCTGAGGCTCAAAACTGTAAGGCGCAAGCTTTGCCAAGCGAAAAGCATGGCTGGCTGACAGTTCGCCGCCTGCTTCATGGAGTTCCACCCCAAACCAGTATAGACTTTCCAACAGGCGTAAGGAAGTGGTTCCTACGGCTGTGATTTTCGGAAAATGTTCCAATAACTGCTTGATAGCTACTTGAGTGATGCTAAGTTGCTCCGCATGCATATCATGGTCCAAGGCATTTTCTTCCTTTACGGGCTGGAAAGTACCTGCACTTACATGCAAGGTCACAAAGTCTTTGGCTACGCCTTTTTTCTCCAATGCTTGCAGGACTTCTGGGGTAAAATGAAGCCCTGCCGTCGGCGCAGCTACTGCCCCTTCATGTTCTGCATAGACCGTTTGGTATTGCCAGTAGTCTTCCTCACGCGCTTCGCGCTTGAGATACGGTGGCAAGGGCAAGGCCCCAGCAGCACGGATTAGCTCCGCAAAGGTCAGTTCTGGCTGATCCCAGCTCAGCTCGACCCACTGCCTTTCGCGGTCGATGAGCGCAGCATGAAGATGCGTGTGGACGCCGTCTATCACGAGACTCATCGTTAGGGTTTCCCCATCCTTCCACTTTTTCTTATTACCAATCATACACTCCCAGCTACAGTATGCCTTGGCAACCATCGCTTTATGCACTTCTTTTGGGCTTACAGGGTTGAGAAGTAATAGTTCAATTCTAGCGCCCGTCGCGCGGTACATAAACAGCCGCGCAGGAATCACACGGGTGTCGTTGAACACCACCAAGTCGCCTGCTGATAGCCAATCCTCTATGCGGGCAAATTGGGTATGTGTGATGTCCCCCGCTTGATAGACAAGTAATTTGGAAGCATCTCTACGCTCCAGCGGTTCACTAGCGATGCGGTCGTGTGGCAGGTCATAGTGGTAATCAGAAAGGCTAATGGGAGAAAGCTCGTGCATGGGGAGGATTAATTGCTGATTATTGATTGATAAATTATTGATTGGAGAATAATTCATTCAATTAACTGATAGTCAATAGGCTAGGCAAAGGTACCCAATTAATAATCAGTCAATCAATCAATTTTTAATTCTTCGACAGGATTTCCGCCAAGGCATCACAGCACGCTTCCATCGCTACCTGATCTGCCAGGCCCATGTGTGAAATCCGCAGGATTTGACCTTTGAGGGGGCCTTGGCCTCCTGAGAGCCAGAAGCCTTGGGCTTCGAGCTGAGATCGGATACTTTCAGGGTCCCTGCCTTCAAACTGAAAAGCAGTCATGCTATCGGAAAGATAGGGGGTAAAAGAATTTCCTTTGAGCGATTTAAGGCGTTGCCGAAAATATTGAGCGGACTGGTGGACTTGGTTCCAGATGACAGGCAGGGTTTTCTCTTGATAGTGGTTCAAGACAGCCAAAAGTCCAGAAAGGAGGGAGTAAGGAGGGGTAAAGGGATAATTTCTCTTTTCTGCCCACTGTACATAATTGTACAGGTTTTGGTAGTCGCCGGGGTCGGTAGCTCGGAGGGTAGCTGTGCTGCCTTCACTCAACGCGATGGCGACTACGCCGGCGGGATTCATAAGCGCTTTCTGGCTAGCGACCACGGCACAGTCGATGCCCCAGGCATCGAAGTAAAAAGGCGTAGCGCCTATGCTAGCGATGCCGTCAACGACGATGAGCGTTTCGGGATGTTTTTGTTTAAGTAAATAGCTTATTTCCTCCAAATCCAGATACGCTCCTGTAGACGTTTCACAATGGGTCAGCACGACGCCTTTTACTTTTCCTCCTTCTTCCATAGCAGCCAGCACCTCTTTTGGCGTGGCGATTTCCCCCCAGGACTTTTTTAGATATATCAACTCAAGGCCCAGCACATTCACATACGTAGCCCATCTCCCGCTAAATTTTCCATTGTCCAAAACCAAAACGCGATCTCCTGGTTTGAAGAGGCTATACATGGCTGCTTCTACCCCACCAGTTCCACTGCTGGCCATCGTACAGACCGTTTGTTTAGTCTGGAAAAGGTATCGTAGGCCGTCGAGTATATTGGCATAAAAAGCCTCAAACTGGGCTGATCTATGCGGAATGACTGACTGGCCAAGGGCTTCTTGCACAAAATCGGGAATCGGGACGGGACCAGGGGTGAGGAGGTGCATGAGAAGTTCTAGGTTGTCTTTCAATTTTGAAAAGTGGAGTTGGAAGTCATTTACTATTCTCAATCGTCAATAAGTACAAATAAGGAAACAAGAAATAATAAACTAAAAAGGGAAGAGAAAACTAACTATCCATAACAGAGGAATACTTTTCACTTCCTTGTTCCTTGTTTTTTATTTTTACTTAACCCGACATTTCAATCTTGAATAAACACTAGGTTCTGGGTTTGAGGGGGGAGTTTACTGTTTTTTTGAAAAAATGCCCTATTTCTCCTTTATTATTTCCAAATAACAGGGCTTTTCAACTAAAATACCTTCAAGTGCATTTTAAGTTAAAAGCACCTAATTTTTATCAAAATGAATATTCTTATCACTGGTGGCACAGGCTTTTTAGGGACTCCCCTTGTGGAGGCACTCGCAGGAGACGGTCATATCATCAGCGTTTTGACGCGCAGTAAGCGTACGTCAAAAAATCGACAGGTATCCTACATCGAATGGAATGGCAAGGAGATGCCGCCTGCGATGGGGTTTTATGACGTCGTCATCAATTTGGCGGGATCGTCGATCGGTGAATCGGGCTGGAGCGAATCAGCCAAGCAGGAGATGGTTTCCAGTCGTCTGGATGCGACCAACGCCTGTGTAAAATTTATCAATAAAAGTACCAGGCCCCCTTCCTTGTTCATCTCTGGATCGGCCGTCGGGTATTATGGGGGATTTCGCGAAGGCGAAATGACAGAGACTTCTGCGCCTGCGGATGACTTCATGGCTGATCTCTGCCTACGCTGGGAAGCTGCTGCTCAGGAAGCAAAATGTCGCACGATTATCTTGCGCACAGGGGTGGTTTTGGGGAATGAAGGAGGGGTGATTCCCAAGCTACGGCCGATCTATAAGTTCTGGTTAGGCGGGAAGTTGGGAAGTGGGAAGCAGGGCTTTCCTTGGATTCACCTCGATGACGAAATTGCCGCCATTCGTTTCCTCATGGACCATGAATCGGCCGAAGGTGCCTACAATCTCTGTGCTCCAGAAATCGTAAATCAAGAGACTTTCTCCGATACCTATGCCCAAGCGCTTAATGTCATGGACATTTGGACCGTGCCTAAATTTGCGCTCAAAATGTTGCTCGGCGAGCGTTCCATTTTGCTCTGGGGTGGGCAAACCGTTTCGTCAAAAAAGCTGCAATCTCTGGGCTTTGAATTCAAATTCCCGACGGTGAAGGAAGCGTTGGTGGATTTGGTGTGAAAGTAGGAGAAAGTTCAAATACAAATTCAAGCTCAAACTCAATTGTTTTTTTTGAACTTGAACTTGCGCTTGACACTTGAACTTTTCCTATAAATGACTCTTCGCCTCTTCAAAAGAAGTTTGCCCTTCTTCCACCATCCGCTTCAAATTATCTATCAAACTGGGCATCTCCATGGGAGGGGAATCCGCATCTAGGGTTTGCGCATTTTTGATAAATGTTTTGAGCGTAGGGGTAATAGGCAATAGCTCAAAAACGGCCTTTCGGCCCTTATAGCCTGTATAAAAGCATTTGGGACAGCCCACAGGCGTGAAGTGACCTGTAACTTTTTCCTCCCGAAAAGTCACAGGTGTCATTTCTTCCTTTTTGCAGTGTGGGCACAACAAACGAACCAGTCGCTGCGCGACAACCAAGCGTAGCGCGGAAGCGATCAAGTAAGGTTCTATGCCCATATCTGTAAGCCTGGCAATGGCATCCCAGGCGCTATTGGTGTGAAGGGTCGAGAAGACCAAATGCCCTGTCAGGGCAGCGCGGATGGCAATCTGGGCCGTTGGGAGGTCGCGAATCTCGCCGACCATGATGACGTCAGGGTCCTGTCGCAGAAATGCACGCAACGCCGCGTCAAATGTCAGGCCGATAGCCTCTTTGACTTGGACCTGGTTGATCCCACTAAGGGTATACTCAATGGGGTCTTCGACGGTGAGAATATTGGTTGATGGCTCATTGAGTGTATGGAGGGTCGCATAAAGGGTAGTGGTTTTGCCACTTCCCGTAGGGCCCGTGATCAGAATGATCCCATTGGGATGCTGGATCGCGGTTTGGTAGTGGACCAATTCTTTTGGTTGGAAGCCTACGGCTGCCAGGTTCAGGCGGCTGGCATCGCGACTGAGGAGTCGTAAGACGGCCTTTTCGCCGTATTTCCCTGGAATGGTAGATACACGGAGGTCTATTTTGGTTGATTGGGTGGAAAAATGAATGCGCCCATCTTGGGGGAGTCTACGCTCTGAGATGTCTAATGCTGCCAGGATCTTGATCCGACTGATCAGCGCATTGTACTGGTCCAGGGGGATTTCATATTTTTCCACCAATTGCCCTTCCCAGCGAAATCGTACCCGCGCTTCCTCCTCATAACGCTCCAGGTGAATGTCGCTGGAACCCATCTCTACCGCTTCTTGGATCACTTGATCGATCCACTTCACCGCATCGGCATCCGCATGCTTGGGTCCTTCTCCTGTCGCCTTTTGTTCAAAAGGATAATACGTCGCCAAGAGTCGCTCGACCTCTTTTTCAGGGACGACCTGAAGGTCGATTTGCTTGCCCAGGACCAAGCGTAGCTTGGGCTTAAGGGTTGCCGCCTTTTCTGTCCCTTGGACAGTCAAGGTAGGGCCTTCTAGCGCCACGGGCACTACGCGAAAAGCGTGTGCTTGCGAAGCTGTCAGCAGGCTGATGAGTTTATAGTCGATGGAGGGCATGGGCGAATTAATTTTGAATGATTGAATGGTGAATTTTGAATGAGGGGAAGGGGATTAATTTTGAATGAGAGAATGATGAATTTTGAATGAGGGGAGTTGCATTTCATTCAAAATTCCTTCATTCAGCATTCAAAATTAACCACTAGCCCTTCGCTGTAAATCTGGCTTTTGCAAGAATTCTGACGATTTCATCACTCTCTTTTAATAACCATTTTAATTCATTTCTATCACATGAAATTCCCTTCGCTTCTATGATTTCGAGCCAGTACAGTGACTCATCAGCTTCTTCTACAGTTATGCTTATTTTTGAATAAAATTCCTTGTCAGATCGTGCCCTACATGCTGCTCGATGGTTAGCTCCTGTAGAGGTTGAAGATTTTATTAGTTGAAAATTGATTACCCGTGTGACAGGATTTCGTTGAAGATCTTCACACAGATTCAAAACCCTAACTACCCAGGTTTTTATTCGTTTTTTAAGTTCACCTATAAATGCTTCTTTTTCGCTATTTGTTCTCATTGGATTAATTTTGAATGATTGAATTTTGAATTTTGAATGGGGGAGGCTTTCTTTATTCAAAATTCCTTCATTCAAAATTCAAAATTAGCGTCCCTCACCTAATCCACTGATACACAGCAAAATAAGGAACAAAAGCAATACACAGCCAGCCAGCAAATGGGATGAGATAATTCTTGTCAATTCGCTTGAGCCTCAATAACGTCAAGGTACCGAGGGCGATCCAAGCTGACGCCAGGCAATAGAACCACACAAAACCTTGAGGATCCAGCCAGCAGCCCACAGCCACCAGCACCCACACATCACCCCAGCCGAGCAGACGGTTCATCACTTGGCGTTCTCCTTTCAGGAAATAGACAAGGTGAATTACCAGGAGCAATGCACCTATTATACCTCCATTAACCAAAAACCCTACACTTTCAGCCCGCCACATGGTCATAAGACCTGTGACCCCAAGCAGGATCAGCGGGGCGATGTGAATCTCGCGCGTCCGGAAGTCCTGCCAGGCGATGAGTAGGCAAGTCACTATGACGATGAAGAAAGACATTGGGGGAAAAATGAATAATGGAGAATTAAAAATGGAGAATGAATCCGCCAATCAAAAGCGCTATTGAAAGAAAGTGCGGCTGGGATGAAACGGGCGTGGGCGGACGGATTGTAGCGTTGGCCTTGGTTGGCCCGTTTCGATTTTTTGGTTACTTTTTTCTAAAAAAAGTGACAATACAAAGGATAAAATCAAGATTATTCTTCTGTTTCAGTCTTTCACCACTTCCCTCGGAATACCACGCTTATCGATCTCCCAGATATTGAACACATCGTCTCTATCGAAATCTGTGATGGCCGTGGCGCGCGCCAGAAAATCGGTTTTGCTCAACTTAACGATCTCAATTTGATAATGGGCGGTGCCATCGGGTTCGGAGACGAGTTTGGGTTGAACAAAGGCAAGTTCCTCAAATTCATCCGTGTAACGCGCATGACTGAGGTAATGCAACTCCTCAAGCTCTGCCAGGTATTTGAGGTTGTTTTTGGCTTCCATGGCGTGTGTCATGGAAAAGAGGGGCGTGAGGACTGGCATGGCGAGGAGCAATAGCACGCCGAGGATGGCGAGTACAACAAGAAGTTCTGTCAAGGTCATGCCTTTGACACGGGCATTTGCCCTGAAATGTGTAGTAGGTTTCATGATATTAGGGGGGTTAAAAAAGCACACAGGGTTGGACCAAAAGCGAGGATTAATGATCGCCCTGCATGCTTACTTACGCTTTACCTATTTTTCATTCTAATAAGACGTAATCCGCCATTTTATCTCAGCAGTTTTTTCAACTTTTTTATCCCACCGCTTTTCCCAACTCAAACATCGGCAAATACATCGCGCCCAAAATCAGTGCGACCATTAATCCTAGGGCAATAATCAGCACAGGTTCAATGAGTTGCGTAAGCTGCTGAACAGCCGTTTCGGACTCCTCTTCGAGGTTTTCGCCCATGGTCTCGAGCATCTCGCCGAGGCGTGCGCTGGCTTCGCCTACGCGGATGATCTGCACAAAAAATGCAGGGAAGATCGGTTGACTGGCTACCGCATCGTATAGACTTTCTCCTTCAATCACCGCCGTCCGAATCTCCTGGGTCGCCATTTGTAAGGGATAAAAACGACAAAGTTGCGTCATCAAGTCCAGCGCCTGATCTAGGTGTACCTTAGCCGTGAGTAGCAGGGCAAAACTATGGCAGAATCGCGCCAGTTGGAGTTTGAGCATAGCTTTTCCGAGAAGGGGTATTTTGAGTAAAAAGGTACTCCAACCCTGACGCATTCGCGGCAACTTTCGAAGCTTGATCCCCAACATCACCAGCCCCACAGAAACGCCCAATAACCATAAACTATGGGTTCGCAACGCAGTAGAAGCCGCCATCACCCAACGCGTCAGCACGGGCAATTCCGCATCAAATCGCTGGAAAATATCTTCAAACATGGGGACAACAAACGTCAACATAAACGCCAGTACCAGCCCTGCTACGCCGATCACAGCGATGGGATAGGTCATCGCCTGGACTAGCTTACGCTTGAGGCGAATACGCTTTTCATACATCTCTGCCAAAGAAGTCAACACGGTTGTCATCTGGCCGGACTGCTCGCCAGCCCTAAGAGAATGCACTTCGAATTCGCTGAAAAAAGCCTTTTTCTCCAAAAACACCTCTGAAAGCGCAAATCCTTCCTGCAGCCCGTCAATGAGGGACTGAAGTAAAGCCTTTAAATGCTTTTTGCGGTATTGGCTGATCATCACTTCCAGACAGTCAATAATCCCAAGGCCTGAATCTAGCAAAATTGCCAATTGCTGGTAAAAGAGTTGGCGGTCTTTCATCGATAGCATAGGGCCCAACCTTAGCTCTCTATTCCATATAGAAGCCTGAGGATCAGCGGGTAGATGGGGTTTCGCCTTAGGTGATTTTGTAGAAATGGGGGGAAGAGGAATCGTTTTCATGATATGAAGGCTATTAAAGGTAATTACAGAAAATTAAGGCATGGCTCCGCTGCCAATCTCAAAGTTCATTTGGAGGTGAAGCAGGCTATCTCGTAGCTGAATCTTCCCCGGCTGTAACGGCATCCAATAGCCATAAAAGCGGAGCGTATCTGCTAAGGAACCCTTTTTTCGAATCAGCAACGTATCTGCCAATTCATACCTGGCCTGAAGGTTCCCATCAGCATTCCACAAGGCCAACTCCCCTTCTTCCATCGTCGCATCACTTGCTCGCCAACAATCCCAGCGCAACATGGCCGCAGCCTGCCCGCTGTCATACGTCGTATCGATCCGCTCGACAAACTGTACATGGAAGCGCGTCAGCGTCATATAGACATATTGCCCCATTAACAAGATCATACCGATCAAAGCCATCGACACAATCAGCTCAACAAGGGTAAAACCAGCAAGTCTTTTCATTTTATCATCTAATCATTTACTCATCTTCTCATTATATTCTATCATTCTATCATTCACTCATTCTATCATTTCCCCAATCCTCCTCCTCACCCCCAACACCCGCCCCTCCCAAAGCGCCATCACCGTCACTTCCCACAGGCTGCCTTCGGCATCCAAGGCCTTCAAATGGCGCCTTACCTCGCGCCCCCTCAATTCCACCACACTATCTGCTGGCGACAGCTCCGAAAAGGGGGCTTGCAGCATCTCCTCCAAGATCACCTGCGTCTGAAAGCGCTGGGGCGACGAGTAAATGCCTGCCAACTGATGATGGCTTCCCATCCCCAGGACAAATACCAAGGCCAAAATGCCCATGCCCATGACGAGCTCCAGTAGGGTATTTCCTTTTACTTTCATAGCCATTCTAATATTTCTAAGGGCGCATTTTCCTGTAATAAAGGCATCAAATAACTGGGGCCGAGGGTTCCCCCTTCGATCCGCGCATCCAGCATGTAATTTTGAAAAGTAGTTGCTGGTGTTTTTAGGATAAATTGATCAGTCATCACATGACCTTTAACACTGCCTCGCAGTTCTAGTGCGCCTTGACATAGCAAATGCCCTGTGATTTGGGTACCCTTTGCCACATGGCAAAATGCTTGTTGAAGATTTGTGCTTGACGAAATCGCGTGATCCAGTAAAACAGCACCTTCAATGTCACAATTTTCTGAAAGGGTTATTCGCCCACCTGCCACATACAGGACGCTCGGATAAGCGAGTTCTACCCCTGATTCGAGGGTAATAGATTCTGTGGCAAATGCTTGCACGCGCCCTTGAAACCCAGACTGAAAAGTGATCTTTCGGGCAAATAATATCCCGTGGTTTATTTCCGTGTCAGCACCGATGATCAATTCATGGGAACTATGGAGAATGCATTTTCCTGCAAATAGGGAGGCTTCTATTTCGAGTCGATAAGGAGATTGAAGGCAAAAAGCAGATTCGTTCCAATCGTTTTTTTGATTCACATTTCTCAATACAACCTGCTCTTTGTCAGGTACTTCCTGGGAAATTTGTGTCAGGCTATCTCGGATGGACTGCAAGCAGGAAGAATGCGCCATTATTTCCTTGAGGAAACTGCTGTGCAAAGTTCCGTGATAAGTCTGTTGTCCTGAAAACCCTTTGCCATGCACGTAGCCTGTCTGAAGGCCCGCTCGCGGCAGATAGAGATCTCCTGATAGATGAACGTCCCCAGCTATCAACAAAGGGAACCCTTGGTCTGCGAGAAAAAGCCCTGCTTTCCAGAGTCCCGTTGGTTGTTGGGCCAGCAATGCGCTTCGGCCTATAGTAGTCGTTCCGTGAACGCCCTTGGCATATACCAATTGGAACAGTCCCCAAGGCTCGCTGGTCACTTCAAAACTATCTGTGACAGAGCCAAAAAGGCTGTCAGTCATGTAGGTAGCTTCAGGTGTACTTCGGAACAAGGTTAAGCCTGAATGCAAATTATCCTGCGCAATTACCATCGCATGTTCACGGTCGAGAAAGCGCTGCTGAAGGGAATTCAACAAGAGATAACTGCCCATCAGGCCACCACTGACCAGGGAGATCATCAAACAATACAACATGGCGCCACCTGGGAGTTTCATGGGTCTTGGGTTAATAAAATCAGGGAATCTTTATACTGAAGAGAGATAGCGGTTAGCTCCACATCTAACACTGTTAGATGTCCGAGGGATTGCCCTTTTACAACATCATAGAGGTACCCTTCTAATTGCAAAAGGCCTCTGATCTGTGTCGAAGACGCTACGGCCCCCAGGAAGGTCATCTCTGGGAGGACAAGTGCTTCTTTCTGGTGGTGAATTTCGCCAAGAGATAATGCTGATTGAGGCTTAGTGTAAGAGGTATTTTTAGCGAAAAAAGAAGGGTTGTTTTTGAGGAATGGATCGGGGTAATTGAGTGATAAGGTCAGGCTATCACTAGTGGTACCAAGAGATTGTTGACTGGCCGAAACCACAGGTTGAGTTGCTTCAACGTGCTTTTCACAGCCATCAGTCAAGTTAAAGATGACACCCGCCCAGATCAGCAAGACTGCTGGAATGAGGAGTTTATGGGATCGTTTGGGTTTCATTTTGTTTATTTTTTGAACCATATAAGGCATATAAGATCATATAAGTAAAGTCGCTTAAATGCCCTTATATTTCTTATATGGTTTCTCTTAATCCGACTTCGTTACAGGCCGCTCCATCACCACGTCTGCTATCAGCAGTTGGCGCTTGAGATGTCCTGCTCGAACTTGCTGTAAGGTGAAGGAAGTTCGCGTTACGCTTCCAAGCTGGTCCTTTTGCTCCACTTGAAATAACAACCGAAGTATCTTGTGAAAATCGCCTTGCAGGCTGAAGCGTTCCTCTTTTCGGTTCGCTTGGGTTTCTGCTGTGTGGTGCATGCCAGGCATAGTCACCAGTCGTACCTCGTGCTTACGGCAGGCCGCTTCCAGGTAACTCGCAAAGGCAATGGGACTTCCAAGCGCCTCGCACTTTTGGCGGATACTATCTACCTGCTGTTCCAGGCTAGCTAGGTGTGCTTCCTGCTGTTTGAGTTGGGAAGGAACTAGCGATGCATTGCTCGAAAGCGCCTGTATTTTTTGCAATTGATTAACCTTTTCTATCCCTCCTTTTCCCAAATTGAAGCCCACCCATAGAGAAGCTAACACCATGGCAGTCAGGCAGATAATCAGCATATGTAAACGTTTGGCATGCATAACAATCAATAATTAATCCATTACTCCATCAATAATTCCCATCCATCCCAGCAAGACAAATTCATAAGCCTGTTTGGGGTGGTTATATTCACTCTTAAGGGTTTCGATTCTTGAAAAAAAGGGACGGGATTGAAGGTTTTGGAGCAAAAGCGCCACATCTTCTGCGGCGGTTGTCCTGCCTGAAATAGCCATCGCTGGTGGGTCATCCAGTAGCGTCCGGTCTAACTTTTTGAGGCGTTGTTCATTGGGGAAAAGATACAAGCCTTGGAGATGAACGGAGGGGGGACAGTTACGAGCAATCTGGTCGAGCCAGTAAGCATGGCGGCTGGGATTCAGGTCAAATGCTTCATAAGTCGCCAGCACTTCTTCCACATCAGCAATCGCCGATTCCAGGGAGTCAAGCTTCTGACGATCAGGGGCCGACTCACTCAGCCGCGCTTTCTCCGATTTTATCTGATGCCCCAAAGCTTTGTCAGCGACAAATCCTAGACACAACAGTCCCAAGAGCACGACCAAAGTGATCACCAATCGTCTGACCCACAGATGATTAGCATGAAAGTCGGTAGCCCGCTTCGCATACGCCCCTTCGGCCAGGCCGAGGTGAGCATGGATGGCTGTACCTAGTAGATTCGCTTCGTTTTCATCCATTTCCTCCGCCCCTGCTACATACTGCATCCCCACGTCACTCAGGCTCCAAAACACTACGCGTTCCGCGACTTGTGCGAAGGGCTTTGCCCATTCAGCTAGTGCATCGCGACGCGCCACCGCGACATGTACCGAGCCATCGGCTTGCGGTAGCTTCTGCACCCAAAATGCTTTGGGCGCATCTACCTTCACGCCTAATACTGCGAACAGCGGATCTTCGTCCTCCCTAATCTTCCCCGTGATAATTTCCTCCGAATCCACCCGCAAAACGATGGGTAGATCGCCAAACGCATCCAGCTTTTTGGGCAATGCTTCAGCTTCACAAAAGGTCATTTCTGAGACGGAAAGGGCATTTTTTCGCTTATGACAAATGCCTAGATGGTAACCGCCACCATTCGTATCTGGCGCAACCACGAGCAGTCGATTCAGCCCAAACCAGCCGATATAGGATAGCCATTTCATGATCAGTGATAATAAATGATGGGCGTGATATAAATCATCAAGGAGGATTCGCTCCGACTGCGCTGGTTATTGCCCAAAAACCACTTCAGAATGGGCAATCGACTCAGAAAAGGCACCCCGCTATTGCTGCGGCTGCTTTCTTCCTGAGTGAGTCCACCGAGGACAAAAGTCTCGCCGTTTTTGACACGGATGCTAGAGTCAAATCGGCGGGTAGCGATGGTAGGCGGGGTATTGGCACTGAAGGTGCCGACGGGCGTACTGAAGTCAGGGGCGACGTCTAGGGTCACCATATTGTCTTCCGAGATAAAGGGCCTGATCGTCAGGGTCACATTGGCCTCTATTTCGGTAAATTGTTGAGAGAATTGTTGGAAATTATTGACCGCGCCGGAGCTGTTTGTCGTGGTTTCCAACAGGTAATATTGGGTCTGACCAATCGTGAGGGAAGCTTCTCTTCCATTTAGCATAGATAATACTGGCCGCATCCGGATCTGGACATCTCCGCGTGCTTCTTGCGCCTGCAAGCGCAGGTAAAAATTCGGACTTAGCGTTCCGAGAGATTGCAAAAACGGAATGCCAGATGATTGCATGGCCTCATTGAGTTGGGTGCCATTAACTTGGGTATTAAGGGTAGGAAAAAGACTGGTGCCCGAAGAGTCAGGCGTACCGCCGATGCCCGCCTGAAGGCCCGTTTGCAAGGATTGGTTTTTATTTACTTCCACCACAATCATCTCCACCTTGACCATCGGAATCGGCTGATCGATCTCCCGCAAAAAGCTCGCAAGGGCTTCCACTTCATCTGTAGGGCCTTTCAGGATGATCCGATTCAATTCGGGATATTCCACCAGTTCTACGCCCCGAACCGTCATGCGAGCGGCTTGGTTTTGGGTGAAATAGTTCCCTGATGGGCTATTCGTAGATTGTCGGGAGGAAAAAGGGGAATTATTGTTGGAGGGAGATTGAATCGGGGCGCGAGCAGAAGGGCGAGCGGAATTGCTTTGCGCAGTCATTTTGCCGCCAGGAATGAGGGAAAGAGCTTGGTCTGTTGGACGAAAGCGCAGCTTGACAATCTCCACTTTTTGAAGGCCCGGCAAGTCCTTGGGGCCTATCAAGTAGAGATCCACATCTTTGCGATAGGTAAAATCAGTGCCTTGAAAGAGGTAGCGGAGCACTTCGTCAAGGGTCATCGCTTCCAACTGCATACTCACCTGCCCTTGCAATTCCCCAAACACCAAGAAGTCTGCATTCGCTTCTTCAAACAATGCCTGTACCAGCATTCCCAGGTCCGCTTTCTGCGCAGCCATTTGCACATATCGCTTCTCTCCATCCACAAACGCCTCCACGGATAATGAGCCTTGACTTGCAGACCGCGGCACAGATTCGCCGCCGTTGACGAAAGGTTGCAGGGCATCCAAGACATAATACCCTTTGCGCGTCTGGCGCAAGGTGAGGTCATTGGCCTCAGCCAAGAGCTTAAGCGCCAGCGCCAGCTCTGTCGGCGGCGTGAACAGCCGCACCAGCCGATCCGTGCCCGCACGAATGATGACTTTCTGGCCCGTCAGGGCCGAAATGGCCCGGACCACCTGAAATAAGCTATCCGCCTGAAGGTCCATGGAAAGCTTCCCATCTGCAAACTGGATGTCAGGGATTTTGGCAACTGGCAAGGGCTGTGGTGGGGCGGGTGGAGGATTGGGGACAAAGTTAATGATCGTACCAACAACTGTTATTTTGTAGTGAAAATGGGTACAGACAAACTGAATCACAGACCGGATAGGTTCGTCCTTGAGGTTATGTGTCATGCGCAGGTGGGGCGTATCTTCGATGAAGAGGTTGATATGATGGGCCATGCCGATGGCGCGCACGTACTCGTGCAGCGGCACGTCGCGGAGCGACAGGGTCGTTCGCTCGTTGAGCCCTGGAATGACGTGAACGAGAGAATCGAGTTGCTTCGTCAATACATCTTCAGCGGTTTGGCCTTGCACAGAAGTGAGGCTTCCGACGAACAGTAATATACTGATGATCAATTGGGTACAAAAGGAAAGTGTTTTCATGACTTTTGCCCTCCTTTCTTGGGTCGAAAGGCACTGACCTTTCCTCCCAGGAGGTAAGTGACCTGCTTCACGACCTTGCCTCGCTTATTATAATACAGCACAATTCCATCCAGCTTTCCATGCAGATAGGTCGCCTTTTGCCGGAGGCGGCCTTTCGTATCCCATGCAGAAAAGCGCCCATGACGGACCTTCTGTTCAGACCAGGCATGGTAGTAGTACTCGTATTTACATTTGAGGGAATTGGTTCCCAGGAAGTATTCGGATTGGATCCGAATCGTTGCAGGCGGCGCTGCGAGCTGGGCTGTCAGGCTGTTCAGGCCTAACTGGATGACAAGGTATAGGAATACCTTGCAGGCGTTGGTTGAAGAAGGGCTCATTGGGGGTTCTCTTTATAAGTTCACCCTCATGAGACGTAGCAATAAAATTTATCTCAACAAATTTTTGACAATTGCTTCGACTTCTTCTTCAGATAGATTCATTGAACTGGCTATGATTGAGATGGGAATCCCATTTTGATAAAACCCTAGGATTGCTTGTTTTTTCTGCTCTTCCTGTTCCTTTATATGAAGCTGCATTTTTTCTGCTTTTTTCTCTGATTCTTCTGCTTTTTTCTCCGATTCCTGTACTTTTTTCTCCGATTCCTGTACTTTTTTCTCTGATTCCTGTACTTTTTTCTCTGATTCTTGTACTTTTTTCTCTGATTCCTGTACTTTTTTCTCTGATTCCTGTACTTTTTTCTCCGACTCCTCAATAATCTTCTGTATATCAGCCATTTGCGTATGGTTGATGCTGGCAATATCACGTAGGTGTTTTAGATATCTTTGATAATCCTTCTGCTCTTCTTCAGTCAGGTTCATCGAATCTAGTTTTTGACTCGCAGCCTCCAATCCCTTTGCTGAGAAGCTTTCTTGTACCTCTCCGTTCTTCAAAAAATAGATCCACTCATCTAATTTATCTCTGACTTGATCATCGAATTTATCCACTTTCAACAACCAGTATTCAGGAAATATCTCATAGGCCGCTTCCTTTTCGTACAATTCTTTTTGACGACTTGCCAGGGTGAGAATATCTCCTTTGTGAATGCCTTTGAAAGTATTCGTACCATGATAGACATAATCTTCCCCTTGCCCGAGGTCAAAATAAGCAATGGTAATTGAAATCACCTTTTTCACCTCTGCATAAGGCTTTCCTTCCCCTATATGTTCAGCAATAGCTTTTGAAGTTCCATAGAGGATGCGATGAAAATAATCGTATTCCTTACTATTTTGCACCTCTACAATAACCAACTCTCCTTTGCTATTTTCGACGAGAATATCTACCCGATTGTGTTTATCATCCGCATCATCTTTATTGCTTTCACTGTCTAGAATTTGCTGAATCAGAATATCTTCATTTAGCAAAACACTCAGTAAGCCTTCTAAAATATCAAAGTTTGCTTTGTCTCGAAGCAATTTCTTAATAGCCCAGTCAAATCGTATGAGTTTCTTGTTCTTCATGCTCATAAAGTTAGCAAAAAAATATTCGCTTGTAAATAAGGGTTTTCCCCTATTACCTCATTTTTCGCCAAATAGCTGACAAGAAAATCACTACCCCACTCGGCAGCCAAATCCATAGAAATTCACTTTTCATGGTTCTCATGCCCCATTCGCTAAAGAAGGCACGTGCCCCAATAGGCGATACCCTGACCTTGCGCCAGATGTCTGGCGCGAAGTAGCGCTTATTCTCAATCGGCGCAAAAAATGCGACGCCCATACCGCCTGTCGTGAAGGCATCTAATATGCCGTGCGAAGCTGTGCATATCACAAAAAAGAGGCTGTTTGCTGAGAAGCGGCGTTTTTCGATAAAAAATCAGGGTGATGATTAGCCCAAAAACCAAGGCAAATGAGAGGGAATGCGTAAATCCTCTATGCCCCCAGAAAGAATCATAAGCGATGAGGCGAAAGCCGATCACATCAGCATCGGGGATAATGGAGCAGAGCATACCTAGCAGCCAGAACTTCCAGGGTCGCTCTTTGGCGGGGTGAACACTTCCAATGGCCAGTGAGGCCACAGCATGTGAAAAGATAGTGGGCATAAGGCAAAAGTAGGGAATTATTAATTGATTGATTATTGATTGACTGATTTATTGCAATTGATTGGTAATCAGTAGGTAATGATGAAATTTTAATCAATAATTAGTCAATTTATCAATATATAATTCTTAAAGCACGCGTTGATGGATAAATGCTATATTTGTTTTATGTATGATTCTTCCTACTTCTGCGGGGTGAAACCTTTAGTCACCCGAATGATCATTTCCCTGTTCTTGTGTATTGGGGGAAATGCCTACCTTCAAGCACAGAATGAGCTACCTCCTGCCAAAGCACCTAGCGCTTTTGGGGCCGACGCCAACCTTACCCTTGACGTCCGTCAGGGCCAGCCGGGCACCCTCAAGCGGATACCTGTCTACGACTTTGTGAAGTTCAATCCGAGGTTTCGGAGTACGGTGCCTTTGAAGCGAAAGTGTAGCACGATAGAAATGGAAGAAGATCGCAAGGCTAAGCATGGCGGCGAGAGTGGAGAAGAATTTGAGCGATGGATCGGGCAGCGCACCCAAGTCGGTCGTAACCTCAGGATCAAAGGCATCAACGACATCCATGTCATTCCAGTGGTGGTCCATGTCATCTATAGCAATTCCACTGAGAATATTTCCAAAGGACAGATAGAAACCCAGATCACCTCTCTCACGCAAGACTATCGCCGTCGAAATCCCGACGCCGTCAATACGCCAGCCGCCTTTGCAGGCGTAGCCGCAGATTGCCAAATTGAATTTTGTCTGGCTTCCATAGATCCAGAAGGCCGGCCCACTAACGGTATAGACCGTATTTCGATAGCTGGTGCGCCATTTCGCGACCGCTTCATCAACGAAGTTATCAAGCCCAATACCATTTGGGACCCTACTCGCTACATGAATATCTGGGTATGCAATATCGCCGGGGGCATTTTGGGTTTTGCCCAGTTTCCGAGTTCATCAGGCCTATCAGGCATTCCCAATGACCCAGGCGCAGAAAATACAGATGGGGTGGTCATCCATTACAATGCCTTTGGAACTACGGGGACGGCGTCAGCGCCTTTTGACCGGGGGCGGACGGCGACCCATGAGGTGGGGCATTGGCTGGGCCTCAGACATGTCTGGGGCGACGGTCCCTGTGATGTCGATGACTTCTGCGGCGATACGCCACAGACCAGCGACCCCAATTTCAACTGTCCTACGGGTCGTACCGGGTGTTTTGGGCAAGCCATGATTCAGAACTTCATGGACTATACCGACGATGCCTGCATGAATATTTTCACCAAAGATCAACGTCGCCGCATGCGGGCGGTCCTGGAAAGCGCTCCCCGCCGCGCTAGCCTCTTGCGATCCAATGTCTGCAGCACCGAGAATTCCCTGCCTGTAGCGGCCTTCAAAGCAGACATCACGTTTGGCTGCGGACCACTTTCAGTCCAGTTCACAGAAATGGCCCAAGGAAACCCCAATGAGTTTACCTGGTCTTTTCCTGGCGGAACACCCGCGACCTCCAGCGATCGCAATCCGCGGATCACCTATGCTACAGCGGGAGTTTTCCCCGTGAGTCTGGTGGTAGGAAATAAAGCGGGGAAAAGCCCTGCCTTGCTACGTGAGGGATATATCAAGGTGACCACTGAAGGAGCTACCGTACCCGTCGCTGCTGATTTTGAAACTAATGAGGTGCCACCTACGCAGTTTCTATTGTTTGATCCACAAGGGGAAAAGGGCTGGGCGCACACCCAGCGTGTGGGGGGAAAAGGGGCCAGTACAGGGGCTTTTTGGTTTGATAATTATGACAATAATTTACTGGGAAGCCATGATTGGCTGATCAGCCCTGTGATCGACCTTTCACAGAGTGAAAAGACGATTTTGTCTTTTGACGTGTCTTATGCCACCTTTAGCGAAACATATTCAGATACCCTGCTCGTCATGATCAACACGGATTGTGGCACAAGATACCAAACCATTTACCGCCGAGGCGGCCAGCAGTTAGCGACGGCCGAGGCCTTCAATCGTCCCTATACGCCCTTCCCGGATGAATGGCGTACAGAAGTGATTGATCTCAAAAAATATGACGGGGAAGAATTTGTCCAAATCGCCTTTGTCAACATCTCTGGCTACGGCAATAATTTATACCTAGACAATATCCGCATCGCTGCCAAGACGAAACCCCTTCCCGCAACAGACTTTATAGCTTTAGACCCCGTCGTCTGTGAAGGCAACACCATCCAATTCAAAGACCTCAGCAAAAATGCCGTTAAAAGCCTCAGTTGGACTTTCCCTGGGGGGGTTCCAGCATCTAGCACGGACAAATCGCCCAAGATTACCTACCCCAAAGCAGGCATCTACGACGTCATCCTCACCGCCACCAATGCCACAGGCAATAAAACACTCGTTCGGGAAGGCCTAATTACGGTCAAAGAAGGGCCAGCAGTAGAGGTGCCAAAGGTGGTCAATATGTGTAAAGGAAATTCGAAAGAAATAACGGCCAAAGGAGCCTTGGTTTATGAGTGGGCGCCGAAAAAGGGCCTTGACGTCCATATCGGGGAGCGGGTAACTGCCTCGCCCAAAGTGAGCACCACCTATACCCTCACGGCCATAGGGTCCGCAGGCTGCGCCTCCACCCGCACCGTGAAGGTGCAAGTCAATGAAGCCTCCAGCTTCGAAGTCTCTCCTGCCACAGCGACCGTCTGCGACGGTCAAGCCGTCGAACTCACCGCCGCTGGCGCGGGCAGCTATACCTGGTCGCCTGCGACGGGCCTGAACAAAACCACAGGCGCCAAAGTATCGGCAAAACCCACAGAAACCACCACTTACACGGTGATCGGAAAAAATGATGATGGCTGTGAATTTACCAAGAGTGTCATGGTCAAAGTAGAGGATGCGCCTCAGGTCTTTGCTCAGGCAGAGCGCAACAATATCTGTCCTGGGGAGGAAGTGCGAATTCACGCCGTAGGCGCGAATAATTTTCAGTGGACGACCGATGTAGGCAACGAAACATTTGAAGGAGAAGAATTGCTGGTTACCCCAATTGAAACGACCACCTATACCGTCAGTGCGGGCCCTATCGGCTGTAATGCTTCCACCAAGGTAAAAGTTTCCGTTAAGCCCAAACCCGCTATCAAAAGCCTCAAAGATAGCTACCAAGTCTGCCTGGGGAGCACCATTGACCTGCATGTCACAGGAGCTGCGGAGTTCCAGTGGCTGCCTGCGCCTGGTTTGCTCATCCGCAAAGGCGCTTCAGTACCTGTAAGTCCTCGTCAAAGCACCCTATACACAGTCATCGGGCATAATAGAGAAGGCTGCACGGATACAGCCACTTTTAAAGTCACTGTGTCCAAGCCCATTGATCTCTCCGTTTCTGTGTCGAACCCTACCATCTGCCCGGGCATGCAGGCAGTTCTATCTGCCGAAGGCGCCACAAGCTACTACTGGTCACCGAGTTTTGGGCTGAATAGCAATCGCGCTGCGGAAGTCATTGCTCGACCTACGCAAAGCACGACCTATACGCTAACAGCGACAGACGACTTTGGATGCAAAGCGCGCCAGCAAGTGACTGTTTTTGTAGGGAGCAATCAGCCGCCCATCGCCAATTTTGCTGTGGCGCAGCAAACGGTCTGTGCGGGAGAAGTGATCCAGTTTGTAGACCGCTCCAGGGGTGCGTCCAATTTTTCATGGTCTTTCCCTGGCGGCACGCCTTCGACGTCTACCGAACAGCGACCTAAAGTCATCTATTCCCAGCCTGGCAGGTATGATGTCATGCTTCGGATTGAAGGCTGTGCAGGGATAGACGAAGTCTTCCGTGCGGGGTATATTCAAGTCGTACGCCCTGGCAATTTACAGATAGCAGACAGTGTATTGACTATTTGCAAAGGAGATACCGCCATATTAACAGCTTCTGGGCTGATGGAATACCGCTGGACGCCCATAGAGGGGCTGAATTCGTTTGTCGGGGCAAAGGTGGCTGCCAGTCCATTGGAGGGATTGACATATACGGTAGAAGGAATAGATGAAAATGGCTGCCAGCAAGCGGCTAAGGTACGTGTAACGGTACGAGGAACCGGCCAAGAGGCCCGCATCAGAAGCATGACTTCTAGCATCTGTGCCGGTGAATCTATCCGCCTCAAAGCAGGAGGTGCAGAAGATTATGTCTGGTACGGCATAGGAAGCGAGGTCGTAGGCGTAGGAGAAGAAGTCATTATTTCTCCAGACCAAACCACTACGTACCGCATGGAAGCCAAAGACGCCTACGGCTGTAGCAGCACTGACAATGTCACCGTCGCTGTCAAAGACGCCCCCGTTGTGAGTCTCCAAACATCGGCGACCATGGTCTGCCAAGATGAGGAAATTACGCTTACTGCTTCAGGGGCATTGGAGTACGAGTGGGAGCCTTTTGACCTATTTGAAAATCCTACGGGGGAGTCTGTGACCACCAAATTAGACAAGACTACCACCTTCAAGGTGTTGGGAATTGATGGGTTTGGATGTGAGGCATATGCAGAAGCCACCGTTCAAGTGAGTTCTGGGGAGTCGCTGTTCATAGATGCTGACAAGCTTACTTTGTGCGCAGGAGAACGGACCAAGATTGTCGTCAGTGGAGGAGAGACCTACCAATGGTCCCCAGCCATCGGTTTAGATACAACCGAAGGCTTTCGGGTCATGGCTTCTCCTACGGTCACCACTACCTATACAGTCACCAGTACTGACCGCGCCTCTTGCCCAGCGATTGCCAATATTACCATAGAAGTCAGTCCCCCAAAACCGTTGGTAATTACTCCTTTGACACAGGAGATTTGCCCAGGCACCTCACTAGAACTCACAGCATCTGGAGCTACGGGAGAATATTTATGGACCACCGAGGCAGGCACATTCAACGCTTCAGGCGCTAAAACAAATGTTAATCCTGCCACCACAACCATCTACACGGTCCGGAGCACGGACTCTCTGGGATGCCTGATGGAAGGTTCTGCCACTATTAGTGTCAAAGCAGGAAATGGCCTCACCCTAGCAGCCTCTGCCGCCAGTGTCTGTACAGGCGATGACCTTACGCTGAATGTTTCTGGTGGAGATCAGTACCAATGGTTGCCAGTAGCTGGCCTAGATCCGCGAGCGGCGGGGCCTCAAGCATTGGCAAGGCCTACCGCCACCACCACCTACAAAGTGGTGGGGAAAGACGACGCAGGATGCCTGGACACAGCGGCCCTGGAAGTACATGTAACGGAGATTCAGCCAGGCTTTATTTCTTCTTCTGACGAAGTGGACCTCGCTATGGAAGATGGGGTAGTGAACTTTACCGATCGATCAGAAGGTGGGGCGACTGCCTGGGAATGGGAATTTGGGGACGGAGGAAATTCTAGCCAACAAAATCCTGTCCATATCTTCACGCAAGAAGGAACTTTCGAAGTGACCCTCACGGTCTCCAACGGCGTATGCACAGATGAATTCTCCCAAACCCTCAAAGTCACGAATTCCAGTGATCTCGAAGAGCTGGTGGACGAAAGTGGTATTCGTGTCTTTCCTGCCAAAACGACTACTGGGGCTGTAACCCTAGAAATAGAAGCATCCCAGCCTTTGTTATTCAAATTCCGATTGCTCAATACCGAAGGCTCTATCGTTCTACATGACTTATTGGAAGTACCAGAAGGCACTTTTACCCAATCCTTCGACTTGAGCTTTTTCCCAAAAGGTACCTATGTCTTGCAGATTACAGATGGAGAAGGGACTTTCAGTAAGGAGATTGTTTATGAGTAGGGGTTTGGGGTTTGTGGTTTGTGGTTTGTGGTTTGTGGTTTGTGGTTTGTGGAAAAGTACAACAACAGACAACAAACTACAGACCAAAGACTTCCACCCTTGTCTGAACCTTCCTACCTAGCAAAGGTCAATACCAGCAGGAGATATACCCACAAAACGCCCAGGAAGTGCCAAAAATAGACGGACAGTTCAAAGTGCTTTCTGGCGCGCTTGCGGAATCCTTTCCATACATAAGCCAGGAATAAGATCCCTCCAATCAGGTGAAATCCGTGGGCACCACTGAGCAGGTAGAGGTAATCTCGTTTTGCATTGCTAGCCAGTGCGCCTTCCAATTGTTGAGAGATATTCACTTGTTGTAGGTCTGTATAATAAGCATAAACCTCATAGCAGGCATAAGTCTGTGCCAATAAGAAGGCAATGCCTAACAGCCATGCCCACAGGACAAATGGCCGGGCATCCGCATAGCGCCGACGCCGCCACCCCATATGCAATACCATGCTACTAGCCACCAGCAAGAGGGTATTCAGGTAAAATAGCGGCTGAACCTGAAAGGGTTCTATCACTTTCTCAGGCGTGAGAATGAACATCAGACTCAGGACTCCAAACAACACAATGATGCTAAGCATCAGGAAGAAGATTCCTGTTTTGCCGATCATGGTGGAGTTTGCATTGGCAGGACCCGATATACGCATGGGTAGGGTGGTTTTGAGTTTTGGGTTTAAGGTTTAGAGTTTTGGGGTTCTTTCTGCTAGAAATACCTTGAACTATGTAAATTTGTAGGTGCAGTGACTATACCTTCAGGATGATTATTCAAAATTAGTCATTCAATCATTCAAAATTAGTTCCTCACAGTACTCCCTTACAATGTTAGCATGGAAAATACTTTTATCCCATTTATTCCCAAAACCTACCCAGAAAGCGAAATGTTGGTGCGCAGTCAAGATTTTTATGCCTTAATGGACAAACGACGCACGGTTCGTGATTTTTCTGATAAACCTGTCCCCAAAGCGCTCATCGAGCAATTGATCCTTACGGCCTCTACGGCCCCTTCGGGCGCGCATAAGCAGCCGTGGACCTTTTGTGCGGTCAGCGACCCTGCGATGAAGACCAAAATCCGCGAAGCGGCGGAGAAAGAGGAATACACCAATTATCACGGGCGGATGTCTGACCGTTGGTTGGAGGATTTGGCGCCTTTTGGAACCAACTGGGAGAAGCCCTTTTTGGAAATCGCGCCTTGGCTGATCGTGGTGTTTAGTCGGTCGTACGAGCGAGTAGATGGGGAAAAGCGGAACAATTATTATGTCAACGAGTCTGTAGGCATCGCCACGGGCATGCTATTGACGGCTATCCACCAGGCTGGGCTGGTTTCGCTCACGCATACGCCTAGCCCCATGAAATTCCTCCAAAAGACCCTTGGGCGCCCAGAAAACGAACGTGCCTTTCTACTGATCCCTGTGGGATATCCTGCGGATGAAGTGAGGGTCCCTGATATAGGGCGCAAGCCCTTGGAGGAGGTAGGGGTGTTTTATGACCCGTCTTCCTAGGGTGAATTGTCAAAAGTGTGAATTATTTCGGACTTTGTGTTTCAATGGAACCAGAAACATCAAAATACACTACCGAGCGGATGGATCATCTGGGTTTAGTGAGTTCACTTGTT
>JAUIKF010000021.1 GCA_030430575.1 Bacteroidia bacterium | reverse complement strand
GTGTAATCGAAAAACCTAAGAATTTCCATTGGTAACGTACTACCGTTCAACACTCGGATTGCTCCCCAAGCCCCAGTTCAACTTCGCCAAGTTTAACCAGTTTCTTTTATATTGCAAACATATGAGGGTTCAGGGTTCGATCGTCGTCTTCAGACCTTCGAACGCTCGATCTCTCTTCGTTCAGACGCTTAGACCTTCAGACTTCGGACCTCCTCATCTCTTCGATGATACCCCGTCTCCTCCACCAGCGTCTCCGCCGCCTCCAGATGCACCTGAAAGCGCACCTGCATCTCCTCTCTGGACATAGCCAGGACCTCCCCATCCACCATCACCTCAAAGCGGTTTCCTCCATCTTCCAACTGCGTCTGCACCAGCCGCGCCGCCTCCAGGTGGTAGTCCGTCAGATGCAGGCGCATGCCGCTGTAGGAGGCGATCTCCCAGACCTCGTCGAGGTCTTCCCAGGCAGCGCGGAACTTCCGCTGATGGCGGAAAAGGGCGGCGCGGGCCAGGAGGCCGAGGGGGATGAATTCTTGATCTCCTGCTTTCCGTAAGCTGTCACCTGCTTGATTGAGGTAATATGTTGTTTCTTTAAAATTGGAAGATTTAGTGTTAAGTTCTATAAGCATTAAGGCTTTGCCAATTGTAAGTGTGTCAAGAGCAATATCTAAAAGCCAACTCTTCCTTTTTATCCATTCTAAAGTTGTTTTTGACCTTTTTAGTACTTCTTGATGTTTTTTTTGAGACAGCAACAAACCACAAAAACGAAAACCGCTAATAGAATAAAGATAAGGATATTCTTTTTGGTTTTCTTTTTGAATTTCCTCAGCCTTATGAAATAATCTTTTGGCATCCTTATATGCGCCAGCCTGGAATAATGAATTGGCATAAACACTAAGGTTTGATTTTTTTCTCTTCCAATCTCCACTTCGGCTTGCAAAGGTCACACTTTGTTCTCCAAAATCTTGTGCAACGGTTAGATTTCCTAATGCAAGGTATAGCTCACTAAGATTGGCTGTATTTGCGGAAAAGTCTGCTCCTCTTTCAAGGGCTTTTAATTTTTCATAAGATGCCTTCATAGGTTGAACTGCTGCAGATAACTTTCCTAATGCATGAAGCCGAAAACTAGCCCAACTTAGTATAAATGCATGACTTTGTTCTGTCAAGCTACCAAAAGGCTTATCCCATAACTTTTCAAAAAAATAGGATAAACATGAAAGGTCTGCACTAAATGCACCTAATCGATGAACTGTATATGCTTTAGCTTCTCTTCGAATTCTGACCCAATACACCTCCTCCAACACTTCCTGATACCTCCCCGCCAAACAACCATGCCTAACGGCATGAAACAACGGTTCCATCTCCTCCAGCGTATCTGGCAGATGCTTCTCAGGCAAGGCCTTAAAATACTGATACAAGCGATCATGCGCCGCTGTCCAAGCTTCAGGAAACGCCTCTTCCAATTTCTCTCCAAAATGCTCCCGAATAATCGGATGACAGTCCAGCGTATCTGGCCGATGCTCACTCTCCTCAAACAACAGCTTATGCTTTCGCAGCGTAGCCAAAGTGGAAAACCATGTCCCACCAGTCGTATCACGAATCTGATCACATAAACCCTCAATCGGCTTCTTTCCCATAATCGCTTCTAGCGCCGCCATCGGCACAGGCCGATCAAACAGGCCCAACATGAGCAATAGCTGATATTCGGCTGATGCCACGCCGTAATGTTGCGCAAAGGCTTCGATGATACGACGGGCGTGTTTACCTTTCTCATATTCGACAGCTAAGTCAGGAATTGCACGAGCCTTTTCTAGGGTATGTTGTGGAAAAAGGCGCAGGTATTCTGCCAGCAGATTGATGGCTAAGGCATGGTTGCCATAGGCTTTTACGATGTCTTCTAGTTCTTCCGAAGTGCCAGTAATACGCCTAGTTTCCAGGAGTTTCCGGCCTGCCTCGTCGGAGATATGTTCGAGGTTTTGTTGGTGGGTTTTATGGGAAAAGCGGTCGAGTTGGGTGACGTGTTCGCGGGTGGTGATGAGGCAGAGGCCTTTGTTGGATTTGGCGAGTTCGCGGATGAGGGTGGCGAGGCCGGGGTCTTTGATCTTGCCGGTGTCGACGTCCCCGCCTTCTTGTAGGGGTTCCATGCCATCGAGGATGAGCAAGGTCTTGTGCTGGTTGATGAGGCGGGCGAGGCGCTTGCCTTTGTCCCAGGCTGAGCCTTGGGTGGGATCGGGGTCATCAAACCAGATCAGGGCCTGGTTGATAAAGAGATCGGCATTGGTGACGCGTTCGTTGGTGCCTTGGGAGTAGAAGGACCAGGCGTAGACGCGTTCGGCACCACGGTAATTGTCCCACCGCATTTTCTCCGTCCATTTGTTGATGAGGGTGGATTTTCCGACCCCGCCGTAGGCGACAAAGCTGACGATGTTTGTGGTGTCGTCTGCCCAGGCGCCGTTGAGGACGGCGAGTTCTTTTTGCCTGCCGTAGAGTTCGAAGCCTGTTTGGGGCAGGCGGGAGATGTCTATGTGTTGGGGATCGAGGGGTGGGAAGGGTTCTTCAGGGGCTTCCTGCTTTTCAAAATCCTTTTTGATATGCTTGATGACACGATTGAGTTGAGCGTCCCAATTGGGGGCAACTGTGAAGTCCGCATAATTGAGGATTTTGAGACGCCTGGGAATGTCACATTTCTCTAAAAGAATCGGCACAATCCTTCCATGCCTGTTTAAGGGCGACTCTGTTTGCAACATCACCCCCTCAAACTGCGCCCATTCGCTGCCTACCCAGCGCGGCGAAAAGACCAAAATTGTCTTCTCACAGGTATCCACTGCCCGTTCCATCGCTTCGATAGACGGAACGCCCAACTCAAAATCACGATAATCAATATGGCAAGGAATGCCATTTTTTTCGAGATTGGGCAAGAGATAGTCCCTGACCCAGTATTTGTCTTCGTGGCTATAACTGATAAATACCGTAGGCTGCTTCATAGATATTGGGAAATGGGCCATGCGATTCCTGAAAAATACTGGAATAATCTTAGATTTACAATTATGAAAAACCTACTTGTAATCTCCATTCTTTTCTTATGTTGTCTGGTTTTCACACCTTCATTTGCCCAAAAACCGCATAAAGCCCAGAAGAAGTTCTTTCCCAAAGAACTTAAAAAGCATAAGCTTTATTTGGGTATGGCAAAGGAGGCCTTATTGGCAAAGTTTCCAGGCGCTGAGCAGCAAAAGACTTTTAGCGATTTTCGCGAAGTATATGCCTTGGGCAAGCTGTCCAAGCGGATTCAGTCGGCGACGTGTTATGTCACGACCCAAGATGACCAGCCCTTTTATGAGATGATCCTCGTCATCGAAGAAGGCTATAGCAACGAGGCCATGGGCGCTGAGCTATTTGGGCCGCCCAACCATGAGGGGAAGGAGTGGCTTCTTTCTCCAGAAGCTACGGGGCTTAGCTTTACGATTAAGGTTTGGACATTCCAAAATAAGTTGGTCATTGCGGGCGCATTGCCAGGGTCGGAATGGGAGGGGGAATTTTAGAGGAAAATGTTTAATCCTCAATTTTCCCTCTCACCAACTGCAAATGCTCCCAAAATGCCGGATAGGACTTCTCCACCACCTCTGGATCTTCGATCCTGAGTCCCTCTTGCCGCAAGGCGAGTGGCGCAAAGGCCATGGCCATTCGATGGTCCTCATAGGTCTTCACGGACTCGTGAGCAGGATGAAAAGCCCCTGAAAGCGCAAAAATGCCTGGTTCTACTTCCTGAAAAGAAACCCCAAATTTTGCCAACTCTTGCTGGAGGGCGAGGATACGATCCGTCTCTTTGATGCGAAGGCTTTGCAGTCCGCTTAGGCGTAAAGGCACATTGAGGGCCGCAGCGGCGACGGCCATGGTCTGGGCAAGGTCAGGCGTATCTGTAAAATCGATTTCCCAATCGGTCGGGTAGGGCGCAGGCGTTTGTTGCTTGCGAATCCAGACCCCATTTTCCACAAACTCGGTTGTCACACCCAGCGGTTCCATGTAAGTGGCAATAGCAGCATCGCCTTGGAAGGAAGGGTGACGTAACCCTTCTAGGAAGATGTCTGCCTGGCTGGAAAGTGCAGCCATACTGTACCAATAACTCGCCCCTGACCAATCGCTTTCGATAATGTAGGATTGAGCTGTATATGGCTGATCGGGAACAGCGATCACATTTCCCTCCCAGAGGCTGTCTACCCCAAAATGACGCATCAAGCCCAAGGTCATCTCGACATAAGGCCTTGAGCCTAAGGGCGTTGTGATCTGCAACTTAAGCCCGCCAATGGTGGGGGCGATCATAAGGAGGGCAGAAATATACTGGCTGCTGATGTCCCCTCGGATACTGAGGGTGGGAGGCGCAGGATGAAAGGGAATTCCTTTAAGGATCTCGTGCGGCGGAAAGCCCCTTTCGTCAACGTAGCGGATCTCTGCTCCTAGGCTCTTCAGCGCTTCTACCAATTCGCCGATAGGGCGCCGACACATGCGCGGAGTGCCTGTAAGGGTGCGTTTCAGCCCTTTTGCGGCGGCATAAGCCGTCAGAAAGCGCATCGTAGTGCCTGCGTCTTGCACGTCCCAAACGGGGCTTTCTGTGCCTAGCAGCAGCTGCATGGTCTGGGTGTCGCGCGCTGTAGCGAGGTTCTGGAGGTCGCATGGCGCGTCACAGAGCGCAGCGATAAGAAGGGCGCGGTTGCTTTCGCTCTTAGACGCTGAAAGTGGGATGTGAGCGGAGAGACGAGGGGAGGGGAAAAGGAGGTTCAAGAGGAAGATGTTCAAAGGTTCAGGGTTCAGGGTTCAGAGTTCGAGAGGTGGTTTAATGGGCTTAATTTGCTAGGTGATTCAAGAGTTATGAATGCGTAATTTTTGAACTTCTTGAACGCTGAGACTGCTCCGAAAATTCCTTTTAAAAGGAATTTTGCTCTATTGCGACGGGTTAAAACCCAGTCGCAATAGTAAAATAGGCAGAAAAAACTATTGCGACGCGACTTTAGTCCGTCGCAATGAAGGAAAAAGTCAAATTTGACTTTCTGGAATGAACTCAACCCTTGAACTTGCTTGAACGATCTCACCCTCATGGATATATCTGCATCCGCTCCGCCCTATGCAATTGCAAAAATGCATTGCTACTAAATCGCGCTTCAAAGACCACGGTCTGAGAGGGGTAGGCAATCTCAACCACTTTGCCGCCAAGCTTCCCGCCACCATTATCGGCGCCAGCGCCTGGGACGAACAGGATATTGCCTGTTTGGGGGAGGTAGTCTACATCAGAGAGCAATCGCGAATAACATTCGGCGCCCCGTTCTTTTCCATACTGCCATACTTGCTGGATGGTCATGGCCTTGGTATCGATGATATACTCCACTGCCCGACTGTAGGGGCCGTTGAAGAAATAATTCCGATTGTCGCCATTGTCATATAGGATCAAGTGCCCATTGGGCAGGAATTCGGGCGCATGCTGGTACCAATTCCATTCAAAATCAGGGTGATTTTGGTCGCCTTGCAAGACCATTGGGTCTGTAATGGGTTGACCATTCTTATCTAATGGCGTGAGGAGAAATTGGGACAAATCTTCTCCTTTGCGGTTTTTGCCCCATCCTTTATGCGGCCCCATGATCCAGACCACTTCATGTTGATAGTTGAACTTCATCATGCCTTGATGGCGACAGCTCACGATAATCGTCGTATCGGAAGGGTCATAGATGACGGCATTTAGGTGTGCCCAGTCGATGGGATTTTCGCCCAAGTCATCGAACCAGGTAGTGCGGTATTCATCCAGCAATTCTCGGAGGTCCCAGGTCATGACGATATTGCCGCTTTGGCGATCGATTTCGAGGATAAAGTCCTCTACGGTAAAGGCACCGTTTAGGTGAAGTGCGTTGGGGTCACTGGCTGTGACAAGAAAATTGCCGTCAGGCTTTTCCTGGACATTGTGATGGAAATTATAGCCCTGCAAATCCCATGATTGAATGATTTCTCCCCAAATATCTACTTCATAGATCGCTGAGGTAGACATATCACCGAAATAGAAATTCCCATTTGCCAATCGCTCTACCCCCACGTCATAAAACAACCGCTTCAACACAGGATGCTGCTTATAGTACAATAGCCAACGGATATTCCCATACGAGTCGATCATATAGGGGATATTGGGGTTGTAAAAGGTGCGGTTACTGATCAGGGTAAACCCTGGTTCCATCGACCCTCGCTCTGCATGTGCGATATGGATTTCGGCAAATGCCCTGGGCAAAGGGCCCGTGGTAATGGTCAGGGTATCGGTGGCGCGTTGTTGGCTGTTTTTGTCTAATAAATAAAGAATGACGGTATTGTCATGGTCTGGATATAAGCCGAGAATCGGCAAGGTATGACTGGTCCTATTGTCTTCAAATGTGTGCTCAAAATCACTCGATGGGCCATCTTTTCCTACCACCCGTATGCGAAAAGTGCCTTCTATGGTGGTCTCAACTGTCACGCGTGCACTGAGGGGATTGTATCCAAAAGGATCAACTGTTACGGTGACATTGTCAATCATTTTTGCGAGGGGGAATTCCCAGGGATTGCTGTTGGCAGGGAAAAATACCCGAATTTCATTTGTCCCATTATCCACTTCCACTCGCTCGATACAAGAAAAAGGAAGAGCCTGTAACGTCTGGTCCAGAAAATTCAGTTGATATGCCTGGGCCAAGGTATCAATACTTTTGACATATGTTCCCTCATCGACTTTCTGTGCCAACGCCAGTTTTAGTGCACTGGCATCTTCACAAGGGAGTGGCCGCTCGGCATCGTCATCCTGGCAACTGATAAGGGTACAAATAATGAATAGGGATAAGAGAGAAAAAAGGCGATTGTGCATTAAATAAAAATGAAAATCAAAATGAAAATAAAAATGAAAATGCCCCGCAACGAATTGAACCCTAAACCCTAAACCCTAAACCCTAAACCCTAAACCCTAAACCCTAAACCCTAAACCCTAAACCCTAAACCCTAAACCCTAAACCCTAAACCCTAAACCCTAAACCCTGAACCCTATCACCTGACCAATAGTTTTTTGCTGGAGTTTCTTTTTCCCTCAATATATAAGGTGAGCATATAGATACCGGGCGCTAGATTGATATCTGTGGTGACGGTGGTTTTTCCTTCAAAGGGCAAAGTAGCAATTTTCTGCCCAATATTATTGACGACAGTCACCACCACGTCAGGGCATGGTGGGGTGTATTCCAACCAGTTGATCCCTACAAGTCCTTCGCTAGGATTGGGGTAGACACTCCAAGAAACAGGGCGTTCCTTGATCCCTGGATCAATGCTGACGCCTAAGCATTCGCTGCCTGTCAAGACCTCGCGTTGACAGAAGTAATAGCGGATGGTCTGCTCATGCGAACCACCAAATAAGGCGCTATCCGCCTGAATGAGCAAATCATACGCGTCGCGGACTGTCATGAGACGGGCGCAGCCAAATAGGACTTCAAGCTGAAGCTGGTCCGCCTCTCGACTGCCGATCTCTTGTCGGATCTGCATCATGGTTGACGCCCATATTTCACCGATTTCGTAAAGCCCCAGCCCTGAAGACTGGTATTTCATCGTGGTGGCAGCGCTGCGCCCAGGCCAAAAGAGGCTATGCCCGTCCCAGTTCATAACAGTAGCCCAGCCATAATCCGCGCGCAAATCGTAGCTATAGGCCGCTGCAAAATAGTCGCCATAGCCTTCCTCCAGGCCATTGCGCTCCTGCCCGCCCCGTGTCCCTGGCGAGGCATCAAAGGCCAAGGCATGGCCATATTCATGGATGATCACATCTGCATCTTCTCCATCGTCTACATTGCCAATGCCATAATAAATGCGTCCATTATCTGAAAAGGCGGACTGGTCTGCTCCGCCCCCCCCATGTGCATCAATTAGGATGGGTTTATGGTCATAAATCGAATACCCAAGGCTTTGCACATACCGCTGAAAGGTGTCTATATGGTAATAGCACATGACATCTTCAAATCCGCTCTGGTCGCGGTAGTAGAAGAAATCTGGAGAGGTTGAAGTGACGGGGTTGATCTGAGGGGCTGAGAACTCCAGGATCTTCACGTAAGGGCCGTCAAGGGAAAATACCTGACCATTAAAGGAAATGTCTTGTAAAATAACGGTATCAGTATATTGATCAAAAATGGGGGCGTGCATGTCGTTGTTGTCGGAGAAAAGGGTGCCGTAGGCAGCGCCTGCGGCGGTGCATGGGTTGGGGTTGAAGACGCGTCCGCGTCCGCTCGTATCGCCGTCGGTGTAGTGGGTATGCCCATAATACACGGTGAGCGATTCACGCCCCAATTCCTCCCCCGAAATTGCATGCATGCGAATTTCATAACTCGCTGGCCCATCTTGGGCATATGCTTTCACCCGATAGATCGGCACCAAATAGCCTCCCACCACTTCGTACATCCGTTCGATTTCCATATCAAAGCGGGGAAGCTGCTTGTGCAATCCAAAGAGCACGCTGCTTGCTGAGAGCTGGAAGCGATCATCTTTCGGTGCTAAAATACGCAGCTGTAAATTATCCATAAAAGACGTGATCCGCCCCAGTGGATTGACCTTTGCCTTGATCTGGGTCGCATAGATGGGCAGGTTGTTATAGGTTTGGGAAAATGTCCAATGGCTCCCTCCAGGGCTTTTCTTGGTGTAAGCAAGTGCCAAGTCTGTCGGTAAGGCATAAAGGGCAGGAAAGGCTTGTCGAATGGCTTCTTGTATCTGACCAGCTGTCACAGGGACCTGAAGGGGGATATTCGCAGGACGAAAAACCCCATTTTGCCCAAAAAATGACAGAGAAAAAAGAAGCAGTAGTAGTAGAGTAGTAGTGCGTTTCATAGTGGCAAAGATAAAAGATAATGATAGAATGATGGTATGAGAGAAGGAGAGAATGGGGAGGAACTATTCAAATTCACTTACACTTTCATCCTATCAACCCCACAATTTATGCTAATAACGTGGCCAGCCCATTTAGGCGTTGGGTGGACCATATCGAAGGACTTGGGGAGACCTTTGTAAGGTACCATTACCACAATTATCTGTTGTTTGACCATCTATGCGTGTACAGACCTCGCAACAGAGATCACCCCTGACCATGCCCTCATTGATATTGATTGTGACTGTACAAATAGTATAGTGATGGATTCAGTGATGAAGAGGCTTGTACCGAAGAGCGATCAGGCACTACAGTGACATGTAAGTCCCAGCTTTGCTGCTCGTCTTGTAAAATCACTTGGACCAAGAAATCATGAGATAATTAACGGTTTTTAATAAACTTAACATCGTTCAATAATCGGAAATGTTCGGTGGTTAATAAAAAAATAGGTAGCTTTAACTCATTGTAAACCATTTAATTACACTTATTATGAATTGGTTAGCTATTTTAGTTGCATCGGCTTCTACCCTTGTAGTAGGCTTTGTCTGGTACCACAAAAGTGTCTTTGGCACTGCCTGGATGAAGACCATCGGCAAGACCGAGGAAGACCTCCAAGGAGGGAATATGGCCGTGATGTTTGGCGTCGCCTTTGTCATGGGCATCATCGTCTCCATGTTCCTCACCCACGACATCACCTTCGGGGACGACCAAGCTGGCGAGCAGTTTATGACCTTCCAACATGGTGCCTTCCACGGCTTGCTGGCAGGGCTTATGGTGGCCATGCCTGTACTGACTGTCAATGCGCTCTTTGAGCAAAAAGGCTGGAAGTACATCGCCATCAATGTAGGCTACTGGGTCGTCAGTTTGACGATCGTAGGTGGTATCGTCAGTGTATGGAGATAAGCTCTCCGTTGATAATTATTGATTAATAATTTCTTCCTCCTCCAAATTCAAAAATGCTGGACAGGACTATGTGAACGGGCCGTTTGACTAAGTGAAATGCACAACAGCCTTCGGTTTCCAGTCGTTATGAAAGAAAGCCATTTTTCATAACTATCTGATAACCATCTCAATATGGACCCAGTCCTTCTCATAATTAGCGCCATTGATCTGTAAAAAGGTCAATGGCTTTTGCTTTTTGGTCTATGAAGTTTGCCACGGATTACACGGGTTTATACAAATAACCCCTTCCCACAATGAAATTTACCCTTGTCAAAATCCTCACCCTTACAGCCTTCATCTCCCTGATTACGGCATTTGTGTGCTTTCAGGCGGGGTGTTTTGGGACAAAAAGTTTTACCTACAATGACAGTAGTCCCTCAATTGACACCACCAAAACGTATGTAATAATGCCTGGATCAAAATCATTCACTGTGTTATATCCCGATGAATATGCTTCTCTTTCATGGGATTTAATTGAGGTAGTTGATACGTTTGAAATGCAGGTAGATCAGTCAGACACCACCCAAATACATCCTATTTTTGTCCTTGATTATAAGCCAGGCGCCCCCCGTCGTCCGGTCATATTTCCAAGCTCCAAGGCACCTATTTTGACAGACCAACAAAATCACCCTGCTTTTTCAATAGATTCTCTTCCAATAAAGGATTCTGTAAAAATGAAAACTAAGCTGATGAACACCTCGAAATCAGGGCGCATTTTTATCCCTGAGAAAAAGCCTGATACAGCCCTAAGAAAGAATTAATAATGACGAATCAATAATTAATAATTCCCCATGGATTTCCTCCAACTTCTCGGCGCTACAGGCTTGAGTATCCTGTTTCTGATCGCGGTTTTTGTGCCCATGGAAAAGGTGTTCCCCGCCAAGCGCGGCCAAAAGATTTTTCGGCCGCACTGGTTCGTGGACCTGTGCTTCTTCCTCGGCCAATACCTCCTGTGGGGAGGAGCGGTTCTGTGGGTGCTGAGCTACTTTAGCCATTACTTGGACATGATCGTGCCGGCGGGCTTCCGCGTGGCTGTGCAAGCGCAGCCATGGCTGCTGCAAGCCCTGGAAGTCATCGTTTTGAGCGATTTTCTCATCTACTGGGGGCATCGTCTCCAGCATCGGGTAGACTTCTTGTGGCGATTTCACAAGGTGCACCACAGTGCGGAGCACTTGGACTGGCTCGCCGCTCATCGAGAGCATCCGCTCGATTCCGTTTATACCATTGGCCTGATCAATCTGCCTGCATTTGTATTGGGCTTTCCACTGGAAACGCTGGCGGGCGTCATCGCCTTTCGCGGGATATGGGCCATCTATATCCACTCCAATGTGCGCCTGCCCCTGGGTCCCTTAAGAATGCTCATCGGTGCGCCCGAATTGCATCACTGGCACCACGACCTCGACAGAGACGCTGGCAACTACGCCAATATTTCGCCCTTGATGGACATCCTCTTTGGCACATACACCTGCCCCGATACCGAACCCGAACGCTTTGGCATCAAAGAGAATTTTGAAAAATCCTATGTGGGGCAATTGCTAGCCCCCTTGTTTCCCAAGAAGGTGTGGAAGAAGCTCAAAAGGATTATTCACTCTTAATTATCCTTTCAAAATTAGGGGTGTTCACTCATTTTTCGAAACAAAAACTGCCCCCCCTTTTTGATGAAAAATAAAAAAAACAAAACGTCATGGCTAAATTTGATTGTAGGGGCAGGACATGTCCTGCCCCTACAATCAAATTTTCCGCGAAGACGATTGGGGGGAGTGAAATTTGTTCATTTTTACCTTGAAATATTTGTTTCGATTTTTGAGTGAAAACCCCTAATTCAAAATTCAAAATTCACCATTCAATCATTCAACATTCATCTTATGAAAAATCCCTTCTATCAACGCGTCCTCAAACTGACCCTCCTCCTATTTTCTGGATTTTTGATCCTGTTCCTTTTTCGCCTCGCCTACGGCTATACCCTGAAAAAACAAACCTATAGCACGCAAGAAGTCAGTTATGCCAATCATTTGAGCGACTGGTCTGGTGCTAATTATGCTTCGAGGAAGTATAAGGGGAAAGGGAGCCAAAATAGCCCTACGCTGGTCAGTGTAGACCAGAAGTATGAAAAGATTGCCAGTGTCAGCACTACCTCAACGGCCTTTGAAAAAGAGGAAGCACTTGCCAGGCAGCAGATCAAAGCGAATAATGCCTTGATTCAGTTTGAGCAAAAGACAGGCAATACGGGCAATCGCAGTCTACACTTGGTGATAGGCGTACCTCCAGCACAGTTTGACACGCTCTATGCACGCCTGATCCAGATCGGCTATGTCCGATCCAAGCAAATCACCAAGACTGACAAGACCAATGAATACAAGGAACTGAATGCCAAAAAGGCTTCTTTGGAACAGATTCGGGCCTCCCTCATCGACCTCAAATCCAAAGGCGGTAAGATCGAAGAATACATTGATTTAGAAAACAGAATCCTCGACATTGAGCAGCAGCTTCAAGCCCTTGGTGTGAGCCTGGGCAACTTTGACGAGGAGAATGAATTCTGCACGGTGAAATTCTCTATGGTGGAGGGGAAAGTAAGCAAGATCAGCTTGCTACACCGTGTGAAAGTCGCCATCCAGTGGACGGTGTCTATTTATATGAAAATCGCTATTACAGGCTTCTTCCTGGCGCTTTTTGCGTATTTCGTCTTGCTGGCTCTGGGACAGGTGAGGAAGATGAAATGATTGCAGAATATCGAACAAGGATTGAAGATTGGTGAAGTTAACATACTTTTATCCTTCTTCAATCCTTGTTCTGCAATCGATATTCTCCAATCCTCACCTTTCTTCCTCATAAAAGCATCCAATCCCCAAAATCGCCAACATCGGTGCCACCACCAGATTGATCAGCGAGATCAATTGCCAATGCCAGTAGTCCCCATAAGCCACGCCTAGCGTCGCGACCATAAAGACCGTTGTCGTCGTCCACGGAATCAGGCTCTCGATCATGGTGCCTGCATCTTCAAGGGAGCGCGAAAGGACTTTGCGTGAGATTTTCTGCTTGTCATAGGCGCTTTTGAAGGCATCGCCGACGATGAAGCTCGTAGCATACTGATTGGAAGTAAGGGCATTGGTGATGCCCGTGGCCAGGAGAGAGGAGAGGATAACGGAGGCGCGTGTTTTGGCAAATGAAAATACGCGATCCACGAGGATAGGCATGGCCTGGATATGGTCAATTGCCCCTACAAAAATGAAAACCATAATGGCGATGACGATGGGTTCACTCAGTTCGTAAAGTCCCCCTCTGTTAAACAATTCTTGCACATTCTCAGGGATCGTCGCCACCCACTGAATCATATCTGTATGGAAGCCCTTGTAGAGGGTTTGGACCACATCCACCCCTTGAAAATCTTGGAAAAGGAGTGCCAAGATCGCCGCCAATAACACCGAAAAGATAAGGGTTGGCAAGGTCGCTTTTTTTCGAATAGATCCATAGAGGACCACGGCAGGCGGAAGAAGGAGGAGGGGATTAAAATTAAAGGAAGCATCAATGGCCGTAAGGGTGGTAGCCACTTCGCTGAGGTCATGGGTGCCTATCAGCGGAGGGGAGACAAATCCCATTACAAAAAAGATGATGGCCGCGATGATGGCAGAAGGAAGGGTGGTATACATCATGGACCGGATATGGTCGTAGAGGTCTACCTCTACGGCGAGGGCCGCCATATTGGTGGTGTCTGACAAAGGGGAAAGCTTGTCACCAAAATAAGCACCGCCGATGATGGCGCCTGCTGCTATGCTAAGGTCAGCTTGTATGCTCGCCGCCACGCCAATGATCACTACCCCTACCGTCCCTACAGACCCCCAAGAGGTCCCCGTCAGCATAGAAAAGATAATGGGCACTGCAAAGGCCACGATGTAGATAAAGCTCGGATGGATGCCCTTTATCCCAAAATACACCAACATCGGGATCGTTCCACACACCATCCAACTGCCGATGATCAGGCCAATGGCAAAGAGGATCAGGAGGCCAGGCATGGCCTGAGAGAGTTTTTTCACGATAGACGCCTGAATGTCCTTCCATTGATGCCCCATCCACAATAATTGCCCGATGGCATAGGTCGCCGCCATAAGGAATACAATTTCCAACGGAATGGCTGGTTGTCCCCACACTTGTGGCCGTAGGATCAGGCCATAGACAATGCATGCCAGCAATACAATCACAGGCAGCAAAGCGTGGAGGAATGTGGTTTTGGTAGGAGAATCGGTCATGGAAGCAAATTGGAGAATCCAATGGTCTCAGGCAAGGGCATTGGTCAGTTCGGATTTCCATTTGTCAATCTTAGTATATTTGAACTATGTTAATAGATACTTTGAGGAACTATTTCCCTTTTATAGAAGAGGAATTTCTGGCAGAGATAGAGCAAGACGGCTTGTTCCTATCTTTTCCCAAAGGCCATTTGCTGCTCCATGAAGGGGCTTATGTCCAGGCCTTGCCTATCGTATTGAGCGGGCGAATCAAAGTCTTAAGCACTAGTGAGGAAAAAGACCTATTGCTCTACTACATCCAACCTGGAGAAAGTTGTATCATGTCATTTTCTGCTTGTATGCACCACAGTACAAGTAAAGTGGCCGCCATAGTAGAAGAAGACGCTGAAGCCCTGCTGATTCCAGCGGAGAAATTAGGCGAATGGATAAAACGTTTCCCCTCCCTCAATACCTTCATTTTTGAGATATATGATAAGCGGTACCTGGAATTGCTGGAGACGGTAGATCAATTGATTTTTTGGAGAATGGAAGCCAGACTCATGAAGTATCTCGGCGAAAAAGTGAAAAATGAAGCTTCTACCGTCATCCATTCGACGCATCAAGAGATCGCCCACGATCTGGGGTCTGCCCGAGAGGTGATTTCCAGAACCCTGAAGAAATTGGAAAATGAAGGAAAAATTCGCTTATCAAGAAATAGCATCGAACTCTCGAATACATGAAAAATAGATGAAACTATTTGAGTTTTCTAAATGCGTGATTTACTGCTTCTCATTCAAAATTCCTCATTCCCTCATTCAAAATTTTCTCTTATGTGACCTAAGTCACTGATTGGATAGGTTGACTTCCCTTAATTTGAAGTATGAAAAACGATAACCTCAAAACTAAGGCATGGAAACTAGCAATAGTCTGTATCACCTGTCTTGGCCTCGTTATCACAATCGTTTTACTTACTCAAAAAATTACATCATGAAGAAGAACATGGGAAACCTCGACCGCATAATTCGATTGGCGGTTGTTGCCATCGTAGCCATTCTGTATTTCACCCAAGTGATTGATGGAACTACTGCCATAGTCCTTGGCGTCATCGCAGGTATTTTTCTACTGACTAGCTTGGTCAGCTTCTGCCCCCTCTATGCCATTGTAGGTCTCAGTACCTGCAAAGTCAAAGAAACCAACTAGCCATTAGTTAGACATGAAATAAAACCATATAAGGCATATAAGAACATAAAAGAATCGCCTTTTTGACCTTATATGCCCTTAAATGCCTTATATGGTTCAACAAATAGCCCTAAGTCTAAACAGACAATCCATCAGATCTAAAGTATCGCAATCAGCCTGTACATTGAACTTGAGTTTGCACTTGCCCTTTCTTAGAAACACCTTCTGAGCAAAGCCACAAGCACCTCTACCTCCACCTGCTCAATCGGGTGCTTCACCCCTTCCAATAGCTCAAAATGCCCATTCGGAAACGCCTCCGCCACCTGACGAGACTCCGTCTCAGTCACCATATTATCCAACTCACCCAAGCAGATCTGGATGGGATGCGATATAGACTGAAAGTCTGCAAGCGAAAGGGCTTTGCCATTTCCCAAGCCTAACATCATATCTGCTGTTTGGTGCAAGACAGTTCGCCAGTCCTGTGGCGCATGACGCGCCTCCAGCATCCGAGCAAATTTAGGCACCTTCGCCTCGATTACATCGGGATTGAGCATCTTGACCTCCTTAGCAGCGCCTTCAGGCGTCCAATCCAGTTTAGTGCCCAACGTACAAATCCTACCCACCTTCTCTGGATGATTTTTTGCTAGCACCATCGCCACATAGCCGCCCATGCTGTAGCCAAAGATGTCCACTTTTTCCAACCCCTTTTCCTCCATAAACTGCAGGACATCTCCCACAAATTCTTCCATATCAAAACTGCGCCCTTCATCAGGTCGTCCCCCATGCCCATGAAAATTCATCGTAAATACGTGATGGTCAGGTGAAAGCAGAGAAACTGCCTGGTTGAATTGGTCTTGGCTGCCCAGGGCGCCGTGGAGGAGGAGAAGCATAGGAAGAGAATTAAGAATTGAAAATGGAGAATGAAAAATGAGGAAAGATCGCTCGCGGCCTTGAAAACTGGGCTTGAGTCTCACAGCGAGGCGAGTCTTCGAGCCGAGCGATCTCGTAGCGAGGGCCGTCTTTGGCCTGAGCGGTCTCGCAGTGAGTGCCGAAGGCGCGAACGATCTCGAAGTGAGGAGCGATAGCAACGAACGGTCTCTAAAATACCCAACCTATCCCTAATTCCAAAAAATCGGCCTCGCCGCTGTGAGAATGCACATAAGCACCTATAAATGGCTGATTGCGCGGATGGAGTTGCTGATCTTTTAGGTAATACTGCAAGCCAGATTTGGTATAGATCAAATGGTCCATTTGATAGGGCCGGACAAGGTAAGGCCCGATTTGAGAGATGATAGACACCCGTCCCATCATCCATTCGGCCCCGACAAAGGCTACCGTTCCCAACCCAGACCAGAATGGGTCTTCGTCTGGAATGTCAAAATTCCGCACCCAAGAGATGGAAGCATAGCTGATAAAAGCTTCTATTCCAGCGCGGAAGCGTAGCTTCTGCCGAAGGGGCTTCATGAGATAGACCGAACTGAGGTAAACTGGGTAATTAGGCCCATTGGGCGTCTTGCTTTCAAGAATGCCATACCCGACCCGCACGCCAACTTGCAGGCTATTTTGAGTGACGGGGGTAGGGGAGGCCTTCAAGCGTTCTGGGTTAGGAGAATCCAAGAAATGGCGTACCCCTAGGGCCAGGGTAGGGACATTGATGCCGATGTTGGGGATGCTGGTATTAGAATTGGAAAAATGGTGGTACCCTGCTCCAAGGACGTATTGGGTCTGTTTTTTTGGGAAAAAAACAGTTTGGAGTTTGATATAGGTGTAGCTATTGATATGGGAACCGATGATATTGTTGACAGGATTGTTGATACGGTCAAATGGGCGGGTCAGGTAAGCCAGCCCTGTTCCCAACCTGGCACGCAATTCCCAATGCTGCTTGGCGATCCAGCGATGGCTGATAAAGGCAAGCACGCCGTAGGCGTGCCCAAAGGCATCGGGATTGCCCAGCCGCTGATACGTCAGGCTGAAGCCTACTTCAGGGTATTTGAAGCGGGGATGCCATGCTTTATTGCCAGTCGTCATGCGAGCGACACTCAGTTCTGCGACAAGTGAAGTCTGTGTGATCTCGGGGAAAACGGGATTGATCTTGAGCATACGTCCACCGTCTAGGTGGACTTGAAGCATGGTCTGGGCATGGAGGGGCTGGAGAAAGATAAAGAAGATTGATCCTAACAGGGGACACCAAATAAATTGCAAAAAAGACCCCGTAGGTTTCCAAAACCTACGGGGTCTCATAGACCAATCTGCTTTTTGGAGAGGACGCATGGTTTAAGAATTAATCAATCAATAATCATTCAATCAATAATTAATCCTCCATCTCCTGCAAAATCTTCAGCGCTTCGCTGACATGGGCATAGACACGTGTCTGCGAAGCAAAGTGATAGCGGATCTCGCCTGCTTTATTGATCACAAAAGTTTCTCTGCCAGGTACTAGCCCCAGCATGGTGCTAGCAATGCCATATTGCTTGCGGACCTGATTTTTGACATCACTGAGAAGTTGAAATGGTAACTGCCGGTTTAGTTGAAAGAGTTTATGGGAATCTACCGAGTCGCCACTCACGCCGATCACCTCGGCTTTTGCATCTGTAAAAGCCTCATATTGATCGCGAAAGGCACATGCTTCCTTGATACAGCCAGGGGTTTCGTCTTTAGGATAAAAGTAAAGCACCACATTTTTTTTGCCTAAATAGTCAGAAAGCTTTACAGGCTCTCCTTCTTGATTCAGGAGTTCAAAATCTGGGGCCATGTCACCTATATTCAGTTTGGGCATATCTATTTTTTTTGTTTCCACAAAAATATAATATTTTGGTTCACCGTTCAGAGAAAGACCTTTTAAAAACAAAAAATTATATGAAACACTTCAGCCTATTAATCCTGACGATTGCTCTCTTCCTGGGAGGAATCAATGGCCTCAACGCACAATGTACGCCTAGCACGGTCCAGACATCTGTTGGAATTTATCCTGTTGACTCTTTGCCTCCAGCAGAAGTAGGGGTAGCTTACTCTACCCAGATTGATCTGGTATTGCCAAGAGATACCACCGTCAGTTTTCCCCCATTGATCAATAATTTGACGATTTCTTTTTGTGAATTTATCCTTGACACCATTGAAAATCTGCCTCCAGGCTTGACATATGAGTGTGATGTCCCTGGATGTGTATGGACAATAGACCACAATATTGGCGTCATTAGCCGCGGATGTGTGACCATTAGTGGTACGCCTACTGATACCCTTGCAGGGGATACCTTGGATGCCGTTATTAATATTACGCCAGGCTATATTGATTCTACCAGCTTCGAATGTAATGTGGATAGCCTTCGTGACCAACTCAATATGCTCGGCTTATGGCCTGTCGTCCAAGCCTTATTGGCACAGCCTTTCAATATCCATTGGACCATTGCTGATGGCAATGTAAGCATCGACGATCGCTTCAACCGCGCTGCTTTGGGACTCCGTTTGTTCCCAAATCCCACAGAAGGTAATAGCAGCTTGCGTTTTGAATTGCCTGAAGCTACCAATAGTGATATTGCGCTTTACGACATGATGGGACGCAAAATCAGGCAACTGCACGCAGGAGAGCTCTTTCCTGGTACCCATGAATTTGAGGTGAGTACAGCAGATCTTCCCAATGGCATTTATCTCGTACGGTTGTCCTTGGACGGCGGAAATAGTGTGATTACAGAGAAGCTTAACCTCCAACGATAAATTTGTCAGTTCTGGAATCCTTTATAAGTAGGTTACACTTGAAACGTGTCATAACCATACAGCAAAGCTGTCATTTCGACCAACGGGAGAAATCTAACGATGTGGTCTAATAGTCCAATCGAAGCGAATGGACTAAATCTGCGTAACCAGGACAAAAGGGAATGTTGGATTTCTCCTCCCTTCGCAAAGCCTCAGGTCGTCGAAATGACCACTTTTTTGAATCTGAAGTGTAAACTACTTTGGCAACTAATGAAGGATGCCCATATTTTTAACCTATATTTCACCCTTGCTAGAATCTCTAGTGAGGGTGATTTTTTTTCATTAAACCTATCTTCTATGAATAAACTTGTGATTCCTTTTTCTCGCAGATATATGAGCCTCCTGTTGTTAGGCTTGATCAGTGCGATGGCCGCACAGGCGCAAACACTTACGATAACAGGGCGGGTAGTAGATGCTACCAATAAGCAACCCCTCACGGGGGTTCAGGTGACAGCGCCATCCCTCAAAGCAGGTACTTTTACCGATGATGAAGGGGGCTATTCCCTAGAAATGAAGCCGGGATCGGCAGATTCCCTTACCATGGTCATTTCTTTGAGCAGCTATGTCAAGCGGGAAGTTAGGATCCGAATCAAGGGTGCCACAACGCTCAAACGTGACTTTGACATGTTTCCTGAGGATTACTCCACAGACGATGTGGTTATCACCGCTTCTCGTGGCTTTGCTCAGGAACGCTCAGGCTTGACGGCTTCAGTAGAAGTAGTCAAGCAAGAAGCCATCGACCGGCAGGCGACTTTCAGCGTGCAAAATGTAATCACACAGGTGCCTGGCGTAGATATGGTCGGTGATCAGATCAATATCCGAGGGAGTTCGGGGTATGCATATGGTGTAGGAAGTAGGGTAAATGTGCTCCTTGACGGCCTCCCCTTGCTGTCAGGGGATGCGGGTTTCCCAGAGTTGAGCTTAGTACCTGTAGATAATCTCAATCAAGTGGAGGTGATCAAAGGAGCCAGTTCTGTCTTATATGGTTCCGGTTCTATTGGAGGCGTAATTAACATCCTGACGTCTCAACCAGGCGAAAAGCCTAAAAGCTCTCTTCGCCTTAGGGGCGCATTTTATGGCTCCCCCGCCAATAAGGACCTGGACTGGGATGGCAATTCAAGCGCCTACCAAGGTTCTGCCCACTTCTTCCATTCCCGCCGGATCGGCAACCTCTCCCTGACTGTACAGACTGACTTCAATAAGGACTCTGGATATCGACAAGGGACTGATAAAGAGGAATTTAGGGGGCTATTGATGACCCGTTATCAACCCAAAAAACTGCCTGGCCTAAGTTTCGGAGTAAATATGAGTACCCGAATTGATTCCAGTAGTAATATGCTGTTCTGGCGCAGTTATTTCCCTGATGAGGTGGACGTTTCCGTTCCCGGGCAAGTAGACTCTACTGTCACCATGCTCAGTGGGGGTGCGTTGACGCCTGACCTTTCTCCCGGCGTTTATCGCCGTCAACTAAATACCCGTTTGGCTGTCGATCCCTATATCAAGTTCCTCACGGATAAAGGGGGCTTATTTTGGTACAGAGGCCGTTATTTGAGAAATGTAAATACCAATACTTCTGGCCAGTCAGCCCAAAACTTTTTGCTTTATAATGATTTCATGTACCAGCAGACGGTTTTTGACAAATTCAACTGGACGGTAGGGGCAACTCTCTCTTATGCCCAAGCCAATGGGGATAGTCTGTTCCAAGGCTCAAAAGACGATAGCAGAATAGGGGTTTTCTCTCAATTGGATGGGAAAATCGGACGACTCAATACGAGCCTTGGCGTACGCTTAGAGACGGTACGGGTAGATACCTTGGAGCGTGAGACTTTACCTGTATTTCGGGCAGGCCTGAATTATCAGATTGCCGAAGGCACCAATATTCGTGCTTCCATTGGTCAGGCGTATCGCTCGGCCTCCGTAGCAGAGCGCTATGCCAATACGCAAGGGGGGGGGCTGCTCGTACAGGCTACACCAAATCTGCTGTCTGAAACAGGCTATTCCGCCGAAATAGGCATACAACAAGGATTCAAATTTGACAATGGATATGGCGGGGTAAAAGGCTATGTCGATGTGGCTGCCTTTACCCAACGATACAATAACATGGTAGAATTTGGGCTAAAAGGGCTTGATAAAGACTCTTTGCCAAAGTTGAAAATCATCCCCATTTTCACCTCTGCCAATGTAACGGATGCACGGATCAATGGTATTGAGATTACTGCAAACCTATCGGCTAATTTTAAGCATGGTTTCTTTTCACTCAATGGTGGCATTACTTTATTAGACCCCCAAAATCTGAATCCAACACCCGCAGCAGATCAATTGGACCTCACCAATGCCGAAGATATCCTCGAAAATGGAACCCTTGGAGAACTGCTCGGCCTTATTACTAGTTTGCAAGACACCACCAAAGCAGATGCGCCTCCTATCTTGAAATACCGCTCCAAGCGGACGATTCGTGCGAGCGCGTCTATAGGGTATAAAAAGTTCGTTTTGACCACCAACTACCGTTCACGTAGTTTCCTTGAAAATATAGATCAATACCTTTTTGTCGTGATCCAAGACCTCCACGATTTCCGCACCCAAGTCAACTCTGGAAATGACACTTCGGTAGACTTTATCCTTGCATATAAGCCTTCGGATGCCACAGAGTTGTCTTTTAACCTTAGCAATGCCTTTAACAAAGAATACCTGTTGCTGCCTGGCGTGATGGCTGAACAGCGGAAATTCACGATTCAGTATGCGGTGAGGTTTTAAGAAAATGATAAAATGAGTAGATGATAAAAGGAGAAAATATTTAATCATTTATTCATCTTATCATCTATTCATTTCCCTTATGATCTCTCTCCTAACAGACTTCGGGCAAAAGGACGGCTATGTGGGGACGATGAAAGGCGTGATCCACGGTATTTGTCCCAACGCTCAGGTCATAGACCTGAGTCACGATATTCCTCCACAGGACGTCCAGTCAGCTGGATTTGTGCTGTGGAGGAGTTATCGATACTTTCCGAAGGGCACGATCTTCGTCTGTGTCGTAGACCCTGGCGTAGGTAGTGATCGCCATATTCTGGCTGTGCAGACAGTTGATTATACCTTCATCGCGCCAGACAATGGCTTGCTCGATTTCGTCTTGTCGCAGGAGCGCATTCGTCAGATGCTCTATGTGGAGAATCCCGCTGTCATGAATAGCACGATCAGTCAGACCTTTCATGGAAGGGACATCTTTGCGCCAGTAGCTGCGCATTTGTTGTCGGGCTTTTTATTCACACAGCTAGGTCCTTTGGCTCATTTTCAACTACCTCCTGACCCATTCATTACGCTTTCTCCCTCAGGAAATTATGAAGGAAAAATTATCTATACAGATCATTTTGGCAATTTGATTACCAATATCCGATTAGAAAAAGGAGAAAATCAAGTAAGAATGATTAAGGTAGGAAATCGGGAAATTGGAGGATTAGTCAAGTCATACGCTGCTGTGGCAGAAGGGGAAATACTCGCCATTCTCGGAAGCCATGGCTTATTGGAAATTGCCATTCGGAATGGCAGTGCGGAAGCTGTCTTGGGCAAGGAGATGCGAATACGAATTGATGTGACTTAGCTGTTTTATGACGTAGTCGCGGATTACCCACAAGCCCCTTCGACAAGCTCAGGGACCGCACAAGCCGAAATCCACGACAGCACGTTAAAAACGTACTTATAAAAAAGCGAATCGCTTCATTTCCTATAGGTAGAACTAACTACTATTCAGCCCTCACTCCCTACCACAAAAGCGGCCAGAATGCATCATTCTGGCCGCTTTTGGTAAAGGAAGACCTCGGAGGTTTCAAAAACCTCCGAGGTCTATTGTATAATCAAAAGAAGATTATTCTTCAGTCTTTTCTTCAGAAGAAGTTTCCTCAGGAGTAGCGTCTGCTGCAGGGGCATCATCTGATGCAGCAGCTGCTGCTGTCAAGTCTTCCACATCTACCTCAGTGACAGGAGCTTCCTCCTTCTTTGCCTTCTTAGGCGCAGCTTTTTTCTTTTTAGGGGCTGCTTTTTTCTCAGGAGCAGGTGCTTCAGCTGCCTTTTTAGCAGCATTAGATGCTTTGGTAGGCGCTGGTGCTTCCATTCTCTCGAGTTCCTCGGGAGAAAGCACGTTTACGATCTTGCGCGTCTTCTGGTTGAAGGTACGAGATTGGAACTTCACTTCTCCATCCGTCAATGCATAGAGGGTATGATCTTTTCCCATCCCTACATTGAGACCTGGACGGAACTTCTGTCCACGCTGGCGAATGATGATATTGCCTGCTACTACTTTCTGTCCACCAAATATTTTCACGCCAAGGCGTTTACTTTCGGATTCGCGACCGTTTCTGGAACTACCGCCACCTTTCTTATGAGCCATGATTTGAAGAGTTTATATGCCTAAAAAGAGGCAAGTTTGAATTTACGTTAAAACACGATTCTACTAAAATCCTAGAATTAATCAATTAATAATCAATCAATTAATAATTCTGCTACGCGTTGATGGATTCAATCTGAATTTTGGAGAATTGCTGGCGGTGTCCGTTTTTCTTGCGGTAGCCTTTGCGACGTTTTTTGTGGAAAACGATCACTTTGTCTCCTTTGAGGTGATCTACTACAGTAGCTGTAACGGAAGCACCTGATACAGTGGGCTTTCCAACAGAAACGGCGCCGTCATTGTCAACGAGAAGTACTTCGTTGAATTCGACGTTTTCTCCTGGCTCAGCAGCTAGACGATGCACATAAATGGATTGTCCAGCCTCCACCTTCATTTGTTGTCCTGCGATATTTACGATTGCGTACATAATTTCTCAAAATTAGGACTGCAAAGATAGCAGTTTTCCAAGTGGATGCAAATGTTTTTTCGAAGGAAATGTGGAGAAAGGAAGGAATTCTTGGAGATAGCTATTTGCAATTCGCGATTCGCGAATTGCAAATAAAAATGAAAGTTAATATATTGTGAGATAAATGAAATCAAAATGAAAAAACATAGTGGCATGCGCCCACAGGATATTGTGATTCTGCTTAAAATCGCTGCTAAGGAAAAGCAGCCTTGGTTGATGCGAGACTTATCTTTTGAACTGGGGATAAGTGCCAGCGAGGTAAGCGAAAGTATTCACCGATCTGTATTTGCAGGGTTAATGGCTCCTGACAAAAAACGGCTGATGAAAATGGCTCTTACAGACTTTTTGATCTATGGCCTACCGTATGTCTATCCCCAACATCCTGGTCCTTTGGTACAAGGGATCCCGACTGCACATGCTGTTTCTCCCTTGAAGGAACTCATTGTAAGCAATGAGCCGTTTGTGTGGCCTTTTTCTGGTGGAACTGTCCGTGGGCAAGCTGTCGAACCCTTACATCCGAAACTTCCAGAGGCGAGTCTAAAAGATACTGTATTCTATGAATTAATGGCATTATGTGATACCCTTAGAGTAGGAAAGGTGAGAGAAAAGAAAATCGCTGTAGAGGAATTGAAGAAAAGATTAGGATGAAAAATACACAGATTAATCGCATTGCAACAAAGAAAATAGCCCTTGCGCTAGGTGAACTCAATGGAAAGGTCATTTACGTTGGGGGAGCTGTCGTGAGCTTATATATAGATGATCCTGCAGCAGAAGATGTGAGACCTACGAAAGATATAGACATTACTCTCGAAATCGCCAATTTTAGTGAACTGGAAGCGTTGAGGGAGCAGCTAATTAAGAGAGGTTTTCATCAATCCCATGAGGATGAAGTAATATGTCGATTCAGATTTGAAGATATTAAAGTGGATGTGATGTCCACTATTCCTGTGGGCTGGGTACCTGCAAACCCATGGTTTAAATATGGATTTAAACAGCCCAAACAGGTTGATTTAGATGGCGTTAAAATCAAGATTCTCCCTTTCCCTGTTTTTTTAGCCACTAAATTTTCTGCCTTCTATGATCGTGGGGGTTCTGACCCTAGAGCCAGTCATGATTTTGAAGACATTGTATACTTGCTAAATTATACCTCAAATTCAAAAGAGCTTATTTTCCAAGCAGATAGGGAAGTCCAGCAGTTCTTGAAAAAAGCTTTTGGGCAAATGTTAGATTCAGACAAGATTCAAGAAGCCATTTATAGTAATTTGTTTTATGAAAATCGACAACAACGGTTTGAAAGAATCATTCTTTTAATGAAAACCATTTGTAGATGAAATGCAAATACCCCTTCACCAAAAACGCCCATAGCGCCTCCAATGAAGGGGTATCAACTGCTATTTAGGAAATGAAGCTGTCTTTATCCTTCTTCAATCCTTGTTCATCAATCATCAATCTGAAATCTACTGCCCATCATCTTCCTCCTCCTGCTTCTCCGCAGCCTTCTCCACCTCCTTCGGCTCAAAATCCAGTGATACGGAATTGATACAATACCGCAAGCCCGTCGGGTTGGGGCCATCGTTAAAGACATGTCCCAAGTGCGCATGGCATCGCGCACAATGCACTTCTGTGCGTGTCATGCCATATGACTTGTCGGTATGGCTCGCCACATTCTCTGAACTGACAATGTCATAGAAGCTGGGCCAGCCTGTCCCCGACCGAAACTTGGTTTTAGAATCAAATAGCGCCAATCCACATGCCCCACACGTATAAGTGCCATTTTCTTTGTGGTTCCAATATTCACCTGTAAACGCCCGCTCAGTACCCTGCTCAAACATGACATAGTACTCTTGGGGGGTGAGTTCGGCTTTCCATTCTGTCGCCGTTTTTTCGATTTTATCTGCTCTTTCGTTCATCGTTGAATCGTTGTTAGGAGATTCGGTCTGCGTATTTGTCTGGGCACATGCCATGACAAACATGCTGAGAAATAAGGTAAGGACTACAAGTTTGTTTTTCATAATAGTATTGTTTGTTAGAGACCGCTCGGGCTTCGAAGACTCGCCCTCGCTGTCAGATCGTTCGCTGGCGCTCACTGTCAGATCGCTCGGCTCGAAGACTCGCCTCGCTGTCAGACAAAGGCAATCTTTTTTATCTCTTGTCTGACAGCGAGCCAGAATGGCGAGCGATCTGACAGTGAGTGCCGAAGGCGCGAACGGTCTGACCTCTGACAGCGAAGGCCGTCCTCGGCCTGAGCGGTCTCTCTTCTACCCACAAATTTACCCTTTCGTTATCAGGATTCATTCACTTTTTTGTTACAAAACAATCACAGTGAATGAATTGAAAATGAAAATGAAAAATGGAGAGTGAAGAATGGAAAAAAGCACTGTCCATCCATTTTATCATTTATTCATCTAATCATCTACTCATTTCCCCTATTCCCTCATTCACTCATTCTCTTCACCCCCCACCCAAACACCCCCAAAGCCAAAATAGTTAGGCCCAGGACCCAAAATGGTTCTCCGGGCAGGGACGCGACTGGGCGATCGGAGGCTTTGCCTAAAGCGATGCGATAGAAGCTATCCAAGGGATCGGTTAGGATTTCGGGTTTGTCCGCTCCTTGGACACGGATGGGCAATGAAGCGACTTGTAGGGAGTCTATTTGCTGGCGGGCAGGATCAAAAAAGCTAAAAGTAACGGGCCCCAGGTTGTATTCCCCTCGAAAGGCAGGCCGCAGTTCATAGCGGAATGTTCGGGTTCCGATGGCTTCCTGGCTAGCGAAATCAATTTGGTATTCGGTTCTGGGGGATTGATAAGAAAAAGAAGGAATCTCCTTCAGTTGAGGCGCTTTCAGCAAGGCCATATTCCCATTTCCCTTCACGGTGACGGTTAGCTCCAAGGATTCCCCTGTATTGACTTGTTGGGGACTTAATTCAGCCTCCAATTGGAATGCTCCGACACTTTGGGTCGTAGGATAGGGTAAGGGATTCACTACAAGGGCGATGGGGCTGAAAGGCATCAAGGTGGTGACAAAGCGACTGCCTTTGCCTGAGAGCACTTCAAAGGTAGATGCGCCTTTTCTGACTTCACGTCGTGAAGCTTCCAGGTATAAGCTGTCATAGCGATAAGTGCCTGGGTTCAGGGGATAAAGAAATGCTTGATATAGGGTGTAAATGAGGTAGTTATGACCGTCTTGTTGGATCTTTTGGGGGATTTCGGGCAAACCAGGAGGCTTCTCCACCCAGAAGCCGCTGTGATGCATCCGTTCCCGTAAGTTGGCTTGAGCGATGTCGCTCACTTGCAGGAGCTTGCGATGCGATTCTCGAAGGTATAAGCGAAGTTCCATCCGCACCTGCTCCCCAGTGAAGCAGGTATCTTGACTGAAACTGGCCTGGACCCAGGCGTCAAGGGTTTCATGGACGAAACTGCTTGCTGGTGGCCCAGGAAGGATATGCACCTCTTGTTCTTGCGTCATGCCCTTTTTCTCATCCATTTTCACTTCAAAAGCTGGAATGAAAAAAGTACCAGTGTCTAGAGGTTGATAAGACTGTACAATAGTTTTAACAGGCCCGTCGCCTGTCGTATGACCAGTCAGTTCCGCCACCTCTCCTTTGCGAAAGAACTCCAGTAAAGGAAATTGTGGACGTATCTTTGCCACAAAGCCGGTGACCTCGACATATACTTCCACCTGCTGGTCCATGCGGACAGAAGACTGGCCGAGATAGGTGCGGATCGTCTGGGCTGAAAGGGAAAATCCCATTCCTCCCAAACTTATCAACAGCAGCAACAGTTGGTGGGTAAATCGCTTCAAGGTGGAATTACTTTTTTTCCATTAACAATTTACCGATAAAATAATTCATATGAAAAAAATAGTTGTAGCTGTCACAGGTGCGAGTGGGAGCATTTATGCCCAGCGCCTCCTCCAACAATTGGCTCATTTTCAAGATGTTGAGGTAGGGGTCGTGTTATCTGCAAACGCCGCAGATGTATGGGAAACGGAGCTGGACAGCCCCATGGACCTGCCCTTTCCGATCTACGAACGCAACGACTTTCGCGCGCCCTTCGCCAGTGGCTCCGCCAAATATGAGCACATGGTCATCATTCCATGCTCGATGGGCACTATGGGCCGCATCGCCGCCGGCGCCTCGACAGACCTCATCGGCCGTGCCGCCGATGTCATGCTCAAAGAGCGCCGCCAGCTCATCTGTGTCCTTCGCGATAGCCCTTACAACCTGATCCATATCGAGAATATGCGCACCCTGGCTTACGCAGGCGCGGTCGTCATGCCAGCTTCGCCGTCTTTCTATTCGCGCCCCAAAGACATCGGGGAGGTGGTAGATACCATTACCCATCGGGTCTTGGACCTGATGGGATTGGATGCGGGGGGCTTTCGGTGGGGGGGGTGAGACCGCTCGCTTCGCTCGCTACCAGACCGTTCGGGCTTTGCCCTCACTACGAGATCGTTCGGCCTGAAGGCCTCACTGCGAGACCGCTCGAAGACTCGCTACGAGACAAGAGACTTCTTCGAAGTAGGTTTTGCGGGCAATCCCCTTTAGGAATGTGAGATAAACAATTGTCTTGTTTAGGGTTGGTTTTGAGTGATGATTATCGAACAAGGATTGATGATTTATGAAGTAAAAAAGGTCTTTATCCTTCAAAAATCCTTGTTCTGAAATCGATCTAGCCTATTTGGTTGTTGACAAATAGTAAATCGGACAGCTATTGATGACCTGATCCTTAATGCAATGGGGGATGTGCCACCCGAGACATGCCCTGCCTATCAAAAAAGAGATTTCCTCGCTCTCACACTCAACCTCAAACTGTATTTATTCTCCTCTTTCTCCTGATTTGACGCTTGGTATAATATTCGTAATTTGCGCCCTTAATTTCACCTAATCCCAAAAATTGTATGAAAAAGATTCTCTTTACTTTACTGACCCTGACGCTTTTATCGACCGTTGCCCAGGCTCAGCTCAAGCCTGTGAAAGGAGACTATGGCTTAGGGTTCAAAATTACAGGTCTGGAGAATGTGGCCTTTGGCAATTTCTCTAGCGATGCTTTTGACGTACCTCAGTTCTTGCTCCGTCGTTATTTCACCGACAAGATTGTCCTTCGTGTAGGCTTTGGCATCGATTATACAGATGCTTCTACTAGCTTCAATTCTAGCATGGTGGACTCAGTCAATTTCAACAATCCTCGTCGTATTGACAACAAACTTGTCACATCGACCAGTAGCTTCAGCTTTAGCATCACCCCTGGTGGTGAGTATCACTTAGCCTCTTCGGCTTCGAAACTCGACCCTTATGTAGGACTGGAGATTCCATTTGCGATGATGGGCCCATCTACGGTTTCTAATGACATCGACACTACTGTTTTTGCAGTAGACATCCAGCGTTTTATCTATGAAGAAGATCGTCTTGAGACGACTGAGACAGCTGGTGGCCTCAGCATTGGCGCCAACCTCCTTGCTGGTTTCAACTACTTCTTCTCTGACAACTTTGCTATCGGCGCAGAATATGGACTGGGTTTCTCTTTCACCAGTCTTGGTGGAGAAGTCATCAACACCAATGTAGGCAGCATCCGTTTCAACGCTGACCCTACTGACGTGATTGAAGTAAATGACAAGACTGTCTTTGACTTGACGCAAAAAAGCACTTCTCTTGGCGTAGCCGCTACCGGAGGAGTGAATATCTTTATTTTCTGGTAATTTTTTTCGGAGAAAAAAATTAGTGAAAGACCCCTTGGAGTGTATGCTTCAAGGGGTTTTTTGATTGCAGAATAGCGAACAAGGATTGATGATTGATGAAGTAAAAGAACCTTCTTCCCTTCAACAATCCTTGTTCATCAATCAACATTCTGCAATCAATTCCCCTCCATCACCCTTTTCCACCAATGCTGAAACACGATCAGCCCCCACACCTGGGCGTGCACCTCGCCAGGGTCTCTGGAAAAGAGCTTTTCCTTTAGTCCACGCACATACGCTGGATCAAATATCCCTTGATCGGCGATGCGTTCATCAGCAAGCAGGTCATCGGTGATTACGCTTTTCAGTTCCGTCTGGAACCATTGGAGGAGCGGGACTTCGAAGCCCCGCTTGGGACGATTGTAAAGATCTGTGGGAAGTAAAGGCCTGACGGCGTCTTGGAGGACGCGTTTTTTCATCTGACCATTGATTTTGGAGGAAATGGGGAGGTTAAAGGCAAATTCAACGATCCGATGATCAAGGAAAGGGACACGCACCTCCAGGCTATTGGCCATGGACATGAGGTCTACCTTGGTGAGCATGTCATTGGTGAGGACGTTGTGGACGTCGGTGTAGAGAAACTCATTCATGCTGCCGCCTGGATGTAAATGGCGCAAGACTTCCGCCTTCCGCGCTTGATAGCGCTTTTGGTCCAATCCATCCATCCCTACCAACATCTCAGCCGCTTCTTCTTCCCCGATAAAGGCGCACCACCGCCAATAGCGCTCCTTTTCACTCAAGCTTGCGCCTTCGGCGAAGCGATGCAGCTGGCGTACCTTATTGCCAATTTTGCTGTTACGGGATTTGGGCAATGCCTGCCAGACCGGGGCCATCAGCTTGACGGCTCCCGCTTTGATGCCTTGCTGGCGGGCGCGTAGCTCGCCATAGTATTTGTGGTACCCTGCAAAAAGCTCGTCCGCCCCATCGCCAGAAAGGGCGACGGTCACGTGCTCGCGGGTGCGTTTACTCAGAATATGTACCAATAAAGCGCTCGAATCCGCAAAAGGCTCGTCTAGGTAATCGAGGACCTCGTGGAAGGTACCGTAGAGTTCGTCATTGGTAAGGGAAAAGGAGGTGTGGTTGGTCTTATACTGCTTGGCGACCATTTCGGCGTAGTGCGTCTCGTCGAAATAGGCCTGATCGCGAAAGCCAATTGAAAAAGTATTCAGTTGTTGGGTATGGCGCGAGGCCAGCGCCACGATGGTAGAGGAATCTATTCCCCCACTCAAAAATGCACCCAAAGGCACATCTGATACCAAGCGCTTTTGTACCGAATCGTCCAGCAATTCCAGCAAATGGGCTTGCTGCTGCTCGTAGGTCATCGACTGCTGACGAGCCGCAGACTCGTCATAAGGCACTTGATAATATTGCTTCATCTCCACTTCCTTCCCCTTGAGCATCATATAATGGCCTGGCATCAATTTATGGATGCCGCGGAAGATGGTGGCAGGCGCAGAGATGTAGTTAAATTGCAAATATTGGTACAATGCTTCATAATCTAACTCCCGCTTAATGAACGGAAATGCCAACAGTGCTTTCAGCTCTGAGGCAAATACCAGGCTATGTTCATCTTGGTGAAAAACCAAGGGTTTGATGCCCATGCGGTCGCGTGCGATCAATAAGCTACCTTCAACCTTGTCATAGATCGCAATGGTGAAAAAACCATTCAGCTCATCTAAAAAGGCAACGCCTTTGTGAATATAGAGCTGGAGGATCACCTCGGTATCTGTCGTTGAGCGAAACGGCACCCCCAATGCGTCTAACTGTGGTTTTAATTCACGGTAGTTATAAATTTCTCCATTGAAGATGAGGGTATAGCGACCTGAGGGGTCGGTCATGGGTTGGTTGCCAGCAGGGGAGGTGTCTAAGATAGACAGTCGCCTGTGGCCCAGGCCTACATGCTGGTCAAAGAAACAGGCCTGCGCGTCTGGACCCCGACTTTGGATTGCGTCAGTGGCTTGCTGAAGGGATGAGTGCCAATGTTTTCCTTGCTCGTCAAATGCATAGATGCCGCTGATACCACACATAGGGGAGGAAATTTTGAATGAATAATGGAGAATGAAACATGGAGAATTGGCCCTATAAGTTTTTGTATTTCGTAGGGGCAGGACATGTCCTGCCCCTACGAAATACAAAAACTTACAATGATTTTTCCCTGTAAAGGTCCTTAAAATAATCTACTGTCAATTCCAGGCCAGCCCTAAAATCAATCTGGGGATCATATCCCAGGAGATTTCGGGCCTTGCTGATGTCAGCCAGGGAATGTGGAATGTCACCAACACGCGTCTCCCGATAATTGGGCTTCATATCCACTTCGAGGATCTCGCAGAGAGAATCATAGAGTTCTTGGATCGTAAAACGAACGCCTACCGCTACATTGTAGATTTCCCCAAAAGCGGCATCATTGTCTGTCAGAAGTGCTTTGAGGTTAATTTGAACCACATTTTCTACAAAAGTAAAATCTCTCGAATAGGTCCCATCTCCATTGATGAATGGGGCTTTGCCACGCATGATGTGATCTGCAAATAAGGGGATCACAGCAGCATACTGCCCGCTGGGGTCTTGGCGTGGCCCAAAGACATTGAAATAGCGCATGCCGATAAGCTTCATGCCATAGATCTGGCCAAAGACATAGGCATACAACTCGTTGGTGTATTTTGAAACGGCATAAGGCGATATCTGCCTACCGATGCGGTCTTCCTGTTTGGGAAGTGTCGCATTGTCTCCATAAACGGAGGACGAGGACGCAAATACAACGCGCTCAATGCCCGCCTCTTTGGCGGCATGGAGGATATTCACAAATCCCCCTGCGTTGACATTATTGGTGGTGATAGGGTCTGCCACAGAGCGAGGGATAGACCCTAACGCCGCCTGATGGCTGATCATATCAATTCCTTCACAGGCAGCCTTACAATCCTCAGGATTGCGGATATCCCCTTCGAAGAATTCGTAATTGGGGTGATTCAGGAAGATGTCCACATTTTCGCGACGGCCTGTGGCGAGGTTGTCCAGCACGCGGACTTTCCGTGCCCCATGCTTGAGGAGGTACTCAACGATATTGGAACCGATAAATCCGGCCCCACCCGTCACCAGAAAGGCATAGTCTTCGAGTGGCTTTGTATGAAATGGAGTTTGGTACATATAGATAGCTGTTTAGGTGGCAAAGATAGTAGAAAAATAAGAAAAGAGACCGCTCGGTTCGAAGACTCACCTCGCTGCGAGATCGTTCGCTGGCGCTCACTGCGAGACCGCTCGCCTTTCAGGCTCGCTGCGAGATCGTTCGGGCCGAAGACGGCCCTCACTGCCAGACTAAAGGCACTTTTCTCTAGTCTCGTAGCGAGTCTTCGAGCGGTCCCGCAGTGAGGAGCGAAGCGACGAACGGTCTCGTAGGGAGCCCAAAGGGCGACCGGTCTCGCAGTGAGGGCTGAGTCTGCGAAGCCCGAGCGGTCTTCTTAGGCCTGAACGGTCTCATAAAACGCAATCGTATCCGATACCATGCGATCAAGGCTATAATAGCTCTTGAGCTTCTGATAGGCCCTCTGGCCGATTCTATGGGATGTTTCTGGATCAGCTAAGGCTGCCAGAATCCGCTCCTTCAAGACTTCCGTATCATAGGCTGGCACCAGATAACCATCTTCTCCGTCAGTGATGACATCTCGACAGCCCGCTGTATCAAAGGCGATCACAGGCCTGCGACTGCTAAAGCCTTCAAGGACTACCAACGGCAGCGATTCTACCCGTGAAGGCACTAGCACGATGTCTGAATTGCCTGTGTAGTCCTGAACATTTTTCTGAAAGCCCATAAATACGACATGATCCTCCATCCCCAATTCCGCCACCTGTTGGCGGATATCTGCCTCTCCTGCCCCTTTGCCTACCAGCACAAGCTTGAGGCCAGGGTGAACGTTGACCAAATCGGGCAAAATGCCGATTACCAAGGTGTGCCCTTTCACGGGGGCGAGGCGTCCTACGATCACCAGTTGAGGGGTTCCTTTGCGATAGGTAGGGTCTGGATCGGGTTTATCGGGATAATCAAATCCATGTTGGATCACTTCCAGTTGCCCTTTTTTGACGAGCTTGGCGCGGATCAGAAAGTCGTTCAGGCTTTCTGAACAGGCAAAAGACTTGGTGATATATCGCTCTGCGAATTTGAATAAATGGTAATATGCCCCTCTTGGCAACTCTTCAGGCCGGTGAATATAGTCGATGTAGTTTTGCTCGGTGTAGCCGTGTTTCGTGGAAAAAACGACCATGGAACGATTGAGGAAACGGCGGATCGTAGATGCCCAGAAGTCCGCATAGATGAGGTGGGTGTGGATGGCGTCGAATGCCCCTTTTTTATAGATCTTGTTGATGTTGAATAAAAGGGTAGGGGAGGCAAAAGAGCTTGTCGGAATTTCATGAACTGGAATCCCCAAATCTCGCATGCGCTGCGAGTAGGCCTTTGCCTCTTTCACATCTTCTTTTTTGTATACATTCACAAATTCACATGCAATCCCTCTTGCCATCAGGGCAGGCAATAGCGCCAGTAGGTAGTTCTCTGAACCACCGATAGCGTGTATGTTTTGCAGGAAGAGAATGCGCATGAGGGGAAGAGAAGTTCAGAGTTCAGGGTTCAGGGTTTTGGGTTGTGTTGAGTGATTATACTTTAGACCTGATAGAAAGTCCGTTTTGACTTTTGGCCGATTTTTGAACCATATAAGGCATTTAAGGGCATATAAGGTCACAAAGCAGTTTTCTTAAATGTTCTTATATGCCTTATATGGTTTTATTCACAGGACATTTCACCCAGTCTAACAGTATAGGTGGAGATATTATGGTCGTAAAAAACTGACAATTAGCTCATATTTTGATTTCAATTTTCATTTTAACTTACCCCGCATATTTCATCCGAATTAATTTCTGTACCAATCCTTGCCCTAACAATCCCTTCACTTTCATTTTCATCCATTCCTTCACAAAGCGAAGGCGATAACGCAGCCAAAGCGCCAATCCGGGCCTATACGGCTGGATGGCGCGCCAGACTTCTTTAGTGGTTTTGGTACGATAAATATCGCTCACACCTCCTGCCTCAAAATTGGAGAAAACCAAGTCAATCTGCTGGAAGCGATGACCCGCCTGATAGGCGTCATAACACTGCTTGAAGTCCGCACAGAGCTTATAACTCAGGTCAAAGGGAAACTGCTTCAAAACAGCGGTACGGGCGATCATGCTTTGGTGGACAAATGGCAGCCCCAGGGCAAATTGCTCCACAGGCTTTGCCTGCTGGATGCGCTGGTAGCCGTCTGCGTATTTCACTTGCGTATGGCCATAGAGGAAGTCCACTTCGGGTGAGACATGGGCCATCAGTTGAGCCGCCGTATCGGTAGCGTAAAAGCTGTCGCCTGCATTGATAAAGGCGATCCACTCGCCCGTGGCGCGGGCGAGGCCCTTGTTCATGGCATCGTAGATGCCTTTGTCTGGCTCACTCACCCATTGATCCAATTTATCATCCAATCCCACCAACAATTCATCTGTCCCATCTTTTGACCCTCCATCAATCACGATATACTCGATATGCGGATAGCTTTGCGCCAGCACATTTTCGATAGTGGCGGCTAGCTCTACACGGTTGTTGTAGGCAATCGAGATGACGGAAAGGAGGGGGGTATCCAAGGATTTAAGTTCTAAGTTCTAAGTTTTGAGGAGATAGGTATGGAATGCATTCAACCCTTCTTAACCTTTTGAATCTTCTTTGGCGACCGCCAAGAAATCTTGCTGGCCAGGAATCTTATTGTCTTTGACTTCTAAGATTTCGTAACCGATCTCACTTAAGACACCGAGGCATTGGTCTTTTACGCCTGGAAGGTGGTTGTCGTGCGTGGCGAGTAAGATGGCAGGTTGGTAGCGAATTAACGTGTTTTTTGCCCCGACTAACACATCATACTCAGCCCCTTCTACATCGATCTTGATGAGGGTAGGGGGCGTCAAATCTGACTGGCTTTCCATGAATTGATCAAGGGAAGTAGATTCCACTTGTAGCGTCCGTTCCTGTCGATTGAACATGGGCGAATCCGCCACATAAGTATTGGCGGAGAGGTTGTCGCTGTAGGTAAATGTCAAGGTGCCGCCTTTGTCATTGACTGCCAATGGCAGGACCTCTACATTGCTTAATTGGTTGATTTTAAGGTGCTTGTGCAAAAGGGCGAGGTTGTCGGGCATGGGTTCAAAGGCATAGACTTTTCCTCCTTCGGCCAATAATTTTGCCCCCACCAAGCTGAAGTAGCCTGCATTGGCACCGATATCGTACAGCGCGCCGCCAGGCTTCAAGTAGGTTTGAAATTTTTCGATGGCGTCCTCCTCATAAGTCCCTACAAGGTAGCTCGTATCGCTCACGCTAGCGCTCCAGCGCATGCCTTTGAGAAAGCCTGAGCGGATTTTGGGAGTCAGATTTCGGAAACCAGGAAGCCGTTTAAACAGCGTGAAAATAGCCTTGTATATCAAGCGGCTTAATTCATTCATCGTTTGAGAATTTTTTGAGCAAAATGCCCTTTTTCGCCCGCAAAGATGATATAATAAATGCCTGTAGGCAAATCCTTTAACTCAATTTCTTCTTGCTGACCCGACGAAATGCCTTTAAATATTTTTTTCGCGCATATTCTTCCGTCTGCGCCGATGACTTTCATCGAGAGGAAAGCAGGTGTCCCCGCCCCAAAGGTGATCCGTAGCTGATCCCGAACGGGATTAGGCGTTAACTCGATGGCCTGACCGAGTTGTGGATCGATGCCATCTGTCCCACAGTCTGTGATCCGAACCGTCTGAAACATGGTGTCCGACCCACAAGAGTTCGTAACGATCAACCGAACGGTATAAGTCCCTGTATCGAGGTAGACATGGTTGGGGACCACCAAGGAACTAGTAGTCCCATCGCCAAAATTCCAATTGAAGGAACCGAGGCTAGAGAGGTTGTTAAAATTGACTTGGCACATATTGACGACAAAGGCAAAGTCAGCGACAGGAAGACGACGAACGGTGACATTTACCTCATCAAAGCCCTCACAGCCATTGCTATTGCTGACAGTGACGCCGTAGGTGCCAGAACCAGTCACACAGAGTGTCTGCGTAGTGTCGCCTGTGCTCCACAGATAAGTTAAGCCGGGATTGCCTGCGCTGAGACATATTTGCTCACACCCTACGGTATCATTCCCAATGTTCACGGTAGGGAAGTTGTCAAATCCTGTAATGATAATGGTATCTCTAAGGGTACAGCCATTTGGCTCATTGACGATGACGCTGAACGTATCTGGTACTACTACCGTGATGTCTGGCGTACTGTCTCCCGTGCTCCAGAGGAAGGTAGAAGGGAAAGTATATCCCGAAGAAATGGTATTGCCACAGAGAATCCCATCTTTTCCTAAATCGATGACAGGGATTACGACTTCTGCCGTGTCTGTGACGATGCATCCTGCCCCGTCGTCGACGGTGACGATATAGGTGCCAGAGGTATCGACTGCTAAGGTGCTCGTGGTAGCCCCAGTACTCCACAGGTAAGTGCCACTGCCGCTGGTCGCATCCAGGGTGAGGGGCGCACAACTATAGGTAAACGGCGGCAATTCTAGGGGTAATTTCACAAAGACAGTCGCAGCGGAACGTGCGCTTGAACAGAAAAAGGTAGATACTTCCCAGTCGTAGAGGTAGTAATAGGTCGAATTGGCGCCGGTATTGGCAGAATTGATGGAGAGGACGCCTGGGAGCACAAAGGGATAGGCAATTTGTGTGGTACGGCTCAGTGAGCCTTGGCTCACATCTGAGACGATGAGGTGATAGCCATTACCTTTTGGTACCACAAATCCCAAGTCTATGGGATACTTAATGCCGCCTGCGGGGACCTGGACTTTGGTACTTTCCAAAATCTGCTTAGCCGCATTTTGCAGGCTGACTTCTACGACGGTTCCCGTCGTCGCAAAGACATGTACCCGATCGATGATCAGGTTCTGATAGGCGTCAAACGCCAATCCCAGGCTGTCGCCTGTGATCAGCCCGCTATTTCCCGTATCATCCAACAAACCTACACGTCCTGCTGGCAAAGCGGTCGCGCCTTCGGCGTAGAAGGTGATGGTGTCTTTGATGGTGGTAAACAAGGTATCCCCCACAAAAATCGCTTGGTCGCTGGTATCAGAATCGAACCACAATACTTGGGTGGTCTGCCCAGTAGCTGGCAAGCCGATGGGGCCATTGCCACAGATGGTGAGGTCACTGATCTGCGGCGCAGCGGGTGTTTGCAGAACTGTAACGAGGATGGTATCAAAAGACTGACATTGAGCAGTAAAGCTGCTAATGACAGAAATGGTATCGGTCGCCGTCACATAAATAGCCTGAGAAGTAGCACCTGTAGACCACAAGTGATTGGCCAATGGATTGCCTGCATCTAGCAAAAGGCTGTCGCTACAGATAACGGTATCTGCCCCTAGTTCCAAAACAGGGGCAGGCACGACATAAGCATTGACCGTATCTTTAGGGCCTATACAAGCTACCTCGGAGAGGTGCCAGTCAAAGAAATAGTAATAGGGATTTCCCCCACCTGTATGGGTACCCGTGATACTGATTTTATTGGCTAATAGATAGGGGTAGCTAGGCGAAAGGACACGGTTGAGGCGCCCGCCACTATGACTGGTCATGACCATTTGATAATCCGTCCCCGGAGGGACAGTGAATCCCAGCGGCACAAATGTCTTGGTATTGACCTGATTGGCCGTGACCGTACGGCTGTGCGTGACAGTTCCCATCGCATCGCGAATTGACACTTCAAAGGTGCTCACCGCATCCACATAAACAGCGACGGAGTCGATGATGGCCGTTTCGAGCACATCAAAAGATAATCCCAACCCTACGGCATTGAGAAAAACGCCTGACCCAAAGGTATTGTCTTGGGGGCCTACGCGGCCACTGGGCACGATGTGCCCTGTCTGAACCAAATACACTGTCGTGTCGGTAGCCTGGGTCCGAAGGGTATCGCCGATGGCGATGAGGCTGTCTTGACCATTATTATCCAGATACCAGAAAAATACATCTTCTCCGCCAGAAGCAGGGAAAATGATGTCTTCCCCTCGACAAAAGGTGCTGTCATTGACACTCGGCGATGCTGTGGTGGGGAACAGGTAGGCGATTAAGGTATCAGATGCGGGACAGGTAGGGAAAAAACTGGCAGTCAGCGTAATCGTGTCCGTTTGGCGAATAATCACGGTTTGGGTGGTTTCACCTGTAGACCAAAGGTAGGATGCACCAGGGTTACCTGCATCTAGAAAGAGGCTATCGCCACAGATCAAGGTATCGGTTCCCAGACTCAATGAGGGAATCGAAACGATGTCTACGATGGTGCGGGTCCGCGGGCTTGGACAAGGCACGCTAGAGACATGCCAGTCATAGAAGGCATATAAGACGTTTGAGGAGTTGTTGCTGGCCTTGGTGATGGACATCAAGCCAGGCAAAGTATAAGGATACGACGGCCCCAGGTTACGGTAGATCCTGCCTCCACTGATTTGGGTGATGATCATTCGATAATCACTGCCTGGGCCCACGATAAATCCTAGCGGAACGACAGTCTTAGCTGAAGGAATAGCTTCCACCAGTTGTGATAACTGGTGGAGGGTGGTGCCATTGGCATCTTCGACGGAGACTTCCAGGGTGAGGGTATCATCTGCAAAAATGAAAACGGAATCGATGCGGATCGTTTTTTCCACATCAAATGTTAACCCAAATCCATTTCCCCCAATAAAAGCACCTGATGAAAATGTATTGTCCAGCGGACCGACACGCCCTGCGGGCAAAAAAGTGCCCACCTCAGCATAGAAAGTATCTTTTGCGATAGCGGTGGTGAAAAGGGTATCACCTATCCCCACTAGGCTATCTAGCCCATTACTCAAAGAATCATACCACAAGACCTGCCCCATCAGTGCCCCCCGGGCCGGAAGCGTAATGATTTCCCCTAAACAGAAGACAGAATCATTAACAACTGCAGGCAGTGGTTGTGGTGCCACCGTCACAAATATCGTATCACTGCCACTGTCAACCCCATCCGTGACGTCTACAGAATACTGGCCTGTAGTATTGACCGTAATGGTCTGACTGGTAGCCATATTGGACCATAGGTAGGTCGCCCCAGCTCCGAAGGTGCCAGCATCTAAGGTCAATGAACCCCCGCAAATGACCGTGTCTGGACCGAGGTTGATGGTAAGCTGTGCCTGAGCAGAATGAGAGAATAAAAAAGAAAGGGACAGAAAAAGGACAGAAAAAGAGAGAGGTATGGCAGATAGATAGCGGTGCATAAAAATTATTAATTATTAATTGACTGATTATTAATTAATCATTTTGTCAATCTGTAGAGGTTTCTCGAGTTCATTTTTTGATAACAGCTTCTGGAAAAAGACTATAGTAGGAAGGCGCATTGAGCAGCACAAAGTGATTATTGACATTGATATTCCACAAAGCCCATACTTTGCCCCCTTGGCCGTCACCGATGAGGTAGCTACGGACTTCGTCTTTGCGGGAATGCTCCATGACTTCCTTCCCTTCTGGATCGAATACAGTGAGTCGTGATTTGTCGGGACAAGCAATCAACAGTTTGTCTTGCCCTTCAGGCACGTAAAAGTACAGCCTTTTCGGATACCGCAAAAGCCGAGCCTTTTTGTCAAAAGCGGGTTGGCTATTTGCAGGAATTTTGAGGGTCACCTCAGCGCCGCTGACGCCAAAGCGCAAGTGATAAGGAACGCCCGCCGAAGGCAGAGCAATTAGGATGCTTTTCTCCGTCGTATGCGGAATCAGGTTCTCTGTATGGACAACGGATAAATCTTCATCTAGGAGGGTCATATAGGCCAAATGCTCTTTGTGATTGGGGTAGGAGCGTGTCTTTACCTTGAGGGTGAGTTGGTTGGTGGTAGGCAAAAGGACCATCTCGTTAAAGACATTCATCATCAATTCGATGTCCTGATCGGCAGGCGGAAGCGCTCTGGTCCCTGGCGGCAAAGCCCTTTGAGTGACCGTGACGGGAAGAGAAGCGTCCACTTGTGGCAACGCCTGCCGTATGGGTCGCTGCCGTTTTCCTACTTCAAATTTCTTCTGAATCTCCTCTCCAGTCACCTGGGTGGTGTTTTTGACCCAAAGGGTTTTTTCCTCAGAAAGGGGGAACCCCCATTGCTTTTTGAAATTCGCGTCCTTCTTTTCATTGATCATGGAGATGCAATAATGCACCCAATAACCGTGTACCAGCATACGATCTCTGATCCGCCAGACATATCGGATGACTTGCTCAGCCGCCGTACGGCGTTTTTCGCTACCTGCCTCAGCTTGCTGATAGGCAGTCAATAAGTGGAGGTAGTAGACGTATGCTTTGAGGTCGTCAATTCGGGATAAATGGGCAGGGTTTTGGGTTAATGTGCTGGCTGTGGCTAGCTTGTCAAAAGCCATCGGCAAGGAGAAGGCGAGGTTGGAAAAACCAGCCAGGCTTTCCATCATCTGCTGGACGGGTGCGGCAGCTTCTCCAAAGGATTTTTGATAAAATTCAGCCAACAGCGCATCGACATCTGCCTGAGGATCCCACATGAGTTTTCCTCCGATATACAAAGCCAAGCCCGCTGCCATGCTGCTATAGGAAGTCTCTGCGTAGAAGCCTTCCACCCCGTTTTGGTGCCAAAATGGAATTTTCTCACGTGGGTTTTCGAGGTAGTTGAACGGCACGTCGAGGTTCTGGGTCGGTAGCGCCCAGTAGTCATAAATCATCAGATGATTGGCCTTCTGCTTCCAGCGTTGTATCAGGTCTTCCGGCGAACTCGCCCATTGGAATTTATAGGGCGCGAGGCTCACATATATATTGTCTTCTAGGTCAAAGTCTGGGACTTCTACGTGGTGATAGTAGGCGTAAAGATTGGCAAAAAGACCTTTTTGGCGCTTGTCAAGTGCCTTGGCGATGGCATTGGCCCCGTGGAAGACGCGGTTGCTGACGTGGCCCATCGCGGCGCAGCCTGCGCATTCGCAGTGACCTCCGCCGTCACTTGGTTCTACGCTGATGGATGCGGGGCCTCCTGCTGTGAATTTCCCGCGAGCGAGTTGCTCATCATAGTATGCCAATCGGTCTTTGACCATTAAGTCGATCAAAGCCTGATCGGAATAGCAATGCTTGGCCCCCATGCGGAAACTTCGCTTGCCATCTACCGCTGCGAGGGTATTGGGGTGAGCCTTCAGGTAAGCTTCATTGCGCTTATTGAAACTGTTGCCCATATGACCCGCCATCCACTGCTTGGACTGCCAGCCTGCGCGGACCATCCACCGCTCCCAATTTTCCTTGGCATATTGATTGACTTTCCCTATTTGCCCATGCCCAAATCCACCCGTTCCCCCAAACCACCTAAGGGAAAAGGCTGGTTCAAGGTAGAGGTCAAGTTCTTTTTGAATCACTGTCAATTGAGGGATAATGGTCCAATTTTCCCCGGGCAGGTACCACCGAAACCCCAATTGTTCGAGGTAGTGATAGATGCCGTATTGAAGCCCCGTCTCGGTATTGCCAGTGATGAGGAGCTTGCCATTTTCTGATTTCAGTCGAAACCCATCATCTTGGGTAGACTTGATGCCTTTTTCGAGCTGGGGCGCTTGATGAAGGTTGTGGAGGTAAATGCCTGATCCTGTATTGGTAGTGACAATTCGAAAAGAAATACCCGTTGCTTTTCGGAGGTAATCTGCCATTTCCTGGGCCATGGCTTGTTCTCCTTCAGTGGCATTAGTTGGTAGGACGATGGTTTGATTATACAAATTGGAAGCACCCATTTCAGGAGGATTGGTAGGGAGTTCAAGGCTTTGGCAGTGAACCAAGAAGCTGGCAAAAATCAGCAGAATGTACAGGGGCGTATTTTTCATAATAAAAGGAGATTCAGACAAAAATAGCCAGAAAGAATTAAGGTTTGGGACAAAATTAGAACCATATAAGGATAATAAGTGCATAGAAGTGGAAATCTTATATGAACTTATATGCCTTATATGGTTCCCCTCTTAGCTGATATTTATCCTAAAACGAAAATTCTTCCCAATGCGAAATCACTTGATCGCTTCCCGCTTCTAAGTGAGGGTTTTCTTCAGACCGAATTAAGCAAAACTGCATGCCTGTAGCACGAGCTGCCTTTTGGTCTGTGTTGGCGTCTCCAAAGAACCAACTGGCTTTTGGATCTATTTCATATGTGCCGAGGAGGCGTTCCAAAATGACTATTTTCCCAGGGGGGCTGCCCGTTACTTCCACAAAAAAGCGATCGAGGTCCCGAGCAGCCGTGACCTTCAGCAGTTCCACCTCAGGCGTACCCGACACGACAAAACAGGGTCGGCCGTTTGCATGGCGCTCAATAAACGCTTCAAATCCAGGAATAAATGGCGCTGCCAGCACCTTTTGATATACCAATTCACTAAAGCCCTCCGCCAGGCTTTCAATGCGAATGTCCGTTACAGGCTCATTCAGTAGGTGCTCCAGGTAATGAGCGATCTTGACATAGCGGGAGATCCCGCCATGTGCCAGGTGATGCTTTACTACCTGGGAGGCGATCGCCTCGCCATAGGGTAAAAACAGGTCGTGAAACGCTGCTGTTTTGAGGCGAGCGGAGTCAAGGACTACGCCGTCAAAGTCGAAGAAGAAGGCTGGTTTCATGGGGAAAGATGGTAGAGACGCGATTCATCGCGTATGATTTCATAGGGTAAAATCGTAGCGACGCGATTCATCGCGTCGCTCAAATTAGGATATATAGTCATTAAATCGATCCTCATCCCAATTTAGGGGATTATTGGCGATGTAGGAAGCTATTCGATCATGAGCTGCACGATCTCGGATGATGTGGTCATAAAATCTCGGTTGCCAAGCAAATGCAGGTTGGATTTTCCTGGATTCATACGTGACGCGGCCCTTATACCAGCGGATAATCCGCGAAAGGTTGTCATGCAACATGGGGTTGTTATGGGCGGTGATTCCGCCAGGTGGGGGATCGATCTGATCGATTCCGGCCGTAGAGACGCGATTAATCGCGTCTCTACGGCCATCGCGGTCACCCGCGTTCGATCGTCCATCGCGGTCACCCGCGTCATTTGGGCCCCCATCGTCATCCATCAAAGATTTATCAATAGCAATAATGCCATGAATGTGATCAGGCATAATGACAAATTCATCCAAATACGCATAGGGAAACCGTTGAGGGATTTCTTCCCAATGGATTTTGGCAATTTTTCCCAGGGTGGTCAGGTGCATTTTCCCCTGATCAATATGCCCCCAAAAATGGGTTTTGTGTTTGGTACAAATCGTAATAAAATACGCCGCATTCCATCCGTAATCCCAGTCCTGTAATCGTGCAGAGGGAATACGATATTTATCCCTATATTTTTCCATCAAGCCAAATTAAAGAATATTCCCAAAAAATGTAGAGACGCGATTTATCGCGTCTCAATATTAATGCGATTTATCGCGTCTCAATATTAACGCGATTTATTGCTACAGAGAGAGACGCGATAAATCGCATCTCTACCACAAATGCCCTGACACTGCGCCAAACAGTATCAGGGCATTTCATATATGATTCACTCAATAATGCTTATTTGGCACGCGTCACATTCACCGCATTCATCCCTTTCATGCCTCTTTCCAAATCAAAGGTGACCATATCCCCTTCTCTGATCTCTCCTCTCAGGTCATCCATCAGACCATTGATATGGACAAAGTATTTCTCGCGCGTATCTATTTCTTTGATAAAACCGAATCCTTTAGCATCGTTGAAAAACTCAACCCTTCCTCGTCTGATTTCGGGTTCTTCATCCACGCGTTTGGGGACGCCTATTTCTATATGCTCAGCTTTTATCTTTTTCTTCTTGGTAGGGTCCGGTGGGGAATCTGTAAAATTCCCATTTTCATCCACATAAGCAATCATACTATCAAATCCTCCACCGCTTTCTGCCGCAGCAGCCTTTCGCTCCTCACGTCTCCGCTCTTTTTCTTTTCTTTTCTTTAATCGTTTTTTTTCTTTTTCTTTTTTTCCAAAGGTTTCTTTTGACTTCGCCATTAAAATTGTTGGGTTAAAAATGATATAGAGGCTGTGCTACTTGTACAGCCTAAGGATGACAGAATTATGTTATTGCCGAATGTCCTTATACAAAGATACAATAATATCTCGAAATGCTTGTGTTGACGGATTGGGTTCTATGTTTTATGTTCTAGTTCCTTGTTTTTTATTTTTACTTATCCCGACATTTCAATCTTGAATAAACACTAGGTGAAAAACGACTTAGAACCCTGAACCTAAAACTTATCCCCCTCCTCATGCACATGTTCCATGATCTGCAATAGCCCCTGGCCCATGTCAATAAAGGGATTATTCACCAATTTACGGCCTAGTTTAGGCGCAAAGGCATAGGGTGTGAGCTTATAGTGGGTCTTGGAGGTATTGGGTAAATATTCAATCTCGACCTGATGGTTGAGCATCTCTTTGATCATGTCTAGGAGGTCACGGTATTTGATGCTCTGGGAGCCTGTGAGGACGAGGTGTTGTTGGGCAAAAGCGTCTTCTTCCAAGATGCGGACGGTCAGTTCTGCTGCGTCCTGCACGTGGATGTATTCGCGGGTTTCTTCGCCAGTGCCTTTGTAGTGGATTTTCCCTTCTGTGAGGGCTTCTTTGATGATGCGATAGATGCTGTTGCGGGCGTCCGACCGCGGGCCATAGAGCGAGCCATAACGAATGATCGCATAAGGGAGTTGATGGCGCTGGTGGTAGGTTTCGATAAAAAGCTCAGCCGCCTGCTTGGTATTTTTGTAAATCGCACCCGAATTGCTGTAGACGTAGGCCGAACTGGCAAAGAGGTAACGCTTGATGCCAGCCTTGACGCAAGCTTCCAGGATCACGGCATTGCCGAGGATATTGTAACGGATGGCATCCAAGGGTTGGTTCGCGCACTGATCGATGTCAGCGATGCCTGCAAAATTGAGGACATAATCATGGCCTGCGATGGCGTTTGTCACCAGTTCCTCGTCGAGGATGTCTCCGACGATCATCTCCTGGCCATCGGCCAGGTAGGGAGAAGGCTTGATGTCGAAGATCGTCACTTCGTAGCCTTTGCGACTCAGCTCATCACAGACAAAGCTGCCGATGAATCCCGCACCGCCAAAAACGATTGCTTTACTCATTTCCAAAAACTTCATATTTAAGCGCCTTGCCGGTCGCAAAACGAATGACTTCTTCTACTGCTTCGGTCTCCATCATGGTCCGACTCTCCACGGTGCTGGCACCCATGTGAGACGTCAAGAGACAATTATCCAATCTGGCCAACGGCCCTTTATACGGCTCATTTTCAAACACATCCACGGCTGCGCCTGCGATCAGCCCTTCCTTCAATGCTTGATACAGGTCATCCTCCACCGCAATCCCGCCCCTGGCGGTATTCACAAAAATAGCGTCCCGCTTCATCATTCGAAAGTCTTCCAGGGTCAGGAAGCCCGTATTTCGCTCGTTGAGCGGGATATGCAAAGAGACAATGTCGCTTTGGGTCAGAAGCGTCTGCTTATCCACGAGTTCTATGCCGTGCATGCGTGCAAAAGCTACGTCAGCTTTCAGCTCATTCACCAAAATCTTTACCCCAAAAGGCGCTAGCAGGTGCGCTACACTTTTGCCGATACGCCCCATCCCAAATAGTCCGATCGTGCGACCGCGAAGCAAACCGCCCATATAGCGCTGCCAAATCTGCTGGCGCATGCGCAGGTCCGTATAGCTGATGCGGCGCATCAGGTCGATCATCAAGCCTACAGTCAACTCCGCGACCGCAATCGTAGGCGCTTCTGGCGTATAGGTCACCCGGATTCCATAGCGCTTACACAGCTCGAAGTCGACACCGTCTAGCCCGATCCCAACACGGGCGATCAGCTTGAGATTAGGCGCGTTTTTAAATACGCTTTCATCGATCTTCTCCGTTCCCGCGATCAGCGCGTCAGCATTCCCGATGACTTGGGCCAGCTCGGCTGTATTCATCTTATGCCCAAAAGGATTTTTGCGTAATTCAATCCCTGCTTTGGCCAGTAACTGGGCGGGTAGGGGAGAGGTGACGGAAAAAGGGTCTGTCGAGACGAATGCTTCCATGAGAATTATTAATTGAGTGATTATTAAGGTTCACCGAGGATTTTAGTAGAAAAAAGAAGAAAAAACCACGGATTACACAGATTCTCACAGATTTTCTTCTTTAATCCGTGTAAATCTGTGTAATCCGTGGTGAATGTTAGTGGGTAAAGAATTCTTTTCACTTATTAATCAATTTATCAATCAATAATCCATCCGTGAACTTCTTTCATACCGTTTCGGAGGGTATCGCCGAGAAATAAGGTATCCAGGCTAAAAGCAAGAAACTGGTAGCCTTCATCTTTTTTGACTTTGAGGTCTGCAGGATCGGGTGGAATGACATGAAATCCAGAGAGTAAGTTCATCTCTTTGGAGACCTTTTTTACACGGTCCAGTGCTTTCACCACTTCAGGATGATCAAACTGGCCAGGCATACCTAGCGAGCCAGACAGGTCATACGGCCCAATGATAAACCCATCAACCCCTTCAGTGGACATGATGGCTTCGAGGTTATTCACCCCATCGATATGTTCAATCTGGACGATGACAATGCTCTCATTTTGGTTCCAGTCTTTGTAGCTTTCAAAGGAAGCTCCATAGCCTTGTGCCCTGGCTAGCCCTACGCCGCGAAAGCCTACAGGTGGATACTTCACGGAAGCTACGGCCTGCGCCGCCTGCGCTGGCGTATTGACCATCGGGACGATGACGCCGTGGGCGCCTGCGTCCATGACGCGTTTGATCAAATTGGGGTCATTATGCCCAACGCGTACTAACGGCGCAATTCCCGCCAAGTCTATCACACGAATGACCTGCTCAGCATCAGCCATGGTGATGCTACTATGCTCCATATCGACGGTGATCCAGTCAAATTTGCCCTGACACATCAGTTCTGCTATAGATGGATGACCGATCGTGAGCCAGGTGCCGTAGGTCGTTTCGCGATTTTTGAGTCGTTGCTTTAAGGACATTCGGGGAGAATTTTGAATGATGAATGTAGAATTTTGAATAAAAAAAAGTAGAACCTAGAATAAAACTTAGAACCTCTTCTTGTATAGAATCTCTGCCAGCTCAAAGTCCGCTGGTTCGTCAATGTCGAGGGCCTCTAGTTTATCTACTTCGAAGAGGTAAGGCTTTTTGCCAATTCGCTTGCCGCCATTTTCAGCAAAAGCAGTTTTGGAGAATAGGTAAAAATTGGAGTTTTCTTCGTACATGATGGGCAAATCTTGGGTGCGAATCAGCTCTTCAGGATTGTGATTCACGGGGCGTCCATCTGCCCAGTAGAAACGTGTTTGCCAGCGCGTGACACCAAAGAGGGAGTCGTAGGCGCCTAGGTGTTCAAAATAGGCTTCTATGGCCCGATTAAGGGTGTCGACAGTCAGGAGCGGATTGGTGCTATGGGTTTGGAGAAAATGGTCATTAGGAGATTGGCTAAGGTCGTGTTCGATGATCTTATTCATCGAGACCATATCGCCCTGTATCTCCTGTGGTCGCCAGACGATACGTACGCGGTCAGAATGGCTTGTTGCAACCTCTGCGATCTGTTCGCTATCGGTATTGATTACGACTTCGTCGATGTGAGGACTTTGGAGCATCGTATCCAAAATCGCCATGAAAAGCGGCTTGCCAGCAAATGCCTTGAGATTCTTGCCCGGCACTCTTTCAGAGTGGCCTTTCATAGGAAGCAATGCGGTGACTTTTTGCATTTATATTCGTTTTTCAACATTTTCTCATCCTATCATTTACTCATTCTATCATTTCCCCCCGATTGGCCGCAAAGCTACAATAATCTTTTTTTTGCCAAAAAAAACGCGCCATCCCCTTTCGAGGACGGCGCGGTATTAATTATTAATTGAGTGATTATTGATGATTAATTGGGACAAATGTCTAGTACGATGTCTACTAAGGCTCTTGTCCTTACAACAAAGTTGTCATTTCGACCGCAGGGAGAAATCTAACATGCTGGTCTAATAATCTAGTCGAAGCGTAAATGCTAACCAGCCTGCACAAAAGGGAGTTTTAGATTTCTCCTCCCATCGCAAAGCCTCTGGTCGTCGAAATGACCGCTAAGCTGTTAGGTAGATAACTCTATTAGTTATCTACCACTCATCAATCATCAATCATCAATTCTTCTTCTCATCTTCTGCTACCCCATTGTTGCGTTGCTCAGTTGTCGCACGCTTCAGCGTAGTAGATTTGGGGTCAGCAGGGCGAGACTCTGTAGGGTCAGGCGTGAAGTCAGCACGCTTCAAGGTAGCGCTTTCAGTGGCTGGCTGGCCATTTTCAACTCCTTGAGATGCCTCGGCAGGTTTTTCTGCTTGGAAGTGCTCGTCAAATGCCTGCTTCTGTGCATCATAATTGGTCTGATGGACAGGATCGTGGTCATTTTTCGCTTCAAAACCTTCTTCTTCTGAAGGATAAGCTTTTCCATCGATCGCTTCGGCAGGAAGTTCTACTGCTTTAGCATCAGCCTGACGCTTTTTGAGGTCAGCTTGCTGCTGGGCATCTTCCAATCCTGGCTCCAAAGTCTCTGCAAATTCTTCGCGAACAGAGCGCTGAGTCGTGACGGTATTCCCTTGGGGGTCTACCACTTCATAGACGCGGATGACGTCTTTAGCATCGCGTTCCTGCTCTAGCGTAGCTGCCTTGACCGTAGGGTCGGTGTCTTCTTCAGTAGTTGTAGTCTGTGCCTGGCTCATAAAAGCGGTGCCCATCATGAGGACCAGGATCAGGAGATATGATTGAATGTATTTCATGGTATTTGGTTTATTATTAATTATTGACTGATAAATTATTAATTGAGAAATGGTGGTTGTTATTATTAATCAATCACTAATCTATCAATTAATAATAAGGAAAAGGTTATCGGATGTGGTGAAGGATCATCTTCTGAGATTGCACCTTGTCACCAATGATCATGCGACAGTAGTAGATGCCATCTGGGAATTTGCTGCCATCAAATGTGGTCGTATGGGTACCTGCGTCTAGCAGCTCGTTATCGATCAACAGTTCGATGCGCTTGCCGTCAGTACTCATGACTTCCACGGTCACTGGTGCATATTCCATCACTGTAAATTCGATATTGGTTCGTTTAGAGAATGGATTGGGGTACACCAACATGGGTTTCTCTTGCAAAGGCAAGCCCATGACTTCCTGTTCAATGTCTACGATCGGACGCGTAACACCTGCCATTGGGCCTTCATAGACGCCATTGGCCATCCGCATTTGAGGGATACCAGACCCGCAGTTGTCGAGGTAGGCGTTAAAGAAGCTACCTGATTCTACATGGAAGCCTGTGCCGAGCTTGATCTGCTGTGAAGCATAGTGGATCTGTACACCTTCCCCCCCATCGATATCGCGAGAGGAGAAAATAGAGTCGCTAGACTGATAGTAGCGGTAACCACCTGAACCTGGCTTATTGGCATTGGTCAGATAGTAGTACGATGGACAAGAACTATACAGCGGAGACTCCCAGAGTCCACGACCGTGAGTAGCTGCACGGATCTCATTGCTGAAGTAATTGATTTCCAGTTCTCTGACGATGACATTTGGGAGGCCATTCATATAAGGCACCCAGTTGCCGAGGGTATTGTCGCGGTAGAAAATGCCTACATCTGTTCCGATATAGATGGCATCATCAGGCGATCCACCTGTATTTTCATACACTATACAGTTCACAGGGATATTGGGCAGGTTTCCAGAAATATTGGTCCAGGAGGTACCTGAATTGGTAGAACGGAAAACCTTATTGCCTGCTGAATAACCAGAGAAGGTGACAAATACATCATTGGAATTGCTAGGGTTCACGGCGATGTAGGTGATACTGGCAGAACCTACAGGAAGGGTTCCTGTAATCGTGGACCAGGTAGAGCCTGCATTGGTAGATTTACGCATGACCGTACTGGTAGCTGCATAAATTTTGCTCGTGTTACTTGTACCCATAGCCATTGCCTTGTGATCTACCGACCCAGAATAGACGGATGTCCATGTGCTACCACCGTTGGTGGTTTTGTGAATATCACTATAACCTGCGTAGAGGATATTGGAATTGGTGGGGTGCATGATATAGGGGGTCACCCAGGCACCTTGCCCATTACCGTCCGAATCTAATTCGCTGGGAGGCGTCACGCCAGTCCAAGAAGCCCCACCGTTGGTGGATTTGGACATTTTGCCATACTGAAGCGTGGTATAGTAGATGTTGTTATTGTTGTGGGCAATAATACATTCCATTCCATCCGCGCCGCGCATGTGCTTATTGGTAGTGCTCGTCCACTCATTACACCCATTATCTTGGGTACCACCGATGATCAGGTTACTTGTGCTAGTAGACTGACTGATACGGTAGTACTGAGAGATCGCGAGGCCAGAGGAGATGTCACTCCAGTTAGAACCCCCATTGGTCGTGCGGTAGATACCGCCGTCACTTCCACAATATAGCGTAGAGCCATAGAAGTCAAGGGCGTGGATGTCTGCGTGGGTGTATTCGAAGCTAGCGTTGTCTTCGCGCCAGTAAGAGCTGATCGTCCAGGACGATCCAAAGTTGGTTGACTTCCAGACATTGATCCCACCGATATAGACAATTCCTACATTATTGGGGTCTACTGCGATGGCGAGGTCATAGCTATACTGTGATTTGGTATCACTACCTGTGGAAGAATATCCCAGGATATTAGGCGTACTTGACTTTAAGCCAAAATTTAAGCCACTGTCAAATGACCGATACAGTCCATAGAATCCATTGGAACGTCCATAAAGCAGGTAGACATACGATGAGTTTGCAGGAGACACGCCCATCGCAATACGGGTAGAGGTACTCAAAGAAGGCAGGCCTGAAGTAATATTGGTCCAGTTGTCACCCGTATCGGTAGAGCGATAAAACTGATTGCGGGAAACGAGATACATGGTAGAAGGACTCCCAGGTTTAAATTCCGCATCGCGGAAGCTCCCAGAAAGTTCCTTGGTCCAAGAAGAACCTCCATTAGTGGTTTTCCACATTCCATCATTCGTTACTGCAAAGAGGATATTGGAATTGGTGGGGTGCATCATGAGCTTATAGCCACGGATATTGTCCGTCACATCCCAGCTCAAGCCTGTACTGAGCCAAGTTTGGCCGCCGTTGGTAGTCTTGAGCACACCGATTGATTTGGTATCACCGCCATCACCGTCACCCGTAAGGATGTAAATGATGTTGTTGTTGGTATTGTGAATCGCAATTCCGCTGACACCGATGATGGGCATGCCATCTGTAAGCGGTGTCCAGGTGCTACCTGTGTTGGTGGTTTTCCAGAGGCCACCGGCTGGTGTGCCTACATAGAATGTACTGGCAGACTGGTGAGCGACACAGTTGACGCGGCCGATACCACCATTCCAACCTGTGGTCAAGGTGTGGTCTGTGGGGCCGAGGCTAGTCCAGTAGCCAGAGGTGGCAAGGGTATTGCCGCCATTTCCACCGTTACCATTTCCATTCCCTCCTCCATTGTTTTGGCCTGACCGGAGGGTGCTTTGCTGGTTGATATAGCGGTGGTACTCGTCCCATGCAATCGCGACTGGATTGATCAATTTTCCAGAAGGATATACACGAGGTTCCATCATATACTCGAAGCGTCTCCACTGCTTATGGCCACTGCCTTTGCCAGTACCGTTTGCTTCGAAGTATTCATTTGCTTTTTGCTGGATTTTATAAAAATCCTTCTCTCCTGGATCCTGGAGCATCTCCAGGTATTCTTGGCCAAAGAGAGGGGACATTCCCAGGCAAAGCAGCATTCCAAAAGTCAGGCCCGAAAGATATACTAGGTATTTCATGACATTCTTGTGTTAAAGTTGAAAGATAAAGAATCGTCTAGTCGGGCAGACTATTTGTTTTCGAGTTGCTGTAGACGCTGCTCGAGGTTTTCGTTTTGCGCTTTAAGGTCGTCGTTTTGCTTTTTAAGTTCAATGAGGTAAAGTGTGAGTTCTTCTACTTTTTCCATTGTGATGCGCTGCATCTCGCCTAGTTTTACACCACCGTTTTCAGTGATTTCAGCTGCAGATGGGACACCTGGAAGGTGCTTTTTCTCCTCAATATGCTGCGCTACTTCTTCGATAGGCATGAGGTCGTAATCTTTTTCGAAAACATAGTCAGGCCAGCTGCCTTTGTCCTCTACCAATACCTCTTCACATACGACACCACCGTCAACCATCAGCTTATAACCACTTGCTGTAGTTGGGGTAGAAGTACCAATGTAAACATTGCCGTAGAATGCGCCTGCAAAGCCTTGGCTATGAGAGTTGGTCGCGTAGATCGCACGGTTTCCATCGCCATAAGCGCTGAAATAACCACCATAGTGGGTGCCAGAACCAGAACTAGATACATAGCTATATACACCGTACTTAGTACCAGCGTTGCTGCTACTTACGTAGTTGTACAGACCGTACTTAGTGCCCGTGTGAGTAGAGCTGTTACCACTTACAAAGTTGTAGATACCGTAACGGCTGGTATTGGTGTCACCAGCAGCAGAAACATAGTTGTAGAAACCATACTTGGTACTTGAACCCTGGTAGTCATTGTAGTTGTACAGGTTGATGTTTTGATCAGATCCATCTTGACGGATAGTAGCAAAGTGGTTGGCAGCAGGATCCATATCACCGATAGATACACGGCCATCATTCTTGATAATCATGCGGCCATCTGTATATCCAACCTGTCCCAGGTGATCTTTATTAGCAAATACCATATCACCACGTCCCCAAGTACTTACGTCCTTGTAAAAGATCGCACCACCAGTGGTGCTGGAAGTTGTACCATTCTTGAAGCGGATACCTGACTGAACCAGGTTGCTATTACTGGTATTTTGTACATCTACAAAAACACCTTCTGTATAAGAAGTATCTGTATTGGTAGCTGCAGCATGTAGCACATTGTCAGGATCGGCAACGCCTACGCCGAGGTCATCTACGAAGTAGCCTGTGCCTTCTGCATAGAGAGAGTGTGTCGCGCCATTGGCGAGGAGATAGATACCAGCATCAGTGCCTGCGCTGCCTCGTGCAAATATCGCAGAGCGGCCTGTTCCATTATTTAAGGCTTGTAGGGCATCACCTGCAGTACCATTGTTCTGTGCCAAGACAGCAGAACCCAGGCTACCGCCAGTCCAGTCAGCGCGTAAGGTATAAGAGCTACCCCCAGAGAAATTGGCTGTTCCATCGACATTGAAGTCATACGTATCGAGCATAGTACCTACAGATACAGCACCTGTGTGGTAGATAGAGCCAGCGTCCCCACTGCCAGAAGAGTAAGCCCAGTCATCATCACCACCAGGAGCCACCCCTGCGAAGAGGGTACCGTTAGCATCCGTCATCACGACACGAGAACCTACCCCTGCGAGGTCAGAAACAGTCACGTCACCAGACGATCCTACAATCAGGCGTTCTACGCGATTGAATTTGTCAGTGGCGCTGGTAGAAAGGGCAATACGCATAGGCGCATACCCTGTAGTCGCTGTATCGTCCATAATCACATCAATGGCTGCACAGCCCTGAGTCGTACTACCGTCATAGGTAGTCCCTAAGAAACTGAATATCATATCATTCATAATGGCTGGCTGAGGCGCAGTGACTGTTCCGCGTACACGCGTACCTTTAAATACAGGACGTGTAAAGCGGGTAGTTCCTGAAGTTAGCCCTGTGAAACCAGCTGTATTGCCATCACGAGACATCATCATTACGTCACCACCACCAAGTGCAGGAAGTACGGTAGCTCCTGCATATGATACATGGAAAATGGTGAGGGGATTGTTGAGTTTTACCCCAACTTTACCAGTGGTAGAACCACCAATACCACCACCAGCACCTGGTACATACAAGGTCTGGGCGGAAAGGGAGGAAAAGCCTATCATGAGGCTTAAGAATAAAGCGGAAAGGAAGGAAGCCTTGATACGGTATGCGTATCCCCGGCTCGCCAAAGAAAGTGTGTAACTTTTCATGGTAATTTTGCTTTAGCTAGGATTTTGATTGTTTAATTGGAAGGGAAAATTCGACAACATAAGAACATTAACCTGTGAACTAATCACAGATTAAAACATATTTTCTAAAGAAGATTTGGCAAAAAATGGTGAGCAAGAGCGTAAAACTATCATCTAGTGTTTGGTGATTTTCAGTTGTTGGTGTGGGGAAAAGAAAAAAGGTAACTGATGCGGGAGAAAAAAATATAGAAAGACTAAGAAAGGGTATTATTTATCCATTGACTTTCATTTTTTCTGTTCCCTCTCGAATACAAGTTTAATGGGAAAAAACAGGCACCCTAACCACATCTTGATGTGGGAGGTATGGGACTTCGGTCAAGACTCAAGGCTTCCTTCTATCCTCCTTTGTTGGAATGAAGAGATTAATAATTAATAATTCCTCCTCCTGTCGTTAGGTGCATTTCTAGGTATTTGGTGGAACAGGTTTCATATCTGGATGACGTAGTGCGAGGGGCGCATGCGTAATCCAAATAAAATCAGAAAGGATAGATGGAACTATAGGTTCGTTTGTAGTGAAAGAGCGATGAGGAAAAATGATAAATAATTCCTGCAAGGCTATGCGGTTACTTAATTAGTCGGAATTGATGAATCAATATCGCCAATTCTCCATAAAAAAATCAAAAAACCTGTCATTTTTTAATGTTTTTTAATAAAAAATCCTATGAACCATGTCTTTTCACCAAGGCGGGAATATAACTCTCCGTCAGCGAACGGTACTGGACGCCTTCTGCTTCTCCATATTGAAGCAATTCTTCCAAAAACTGACAATGCTCGTCATAATAATCTGCATAGTCGCGGTCGCGAAAGAAAGATGGGTGCGCATCAAATGCTGCTTGCATGAGGTCATCGAACTGGGCGGACTTGCTGTGTTTCCAAAAATACTTCTCCTCCTTTTTTCGCCCATCTGCCCCTATGATGCAGACTTCTTTCGCCACGGCAGAAGCCAGTGGCAGCATCAGCCAAGTGAGGATATTGCCCGATCCTCTTACCCCAAATGATGCAGCAGAAGGGATATTGTAAGTAGGGAAATGGGGCATGCCAATCAATTGATCTTTCAATTGGGGAAAGTGGCCTTTCATCAAGGGCAAAGTGTGGTCAGGCACCACGACAAAACAGCCATACTTCTCGGCGACCTTGAGCATCTCCTTGCGAAATGCAGCCGCATAAGCCGATGGCCCGAAGTGAAAAACAGGATCGGCAAAAACAAGCAGGTCTGGACCGCCAATGTATTCCAGGAAAGCATCATTTTTCACAATACTATTGCAAATCACTTTGAACGCATCTGGCTCATAAGTGAATTCCTCATAGCGATCAAAAGATGGCCCTGTGACAAAGCAATAAGCTTTTTGCTTCCCTTGATGGGTTTGAAGCAGTCGGTTAAAGTTGTTGAGGGAAAAGGATTTATACTGATCCGTATGCTGTCCGAGTTTGTCATGCACGAGGCGGTGCAAGTGGATGGACTCAGTAGTAGAATACCAATAAGGATCCAACATTACTGTACGTCCCCAGCGAAACCATAACTTGGGATTCAACAACGTAGAAGCTTTCAGCAATAGCACATGACTCTTCGCAAGCTCGCCATTCATTTCTGTCGATGCGATCAAGCGCACATGGGCCAATTCATCTTTGGGCAGGGCTTCTAAGTAGGGAGGGAAAGCAAGGTGTTCCAGCGAGGTGTTTTCCAGCCCCTGTTTACATGGAATGATCACTTCTCCCTCACTGGCCTTCGGCACGGCCCAGGCCAGGCGCAATATCGCTTCTGCCAGTTCTTCTTTTGTCTGTATGGCGGGATAAGCGATGAATGTATGGGAAGTAATGGACTTTTTCCCTTTGAGTCGGGTGTAGGCGTAGTTCAATACCTTACGGAAGGTGATGGCCCATTTTTTTCTTTTGCCGTAGGCGACGTTGCTCATGGAGGAATTATTTATAGATCATTTTTAGCCATTGTGTTGTTACTTTTTTTAGAAAAAAGTAACCAAAAAATCGAAACGGGCAAACCAAGGCCATCGCTACAATCCATCCGCCCGCGCCCGTTTCATCCCAGCCGCACCTACACCAGTATTGATCAAAATTCAATTTTTTAGCCCCAGTCGCTTCAAATTTCGCTGCACAAAATGGCTGTATTTTCTGCGTACAACTCGTTTCTCGACCTTTTTGAGGAGTTTTGCCAAGGCTGTGGGGTCGATGTGTGATGGGGTCGTGGGTAAAGTAGTGACTTCGGGATCAATGGGGTAATTCAGCGCTTCCAATAATAGGCCGATGTGTGCATGGGTCTGCGCCTGCAAATCTGGAGAAAGATTTTTCCGCCAGCCCCCGCTACTGCCTTTACGCAGGTGCTTGGGATTGTCCTTTTTCATACTGGAAAAGGAAGTGGCGTCTACTATTTCTTGGATTTGAAGGTCCGATAAGCCGGTTTCCAGGAATTCATTTATCTCCCGAATCTGCTGATAAGGGGCTTGTTTTAATTGCTCAAAAAACACCCATTTCACATGGGGCTTAGCCAGAAATTGAAGGTGATGCCCTACATGGTAAGCCCATTGGTCGAGCTGCTGGTCCAGGATTTGGTTGACCGTCTGCTGCGCATCGCCAAAGTCGTTTTCATAAAACGACTTCATGTAGTCCGTCAGCAAAAAATGCGACTGAGAAAGCGCCACGTCCCGTGGATCGCGACAGATGTAAATGACTTTTTCAAACTGCTCGATCGTCTTCGCCGTCCGCGGACAATAAGTGCTATGCGTCCATACCAGATCCGTTTTCGACAGATAGTCCTCAAAATCCTCGATTTTCCCCCGAAACGCCGAGCTGATCCGCCAGCTATATCCCCCTTTTTCTATATCCAACACATCGATATCCGCCTGCCCAGGAAACGACAAGTCCAATTGCTTGGCCTCCTCATAGATCGGCAATTGCCGCACATAAGATTGTTTATACATTCCAGCTTTTTCCAGCATAGCCTTCAAGATGCTATACATCCAGAAATTACCACTTTTAGCGACGCCGATTTGTAAGACAGACATAGGGGAAATGATGAAATGATAGGATGATAGAATGAGTAAATGATAGAATGAAGATCGCTCGGGCTTCGAAGACTCAGCCCTCGCTGCGAGAGGCGAGATCGTTCGGCCTGAAGGCCTCACTGCGAGACTGCTCGAAGACGCGCTACGAGACAAGAGACAAAAAGACTTGCCTTTAGTCTCGCAGCGAGGCGAGTCTTCGAGCCGAGCGGTCTCGCAGTGAGGAGTTCACGACGAACGATCTCGCAGTGAGGGCGAAGCCCGAACGGTCTCGCAGCGAGCCCGCAGGGCGAGTGGTCTCAATCAAAAAACAACACATCCGCCCCATAACTCACGGGGTTGATGACTTTTCGATGGCGAAAATGCGCCATCAGGAGTTGAAGAACTTCCACGACATTGTCGGGATTTGTCTCGACGTCGAAGATCGAGACTTCAAAAAGAGCTTGTCGGGTATGCGAAAGGGCTTCTTTACCCCCCAAGAGCACTTTGTACTCACCGCCTTGAACATCTACTTTGAGCACGTCGATTTGAGCGGTATTTAGGGTAGAAAAAAGGTGGTCAAGGGTAATAGACTCCACATAATCAGTTTGGATGGCTGTGGCGGTTTCGTAGGGCGTCACAGAGGACTTCATCAGGGAATTGGTCTGGAGGCTATCGGGATTGACAAAAAAGGGCAACTTTTCCCCCACAACATCTGTCATGGCCTTTTGGACCAATTTATATTCTCCCATCCCTTCGAGATTCTTGTGAATCATGGCTGCCAAGCCTTCGAATGGCTCCAGAACATAGACTTTTGCGGCTGGATAACGCTCCTTCAGCAACCGAGAAAACCAGCCATTATTTCCCCCCACATCCACCGCCACCTTACAATCTCCCTCCAGGCTGTCCACCAGTTTTTGCATCTTGTGCAGGGAATGCACGATGTGAAAGATCGCCGATTCGTCATTGTTAACATACATGGGGCCTGAAGGTCGTTGGAAGTGCAAAATGGCAGCGCGTTGCACATACTTTTGCCACATCAGACGGGTGGCATTCCCCGCTCCTACGGCACGCCGCAACACCATCCATTGGCCCGGCCAACTCAATATTTTTCGAAATCCCATAACGGCGACAAAAGTATTTAAAATGTGGGCAAACTGAAAGGGGGGGAAGTCTGAACGTCTATAGTCTGATTGTCTGATCGTTTTGATTTATCAAGGACTTTAGCGAGGGGAGAAGAATTCAGCCACAGATTCCACAGATTATCACGGATTTTTCCTTTCGGACGCTCGGCCAATCAGACGTTCAGACCTCTTATCTTCCTCCATTGCTCCGCAATCTCCTTTTTATTGATCCAAATCAGGACCGTCGCAGTTCCCAAAAACTGGAGCAGACCCATGAGGGAGAAACTCATGACTTCTTGATGGGCTATAAGGCTCATCAAAAGGATGCCTCCCAGAATCACTAGCGGAATAAAGACAAAGCCCTTTACCTGAATGGGCAAATGAAGGTGACGCTTGGAAGCCCACCAGAAGGCGGTGAGCAAGAGGAGGTTGCTGAGCATGTTTGCGCCGATGGCGCCCCAAATCTGCCAGCGAGGGATCATGATCCAGTAGGCTGCTGCAAGTACCAGCACATTGAGAAAAGCGATCATAGAGATCTCTTTGGATGCTTTTTTATAGACAAGTGTCAAGCGGAATAATTTGGCATAGCCAGCGATCAAGTAAATGACGGTACCTACGGCTACAAATCCCGTGATGGAAAGGTAGTCCGTATTGTCTGTCAAAAAATGAAGGTTGCTCCCAAGCATAATCAGGCCTGAACTCACCAGCAATTGGAGGTGGGCAAACATCTGGAAGAGTTGATTGATTTTCTGCCGATGACTGCTGACGCCTTCGCTGTAATATTCGAAAAGAAATGGCTGTAAGGCATTGGCAAGGGCTTCTGAGGCCATACTGGTGAGGGAAACGATGGTGATCAGCAAACTATAGATTCCCACGGCCTTGAGGTCGAGCAAGCGCTCCATAAAAAAGCGATCACCAGACACGTAAAACCAGGCGATGAGCATGGCAGGGATCAGCGGAACAGAGTAGGAGAGGGCTTGCCGTAATTGGTTCCAATCGATGCGCATCAGCAGCCTTTTTGCATTTAGTCCCAACACATACAGGACCACCACACATCCCGCAATCAACTTGGCCAATAAGGCTCCCTTTACCCCTAATTCAAGGAAAATAATCAGAAAGACCTGCAGCCCTACCGTGAAAAAGATCAACAAGAGGTATAAAAGGCCATAATAGACCAGCTTTTTTTCATTTTTTAGGTAAATGACAAACGGTAAAAACAACACTTCTGTCAAGCCGATCCCTACAGCCATGATGCCATAGGGGAAGAAGGTGATGCTTTCATCCCCAAATACCCAATCAAAGGCCAATGGCCCTAGGGGAAGGGATAGCAGCAAAAATAGCCCCCCACTCACCAGTGAGAACAAAATCACATTCCCCAGAAACTGATCCAGCTTCTTGGGGTCTTTTTTGAAGTCGTAATAAAAGGGATACATGGCCGCATTGATCCTAAGGGCCGCAAACATGCTCACCAGTGAGGAGATGCGGATCATCAAGGTATACAGCGCATAGTCGTCAGGCTGAAAGTAATTCAGGTAGACCGGCAACAAGAAAAAGTTGATCGCTGGCTGCAAAAAGGCCAGGACGTAGAAGATGATCGTAGCCTGAAAGACGTTGTTGGAGCGCATGGAGAAGAACGTTCTAAGTTCTAAGTTTTATGTTCTACGTTCTATATTTTAAGCTCAAAGAGGTATCCTAGAACTTAGAACATAGAACGTAAAACTTATCTTAGATTACCACATTGACAATCCTTCCAGGCACCACAATGACCTTACGCGGTGGATTTCCATTGAGGTATTCTTGTACCTTCTCATCAGCCAATACGGCTTCTGTGACAGCCTCGCGTGAAGCGTCTTTGGGTACGGTGAGTTTGCTGCGCACCTTGCCGTTGACTTGAATCGGGTATTCGATTTCGTCTTCGGCGATATAGGCTTCTTTCCACTCAGGGAAAGGCACATCGAGGATGCTTCCTTCATGCCCCAGAGCTTCCCACAATTCTTCACAGAAGTGGGGGGCAAAAGGCGCCATGATCACAATAAACGGCTCCAAAATGGCCCGTTTGCGACAATTGAGCTTGGTGAGCGAATTGATCAAGGTCATAAACCCTGGTACACAGGTATTGAAAGAAAGGCGTTCAATGCCTTCTTGCGTCTGCTTGATCGCAAGGTGCAAGGCTTTCAATTCAGCCTTATTGGGTTCCTCTTCTGAGACATTGACTTGGTTGTCATCGTCCATCACCAAGTCCCAGGTTCTACGGAGAAATTTATAGACTCCGTTGATACTCTGGGTATCCCAGGGTTTGCTTTGTTCCAATGGTCCCAAGAACATTTCAAACAAACGAAAGGTGTCAGTGCCCACTTCCGCGATCACATCGTCGGGATTGACGACGTTAAACTTGGATTTGGACATCTTTTCCACTTCAGTTTTGGTGAAAATGTGCTCACTCGCATCGTTTCCAAAGGGGTGGAATATGCCACTTTGATAATACCCGCCTTCAGCTACAAAAACCGCATCAGCGTATTCTGGGCGCCATTTTCGGATTTCCTTGATGCTTTCTCCATCGAGATAAGAAGGTGTGGAAAGGCCGTAGTGTTGTACGTATTTGATATAAATAGGAATCTCTGCACGACGAGCACCATTCTCTCCTTGAAAATCAGGGTATTTATCAGAAATGGAAGTACTCACAAATACCGTCACTGGATCATGAGAGACGTCATGGGCGTGCCAATTGCCTTGTTTATCCTTGCCAAAAATGGTGGTAGTAGGTACAGTCACCATGATAGTTTTCTCCGAAACCCCTTGAATCATGCCTTGGTTGACCAACTTTTTGAAAGGCTCTTTCACAGGGCTTAAGTCCAAATCATATAAGAATTTGGTCCAAAACCTTGAATACAATAAGTGCCCTACGGCATGCTCCGTACCACCCACATACAAGTCTACTGGCATCCAGTATTTGATGCGTTCAGGGTCGGCGAAGGCTGTATCATTTTCTCTATCAAAATAGCGGAAGAAATACCAGCTAGAGCCCGCAGCACCTGGCATGGTGTTGAGGTCGCGCTCGCTGCCATCTGGCAAATGGCGATAGCTATCGCCGGCCCGTGCAAGCGGCGGTTCGCCCGCTTCTGAAGGCTTATAGACTTCGAGGTGTGGAAGCTCCAAAGGCAACTCATCGTTGCTAATCCCACTTGCTACGCCGTCTTTGAAGACAATGGGCGTGGGTTCGCCCCAGTAGCGCTGGCGCGACCAGATCACATCGCGGAGGCGATAGGTTACCTCTCCGTGGCCGATGCCTCGTTCCTCCAATGCCGCGATCGTCGCAGTGATGGCCTCATGGGCTGGAAGGCCGTTGAGGAAATCGGAGTTAACCATGGGGTCATCTTTCGAATTAAAGGCTTCTATGCTGATGTCGCCGCCAGAAACCACCTCTACGATGTCCAAGTCAAATATTTTGGCGAATTCCCAGTCGCGCTGGTCGTGGCCTGGAACTGCCATGATGGCGCCTGTGCCATAGGTAATCACGACGTAGTCGGAGATCCAGACAGGGAGCTTCTTCCCTGTAAAGGGATGAATGGCGTAGCCGCCTGTATGTACACCGGTCTTGCGCGTATCTGCGATTCGCTCACGCTCTGTACGGTTCTTCGCCCAAGCGATATATTCGTCTACCTCTTCTTTTTTCTCCGAAGTAGTGATCTTTTCGACCAATGGATGCTCAGGGGCCAATACCATAAAGGTATTCCCAAAGATTGTGTCGGGACGTGTGGTGAAGACTTCGATCTGTTCTTCGGGAAAATCAGCTACCTCATAGATAATATTCGCACCTGTAGAGCGGCCGATCCAGTTGGCCTGCATGGCCTTCATAGCGTCGGACCAGTCGAGGTCTTCCAAGTCGTATAATAAGCGATCTGCATAGGCGGTGATGCGGAGCATCCACTGGCGCATAGACCTGCGCTCTACGGGGTGATTGCCGCGCTCTGAGCGGCCTTCCTTGACCTCGTCATTGGCGAGGACGGTGCCGAGGGCAGGGCACCAGTTCACGGTCGCGTAGCTATTATAAGCCAAACGATAATTCATAAGCACATCATTTTGTGCTTTGGGTGTCATGGCCTTCCATTCAGCCCCAGTGAAGGATTCCTTTTGGTCTGTAGCGGCGTGAATCTGGGTATTCCCATTTTTCTCAAATTCCGCTAACAATTCCGAAATAGGCTTGGCGACCTCTGCAGATTTGTCATACCAATGCTCAAACAAACGGAGGAAAATCCATTGGGTCCATTTGTAATAATCTGGATCACTCGTCCGCAAAACAGCATCGGGGTCATAGTGAAACCCGAGCATTTCCATTTGCTCCCAATACCGCTGACAGTTGACGCGAGTGGTTTCTGTAGGGTGAATGCCTGTCTGCAAAGCGTACTGCTCGGCCGGTAATCCAAAGGAGTCAAAGCCCATAGGGTGCAATACATTGAAGCCCTTGGCGCGCTTATAGCGCGTCATGACGTCCGTGGCGATATAGCCGAGCGGATGGCCCACATGCAATCCCGCTCCTGAAGGGTAGGGAAACATGTCCAAGACATAAAATTTGGGCTTTTCACTTACCTTTTCTGCTACAAAAGACCGGTTCTCTTTCCAGTACTTCTGCCACTTTTTCTCTATTTCTCTGAAATTGTATGTTCCCATGAGGGATAGTTTTAAGGGTGTTTGAAAAATAATTGGTCTATGAGACATCTTATGTAGAGATGCCATGAATCCTGAAAATTTGCCACAGATTACACGGATTTCCACAGATGAAAGAAGAAAATCCGTGAGAATCTGTGTAATCCGTGGCTTTATCTTCTTTCGCCATTAGAGCCATCAAAAATCAAAATCTTCCCAACAGATTATAAAAACCTGTTAGGTCAATATTGAAAGGCTGCAAAGTTAGTAGGAATCCGCAAAGAAAACCAGCGAGGTTTTAGCTACGGTTGAAATTGGATGACAGCATCTGGAAGTCTTGTCTGTAGGAGATCGACATCTGCAGCGGACAACTTACATCCAGTGAGGTCTACATACTTAAGGCCTAAGAGTAAGGGGAGGACTTTGAGAATCGTTCTCACATCAATCCGAGGGTTAAAACTCAAATCTAGGTAATTGAGGTTTTGCAGGTTGATGATTGCAGACGGTAGTATACGGAGGTCAGTAGCCTGAAGGTTCAGGCGTTTGAGGTTTTTTAGCTTGCCTATGGCATCTGGCAGGTGCTGGATGAAGTTACCATTGATTGGATTAGGGGTGCCACCTCTATAGGTCAGTATGCGTTCTGGGCTGAGGTCGAGTTCCTCAAGGTTTTTGAGCCTTCCGACTTCTTCTGGAAGGGAGGTGATACCTTGACCAGAAAGGTCAAGGACAGTGATTTCTTTAGGGTGGCTAAGGGCCTCTTCCAAGGATTCGGCCACTTGTGCATAACCTGTCGACAACAGCAGGCTACAGATCAACCACCATGAAAACGTGCGTTTCATCAATTTGGCATTTAAGGAATTAGGCGAGATTAGTGATTGATTAATTGATGAAATATTGATTAGCTGATAATTACAAGACAAATCAGCCGAAAGAATCAATAATCATTCAATCAATTAATGCATAATCTACAGAGAGCAAGAAGTACTAAAGTACGGCAGTGCCGCAAGCGAAAAAAATGTATTTACGGGTGGAACTTACCTCACAAGAATTATCAAATTTTGGATTGATAGAGGGTCAATTGAGGATTCTAATTGTAGGTAATGGAAGGTCCAAAGTGAAAAAAATTGGAACTGAGTTTGGAATAGCGTCGAAAAGACTTCCAAGGTAGTTAATTTTTTTTCTAATGGAAATGATTTTTTGTCCGAATATTATTGGATAGTATTTGCGACGAATTCAGATCAATCCTAAGGCACCCTATTTTGTTTCCTTTTCCCTTTCTCGCGATATTTGCAAAAATTTCATCTATTTCAGCTACTATTTTTTGCAAATAAAGGGCTTAATTATGACAAAAATTTATCTAGATAATGCCGCTTCTACACCGATGAACCCTGAGGTTTTTGACCACATGAAACCTTATTTCTGTGACCTCAGTGGCAACCCTTCTTCCACACATGCCCATGGGCGTGAACTACGAGCTGCCATCGAACAATCTCGCCGAACTATCGCTGACCTGATCGGCGCAAGCCCCGCAGAAATTGTCTTTACCAGTGGGGGTACTGAGGCTGATAATGCAGCCATCTGTGGGGCTGTGAAAGGATTTGGGTTAACACATGTTATCTCCACTGAGATAGAACACCATGCGGTGACTCACACGATAGAACTACTTGAAAAAGAGGGACTTATCACTGTCACTTGGCTGCCCGTTGACGATAAAGGGTCTGTGAAATTAGCAGATCTACGGACCGCTTTGGCCAACAATCCTCGCTCCCTAGTAACCCTGATGCATGGAAACAATGAATTGGGTACGCTAAACGACCTGGAAGCAATAGGTAATCTATGCGTGGAATATGATGCGCTTTTTCACAGTGATACCGTCCAAACGATGGGGCATATTGCCTACGATCTTAAGAACCTACCTATACACTTTTTGTCTGCTTCTGCCCATAAGTTTTATGGGCCTAAGGGAGTGGGCTTTCTCTATGTAAAACGAAGCAATAAAATTCCCGCCCACATCCAAGGCGGAAGTCAGGAGCGCAACATGCGCGCAGGCACAGAAAATGTACCTGCGATAGCTGGTATGGCATTTGCACTCAAGAAGTGTTATGCCGACCTTGATGGCAAAAACGGACAGTTGCGCGCTTTGAAAAGTTATATGATGGAACAGCTTCAGGCACAAATTCCTGGGATCCAATTCAATGGAGATACCAGTGCCGAAGGCTCCCTTCCTACGGTACTCAATGTGGCTCCTCCCTGTGGAGAGGGCGACGCGATGCTGATCTTCAACCTTGACCTTGTGGGCATATCTGCCTCAGGAGGTTCCGCGTGTAACTCTGGTGCAAATCTGGGTTCTCATGTCTTAAGAGCCATAGGATGTGATCCTTCCAGAGCGAGAAACTCCATTCGTTTCTCTTTTGGAATGCAGAATACTAAAGCTGAGATCGACTATGCCGTAGAGAAGCTCAAAGAGATCGTACAGACTTTGCAGCCCGTGCAGTAGTTAATTATTCATTGATTGATTACTGATTATTGATTCGCTCGGGGGAGTTAATTGTGTTGATTATCACAATGGTATTTTGCCCCCCAATCAATAATCAATCAATTTTTAATTAATAATTCTTCGCCTTGCCTTAAGGACGGAATTTGTTTTCCGCCCTAACCCTTGTCTACTCAGTGAATTTAAGGAACGTAGCCATATATCTTGACTTTGAAAACTTGGCCATATCGGCATTAGAAGTTTATAAAGGGATGGACCGCCCCCTCAAGGCCCATCCCATTGTGAAATACGCCGAAAGCCTGGGTAAGGTCCGCATCAAGAAAGCATATGCTGACTGGTCCAAAAAGAAGTTTTCACAGTACCAAAAACTCCTCATCTCTGAGGGCTTTGAACTTATTCACCTTCCAGAAACCAATCTCATGGGAAAAAATGGCTCGGACATGCGTCTGGTCATTGATGTCATGGGACAGCTCCAGCAGCACCATGAGGTGAATACCATCATCATCGGTTCTGGGGATTCCGATTTTATCCCTCTGACCCAACATATGCTCAACCAAAACAAGGAAGTGGTGGTGATCGGTTTTGATCATAGCGTGAGCGATATGGTGCGCAATTATTGCACAGAGTTTATCTCTCTTCAGGAGATTTTGGGATCAGCCAAAAGTCTTGCTGCCTCTCCAGAGGGAGACAGCTCCTGTAAGAAAAACCACCCTCCAGTCTCCCCAGAGGCCAGGGAATTATTGATGAAGTTTTTGAAGGGACGCATGAATCAGGAGCCTATTGCGCTTTCAGTCTTGAAACAGGAGCTGCTGAAAATGGACCCATCGTTTTCAGAGACGGATTGGGGATTTAAGAAATTCCGAAAATTTATCAGATCCTTCCAAGGGGATTTGGTCAATCGGATGGAAAAACGACATAGGGAGTGGCTCGTCTATTTTGATGAAATCAAAGAAGCGGATGCTCCCGAAGGCATGGCGTCGCCTGTCCTGCTCCGTGAGCGACCCGCTTTTGAGGAAGCCCGCCAATTGGTCTTGAAGATGCTAGAAGAGCGGGGGAGTCAAGAACCGCTGCCCATGGCACGGTTTAAACCTTTGCTCCTAAAGCTCGATCCCGAATTTTCTGAAAAGAAACTTGGGTACCGCTATTTTAAGCACTTCGCCGAGGAGTTGGTTGGCGATTTAGTAGAAAAAATATCCGTAGAAAACCACAATTATACCCTTCATTTTTCTCCCTTGCTAGAACAGAAACCGCTGGCCATCACCTCTGGGAAGACCCTCCCCCTTATGCCCAATGGCACCTACAAAAGCTTTTTTAAGCCCCAAATGGTCGAAAAACTGGTCAGGGAAGAAGCAAAAAACTACCTGACCCAGGAATTGTCCTATAATGTCCATAGGGACCAAAGGCTGCAAATGGGCCACTGCTTGATCAAAGGATTTCAGGAAACCCCTTGGATGAATTTGGAGCAAATGAAGGCTATTTTAAGAGACCAATGTCAGCAACCTGCAAGCACCCATTCGATTAGAAAATTTATTCTCAGTTTAAAATATGGGGGAGCTTTTGTACCTTCGAAGCATTCTCAAGGCCTCAGTTCAAAACTCTTAGGGCTGAAGTCAGTTATTTCTCACGCTGAGGATTTAGACGACTGTTATATCCAACAAATAGGCAAAGTCATGAAGTCTAAATTCCCCAGTTTATCAAATAACGAAATTGTAGAAATTCTTTTTTAAGGTGCACAAATCATGAGTTCAAACAACGGTTCAGACAAACATTACAAGACGATCATAATTGGTTCAGGGCCAGCAGGTTACACTGCGGCTATCTACGCTGCGCGGGCGGATATGAAGCCCCTCGTTTTTGCAGGTCCTCAGCCAGGCGGGCAGTTGATGATCACCACAGATGTGGAGAATTATCCTGGCTATGCAGAAGGCATAGGCGGCCCCCAGATGATGGAAGACTTCCGCAAGCAAGCTGAGCGATTTGATACCGAGATCAAATATGAGGTCATCAGTAAGGTCGAATTGGAGAGCCATCCCAAAAAAATGTGGACTGACAGTGGCGAGCAATATACCGCAGATACGGTCATCATCTCTACTGGCGCATCTGCGCGTTGGCTAGGACTGCCTTCTGAAGAAGAATACAACTACGGCGGCGGCGTGAGCGCCTGTGCTGTCTGTGATGGCTTTTTCTTTAAAGGAATGGACGTGGCCGTCGTAGGGGCAGGCGATACCGCTGCTGAAGAAGCCCTCTACCTCGCCAAACTCTGCCCGAAAGTGCACATGTTTGTCCGTCGTGACGAGATGCGTGCCTCTAAGGTGATGCAAAAAAGGGTCCTCTCGAATCCCAATATCATCGTCCATTGGAATACGGAAACCGCTGAAATCTTGGGGGGAGAAAATGAAAGAGGCCATAAAGCTGTAAATGCTGTCCGCGTCTTCAACAATCAGACCCAGGAAGAAACTACCATCTCTATCAAAGGCTTTTTTGTCGCGATCGGCCACACGCCGAATACGCAGATATTCAAAGGCCAATTAGATATGGATGATAATGGCTACATCATCACCAAGGCTGACAGCAGCTACACCAATATCCCCGGTGTATTTGCCAGTGGCGACGCCCAGGACCACGTCTACCGCCAAGCGGTGACGGCAGCCGGTACTGGCTGTATGGCAGCCCTCGACGCTGAGCGCTGGCTCGCGGCCCGTGAGGCGGAGATGGAGATGGTGTAAGAGATTGCAGAATAAAGATTGATGAACAAGGATTTTGGAAGGATAGAACTTTCACGGACATCAACATTCTTCAATCCTTGTTCGATATTCATAAATCAACTTGTATAGCGGAGGCATGCCTCCGCTACAATTGTTTATGGCATTCCCTTTTGAACTTTGGCCTTCCCCTCCCTATCTTTCGGATAATTCATCTCAATAATCAATAATTGTTTCTTGAGAAGTTTAGTGGATGTAATCCATTGATGCTTGAATAAAGTAAAAATAATGAACAAGAAAGGACAAAGTAAAAAGTCATTCAAAGTCACTCTTCCCTTTTTACTTCCTTGTTTCTTATTTTTACATAATCATATTAGCATATTAGAATAGCCAAATAGTCCTAGACTATTCTGCTTCCCCCATATTCTCTCAAAGAATTTCAATAATTCCCCTCCATGAAGGTAATTCATTCGATTTCTCTACCGATCCTTATCCTAATTCTCCTCCTAAATGCTTGTAAATCACGAGAAGATATTAAGTATCAGCGAGGGGTAATCGCCACAGAAGCCATGGTGGTGAGTGTGGATGAATTAGCGTCTCAGGTAGGATATGATGTGTTGAAAAAAGGCGGAAATGCCGTAGATGCCATGGTGGCGGTGCATTTTGCGCTGGCGGTGGTGTATCCGTATGCGGGCAATATAGGTGGAGGAGGCTTTATGGTGATGCGCACGCATGAGGGGCAAGTCCATACCTTGGACTTCCGCGAGATGGCGCCTTCGGAGGCAGATAAGGACATGTATTTGGATGAAAATGGTGAGGTGATCAAAGACCTGAGTACACGTGGTCACTTGGCTGCGGGGGTACCTGGTTCTGTAGCGGGCATGACTGCTGCCCATGACAGCCTGGGCTCCCTGCCTTGGGCGGAGCTGGTGCAACCAGCAGTGGAATTAGCCAAAAAAGGGCATGCCTTCTCCGAAAAGGAAGTAAAAGAGTTAAACAAAAAACTTGGGGCGATAGCCCAGTACAGTACCCAGCCCAATGAATTTACACAAAAAACGACATGGGCCGCCGGTGACAGTATTTCCTATCCAGACCTTGCCCGGACCCTCAGCCTAATTCGCGACCAAGGTGCAGCAGGATTCTATGAAGGCGAAACGGCCGAGAAGATCATCGCAGAAATGGAGGCGGGAAATGGCATCATGAACCTGCTTGACCTCGCCAATTATCAAGCCAGATGGCGCCCGCCCATTACAGGGACATATAAAAATTATGACATCATCTCTATGGCGCCGCCTTCCAGCGGGGGAATCGCACTGCTCCAGCTCTTGCAGATGGTCTCAGCCTATCCGCTGGAGGACTATGGCTGGCAAAGCCCTGAAGCCACCCATGTCATGGTAGAGGCGGAACGGCGTGTATACGCTGACAGGTCGAAGCACTTAGGCGATAGCGACTATTACAATGTGCCAATGGATAGCTTATTGGACCCTGCTTATAACCTCGCACGCATGGCGGATTTTAATCCTGAGCGTGCTTCCTTATCCAAGGAAATATCTGCTGGAAATTTTCAGCTATTTGAATCGGACCAAACGACCCATTATTCCATTGTAGATGCCCAAGGCAATGCGGTTTCGGTAACGACCACCCTAAACGGTGGTTTTGGTTCGTGTGTGGTGGTTGGGGGGGCGGGATTTTTTCTCAATAATGAAATGGACGACTTCAGCGCCAAGCCTGGCCACGCCAATATCTATGGCCTGATCGGTGCAGCAGCCAATGCCATCGAACCTGGCAAGCGCATGCTCAGCAGCATGACACCAACGATCATCGAAAAAGACGATGAACTGTTCATGGTTCTGGGGAGTCCCGGCGGATCGACTATTATCACCTCAGTATTTCAGGCTTTCCTCAATGTCGTGGAGTACGACATGTCCATGCAAGGCGCTGTAAGCGTGCCTCGATTTCATCACCAATGGCTGCCTGATTCCATTCGCTACGAGAAAGGCGCTGTGGGTGGAGACACGCGGAGCGTGCTTCAAGCCATGGGACACCGCTTTGACGGTAAACCCGTTCCCGTCAAGGGATGTGTCAATGCCATCCTTGTGCTTTCCAATGGGAAGCTGGAAGGCGGGGCAGATCCCCGCAGGGATGGGGTAGCGATGGGATTCTAGGGGAGGACAAGTCGTTCAATTTGTTCAAGGGGGGAGTCCGCTTCAGAAGATCAATTTTGACTTTTTCCTTCATTGCGACGGACTAAAGTCCAGTCGCAATAGTAAAAAATCACAGACAAAGAACTATTGCAACTGGGTTTCAATCCGTCGCAATAAGGCTTGAAGCTTTCTTCTAGTAAGACAGCAAAGTTGTCCCTTCGGCATACTCAGGGCAGGCATCCTGAACGGATAGAAGGATCTTACTATGTTTAGGAAACAAACCCAATTAACAAATGAAAAAATATTTCATCCTCATCTTGTACATTCTCATAGCCTCTGTAGGTTTCGCCCAAGATTTCGAAGGGGTTATAGAGTTTGATTTTACCTATAAATCAAAGGATACTAGGGTTAGTGTTGAGGAATTAATGGAATATGGAGGCACACATTCTGTGGTATTTATCAAAAGTGGCTTTTATAAGAGCATCGATAACTCAAATGCTTGGTGCTACCAGCTATTTCGTCACGATACAGACTCTATTTATTATAAGCATGGCTTGAAGGATGATACTTTACGGCGATTCTCTACTATTTCGACGGATATTGAATCATCATTCGATTACTCAATAGAACGGAATGCGGATACGGTCCTTGGGATAGTTTGTGATAAATTGGTTATTACAGACGATGATGGACAAAGGATCTATTATTTTTCTCGAGAATATCCGCAAGATGCTTCATTTTTTGAGAACTTTACTAAAAACAACCGAGATCAAATTCAGAAATTAATAGGAGCTGTGTACTTACGGCAGATTATTGTGTATGCGGAGTTTGAAGTGGATATGGTCGCCACTAGCATCAAGCGAATGCCTCTTCCTAAAGACACCTTTGACTTACCCTTCCATAAAGTCATCAAAGAGGAATGAAAACCCTTGGCCAACAAATCCACGCAGAAATCCGACGCCAGCGATTGTTTCGGTCTACCTTCACCTATAAAGAATTTCAGCAGCTCAAAAAATGCAAGGATGAGGCAGATTTGAAGAGATTCTTTGGTACGACTGAGTTGGCAAAAATAGATACTTCCCGTCCCCCTGCCCAAATAGCGAAAAGCATTGCTGAGGTGAAATCCGCTGGCAGGGAAAGCACGGAAAGGACTCTTTCGGTGTTTGGGGCGATTCTCGAATTTTTATCTTTCTTTTAGCATGAAAAAAGAATTTAAGCTGCTCCCTTATAATCCTATCTGGAAAGACCAATACATAGCGGAAAAGGAAGCCATAACTCGTGTTTTTGGAGACTTGCTCTGCTCGATCCATCACATTGGCAGCACGGCAATTCCGCTGACGCTTGCAAAGCCCGAGATCGACATATTGGCAGTGGCCAAGGATGATCAGCGTTTGTCAGATTATGATCGGGCGATAGAAGCATTGGGCTATCGGGTCCGAGGGGAGTTGGTGACTCAGGGCGGAACGCCTGGCCGCTTTTACTATAGCAAAGACGTCAACTACGTGAGAACCCACAAGATGCACGTCTGCCAAATCGGCCATCCTGAGATCATGGCTAAACTACTATTTGTCCGATACCTCAATGATCACCCAGAAGCAGCGGCGGCCTATGCTGATTTAAAGGTAGGTCTTTCCAATGCTTACAATTATGGCAGGCAATTCGAGAAGTACTTGGCGGGTAAAAGCGATTTTATCGCTGATGTGTTGAGAAAAGCGCAGAAGGAATATTAGCAGTTGACGTATGAGGATTTTCTCCTATAGAGACACGATTCATCGCGTCTCTATAGGAAAAAACTGCCGAAAGCGGTTTTTATCCCTTAAATAAAAACCATTTTTTTGAGGTGAATATTTTTTATTTGATACATTTTATAATAATATATAATTATTTTTATTTTCATAGGACAAATATTTATTATACTTTAGACATGTTAATTTTACCCACCCTTCAATTTTTTCTGAATGAAGAACTTTTCGCTTATTATTAGCTTTCTCACTTGTTTGTTAATCCCCAGCCTATTGCTTGCGCAGCAAGAGACCAAAGTGGCCACCTCCTTCTCCGACTTAGAGGCAGGCATGCCCCTACAGTCACAAAGCCAGTCTTATGCGCCGCCGACCATTACCCCTCAGCCTGAGGGCATCACCAATACCTACAGTGACCGGACTGCCTTCCAGGCCGCCTGTGCAGGCTTGACCTTAGAGGACTTTAATACCTTAGCAGTGCCCCCTAGCGGAGTTGTCGGATGTGGTAATCCAGTAAATAGTGCCAATTCCTGTGGGGGGACCCTCGTAGGGGGCTTTTCCTATGCTGCTAACGCTGGAACTGTAGTTGCTTTAGGAGCGGGAACTTTTGGGCCTTCCACCCCGACGCCACTGATCGCAGCAGACCTTTTTGCCGCATATAATATCATTAGCTTCCCCAATAATGATGTCTTTTCTGTAGGGCTAGACCTTTATATTGCTGGGGCCCCAGAAAATACGACAATCAGGGTATATGGAGCAGGGGGAGCCTTGATCAATACCTATACACCAGCAACTAATGGTATTAATGGTATCTTCTTTGGCCTGACCGCAGATGAAGTCATCACACGTATAGAGATCGAATCTCCAAATGGAGCTGGAGAAGTAGTCGACAACCTGGAATTTGGAACTTGTGAAGTTCCTTGTGACCTGGGCGACTGCCACGGTGGGATGGACATCGGAGATGCCAGTGGCGGCGCTACCTACCATATTTATGGACCTTCGGGAAGCTATAATATGAATGCTGCCGGATCAGGTATCAAGGGCACAGCCGATGGCTTTCACTTTGCTTCGAATGAAGAGACAGGCGATATTGACCTGATCGTCCGAGTGACGGGCATTCAGAACAATGCCAATCGCCAGGCGGGCTTGATGCTCCGTGCGTGTGATACCGAAGATGCCAGTCACGTAGCTATTGTTGTCAATGGACAAAAGCAAATCAAGATGCTTACTCGCTCTACCGCTGGAGCTACCACTGTCACCGTAGCTACCAAGGCTGCCAAACGCCGCCTTGGCTCTTGGCTGCGCCTGATCCGCACAGGGAATAATGTCACAGGCTATTACTCAAGACGAGGGACGGTATGGGAGTATGTGGGCAGCACCACCTTCTCATCCGATCCTTATGCCGCAGGCATGGTGGCCAGCAAAGGAGCTGGTGGAGGTGCAAAGAACTTCAGCTTTGCCAATTTCTCACACGAATGTAATTTTCCTCCTCCTCCTCGCTTAGCCAATCCAGGTGCGCTGGAACTGAATCTGGAAGGATATCCCAACCCATTTGGCGCACAGCTCAGCTATCGCTTGAGCGGTACTGAGGCAGGTGAAGCTCACGTTCGCCTCTTGGACATGACGGGCCGTGTCGTCCGTAGCGAAACGATTCAACTGGGCGAAGCCCAGCACGAAGGCACACTCGAAACGAGTGACCTGACCGCAGGGATGTACCTCCTGATGGTGAGGACAGCGACAGCGTCGCAGACGATCAAAGTGCTCAAAAAATAATTTTTGATATAATTTGTAGAGACGCGATTCATCGCGTCTCTACAGGAAAACCGCCTTCGGGCGGTTTTTTTTTATTGCCAAAATTGATTTTATCCAAGAAGTGTTTGAGAATAGTTACCACCCACGCTAACCATCCCTACACGGATATTCACTCAGGATTGAGAAAAACGCATCGATTTGCTTGATTAAGGGAAATATTCGGCAAATGACTGGTTTGCTGATCTTTTTTTCACCCTTAATAGCCCTTAACATGCGAATCTTTTATTCTTTCTTTTTCCTGATTTTCCTCTGTTGTTCTGCCTGCCTCCAGACCTATCCCGTCAGGGATACGCCTCCCATAGGCAAACGCCTTTCCCCTATCCCCACATTTGCCCATAATAAGGAAGTCACCCTTTTCCCTCCAGGCTCCTTCCCGGCAGATTCCAATTACTTCAAAATCGTGACACTAGAAGTAAAGGGGCCTAATTTCTACAAAGACTTACAAAAGAAAATGATGGCAGAAGGCGCCAAGGCCGGGGTGGATGCGGTCCTGCTGGCAGAACCCAAAACGATCCCCACAGATGCGTCTCCTTACCCTGAAATGAGCCTTTCAGGAATTGGGATCAAGTACCATAACCAGCTTGATTACCTAACTAATTTTGTCAAATCCAAGCATATCTACCACCGAGTAGATACGGGTTGGGAACAAGTGGCACGGATTGATTGGTCCTTAGACTTCAAAGAACAAATAGTCACTGACCTCACAGGAACGGGAGATTCTATTCTAGAAAGATATGTGAAACCTTATGACTTATGGCATCTGTTGTGGGAGCAAAATGAGAACTGGAAGTATACCTTTGTTAATGTCAGGCCACAGCGGTCAACCACATTCAGGGTGCTGCATCGCAAGTATTATATAGAAGGCAAGCAGCAAAAGAGTTGCAAATTCTATTTTGCCGATCTGAATGATCCAAGACCCCATAAAGCCAGAATCTACGCCAAGCCTCCCCATACCCTTTCTGCCCCTTATTCCCAGACGGTATTGATCATGAACTGGCGACCCAATGGTCTGTTGGCAGATATGAAAATCATTCCCCCCAAAAAAGCTCCCAAACTGCGCTATAGCCAGACCTTTAAGGCTGATGGAAAATGCCTGGGGGGTGTCATGCAATGGTATCGCAAGGATGGAGAGCATATCACTTTCCTCAAGATCGCCTATGAATTCTATACCCTTGAAGACTTCCAAGGCCCGGCTTCTCCTAATGCGCAGTATTTGCCAAAGGAAAAGTGGTAGGAGAAGCTCAAACTCAATATCGTGTGTAAAAAGTTTTCATACCTTTTTCAAAAGGTCATTTCGACGAGTCGAGCCTGTCCTGAGCAACGCCGAAGGGAGGAGAAATCTAACAGTGTGGTCTAGAAGCCTGGAAATAACCGCTCGAAAGGGCCTGTTAGATTTCTCCCGTTGGTCGAAATGCATGCCCTGAGTATTCCGAAGGGACAACTCTGTTGTTATGAAATGATCATAGACTTTTTACACACGATACTCAAATTCAATCTCAAAATTTAATTAAGATGAAATACTACCACCCTATATACCTCTTCCTAATGCTATTGCTGGCCTCAGCCTGTACTGAGAGTTATTATTACATGAAGCCTTATGCAGGACAGGCACAAACATACTCTCCTTCAAATCCCTGGAGCCAGGATGACAAGTTGGTCCTATATCCGCCTGGGGAGGAGCCTGCGGACACTACCTATCGTTTCATTTCCAAGCTAGAAGTGAAGGGAAGTGGGTCATATGAAGTGCTTTTGGGAAAGCTTAAACATGAAGGCCATAAGGTAAAGGCAGATGCGATTTTGTTGGATAAAAGGAAGTGGGTCCTGAAAGATGAGTACGCCTCCCCAGAAGCAGTCCTTACAGGCGTGGCGATTAAATTTCCCTATTCGACTGAGAAACTCCAAACATGCATCAAATCGCAGGAGGTGTATAGACGGACGGATTCTGCTTGGCAGAAAGTCGCAGTAGTCCATTGGGGGCTGGATGGCCACCAAGAGGCGGTGACGCATCTGACCGAGGCGGGAAAGATTTCTATGGAAAATTACATCAAGCGATATGATTTGAATCATATCCTATGGGAGAAAAAGGCTCCTTGGCGCTATTCATTTGTCCAAGACTATGGAGAACATAACCAGAAGACGCAACACATGATTCGGCGGACCTATTTTGTTGGGGAAAAGCCTCTCAAAACTTATCGCTTTTATTATAGGAGCCCCAAAGCTGCGCGGCCTTATAAAGCGCTGACTTCTTATCGGGTAGATGTAAATTCATTAACTGCCGTCAAAGAAGAGCTAAAAATGACCTGGCGCGCGGATGGCCAATTGGCCTATATGGATATTTTTCAAAAAGACAATCCTATGCTTCGGTACCTATGTCACTATGATGAGGCAGGCAAATGTATGGGCAGTGAGTACTTTTGGATCCTTGAAAATGGATTCCATGTGAAGCTGTTCAAGGTTGAAAATACTTTTTATACGATTGATGACATTGATGGAGAGATAGGCCAAGAGGTGCAGTATCTCCCAAAGGATAAATGGTAGGGGAGGAAGTGAAAATTGAAAATGAAGAATTGAGAATGAAGAATTCAGCATGGAAGAAGTTTCCCATTCTATCATTCTCTCCTCCACTCATTCTTTCATTTGTTATGCATGCATACTTTTGTAGTTTTGTATAAATGAAATAGCTAATAATATGTCAAAAATCAAGAATCGTACAGTACTCATCACTGGTGGAGCCGCAGGGATCGGCAAACTCATGGGCCAGCGTGCGCTAGAAGCGGGTGCGAGGATGTTGGTGATATGGGATGTAAATGAAAGCCTTTTATATGAGACTGCTGGTGAATTTCAGGCAATGGGCTATGAGGTTTTGCCTCAGGTGATGAATGTACGTGATACCGATGCGATGGAAGCGGCTGCCCAGACGGTGCTCGAAACCTGTGGCGGCGTAGATATTCTGATTAATAATGCGGGGGTAGTGGTCGGCAAAGACTTTGAAGGCCATTCAAGAGAAGAGATTGACCGCACATTGGAGATCAACGTCTCCGCAGTGATGCATGCCACGCGCCTCTTTTTGCCGACGATGATTCGTCGAGGGAGGGGACATATTGTAAATATTGCTTCGGCGGCGGGCCTGATCCCAAATCCAGGCATGTCTGTTTATGTCGCCAGCAAGTGGGCAGTTCTTGGCTGGTCCGAATCGCTCAGGATAGAGTTGGAGCGGGCTTATAATAATATCAATGTGACCACTGTCACGCCAGGCTATATCAACACAGGGATGTTTGACGGGGTAGAGGCACCGCCCCTGATGCCACTCATGGAGCCAGACGAGATTGTCACCAAAATCATAGACGCCATCAAGCACAACCATATCCATGTACGCGAACCATGGGTCGTCAAGCTGGCACCCGTTCTGCGAGGGATCATGCCCGCCCGCCTATTTGACTTTGTTGTAGGCGATATGCTAAAGGTCTATGATGCAATGAGTACATTTGTTGGTCATAGTAGGAAAGATAAAAAACATTTGTAGGAAATGTTTTTTGTCCCTACATTTACAAAATCAGTAATTTAAGAGCGGAAAAAATGATTCGCTTCATTTAATAGAACGCACTTAGACTGAATCAAAGCTACACCTGCTCTTGTAAGCTTCCTTTTTCTACCTTTCTATTGTCTACTTCTTGTGTGCCACCTATAGGTATGCCTATTCAGGTATTTCCTTTTTCCTTCCTGTGACACACCCCTTGTGCCTTACCCGAAATCCTCATTTCAGGGTAAGATTTCCATTTTTTGTACACTTTGTATACTATCCTTACATCTTGTTTGTGGAAGGATACGTAAATATTCTCATCTTCTACCTAGAAAAAATGCAAAAACGTACCAGATACTAACATACGTATTTTGCGGTATGTATACCGTAAAATACGTATTTTTGAGTGTTTTTGGCCATTTTTTGACTAAAAGCATTGACAAAAATGTTCTTTGGAGGTATGTTTGTATAACATTTTAAACAAAAACATAACATCTAAAGTACTTACAACGTTTCTCGTTTCTCTTACACCTAGCGTCTCAACTATCAGGATTCTTTTTTTCTAACAAACCTAACCATGAGCAAAAAACTTCTACTAACCGTTATCTTCCTCCTTGCAACCACTCTTGTTTTTTCTCAAGCTATTACTGTTTCTTATGAAGTTAAGACGGGTACCCTAAATAAGGATACAGTCTATGTATACATGCAAAGCAATGGTCCAACACCTGTAAGCATTCGCGGCGCTAATTTTTCTCTCGCTTTTCAGTCTTCATGTGTCTACTCTTATACTGCTGCTTTCTGTGCGACAGAAGACACAATTGTTAACATGGAGTACTCTTATTTTCTTTCTGTTTGGAACCCTCCCATTTTTGAGCGTTGCGCTATGACTGAGTCTTTGAACTTGGATTATGCATCCCTCAATTTCAACGCTCGCTATAGCTACGCTATCTCTGATGCGACCCCTCCAGGCTTGCCTTTTAATATCCTCACAGTGCCTAGTGCTGCTCCATTACTTGTCCTGAAGCTTTCTATCGACCGTTCTTGTGTAGCTAATGTCTACCTCGAAAATGAAAGTGAAAACTTAATTAACCAACTTGGGGACGTCAATTTCTTCCCTATCCCTTATTCCGTCTCATATCTCGGTGGCCCTACACTTCCTGTAGAGATCGCTTCTTTTGATGCACAGCGCCAGACCAATGATGAGGTCCTCCTTACTTGGGAGACAGCCATGGAGCTTCACAATGATTATTTCTCTGTAGAAAAAAGCTTCCGCTCAGACTTTGCTGATGCAGTTGAGATCGCTCAAATCCAAGGAGCAGGTACTACAGACCAAGTGCAATCTTACCAGCATGTTGACGGAACGCCAATGGCCAAGGTCGTATATTATCGCCTTAAAAATGTAGACCTTGACGGTGAATTTGGTTACTCAAATACGGTAAGGGTACAATTTGATGGACTCAAATTTGACGTCAAAGCCTTCCCTAACCCCACAAAAAACAACTTAAATATTCGTCTCGCTCTCACCGATGACCAGACTTATAGCTTCAAGCTATATGATATGCAAGGACGAGCTTTCTTTTATGACACGCAGGAACTAGGACCTAATTATGGTTCGGATTTTCAGATCGATATGAGTGATTTTCCTGCGGGTATGTACATGTTGGAAGTTTCTGACATGAAAGATGAAGTGCAGCACCTGAAAATCTCCAAGCAATAGGCACGTTTGTTAGGTTTTGAGACCTGTTAGGCCCGGCAGTCGATTTGACTGCCGGTTTTTTTATTTTATCTTTCATTATTAATTCACCATTCTTAATTCTCAACATACTTGGACCCTTTTAGAGAACTTACCACCAAAGAAAAAGCGCTCAAATTCAATTTGGATAGATCCGTCTATGGCTCGTTTGCCGAGATTGGGGCAGGGCAGGAGATTGCAGCGCATTTTTTTAAGGCTGGCGGCGCCTCAGGGACGGTAGCCAAGACGATGTCGGCCTATGACATGACCTTCAGTGATGCGATTTATGGCAAAAGTGGCCGCTATGTCTGTGAAGATCGATTGTTGAGAATGCTAAAAAAAGAATTCCGTCTCTTAGAGCAACGTTTAAAAAAACGTGCCGATGAAACGCGATTTTTTGCCCTCGCTAATACCGTAGAGACCATCAACTACCAAAAGACCAACCAAGGTCACGGCTGGATCGGCGTTCGCTTTCAGCTCACGCCTGGCGGCAAATCCAATGATTGCATCATGCACGTCGTCCTGCATGACCAAGATGCTGTCTGGCAACAGCAGATTCTGGGCATCATCGGCGTGAATATGCTCTACGCCTGCTATTTTGAAAACCAGAACCTCGATGAGTTCTTGCAGGTCCTGATGCAAAATGTAGGCGCTGGTCGAGTAGAGATCGATATGCTCAGGCTTGCAGGGCCTGCCTTTGAGCAGGTGGACAACCGCCTATTGGCCCTTAAGCTCGTGAAGAGAGGCCTCACCCATGCAGCCATCTTTGGCCCAGACGGTCAGGTCCGCCAGCCCTCCGAAGTCCTCTACAAAAAGCATGCGTTGCTGTTGCGGGGCCGTTTCCGTCCCCTTACCAAAGTCCACATGGACATGTACCGGACAGCCCTGCATCAGTTTGAGCAGGAACCAGATGTAGACGAGGCGCGGATACAGCCGCTTTTTGAGCTGACGCTTAAATCCTTGACTGATCCTGAACAGGGCCTGATAGACGATCAAGACTACCTCGACCGCGTAGACATCCTCAGCTCTATGGGGCACACGGTCATGATTTCCAATTATTCCGAATACTACCGGGTCATTTCTCACCTTTATCACCACAACCGCAATAAGAAGATTGGCGTGGTGCTAAGTACCTTTAACCTGGAAGATATATTTGCAGACAAATACTATAGTGACCTGCGTGGCGGGATTCTGGAAGCATTTGGGACGCTGTTTGGCAGAGATGTGAAACTCTATGTGTACCCGACGCGAATGGACTATTCAGAGCAGATCTATACCTGCGATAACTTCGAATTGCCGCCCGCTCAGTTTAGCTTATTTCGCTATTTATTTGACAATAATAAGCTGGAAGACTTGGAAGGGGCTGATTTGGACTTGTTACATATCGATGCTGAAGCAGTATTGGAACAGGTGACAAAGGGAGAAGAGGGCTGGGAAAATGCCTTGCCAGATCCTGTGGTGTTGGCCATAAAAGGAAAAGGCCTGTTTGGGTATAGCGATCCGCTTCGGACGAGGAGTTAGGCTAATAAAAACTCAAATTCAAGCTCAAGCGCAACCTCAAACTCAATATTGTGTGTAAAAAGTTTTTAGTTATTTCATAACAACGTAGTTGTCATTTCGACCAACGGGAGAAATCTAAAATGCCCTTTTGAGTGGTTATTTCCAGGCTTCTAGACCACACTGTTAGATTTCTCCTCGAAGACTCGTCGAAATGACCTTTTAGAAAAGGTGTAAAAAGTTTGGTTCTCTGACAATTTTAGTGGAGTGCCCACTTTGGCTTTCACATCTCCTGAACCCCGCAGGCCCCCCTTCGGCAAGCGTTCGACTGAGCTCACGCCGAAGTCTCAGGGCAGGCTCTCTCTTCAAAGAGGACTTCCCACAAGCCCTGGTTAGCGCGAAAACCCCTTTGAAGGGGTTGAGGCCTGTGTGATCGGGGATGTGTTTGCCAGAAGCGACAAGCTTCCCACGGAATTTGTCAGAGAACCAAAAGTTTTTAGCCATTTCATAACAACACAGTTGTCCCTTCGGAATACTCAGGGCATGCATTTCGACCCTTGCCCTGAGCCCAGCCGAAGGGAGGGAGAAATCTAACACGCCCTTTCGAGCGGTTATTTCCATGCTTCTAGACCATATTGCTAGATTTCTCCTCCCTTCGGCGTTGCTCAGGACAGGCTCGACTCGTCGAAATGACCTTTTGAAAAAGGTATGATAACTTTGTACACACGATACGCATCCTAAAGTTCAAAAAAGAATTGCACTTGAATTTGAGTTTGCACTTGCACTTCTCTTTAAAGGCTTTAAGGTTAATATTCCAATAAAACTGTGCCTTCACATGAAAACCCTACCTGCTCTGTTTGGCTTGATTTTCCTTTTCCCTGCCCTATTATTTCCCCAAAATGCTACAGTTGACAGCCTTCGGGAAGTCATCCTGTCCCATCAAAAATGGGAGGTGGAAGGCTTACAAGCCATCTTTTCCCTTACAAGTCAATTCACGGCCATCAATGCAGACTCTGCACGGAAATACGCTGAGCTAGGGGTATCTGTGGCAGCAGAACTGGGCGATTCAAGTGAATTATTTCTCGCTCATCGGAAGTTAGGCCGGATTAAAGGCTCTATGCAAATGGACATGGAGGGGATGCTCGAAGAGGGGAAAAAGGCGATGGCTTTGGCCATAGCGATGGATGATTCGGTCAAAATGGCTACAGCAGGGATGGAAATAGGCATGACCTGGCCTGCCATCAGTCTTCCTGAAGCGATTCAATATACAGAAGATGCGGTTCAGGTATTGGAGGAATTGGTGCAAAAACGGGAAAGCGAAAAACGATATAAAAACCTGACGGACGCATGCGGGAGTTTGGGGTTTCTATATATGCAAAAGGACCTGGAACAAAGTATCCAATGGCGTAAAAAAGCAGCACATTATGCTCAAAAAGCAGGCAGCCGTTTTCGGTTTGGGATACAGATGGCTGCGTTAGGAACCTCCTATCGCAATACGCAAAATGACTCAGCCATTTATTTCTTCCAACAGGCAAGGCAGGTGTTTTCCTCAGAACAAAAGTTGCATCAATTGGGGGTCATTTTCACTGAAATTGGTACGTATTATTCAGATCTGGGCTATGCGGATTCAGTGTTGAAATACACTAAACTTTCCATTTCCTTAGGAGAGCAAACGAATAACCCTGAGGCTATCCGCCAGGGGAATAAGCTTTTGGCGACGTTTTATCAGGGACAAAAGATGTATGAGGAAGCCTTGCGATATGCCCAAAAACAACTAGCTATCGAACGAGCGAGTCCCTCAGGGCATCTTCCTTCTATCCTCAATTTGGTGGGAAATATATATGTGGGAATGGGAAATAAAGAGGACGCGACGCTACATTATCAAGAAGCTGTCTCTACGGCTGAGGCCCTCAATACGCCTGCTTCTCAGGCTTTGGCACTCAAGCAACTTGGCGATATGGCTTTTGAGGAAATGAACTATCAGCTGGCACTTGATTTATACCAAGAAGCCAAAGATCTGGGTGAACCAGCACTTGCTGATCGCTATATTTCAGCGATAGCTATCACAAACTATCGCCTGAAACGATTTGAAGTAGCTAGGAAAAACTATTTGGCCCTTTTGGAACTCAGTCAGGCAAGTACAGCTAGTTTTTATCGAAAAAAAGCTCTGAGAGGCCTGGCAAGCTGTGATTCTAGTTTGGGGAATTTTGTCAAAGCTTATCAGCATTTATGGGCCTTTTACCAGTTGGATGATACCTTGTCGGAGCGGCAATACAATGAGCAAGTAGCTCAGGCAGAAACGGCCTTACGAACGGCCCAAAAAGAAGCGACCATCAAGGAGATGGCGCAAGCGGAAGAAATTCAGGCATTGCAACTCAGCAAAACCACCAACCAGCGAAACCTTCTGCTGGCACTTGCTTCCATCTTAGCCATTGCCGCTTTTGCGATCAGTTTCCTATTTGTACAATTAAGTTATAGCAAAAAACAAATTCAGCGGCAGGCCGATGAATTGACAGCCCTCAATGCCACCAAAGATCGTCTCTTTGGCATAGTTGCGCATGACTTGCGAGGGCCTGTAACGGGCTTTCAGACCCTTGGAAAGCTTTTTACCCATCACCTCCAACGAGGAAATACAGACAAGCTCAAGGCCCTCAGTGAACGAGTAGAACAGCAGGGCCTTCAACTGAAAACCTTGCTCGACAACCTGCTTCAATGGTCCTTGCAGCAATTGGGTACCTATCGCCCCCAATGGGAGCAGGTCCTGCTCGAACCCCTCGGGCGGGAGGTAATCGCCCTCCATGCAGAGAGTAGTGCCGCGAAAGACACACAGATCGAACTGGAAATTCCTGAAGACCTGCATGTGAAGGCAGATAAAAATGGTCTACACGTAGTCCTCAACAATCTCTTGAGCAATGCGATTAAATTCACAGAAAAAGGGAAAATATGGCTCAAAGCCCAGCGAAAGGCTGACCAATTGTATATTGAGGTGCGGGACACGGGAAGTGGTATGACAGAAGCGCAGCTAAAGGAGTTCAGAGAAAAAGGCAGCTTGCCTTCTCAGAAAGGAAGTGCCGGCGAAGCCGGGACAGGGCTGGGGCTCAACCTTGTCGCCCAACTGATCCGTCACTGGGGCGGAAAGTTGGAGATCCAGAGCGACGTGCAAAAAGGCACCTATGTGCAGATTTATCTGCCTGCGAAATAAAAAAAGACCTCGGAGGTTTAACCGGCAGTTTTGGTTTAATCCTCCGAGGTCTACACCAATATAATCAATAATTCCCTATGACTCCCATCCGCATATTTGCCCTGGAAGACGACCTGATCCAGCAGGAAAATCTGCAAATGACCCTCGATGAGCTGGGGTATGATTTGGTGGGATTGGAGGAAAAAGCGGAGGGCGTATTGCCCAAGCTCAAAAAAAGCAAAGCGGACTTAATCTTGCTCGATATCCAACTCAGCGGCGCCCAAGACGGCATCGAATTGGCTCACCATATCAACCAAACGGGCGATTATCCCATTATTTACCTCACCGCCTTCCAAGACACCGCGACCTATGAGCGGGCCCGCCTTACCCAACCCCATGCCTATCTCCTGAAACCTGTAAATGCTATCAGCCTACAGGCAAGCATCGAATCTGCCTACCAGCAGGTGATGCAAGCGGATGTCGCGCCTAAAAATTGGGCAGCAGATGTCTATTTCCGCAATTGCTTTTTTGTGAAAATTGGGAATCGGTTACAAAAAATCCTTCCTGAAGATGTCAAGTGGGTCGCTGTCTCAGGCAATCGCTATTGTGAAGTGGTCACGGAAGACCGCAAAGCTCATGTGCGCGCTTCGCTGGCAGAGATGGAGCAAAAGCTGCAAGCTTTTCCCTTCGTGCGGGTGCACCGCTCCTACCTGATCAATGCGCAATTTATCGAAGCTATCCATGAGGCCAATCAGACAGTCGTGGTGGCTGGGGATGAGATCCCGATTGGAAAGAGTTATCGGGAGGGATTTATGGCGTATGTGCAGAAATTTTGAAGAATTTTTCTCGCGAAGAATTTTTCTCGCAAAGCCTCGAAAAATTCGTGGATAGGCGTTTTTTACCCAAATTTCTGTAGAAAAACATCCCTATCCGTGGCTAAATACACTGTAAACAAAGTTTCTTACCATAACAGTCTTACTGTCATTTCGACGACCGGAGGCTTTGCGAAGGGAGGAGAAATCTAACACGCCCTTTTGTACTGGCTATATAATGTTTAGCCCATGCGCTTCGACTTATTTACTAGACCAGCATGTTAGATTTCTCCCGTTGGTCGAAATGACAACTTAGTTGTAAAGACAAGAAATTTAATTTACACAGTACTTAATCTATCAAGAAATGATAGATTAAGCCACGGATAACACTTTTTTAGGGAGATAAAAAATTGCCTTGAACTTGCATTTGAACTTCTCTCCCCCCCTTTCTCGGACAAAATCTCGCCAAACTCGGACAAAGCCCAGCAAATACACGCTTCAGGTGCGTGATTGAGGTAAATTTTTCATTTACCCCTTAATCAATCGCATCGATATGAACCGTTTATTACCCTTCCTTGGGACCTTGAGCTTAATCTGCTTGGTATCCCTCAGCTACGCTCAACCTACCATTACTGCGGCTGCAAACCCCCAAGTCGGCGATCGATGGGAAGCCACCATGTTGGATTTCAATAGTTTCGATCCCGGTCCTACAGGGCCAAATCAAACCTGGGACTTTTCTATGGTCCCCACTCAAGCGGGTTTTCCTCCCTTTGAGTTTTCTGTGCTAGACACCCAAAATGCCCCGATGTCGGCTGCATTTCCGAATGCCAGTTATGTCATGAAGTGGGACTTGATCGGATTTCAATTCTATCAATATGAATTCACTGACAATCAAACACGGGCAACCCTTGGAGGGGTCGTATTTGACAATGGGACTGTTCTGTCCCAAAGCACCTATCTAAATGATGATAACGCCGTTCAGTACCCGCTAATCTACCAAAAAACGTATTCGTTCACTGCTACGGAACAAACAGTCGTTACCGGGTTTACTTTGAATTCCTTCATTGATGGGGAAGTGACCATTGACGGATACGGAACCCTCAAACTGCCCAATGCCACCTACCAAGATGTGCTTCGGATGACCATCAAGCGAATCAAGGTCGATACCATTTTTGCGGGTATCGTAGAGCGGGACACTTCATTTCAGCATCTTTGGATGCAGGAAGGCAATGGCCTCGCCTTACTGGTCTATGAATACTCCTTGGACGTCGACGGGGGAGAGCCTACCTTGTATTACTCCAAAAAACTCAATTCAAGTGGCTTATTTTCCACTGCTGCGACTCCTGCTATTCCCATAACCCTTTTTCCTAACCCAGTTCAGGACCGTGCATTTTTGGTGACAAATGCTTTTGGAATGCATGAACATGTAGAAGTTAACCTGATGAATCTACAAGGCCAAAGAGTGAAACAACTCTATATTGGCACCTGGTCAGGAGATGAGTTGTCGCTAGACCTATCCTTGGTACATAAAGGCTTTTACTGGGTAGAGGTGAAGGGAGAAGATGGCCAAAAGGCTGTTGCAAAGGTGGTGGTGGAATGAAGTTGCTCCTCATCCTCCTTTTTTTAAAGAGGTTGCTCAATTGCTACGGGTTGAAATCCCTAATGATTACCCAGATCTTTTTAGAAAGCTTTTGCCTCTTTGATCAGGTTCGATGGATGCCATCGATAGCGTTTTTAACCCACCCTTTCGTTTTGACGCCCTCCCTCAAGAGGGATGGCTAACGATTGGTAGAAAAAATCTTCGATTTTTTATCTCATACCGTTAGCCCCTTTCTCTGAGACTTGTCCTGAGCTCGCCGAAGGGTGGGCGGCAAACGGAAGGGGAGTCTAATAGCCAGGATCACAAAGCGATCCTAGAAAGCGCTAACCCAATACTTATGGGTAACCAATAGGGTTGAAACCCAGTCGCAATAAGGGAAAAGAGGCAATCCCTCTAAGCATAATGGGGGATGTTCCCGACCCTAGAAGCCTTGGGCTTAACCTTTTCTTCAAAACTTAACAATTAACCTATAACGTCATGAAATCAATATTCTCTCTATTTACCTTTATCCTCATCCCACTCCTCAGCATCGCCCAAATCTGCGAAGGGTGGGTGCCAGGATTGGGCAAGCCAGGCTTGGCTTCTTTGGCCCGTACGATGGCCTATGACCCTTTTAGCGACCTCCTGTATGTGGCGGGAGCAGACCGCTTTGGGGGAGACGACGAGCTGGTACAATTGGCGGCTTATGATGGCGCTAACTGGCGGTTTATCGGGGCATTTAAATGTACCTCCTGTGGCAATGGCCGAATTGAGAGTCTTGCTATTGGGGACTCTGGAGATGTCTACATTGGCGGCTTCTTTGAGGGAGCTACAGGGAACAATGGTGCCTATGTGGCGTCCCAGAACGTCATTCGCTACAGCGCACAGGCGCAAAGTTTTGAGCCCCTCGGGCTGGGGCTAGAAGCTGCAAATGTGTATGCAGTAGCATACCGCAACGACTCCCTTTTTGCTGCAGGACGAATCACTCAAGCCAAAAATGTGGGAGGGGACCTTGCTGTCAATAATATTGCGCTGTATGACAATGTCAACCAATCGTGGGCTGCTTTAGGCCAGGGAATTGGGTCACATAATCTTTCGACAGATGATAATGGAGATGTGCATACGCTGGCCTTAGGGGCGGATGGGACAGTCTATGCGGGGGGGCGTTTTTCAAAAATTAATGGGCAAGACACTGTTTTTTCCGTTGCTCAGTGGTCTCCAGCTCAAGGTTGGCAGTCCATTGGAGGAGGCATATTCTTGGCGTATAACTTGCAAGCTCAGAAATACCCAGGTCTTGTCAACCATTTGGCCTATAACCCCAATTCTCAAAAACTCTATGCCGTGGGCCACCTTGGCTATTCGATTGGCGGGGACAATGTCCTCTCTGCATGGAATGGGTCCCAATGGTCTGAAATCAGCGGACTGGGCAAACCCGATAATTCAGGTAGCATGTTCGTTGGGTATGAAATGTATGTAGATACATCGGAGAATAAGGTATATGTAGGCGGAAATTTTAATTCCTTTAACAACCCTTTCAGGAATCCTGCAGGCAATTATGTTGCCGTCTACGATGAGTTACAAGAGGGCTTTGACAACATGCGGGCGGGGCTTACCCAAACGAGCATAGGGCAAGAGGTGAGCGCGATTTCCAAATACAAAGGAGAAATTTTTGTCAGTGGAAACTTTTCTGAGGCAGATTTCAAACCCGCGAATTTCCTGGCAGCATACAACTTAGGCCCCACGGAGTTCTGGCATCCTGTAGGACATGGCGCCCACGGAAGCTGTGACGAAATCTATACCATGACAGTGGATACACAGACCAGTGAAGTCGTAGCGGGCGGGAAGTTTGAAGCGATGGGAGGCGCCTATGTTACGGGAATTGCCGCCTATTCGCCTGGCGACGGTTGGCACAGGTATAAGGGCTTAGAATTGCAGAGAAATGGGTTTAGTGATCCTGAGGTGCAAGATATCTTTATCGGAGGGGGAACAAGTACCCCTCGCGTAGCCGTGGCAGCGGTCTTTGACACCTTGTATCATCACTTGCCCGGTGGGGGAGGCATCTTTAAAAATGGAGGCGCTGGCATAGTGGAATACAATGCAGCTTTGGGGTTATGGCTCACTAAAATTGATCAGTTAGGGGGAAATGGCGTGGTACATACAGTGGATTTATGGAAAGGTCAGTGGATCATCGGTGGAAATTTCACCGCTGTAGACGGAACCCCTATTCAAGGATTGGCGTTCGAAGATACCGCCAACTATACCTGGCAATCCTTTGCCAGTATAGGCGGCGGACAGGTGCAGGATATAGAGGTCGTAAACGACAGCCTGGTTTACATTGGAGGGACCTTCTCCACAGTGAATGGCATGCCCATCGCAGGCATCGCCGCATGGGATGGAAACACCTGGTCGGCCCTGGGACAGAACTTTGGGTTTCAAGACGATGTATTAGCCCTGGCCTGGGACAGCGTGAATCAGGAACTGATCGTAGGGGGCCAGTTTGAGGATGTGTATCAAAGTGATGGGACAAAACTCACTTCAGCAGGCCTTGCCATTTGGAATGGGACCAGCTGGTCTTCTCGTGGGAGTGCGGGGGCACTTTTCACAAGCCCTAGCGAATATGCTCCGATAGTTCGCAGCATAGAGATGGCAGCAGATGGCAACTTCTATATTGGGGGTGAATTTTCATCCATCGATGGCGTAAGCGCTGACCGCGTGGCTCACTATATTCCCTCCTTGGGCTGGCAGAGCTTGCCGCAAGCTGGCGTTGCGAGCAATGCTTGTTTTCTAAACCAGCATCCCGCAGTGAATGCGCTTGCGCTTTCCAATACCTTCAATCAACTTTTCCTTGGGGGGACGTTTAATCGTCATGGCGATGGCCAAGGTGGCAAGTTTGCTGCCTATGCCTTGGGCAGTTTAGGGAATGTAGCCATTATTGATAGGGTTCGTGATGTGTGCCCAGATGCTAATATCGTCGCAGATCCTACCTTCACGAATTACAACTGGTCTACTGGTGCGCCAGGGAATAGCATCATCGTAGATGGCCTGAGTTTTACAGGACTGGAAAAATGGGTAACTGTAAGTGCCGAGAAAAATGGCTGCCTGTATCGGGATTCAGTGTTGTTGAAAGTAGGTCAAAATATTTTCCCTACCCCTGATGATCCTTTTATGGTCGTGGTAGATACGCAGTCTCTCTCCGTAAAAACTTATTTATCTAAATCGTACACGTTTGCAGATACCCTGATTTGGGATTTTGGGGATGGAACGATAGCGACCTATGATACACGGATGAATTTGCCAGATACATTCTATCATACCTATACAAATGGTGGCCCCCAGGCCATAACCCTAACCTCGCTTTCCAAATGTGCTGACGTCGAGAACCTCACCCATATTGATCTGGGAACAACAGGAATAGCACCTCATCTGCGAGCAACCTTTTCCCTTTACCCCAATCCGAATAATGGCCAGTTCTCGCTTCGATATATGGCTCAATCCCCAGTAATAAAGCTGATTTTGACCGATTTAGCAGGGAAAAAGGTATGGATAAAGGAAGTGATGAATGCACGTTCTGATGACCAGTATGAAATCCAATTACCAAGTCTTCCTGCGGGAGCTTATCTCTTACATCTGCAAGATGGAGGGCGAAGAGGGAGTCAGATGGTGGTGGTGAAATAAACAATTCAACCCCATTGAGATTGCAGAATATCGAACAAGGAACAAGGATTTAAGAAAGAAAAAGAATTTCCTCCTTCTTCAATCCTTGTTCTTCAATCATCAATCTGCAATCTTTACTCCAGCACCATCTCTCTCGTCACCGCATAGCGGTCGTCAAACAGACGAATATGATACGTCCCTGACGGAAAGCGGCCTACGGCCACTTCCTTCACTAGAAACCCTTTCCCTACGGGTAGGTCGGAGAAGAAAACCGACTGGCCATTGTCATCGACAATCTGCATGAGTAATTCCCCTTCGCCCTTGGCGAGGTAGGCGATGTTCATGATGCCTGGCTTCTCAGGATTAGGGAAATGGTCCACAATGATGCCTTGGGTTTCATACTGGGAAAGACCAATACTTTTGCTCTGGTAATTGGTCCCTTTTTCCCCTATTTGTACCAGCCGATAATACAGGGTCTCGCAATCGTGGACCGCTACGTTTTCGTCGGTGAAGCCATAGGTATCGTGGCTTTTCATGCTGCCACCCGCATTCACTACGCCTATGGCGTAGAACTCCACATCGTCCAACGACCGCTGGACCACAAAGTCATATTTCACAAATTCCTCTTTCATCTGCCATTCGAGCTGCGCATCGTCGCCGAGTTTTGCGGCACGAAAACCCAATAATCCCGGCATCGGTTCATGCTGAGCGATGAGAGAAGAAAAGGGAAAAAGAAACATACTGAGGAGGCAATAAGCCAAGAAGGCTTTTGCGTCGGGAGAGGGTAGTGGGAGGCACCGGGTGAGTAAATGGTTATTCATGGGTGCTAGGAGTTAGGCCAAAATTGGACATTTTCCATGAAAAATACAGCAAAAAAAACGCCATATTCAGTTTCCGCATAAAAGAGTTGAAAATGATTTCCCTAAAGAAATTTTCTCAACCACAATCTGCACTCACTAATAAAAAAAGCAGCTTTTCAACGACGACCGAAGGGAGGAGGAGAAACGTGCTTTTTTTATTAGTGATATACTAATATTTTTACGAGTGGCGTTGGTGTTATTGGTTGATTTTCCAATAGCTTTTATTTTTTTGCTAACAATTGCTTCAATTTCACTCTACTTAAGAAGCGTTTATGAAATTATTGGAAAAAGCCATCAAAGACCGCAATGTGGTCGTCGATCCCAAAAGAACCAAAGTTACCTATCTTCCGCATCTCAAAGAGCGAAAACTCAGCAATCCTGAGGAGCAAATCCAACTCCAGACCTATCTGGACCTGATCTATAAACATCAGTATCCTTCTCATAAGATCAAAGTATGTGAAAAAGTAAAGATCGGGTCTTCTACCCGCGAAGCAGATATTGTGGTCTATCGGGATGACGATTGTAAGGACCCCTTGATCATCGTCGAATGTAAAAAGAAAGGCGTCTCCAAAACTGTTTTCCAGGAAGCCATTGACCAGGGCTTTAGCTATGCTGCCGTGACCACGGCGGAGTTTGTATGGGCGACTTCAGGCGATAAAAACGCCTATTTCGAAGTGTGGCGCCACGCCATCCATGAGCGCAAGCGCAATACCCTCAGTCGTGTCCCACGCCACAGCGCCAAGACCCGTGGCTTTGGCTATCAGGTGCGCAAGCGCCTGCGGTGGTTCATTCGTCATCCTATCATCTCTGATACCTTGGTGTACAGCATGATTTTGCTGATCGCAACGTTGATCTTCAGTAAATTAGCGGTAGCCTACTTCCAAGAAATCTTTGATTTTACCCATAGCCTGTGGGAGAATCACGGCATGACTTATAATTGGATATACAATGCTATTGTGTTGGCCTCTGCGCTGATCAGCTTGGTGTTTGGCTCCCTCTTCATGCAAAGTCATCGGCTATTCCACTTCTCCCCCTCCCGCAAGAAACTCGCTTATATGTTAATTGCGCTAGTCCTTTTTGTGCCTTCCTGGTATATCGGTGTTTCCAACGCCGATCCCGAATGGTGGACCTGGCAGCACTACCACAAGATGAAGTACCAAACAGTCATGTATCTGTGGCCTTACGTCAAGGCACTGCCTTTTCAAGCCATTGCGATCTATGCCTTGATCTGGATCATGGGGAGGAGATAAGAGGCGGTTCTATGTTTTAAGTTTTAGGTTCTATGTCGTGCCTTCACCTAGAACCTAGTGTTCTTTCAATTTAGAAAGGTGGAGTTAACGGGTCGGATTACGCCAAGAGCCAACTCACCTTCTGGAAATCCGCCCCAGCAAATCAAATTGCTTGCTATGCAAGCTGGCGTGGATTTCCGGATTCGAGGGGCTGATTTGTGTGTAATCCGCGCCTCTGTCTCCTCCACATTTCAGTCTTAAAAGAACACTAGAACCTAAAACTTAAATCGTTCCTTTCCTTCTCGCCAACCGAAATCCCACGATATTACTAGACTTAGACGGCAGGCGTCGATTGCGATGGGAGACCCGCATAGCATCCAAGCCTTCATACCAACTGCCGCCTCGAACAACACGGGTCGTGCCGTCCTTGAGCTTTTGCTTGACATTGTGGGGGTTACGCTCGCGTCCTTCCTGATAATAGGCACGGTCATACCAGTCAGCGCAGTATTCCCATACATTGCCTTGCATATTGTAGAGGCCTAGGGCATTGGGAGGGAAGCTGTCGGCAGGGGCGATATAGGCGTAGCCATCATCATAGTCAGCCTCTGCCCAGGCACACTCCCAAGCAGCCTTGGCGCTTTTGTCGGAGAAATTGGCGACGCGCTGGTTGGGGGGGAGTTCATCACCCCAAGGGAAGGTGGATACCTGGCCACGGAGAGAGGCCGCATATTCCCACTGCGCTTCTGTGGGGAGGTGGTAATCAGCGCCTGTGGCCTTGGAAAGCCATTTGCAATACGCCACCGCATCTTCCCAACTGACGTGGATGACGGGGTAGTGATATTCACTAGGCAGGCGCTGAACGCCGTGCTCGTCAAATTCGAAATTGGCGCCGCCCATGCGCTTGACGGCCTTGCCGTTGTAGACATTGGACCAGCCGGTCTTATCTGCGCTGGTCTTATAGCCCGTTTTCAACACAAAGCGTTTAAATTCCCCTACCGTCACCTCATATTTCCCCAGATAAAAGCTACTCACAGATACCTTATGGGCCTTTTCATATTTTTGCCCCTCCTTACTACCCATCGTGAATTCGCCCCCTTCAATCAGCACCATCTCCGGGCGGACAGGGTCAAATTTGTCGAGGTGTTTGGGTTGTCGGGGAAAATAGTCACAGGAGAAGAAGAGGAGAAAGTTCAAGCTCAAAATCAAGTACAAGTTCAACCTCAATCCTGATATGCCCGTTTTGACGGGGCATTTTTTAGCGAAAAAACCATATAAGGCATATAAGTTCATAGAAGGAAGAGATGCTTATATGGTCTTATATGCCTTATATGGTTCAATCTGTTCTTATTCTGGCTGAGCGACCACCACAGGCATAAAATGCCCCAATCCTTTAAATACCCGGTCATAAAACCCTTCTCCACTGAAATAAGCCCCAGGATTCTGGCTAGAACTCAGCACAAAAGTGGTATCCACGGCAAAAGCAGAGAGCGTCACTGGCTCCTGATTGAGGCGGGTCGCCTCGATGCGCATGGCGGGTGCGCCGCCTGGCGCATTCTCCACGAATGTAGTTCCTGTAAGGTTTGAGAAAGTGCCAAGGAAACCGTTGACCTTTCCACCATCCAACTGCGTGGAATCAGCCAAGCGCCATTGGTTGTCAACGCCTTTGAACATCTGGAAGGAGCTGTCAGGGTAGGTGAAATTGAAGCTGAGCCAGTCGGCGTCTGTTCCTGTGATCATGCGCTTATTGCGCCAGTCATTGGCTTCTTTGTTGAAGGTGGCGTCGAGAAATCCTTTTACCAGATACACCTCATCTTCCCCACTCAGTCGGACATAGCTCATCAAGCCACTTTGCTTATATTCAAACCGCCCTACGATCAGATTAAGAGGTGTTTTGTCTCCTGTAGAGACCTTCACACGGGTACCATTTTCTTCATCTACTTTGTACTCAGTCCATTGGCTTTCATCATTGGCGATGATCTGGAGAGCCTCCAAGGCACTCACACCGTCTAAGGCTTGTGTGACGCCTGCTGCATCTGCTTCGAATACCTGCCCATCTGGCCGTGTAACCTGCCAGCCATTGGCGGCACGGATGATGGAAACGGTGCCTTCCACCTTGGCTGGCTCAATCACAATGCTTTTTACCGTAGCCGTATCGATGAGAGCGAGGTTTTTCTGAAAGGAACTATCGCTCCCCCCGCTAAATGCCAGCGAAGCCAAATACAATACCCCCAAGACGACAAGGGTGATTGTGAGTTGTTTATTGCTAAATTTCTTGAACATATTTTTTATGCTAAAAAATAAAAGATTGTCTTTTTACGAGGATTAATTTTGAATTGTGAATGACTGAATTTTGAATATGTATTTATCATGCTTTTCATTCAAAATTCAACATTGATCATTCAAAATTTCTTCCTAGCTATAATCCTTCTCCTGCCACCTGGACCTGCGCGTTCTACGCAACTGGGCGCGAATCACGCCAAAGAAGATCGCGATAAGAATCGGTAGGAGGAAGATCGTGTATTTGAACGCGGTACGCTCTCCATCCGACAATTCCTTGTCGATCAAGCGGAACTTCGCGCGGCGGCTACGAAGCTCGATCAGCCCTGTGTCATCTGCCAGCCAATCGACGGCATTTACCAGGAAGTCAACATTATTGGGCGGCTGCGGATTGGTGGCAAAATCACCGTCACCCACGACAACCAGCTTGCTGGAGTTGTCGCCGACCAATTTGCCTTCGGCGTAGACGGCTACAGGCTGCGGCCCGTAGGAGAATGCAGCGTCTGTCCACGTCTGCTGGAAGTTGATGTCAGCTTCGATGTCGAAGCGGGTATTGCCTGGCATCTTGCCTGTCTTGGCAGATGTATAAGCCAATACACCCGTCTGAATGCTTGAATCACTGATCGCGACATTGATAGGGCTCACAAAAATGGTCAGCATCGCCTCCAATCCACTGGTGATCGGATGATCCTCAAAGGTCGTGATCAATGGCAGATAGCGGAATTTTACGGGCACATAGCCCATCGTATTCATGCCCATAAAGCTCATTTGGCGAGGCACTTGGACTTGGCCACAATTCTGGTCCGTGAGGAAAGAAGCCTCGACATTGATGCCTTTGCCCGTCAGCCAGCCTTCGAGGCCTGTGACTAAAGGTGTACCCGTCTGTTGTTGCAAGTCGCCATTCACGGCATTGATGCCCACAAATAGACGGCCGCCACTTTCCAAAAACTGATCCAGCCGAGCCAGGTGCCTTGCGGGAAATGAATCACTCGGCGCGACGATAAGCAAAGTCGAGAACTCTGACCACCGTGTGGGACTTTCGAGACTTACGGTGTCCGCTTCATAGAGGACTTCCAGTTCTTTTAGGACAGCCTCATAGGCGTCTTTGCCTGGCTCTCCATGCCCTTGTACAAAACCCACTTTAGGTTTGGTGTCGGTAGTGAGCTTTTTGAGGGTTTTGGTTAATGGATACTCAAAAGGGGCTGGTTCCCGCCCTGTCTGAAGTGCCGTAAGGACATGTTCACCCAGGTTAAAGAACTCCTCTTTGGTTCCCAATTTCAATTGGGTGCCGATGAAGGTTCTGACCTGGCTAGACTGGTCCTGCTCACGGACTGTCAAGAAGTAGGAAGGAATGCCTGCTTGCTGAGCTTCTGCGGCGATTTCTTCCCTGGCTTCCTGATCTTTCTTATTGGTATTGACAAAAGAATACTGAAAGTTTCGTCCTCCATAACTCTTGTACTCGCTGAGCAGGTCTTGGAGTTCCTGGCGGTAGCGAGAGAGGGCAGGGTTGATGTCTTCGGGATAATATACCGTCGCCGTGATGGGCGCGTCGAGCTGCTTGAGCATCTCTTTGGTGATATTGCTGAGCGTGTAGCGCTTGTCTTCGGTGAAGTCAAGGCGAAAATAATGCCGGTAGACAAGCATGCCTGCCAGCAAAAAGATGCCGAGAAACAGCAATATCCTGATGAAATAACTAGTACTTGTGAGTTTCATTATGCCAAGATATTTCGTTTTGCGAGTTGGGTTTCTGCTAATAAAAGGCCTGTCAATGTGATGAGGACAAAATAGAGGACATCTCTCAAATCGATGACGCCTCTGGCCATCGACTCATAATGTGTCGCAGTGCTGAGTCCGTTGAGGATTTCGCCTAGACTACCTGAAGTCGCATTGGAGAGAAAGCCTAGGATAAAGTGGAATAAAAAGCCGATGCCTAAGGCCAGCAACAAGCTTTCAATCTGATTGCTGGTAATGCTACTGGCAAAGATGCCAATGCTGATGTAGGCACAGCTCAATAAGATCAGGCCGAGGTAACCACAGAGGGTAGCGCCGTGGTCCACTGGACCGAGATAAGCTACGCCTGCGTAGAAAGGCAGGGTAAAAGCCAAGGCGATGAGGATCATCAGCAGGCATCCCAAAAATTTACCCAAAACCACTTCCCAGTCCGTCACTGCCCGTGTGAGCAGGACTTCAAGTGTGCCTGCTCGTTTTTCTTCCGCAACCATACGCATCGTGATGGCAGGGATAAAAAAGAAAAGCGTCCAAAACGCCATATTAAAAAACTGACCCAAGTCAGCAATGCCTGTATAGAAGATGTCATTTCCATACAGCCACGTCAAAAATCCCGTCACCCCCAAGAAGATCACCAGCAGGATGTACCCTACCAGCGAATCAAAGAAGGTGCGGAGTTCTTTTTTTGCAATGATCCAACTATTTTTCATGAAGAGATTATTGATTATTCATTGATTGATTATTGATTGGCAGTCTGAGTGTCGTGTGTAAAAGAATATCTTGTAATTTATCCTACAGCAAAGCTGTCATCATAAGGAAAAACTTTTTACACACAGTAACTAGCACAACAAATCAATAATCAATCAATCTATAATTTTTAATTTAATGTCAAGTCGCGGAAGATGTCTTCCAATTTGGTTTCGATAGGCGTGAGCTCTGTGAGTACCCAGCCTTTCTCCACGCAGAGGTGAAATACCTCTTCTCGTGCGGACATATTGTCTTTACTGACTACCTGGAAGCGATTCTCGCCTTCGGCCAAGGGATCCACCATGGCCACGCTTTTCATGCCCATGAGGCTGTCAAATAGCCCTGCATCGCCAGGTGCTTTGATCTGGACGCGGATCGTCTCTTCTCCCTGAGCGCGGTTGCGCAAGGTGTCAGGGGTGCCGTCGGCCACGATCTTGCCTTTGTTGATGATGAGGATGCGGTCGCAGGTGGCTTCTACTTCTGGGAGGATGTGGGTACTGAGCAAAATGGTCTTTTCCTGTCCGATCTCACGGATCAGGTTTCGTATCTCCACGATCTGGTTGGGGTCAAGCCCTGTAGTAGGCTCATCGAGGATGAGAATTTCGGGGTCGTGGATGAGGGCTTGGGCGAGGCCCACGCGCTGGCGGTAACCCTTGGAAAGCTCGCCGATCTTCTTGTGCTTCTCGCGGTTGAGGCCGCACATGCCTACGATCTCTTTGAGGCGACCAGGGAGCTGGGCTTTGGTCACGCCTTGGAGCTGCGCGACAAATTGCAAGTACTCCATGACGGGCATTTCGAGGTAGAGCGGATTGTTTTCGGGCAAATATCCGATTCGCCTTTTGATCTCTTCTGGGCTGGAAAAGATGTCATAATTCCCTACTTGCACGTCTCCTTGGGAAGGAGACATATAACAAGAAAGGATTTTCATGGTGGTTGTCTTTCCTGCACCATTGGGTCCGAGGAACCCCAGGATCTCTCCGGTTTTTACCTCAAAAGAAATATTGTCTACTGCTTTCTGCGGCCCATAGACTTTTGTGAGGTTTTTTACTGTGATATCCATAGTGAAACAACAACTTTAATTATGAGGGAACAAAAATATAGGCTGATCTAAACATTGCCAAAATATATTTTTTTTAACTTGGGATTCCTTACGAAAAGTTCAAATTCAAGTACAAACTCAAACTCAACTGTATTTTTTTGAATTTGAACTTGAGTTTGCACTTGAACTTTCTTCTCTTAGCCCTAACATATTATTTAGTTTACTCCAAGCAATCTTCCATGTCCGAAACCAACCAGTCCGACATCCTTAAGAATTTCAAACTACGCCGCATCATCTGGCCTATCCTCATCGGTTTTGGCATAGTAGGCTACTTACTCTATCGAGAGATAGACAAAAAAGGCGATGCCTTCTGGGCAGATTTGGAGCAGATGTCCTGGACTGCCCATACGTTTATGTGGATAGGGTTGGGCTTCTTGATGATGGTGGTGCGAGACTTCGCCTATATGTGGCGGATGCGCGTGATGACCAATCGAGAAATGAGCTGGCGGGCCTGCTTTGAGGTGACGCTGCTTTGGGAGTTTGCTTCAGCTGCTTCGCCTTCTGTGGTGGGAGGTGCTGCAGTGGCTGTATTTATGTTTATTAAGGAAAAAATCTCTCCGGGTCGCAGTACTGCCATTGTATTTGTGACCATCTTTTTGGATGAATTATTTTACCTCTTTATCCTACCGATGGTCGTCTTATTGGTGGGAGCAGATACGATCTTTCAGCCGATCAGGGAGCTAGATGCAGACGGTTCCGTATTTGGGACCAGTTTATTTGCGGGATTCTGGATTGCCTATTCCGTCATCTTTGTATATGTCGTATTTTTGGCAATAGGGCTGTTCTTCATGCCAAAAGGCATCTCTAGGACGATCAAGCGCCTGTTTACAACACGCCTGTTGAAGCGCTGGAAGCGCAGGGGATTCAAGACCGCAGACGAGCTTCTATTGGCCTCAGAAGAATTTAATCGGAAATCAGTCCGCTTCTGGCTAGAAGCTGGCGCCGCCACCTTCATGGCCTGGATGGGCCGCTACCTCGTGCTCAACTGTGTGTTGGCTGCATTCATTACAGGAGGCTTATCCTTTGCAGGGCATGTCGAAGCATTTGCCCGACAGGCGGTATTATTTGTGGTCATGCTGATCTCTCCCACGCCTGGCAGCTCAGGCATTGCCGAAATCACCTTCAATCAGTTATTTGCGGACATCGTCACGCCAGTAGGAATTATCCTGGTGCTGGCCACTATTTGGCGACTGATTAGTTATTATCCCTACTTATTCATTGGAATTCCGATTTTGCCGAGGTGGCTGAAGCGGGTGTATGGAGAGCAAAATGATGAGACAATTTCAGAATAATTCATGTTTTCACTTTCTGATCGTTGGCACAATCTGCTTGTAGGCTGCGGAGATACAAGCCTGGTAGCAGATTTTTGGCAACAGTTGGTGGAAGCCTATCAACATGCCAGTCGGTATTATCATACGCTGGACCACTTGGCGTATATGTTTGAGCAATTGTCACCCCATCGCGAGGCGATTGACAACTGGGAGGCACTTGCCTTCGCGGTATTTTATCACGACATCGTCTATGACGCCAAACGCCAAGACAATGAAGCACAAAGTGCGGAAGTCATGAAAAACCAGTTGAGGGAATTAGGAGTCAGTGAATCCACCATTCAACTATGTGAAGCTCACATCCTGGCCACCAAAAACCACGAGGCGGGCGTGTCCGAAGACACCCTTTATATATTGGACGCCGATTTGGCAGTCTTGGGAGATTCGAGGGAAGTGTATGATCAGTACACTGAACAGATCAGACAGGAGTACAAGATGTATCCCATGTTTCTTTATAAAAAAGGACGGAAGAAGGTCTTGCGCCATTTTCTGGCGATGGATCGCATTTTCAAAACTGATGCCTTTTTTCGGGAAAGGGAGGAACAAGCGCGTGAAAACTTGTTGTGGGAATTGGGTGGGAAGAGGTGAGGAAAAACACAAATTCAAACACAAATTCAAAAACCATATAAGACATATAAGGGCATATAAGATGCGAAAGCAATTCTCTTATATGCTCTTATATTCCTTATATGGTTCAATCAACTAGGTGCTTTTTTTATACCTCTTTGCGCAGCCGCGCAACGGGAATCCCGAGTTGCTCTCTGTACTTGGCTACCGTACGGCGAGCGATATTGTAGCCTTTTTCCTTAAGCATACCGGCAATTTTATCATCTGAAAGTGGTTTTCTCTTGCTTTCTCCACCGATAATTTCTTCGAGAGATTTCTTCACTTCGCGGTTGGAGACCATGCCATCTTCCGTTTCGATGCCTTCTGTAAAGAAGAATTTGAGGGAATAGATGCCAAATTCAGTTTGCACATACTTACTGTTGGCGACACGGCTGACCGTAGAGATGTCCATATTGATCTCTTCTGCGATGTCTTTGAGGATCATGGGGCGAAGCTTCTTCTCATTTCCACCAGAAAGGAAGAATTCTTTCTGTTTAGCGGCGATGGCTTCCATCGTATTCAGCAGCGTGAACTGCCGTTGGCGGATGGCATCGATGAACCACTGAGCCGCTTCGATGCGTGATTTTACAAAATCAAAGGTCTCTTTGACCTTGGTATCCTTTTTCCCTTTAGCTTTATTGATCTGCTTGTACTCCGTGTACATGTTCAGGTAATTGCGGCTTACCTTAAGATCTGGCGCGTTGCGGCTATTGAGGCGGATTTTGACCTTGCCCGATTCGTGGGTTAGGATAAAATCAGGGATGATATATTCGTGTTTGACGGTGGTCTGAGATTCACCAGGTTTGGGATTCAGCTTCACAATGATGTCATATACCAACTTAAGTTGCTCTTCTGTGATGCCTAAGCGTGAACGGAGTTTGGTAAAGTGCTTTTTGGTGAATTCATCAAAATATTTGTGAATCACGGTATGGGCGATCGCGATGTCTTCGCTGGGGGGCTTACGTTCCAATTGGAGGAGTAGACACTCCTGCAAGCTACGGGCACCGATGCCCGGAGGGTCAAACCGCTGAATGCGTTTCAAGACAGCTTCTATTTCTTCCTCATCTGCGATCAAGTTGTAGCGAAACATCATGTCATGCTTCATCGCTTTGAGGGGACGACGGAGGTAGCCGTCTTCGTCAATGCTACCTATGATATGCTCTCCGATGATCACTTCACGTTCTGTCAATTTAAGCAGCGCAAACTGATCCGTCAACTGATCGTAGAGGGACTTCATTTGCACGATAGGTGCTTCAAACTCGTCTTCTTCGTCTCGGTTATTGGAAGGCAGACTTGTGCGGTAGTCGTAGCCATCATTCATGAGGTAGTCATCGATAGAAGACTCCTGGCTAGCAGCTTCCTTTTCTTCTGCACTCATTTCTGACTCGTCTTTCCTATCTAGGTCTGAGTATTCGCCCTCATCTTCCTGGACGCTCATTTTCTCATCCTCCAATGCAGGATTCTTTTCGATCTCTTCCTTGATTCGTTGCTCCATCGTAGAAGTGGGAATCTGGAGGAGCTTGATAAACTGTATCTGCTGGGGCGATATTTTTTGTAGCAGTTTTAACCGCTGACTCTGTTTTAGCATGTGAAAAGGGTTCTTTCAGTTAGGCTTCTTTCTTTTTTCTGGCATTTAGGGACCATTGTTTATTTGGAAAAATTGTCGGAAAAAAGGGTCACTACTCCCTATAATCTTCAACACGTACACCTAGAATTAGCAAGGGGTGTGCCCAGTTCAATAACGCCTGCGATTTAATCCTTATTTAAGGTCAGATAAAAATTAATAAGCGGCAGATAATCGCCTGAACCATAGCAATATGGCGATTTTTCTACTCTTTGACAAGTTTGGCACGGTTTTCTGAAAACTTCTTTCCCTTGGAGGAAATGTGTATTTATTGGACACCTGATGTGTATATTTTTGTGTACACATTGTTTCCAGAATAAAGGGAGAGGTTCAGTCTCATGATGATTCATCAGGCAAAATCTGGAGCTGCCGTATGATGCTTTCTTCTAATGAGATAAAGGTCTCTGTCCGTTGTACCCCAGGGAGGGGTTGGATCTGCTCGTTGAGGATATTGCGGAGTTCTCTCGTATTTCGGCATACGATCTTCATGAATATGCTATAAACACCCGTAGTATAATGGACTTCTGTCACAGCAGGAATCCCCTTAAGCTTTTCCACCAACTCATTGTAAAAAGAGCCTTTCTCCAAAAACATCCCCACAAACGCACAGACGTCATAGCCCAATAGTTCAGGATTTACTTCCAAATGAGACCCCCGGACGACCCCGAGCCTTATCAGTTTCTTCATGCGCACATGGACGGTTCCGCCAGAAATAATCAGTCGATTGGCGATTTCTGTATAGGGGGTTTGGGCATCTTCCATGAGGATGGAAAGAATCTGCAAGTCTGTATTATCAATTTGTGAATTCAGGCTCATGATAAATAATGATAATTATGATTTTTTTAATTATTTGCTATAATATTTTCAATATTAATAAAAATAATAAATATTTCTTAAAATATTTTGAAAAAAGAACGCAATGCATTTACTTTGATTCATCAAACAAGGCGAACATATACACACAGAGACAGCTTAGTTTGGTACCGTTCATTTACAAAATTATTAATTCATCAATTGACCACTTAGCATCAATAATCAGTCAATTTATCAATTAATAATTCACCATACTGTAGGGTGATGAAATAGGCAGCCATGCCCTCTTGTCTCGAGGGTGAGGGATCGGGAAAAATCTGGTAATCTGGGCTAACCACCTCGTGAAGGTTCGACTCCTTCCCCTACAGCAAAACTAGAAAAGACGCGATGAATCGCGTCTTTTCTAGTTTTGGGTTTTAGGTTCTAGGTTTTATGTTCTGGGTTGAATCTACTCCAGCAAGTCAAGTTTGACTTTTTCCTTTTTTGCGACGGACTAAAGTCGCGTCGCAATAGTTTTTTCCGCGTATCTTACTATTGCGACTGGGTTTCAACCCGTCGCAATAGGGCAAACTCCATTAAAAAGGAGTTTGGCGAGCGGTCTCACCCTTCCATCAACTTCTCCAGTATCACCTTCGCCGCTTCAGGAATCACGGTCCCAGGGCCAAATATGCCTACGGCTCCTGCTTCATATAAGAAATCATAATCCTGTTTGGGGATGACGCCGCCTACGGTCACGAGGATGTCTTCGCGTCCTAGATTCTTGAGTTCTGCGACGAGCTGAGGGACCAACGTCTTATGGCCTGCGGCCAGACTGGATACGCCGACGACATGTACGTCGTTTTCTGCAGCTTGACGGGCGACTTCAGATGGCATCTGAAAGAGCGGACCGATGTCCACATCAAAGCCTAAATCCGCAAAACTGGTAGAGATCACCTTGGCACCACGGTCGTGGCCGTCTTGGCCCATCTTCGCGATGAGGATCCGGGGCCTGCGCCCTTCGAGTTGGGCAAAGCGATCTGCAAGATCGGTCACTTCTTTGAAGGATGATTCTGTCATAACTTCTTTGGCATAAACGCCCGATACGGCACGGGTGACAGGCTGATACCGCCCAAATGCTGTTTCTAGGGCATCAGATATTTCGCCTAGCGTAGCACGCGCACGGGCAGCTACCACGGCCAGGGTAAGCAAATTGCCTTCGCCTGATTTGGCAGCTGCTGCCAAATCAGTGATTGCTGCGTCGACAGCGGATTGGTCACGGTTCTTTTTCAGTTCAACTAAGCGCGCTTTTTGAGAAGCTAGAACCGCTTGATTATCAACTTCCCGCACTTCAAAATTGTCTTCTGTTTCTGTCACAAAGCGATTTACCCCTACTATGACATCCTTCCCTGAATCGATCCGCGCCTGCTTGCGCGTAGCGGCTTCTTCAATCCGCATTTTGGGGATGCCTGCTTCTATGGCTTTGGACATACCGCCATACGATTCCACTTCCTCGATCAATTCCCAGGCGCGGTGTGCCAGCTCGTGGGTGAGGCGTTCGACATAATAAGAACCCGCCCAGGGGTCCACTGCGCCTGTGATGCCCGTTTCTTCCTGTAAATATAGCTGCGTGTTGCGGGCAATGCGTGCGGAGAATTCTGTAGGAAGGGCGATGGCTTCGTCGAAGGAATTGGTGTGGAGGGACTGGGTGTGGCCAAAGGCCGCAGCGAGGGCCTCGACCGTCGTACGGGCCACATTGTTGAAGGGGTCTTGCTCCGTCAAGCTCCAGCCAGATGTCTGGCAATGGGTGCGGAGGGACATGGATTTAGGATTTTTGGGATCAAATTGCTTGACAATTTTGGCCCATAATAAGCGGCCCGCCCGCAGTTTAGCGATCTCCATGAAAAAATTCATGCCGATGGCCCAAAAGAAAGACAAGCGTGGGGCAAAGGCGTCGATGTCCAGGCCTGATTCTAAGCCTGTCCGCAGGTATTCCCAGCCGTCGGCCAGGGTATAGGCCAATTCCAAATCGGCCGTAGCGCCTGCCTCTTGCATGTGGTAGCCGCTGATCGAGATAGAATTGAAGCGCGGCATGTGCTTGGCGGTGTGGACAAATATATCTCCTACAATGCGCATGGATGGCGCAGGTGGGTAGATATAGGTGTTGCGCACCATAAATTCTTTCAGGATGTCATTCTGTATGGTACCGCTTAACTGATCGGGAGATACGCCTTGCTCTTCAGCTGCGACGATGTAGAAGGCCATGATGGGCAGTACGGCACCGTTCATGGTCATGGAAACGGACATTTTGTCCAATGGAATCCCAGCAAAAAGGATTTTCATGTCCTCTACAGAGTCAATGGCTACGCCTGCTTTCCCCACATCTCCTTCTACCCGCGGATGATCCGAATCATAGCCTCTATGAGTCGCCAGGTCAAAGGCCACAGAGAGTCCCTTCTGGCCTGCGGCCAGGTTCTTTCGGTAAAAAGCGTTGGACGCTTCAGCGGTGGAGAAACCCGCATATTGGCGGACGGTCCAGGGGCGCGTCACATACATGCTGGCGTAAGGGCCATGGAGAAAGGGCGGTAGTCCTGCCGCATAGCCGAGATGCTCCAGCCCCGCCAGGTCGGCGGCCGTGTAGAGCGATTTGATCGCTATTTGTTCGGGTGTCTCCAAAGGAGTGGTATCAACTGGCTGATTGTCAGTTGTTTCTGTGCGGTCTGAACGATAGCTATATGAGGAGAAATCGGGTCGCTTCATAAGGGATTGTCGTGGGATAAGAAATCCTTAGCAAGTTACAGAAATCAAGGTAAAAGAACCGCTTTAACTATTTTTTACAAAAAGTCAGGGCAAACATCTACTATTTTTTGCAAAAAATCAGAGCAAAAGGAAGAATAAGCCACGGATTGCACAGATTATCACGGATTTTCAACATTGCAGGTGATTACCCACAAGATTGATTGTTCGCTTTTGTGTCCTTAATCAGAAGACCTTATGGAAATGAAATTCGTCAATCCATTCGAGTTGTGAAAAACTAGGGGCTTTCTTCTCTAAGGGTTGAAAAATAACTATAAAGGGCGTACCCGCAAGTACGCCCTTCTTCAATCAATCATTGCAACTAATAGGTGATATTTCCTTTATGATGCTTTATTCCTCCTATCATGCTATTTCACCACAAGTCGCTCACTCCAATTCCCCACTCGCACGATGTACATGCCCTTAGAAATGGTTGAAGGAAGGGTAAATTGCAGTTCACGTGTCTGGCTGTCAAACCCTTTTTGCACCACCAGCCTGCCTTGTAAGTCATATACCTGGACATCTACATGGCCTTCACTCAACGCGCCCGATACGAGGCGCAGGGTACCGTCGGTACTGGGGTTGGGCGCGAGCTTCCAAGCAGCGGCGCTTTCCCCTAAGACTACCTCCACGATGGGCGAATAGACAAACTGTCCGTCGAGGTCTACTTGCTTGAGTCGGTAGTAGGATCGCCCATCAAATGGTTGATAGTCAGTTGTTTCGTAGGATACTTCTACTTCGCTATTACCTGCGGCTTGGACATTTTCTACAAAAGTAAATGCCTGCCCATCTGCGGAACGCTCTACGGTGAAGTAATCTGAATTCACTTCTTTGGTGGTCTGCCAATGTAATTGCACGGTCTGCCCATCGGGCCTCGCCTCGAAGGTGAGTCCTTCGACGGGGAAAGATACGTTCCGAGGATCAAGGAAATGAGGTTCATAATTGACCCCAGGGGTATAGGCGTTGAAAAGGAGCTTGTCATTCAGGGATCTGAAGTATTTGGGGGCAGAAGAAGCAGGGCCAGGATTGATATCTTGCAATAGCTGCGTTCCGTTCGCTGTCCCATTGGTGATCCAGAGTTCGCGACCATGCTGGACATCTAGTCCAGAGAAGTAGATAAAATTGTCCACGATGGTCAGTGCTTCCGGTTGTAGCCCATCCGGGCCGGGGATGATGTCGCCAACCATCATGGTGGAAGATGGGGTACCTTCACTTCGCCATAATTCAGTCCCATGAATGCCATCATTGGCTGTGAAATATACCGCATTGTTATATGCAGTCAATTCTGAGATATAAGCTTTTCCTCTGCCTGGGATAATGTCCTTGAGCAACTGCGCTTGTGTCGTAGCGATATCATAGCACCAGAGTTCTTCCCCGTAAGTTTCATGATTGTCGATGAAAAATATTTTATTTCCTAGCACTGTCAATTGTTCTAGGCGTTGGGCGGCGTAGTTGGTATTGATGGAAGTGAGGCGTACAGTGCCTTGGGAAGTCCCATCGGTCTTCCAGATTTGGCGCTTATGGGTGCCGTCATCAGCGCTGAAGTACAGGTCGCCATTTGTCACAATAAATTCCTTGGGAAAACTATCATCGCCGCCAGGGTTTATATCCTTTAGTGGATAGGTGCCAGCATTGGTGCCGTTCGAGCGCCATAGCTCTTTCCCAAGCTGTCCATTTTCCCCTCTGAAATACAACATACCATTGTATTCCACTAGGTTATTCGTGGATACCCCCATCCCATTGCCATTCGGATTTATATTAATTGTAGAGGTATTAAACCCATTGTAAAACATCAATTCATAGCCATAGTTAGGCGTCTCTGCTACAAAGGCTAAGAGGCCATTGTAGGCTACCAGGTTGGACAGGCGGCTGGAGGTGGCACCGGGATAGATGTCTTTGACCATTTGGGTCCCCGCAAAGGTGCCATCGGTGCGCCATAGTTCTGCTCCGTGGATGCCATCGTCGGCTGAGAAGTAGACATAGTTCCCTATTCCTGCAAAATAATTTGGATTGGACCCTTCTCCTCCTACATGGATGTCCTTGACCTTATGGGTGCCCCAAGCAGTGCCATTGGTGACCCAAAGTTCTTCGCCTTGAGCGTCTGCTGCACTGAAATAGTATTTCCCATTCCAATAATAGCTCTTATTATAGGGATTCCCTCCCGCCATGAAAGGGTTGATATCCTTGAGCAAGGCAGTGCCGCCATTCGTGCCATCCGTCTTTATCAGTTCTAGGCCATTGGTCCCATTATCTCCCACAAAAAGCAGGGTATTTCCCAAGAGGATACTCAAGTAATTTTCATCTACCCCATCTTCTGCTCCTGGATTCAAGTCCTTGACGAGGCTTGTCGTATGGGCGCCTCCAGTCGTTTTCCACAGTTCCCTTCCTGATGCATTGTCTTCTGCTTGGAAGTAGACTGTCCCTCCCCAATAAGCCAATGGCAGCGGGTCAGAAGAAGCATTCCCTGCATTGATGTCTTTGATTTGATAGGTATTGGCCGCAGTGCCTAGGCTGCGCCATAATTCGCGTCCTGAGAGGGCCGTAGCGGCAGAAAAATACAAAATAGACCCAGCTGCCAGAAAGTCCCTGGGAAAACTGCCTGTAGGACCTGGCTCAAGATCCTCTACCAGCCTGGTGCCTAGGTAGGTGCCATCGGTCACCCATATTTCCCGCCCATAAGCAGCGTGCCAAGCCGCAAAATACATCTTATTGCCAATCACAGTCATGTCCGTCGGCTGGGAAGGTGATCCCCCAAAATAGACATCACGCACCTCCATGGTACCATTCGCGGTGCCATTGGTACGCCAAGGCTCCCAGTCGCTGCCGTCTGTAGAACCAACAAACAGGAGGTAGCCATTTAGCACATTGAGATAAGGGAAATCATTACTTGAGGCAATGCCAGATACGCCACTTGTCACGCCGGGGGCTACGTCTTTGACAATGGTGGTGCCAGCATAGGTCCCGTTGGTTTTCCATAGCTCTCTGCCATGAGTGGCATCTCTGGCGATAAAATATAATTGATTATTGTAAATTGTGAGGGAACTCAAATTGCTAGAATGGTGCCCTACGTATATATCGCGTACGCGCCAGGTGCCATTGGCAGTTCCATCGGAACGCCATAGCTCCGTGCCTTCGTTACTGGTATATGCAGCAAAATAGAGGACCCCGTTATAGGACTGAAAACCATATGGATAAGAACTTCCTGTGCCAGGGTTGATGTCATGGACGAGTTCGGTCCCAGCTTTTGTTCCATCAGATTTCCAGAGTTCATCGCCTGAGTCTCCGTTGTTTGCCCTGAAAAAAAGTGTATTTCCCATAGCATACAGGTAGTTCTCGTCGGAGTAAGAAGGAAACGCTCCTTCTTTCCCTTGATACAAATCGATGACTTTATAGGTGCCTAAGGCTGTGCCATCGCTTCGCCATAATTCTGAATTGTTATGAAATAGGTTAGAATAGTCCCGCGCCACAAAATAGGCGACGCCATTCATCTCGACAAAGGAATTGGGTTTGGCGTCAATCAGGCGGTCATCTCCGACCACTAGATTGATGTCTTTTAATAGATTTGCCTGGCCAAAAGCAGTGAAGGCAAGGGAAAAAAGGGCGATGAAGAGTAAAATTAGCTTTTTCATGATGATGCGATTAGTTGTAGGAGGATAGGGTAAAAAAATCCCACCCCGCTAGTGAAGCAGGTATTGATATGATCAGATGTTGATTTTTTTTTAGGGAAAATGTTTCTGAAAAGGCAGAAAGAACGGGAGCGAACAGCCTTTGTTTAAGCGGTTCATCTTCATAGTCGAATGGAGGTGAGGGGCATCACCCTTAGAAATATTAAAAGATATTAAAAAAATCGAAGCGATTTTTTTGTGGGGTATGGTTGAAAAATAAGTGTTTTAGACGATTGAAAGTATCTTTTCTCATAAAGAAAGGGTGCACCCTTAGGCACGCCCTCTTCAATCAATCATTGCAAATAATTCGTGGTGTATCTCCACATCCCCCCCAAAAAAACTCGAACAATGAGCCTGCGCTAGAAAGTAAAAATTGGATTTTTTCTCCTATTGCGACGGGCTAAAGTCGCGTCGCAATAGCCTTTTATGTCCCATTTTACTATTGCGACTGGGCTTCAGCCCTATTGATTACCCACATCTTTTGGGCAGGAAATAGCTTCCTTGAGGTCCAGTCGATGGCATCGATTTCGGTTTGAACCCACCCTTTCGTTGCGACGCCCTCCCTTGCCTTCGACAAGCTCAGGCTACGGGAGGGCTAACGATTGACTCAAAAAATCTCCGATTTTTCATGTCATACCGTTAGCCCCTTTTTCAAGACTTGCCCTGAGACTTCGCCGAAGGGGTGGGCGGCAAACGGAAGGGGAGCCTCTAGCCAGGATCGCAAAGCGATCCTAGAAGCCCATGGCACAATACTTATGGATAATCAATAGGGGCTTCAGCCCGTCGCAAGAAGGCAAAGTCCTTAAAAAGGCCTTTTCGGAGTAGTCTCAAAGCTCAAACGCTCGAACGTTCCCTTACTTCACGATAAGCCTCTCACTCCAATTTCCGACCCGCACGATGTACATGCCTTTGGAGATGGTGGAGGGTAGAGTAAATTGTAGTTCTCTCGCCTGGCTGTCAAACCCTTTTTGAGCTACCAATCTTCCTTGTAGATCATAGACCTGGACATCCACATGGCCTTCACTCAACGCGCCCGATACGAGGCGCAGGGTACCGTCGGTACTGGGGTTGGGGGCGAGTTTCCAGGAAGCTGTGCTTTGGCCTAAGATCACTTCTACAATGGGCGAATACACAAACTGTCCGTCGAGGTCTACTTGCTTGAGACGGTAGTACGAACGCCCATCAAATGGCTGGTAGTCAACTGTTTCGTAGGATAATTCTATTTCGCTATTGCCTGCGGCTTGTACATTTTCTACAAAGGTAAATGCCTGTCCATCTGCTGATCGCTCTACTGTGAAGTAATCCGAATTTATTTCTTTGGTGGTTTCCCAATGTAGTTGCACGGTCTGGCCATCAGGTCTTGCCTCGAAGGTGAGTCCTTCGACGGGGAAAGGTACATTGGTGGGATCGAGGATATAGGGTTCAAAATTGACGCCAGGGGTGTAGGCGGCGAAGTAAAGCATATTATTCCTCAGAGAAAGGTCACGAGGCGCTGAGGAGGCTGGGCCTGCAAGGATGTCTTGGAAAAGCTGCGTGCCGCTGGCTGTGCCATTGGTGATCCACAGTTCACGGCCATGCTGGGCATCGACGCCAGAGAAGTACAGGAAGTTACCAGCGACTGTCAAGTCTTCTGGCTGAAGGCCAGAAGCGCCTGGCCATACGTCTGCGACCATTTGGGTGGACTGAGTCGTTCCGTAGCTTTCCCACAGCTCAGTGCCATGTACGCCGTCATTGGCGACGAAGTAGAGGACATTGTTATAGGCGGTCAACTCTCTCGGGTTGCTACTTTTGCTGCCAGGGTTGATGTCTTTGGTGATCAAGGTGTTGTTGAGAGCCATGCTATAGCGAAATACTTCGGTGCCGTAGGTGCTATGAGAGGCGATAAAATAGATTTTATCCCCTATGACAGTCAGGTCTTTGATGCCAAGGGAGGAAGGCACGATGCTGAGTGAGGTAAGACGTACGGTACCAAATGCGGTCCCATCTGTCTTCCAAAGTTGGGTTCCATTGACATTGTCGATAGCGGCAAAATATAGTTCTCCATTGATCACGGTGAGTTCTGTAGGAAAACTACTATTGGCACCTGCTTGTATATCTTTGACCATATAGGTGCCTTGTGGGGTGCCATTTGACCGCCACAATTCTTGTCCATTGGTCCCATCATTGGCTGTGAAGTATAGGATCCCATTATACATCACAAAATTCTTATAAGACGATGCCAAGCCTGAACCATTGGGGTTAATATCGATGGTAAAGGTGTTAAAGCCATTATAAATCATCAATTCTCGGCCGTAAGTGACGGTCCGTGCACTAAAAGCGAGGACGCCATTTAGTTCAGTAAGGTTGGAGATTTGGCTGCCTTCGGCTCCTGTCCAGATGTCTTTGATCATCTGAGTGCCATTGGCAGTGCCATTGGAACGCCAGAGTTCGCCGCCATTGACGCCGTCATCGGCTGTGAAGTAAATATGGTTGCCAATCCCTATGAACCCCTCAGGCTCCGAGCCTTCGCTCCCTGGACGGATGTCTTTGACTCGCTGCGTGCCAGAGGTGGTGCCATCGGTAGCCCATAGCTCCTTGCCGCCGCTGGCGTCTTGGGCCTGAAAATAGGTTTTCCCATTCCAAAAATAGCTATGGCGAAAATCGTTGCCGCCCGCCTGAAAGGTGTTGATGTCTTTCACCACAACTGTGCCCGCGTTGGTACCATTGGTCCGCATCAATTCGAGGCCATTCACACCGTTATTGGCTGAGAAGAGTAATTGATTGCCCAATACAATTCCCCCTAAACTATAGTGTAATCCCCCTTCTACCCCAGGGTAAATATCTTTCACTCTGCTCGTAGTCTGTGCGCCACCTGTCGTTTTCCACAATTCCTTGCCATAAGTATCATCTTCTGCTGAGAAATAGACATATCCTCCCATATAGGCAAAGGGAATCGGCCATGAATCTTCCACCCCTACGTCAATGTCCTTGATCATATAGGTATTGGCGGCGGTGCCTAGGCTCCGCCATAACTCACGCCCGTGAGTCGTGGTAGTAGCTGCAAAATACAAGATGCTACCCGCAACAAGAAAGTGAAGTGGTGCACTGCCAGCAGCTCCTGGTTCAATGTCTTCGACGAGTTTGGTTCCCAGGTAGGTTCCATCTGTTTTCCAAAGCTCACGTCCATACGCAGGATGGGTCGCTGCAAAGTACATTTGATTCCCTATCACAGTCATATTGGAAGGCAAAGACCTTTCGGACCCCCAGTAGACATCGCGGATTTCGATCGTTCCATTAGCTGTGCCGTCACTACGCCATGGTTCCCAGTCTGCTCCATCTGCAGAACCACTGAAAACCAAGTAGTTATTTAATACCTGGAGGTATTTATTTCCATTCCCTGGGGCAGAAGCAAATACGCCTGACTTCGCACCAGGGGCATTGTCTTTGACCATGACTGTGCCTGCATAAGTGCCATCGGTCTTCCATAGTTCATCTCCATTCGTGCCGTCATTGGCAACGAAGTAAAGGGCATTATTAAAGGGCGTAAAGGAATTAGGCATGCTTGATCCTCCCCCTACATTGATGTCGCGGACACGCCATGTGCCGTTGGGCGTCCCATCAGAACGCCATAGTTCATACCCATAATCAACTCTATAAGCGCTGAAATACAGAATCCCATTATAGGACTGAAATTCGCTTGGATTGGAACCATAGGTTCCTGGGTTGATGTCTTTGACCAGTTGGGTGCCTCCTTCTGTTCCATCGGATTTCCAGAGTTCTTGGCCCGAATTTCCATCATCTGCCCGGAAATAGAGGGTATTTCCGACTGCATACATATAATCATTGATGACACTGACTCCGCCTTTATGACCGATGCGAATGTCCTTCACCCGATACGTACCAGATGCGGTGCCATCTGTCCGCCAGAGTTCCGTGTCACTATCCAGCCCATTATTAAAACTAGATGCAGTGAAGTAAGCAATGCCATTCATCACGACATAGTGCCGTGGATTGGAGTTGATGACATCGTCACCGCCAACGAGGAGGTTGATGTCCTTGAGGAGGTTGGCTTGGGCGAAGGCATTAAAAGAAAGGGCCAGGACAGTGAAGAGTAAAAATAGCTTTTTCATGATTGAGATGATTGATTGTTAAGGTTTTGATTGGGGCAATAAATGCCACCCCTGCTTTTACAGCAGATATATTTTGCTTCTAATGTTTGAGTTGGGTCTAAGTGATTGCGCTGGCAAAGGGGGAAAGAACGAGGTCCCTTTTAGGGCGAAAAGCCGTCTTTTAGGCGATTCACCTTCATAGTCGTAGGGATGCATAGCGCATCACCCTTTGAATTATTAAAAAGTATTAATAAAAATCGAGGCGATTTTTAGGTGATCTTCTTAAACCTACGAAATTGCTTTCCAGTCCTTCTCCATACCTCCTTAAATTGGGGCAATTCTCTTATCTGATGGCTGAGGTTCGCATTCCAGGATTTTTCAAGCGATTTTTGTTTGGCTGTTACGATTTCCACAAAGTCTTGGGGGTTATGGCCTTTGTGCTGAGCCTTACGATTAAATTCATAAAAGATATGTTGGAGGTCGATGCCTTCATGATAAGTCAAATAATCAAAATCGTATAGATCTCTTGGAATAGTTCTACCCATTAATGCAACCATTTTTTCAATAAGAACTTCTAACAGGCTATAACACTTGACCTTATATTCTCCTTCCTCTTGTAGGTCAGAATAATGATGAAGTACAAGGCCTTGTATAGGTTCAAATTCAAGTTTCTCTCCTCTGGTAATATCTACTTTTAGATGACTCCCTTTTCCTCCTAAAGGGCCCATGTATTCAATATAAAATCGAATACTTTGGCTTGTCTCATGAACTCCTTTTGAATCCTCATTAATGGAAAGAGCGATGTTTGCGGCTTCTTCTATTTCCTCAAACAACTCATTAAATGCTGCATAAATAACCTCATTTTGAACTGGTCTTTCCATTTCTGGATCCAGTGTGAAGTCCATGTCTTCGGAATACCGATAGTCTTCGATAAAGACCTTTTTGAGACAGGTTCCGCCTTTGAAGATTAGTATATCTTTCAATAAATCATGCTTCGATATTCCCCACAATAACCAAGAGATCATATAATCTTTCTCGATTTGCTGGGGCCGGACGGCATCTTTATTAGCATATTGGTGAAGAATATTAGCTCTGATCATGTATATATGGCGTGCTTTAAGGTATCAGGGTCAAGGTTTATTTTTAGCCCAAACCTTGAATTTTTTGCACCTTGATTAGGAGCAGAGGTGTCAAGTAGAGAATAGCTGTTTTGGGGTTTCCTAAGAACATCTTGAATAGAAAAAAGTGGATCTATCTGAAATAACTCACAGATAAAGAGATAGCGTTTAATAGCGGCTTGGCTTCCATTTTGTTGAAAGTATTTAAAGAGTGTATCTCGTTTTATTGCCTGTCTTGATTCATAGATTGCCTTAGATATCTCCACTATCCCTCCTCCTAGATGAGGTCGAGTTACTGCATCGACTATTGTTTTTTCTAGGTCACTGACCATGACCTTATCATACTGATTGATCCAGATATTTTTATACCCAAAAAATCTGCTTGGAATATGTGTGACAAACTGAAACTCAATCCCTTGAATCTTTCGAGTAGAGGAACTTGGTTGCTGGTCTGTTACGATAATTTCCTTCAGGCTAGGCTGGGTAGTCAGGCCATGAATTTCCATAGCAGAGAAGTATCCTACATAATAGGGCTTTCCTTGCATGATATACTTGGACACCAAATGCCAATCAGGGAGGTAATGATTTGCATTAGCATTCAAAGGAACAATATGATAAAGCCCATGCACCAACTTAATCAACATCCCTTTATCCACCATTTTAGAAAGGACTTTAGATAAATAAACGCTATCTTTTTTAGGGTATTTATCTACTACTTCCTGGAATGAAAAACAGTCATTCCCAGCTAGTGAAAAGTCTTTTAGCATATTCCATGAAAAATCAATAGGCATTATTTGTATGATTTAAGGTAATACAAATATAATTAATACCTTTTTGTAGGCAAAAAATAATGAAATATTGTATTATTTAGGTTAATAATAAGGTGATAAGTGTCTTTTGGGAAAAATGAAAGGAAGCCCATCCCTTTGTATATCATTACTAAAAAATTGGTACACAACCTCATATCCGAAATGGCCATTTCAGGACCATTCCATCCTCATACGTCGTCACGACGTATGCATCATTTTCCCCAAACTCAGCTGCCACAATCGCCTTTTCGATACCTGAAAAGTCGCAGAGCGAGTTGCCTTCACGGTCGTAGACCTGGCAGGCGCGCATGCCTTTGGGCAAGAGGATGTACTGGCCATCGGCGGAGATGTCGAGGTAAGGCGGCACGCCGCCGCCGCGCTGGGCAGGAAGTTCTCGCAAGCGCTTCCCATCGGCATCGTAGACCTGTGCATTGTTGGTCTGATAAGTGACGTAGCCACTTCCGTCAGGGAAAGGCTTGTGGATTTCAGGAAAAAGGTTGCCGCTTATTAGCGTACTACCAATAGGCTGTTGAGGTGTATCCGATCCCGCTTCGATCAGCCGAGCTTGTAAATTCCACAACAACAACCGCCCATCTGAAGAAGCACTCACCAGATAACGTCCATCTGGGGAGAAATTGGCACAAAACACGCCTTGCTCATGCCCTTTTAAAACAACTAGTTCCGTGCCTTCCAAGTCCCACAAACGGATGGTGGTATCCCAGGCCGTCGTTACCAGATACTGTCCATCAGGCGAAAAAGTGACATAATGCACGCGGTCTGTGTGTTTATCAAGCACTGTCATATCCGCCTTTTCAGTCCTTGAATAATCTCCATGGGTATAGGTATGAAATTCACGCGCAAGGGAGTCTTTATAGAGGGTTACAGTTCCGTCAAAAGAAGCCGTAGCGACCAGGTATTTATTAGAATGAGCTTCAAAGGGGTTATGAGAAGAAACTGCACAGCATAGAATAGGATCGTGATGTTGGATGGGTAAGCTTTTGGGCTTTTGAGGGGGACCAAGCATCTGGATCGGCACACCAAATCGGGCAAAACGATTCCACACCCTTACCTGTTGGTCATTGGATACGGTGATGATGTAGCGGCTGTCTGGGGTAAAGGTGGCAAAGTTGACGCGATCGGTATGTCCCGCCATCGTGTCGATGAGCTTGCCTTCCAAGGTCCATACCTTGGCAGTTTTGTCTACAGAAGCGGTGACGATCAGTTCATTATTAGGAGAGAATTCAGCATACTTGACGCTATCTTCATGGGCCAACTCTACCAGCAAGGTCATTTCAACGCCCACCTCCCATACTTTTGCCACTCCTTCTGCCCCTGCTGTCACGAGGTACTTTCCATTCGGAGAGAATTTGGCGGAATAAGTGCGCGCTTGATGGGGAGAAAAATGGAATAATTCATTGCCTTGCAAATCCCAGATGCGCACCATTTGGTCTTTGGAGGCACTGATGATGCGTTGGCCATCGGGATGAAAATCGGCAAAGTCGATATAGTCATCGAAGTGCGTGATTTCACGATAGGGTGGGGAAGCGTAGCGTTGGTTGTGGTAGACAAATTGTTGCTTGTAAAACGCCTGATGCATAGCTGTAAAGCTCTTGCTGGTAGGGTCCTGTGACCATGCTGCCTTCGCCAGTTCAAAGCTTTTGGTGGGGTCTTGATCCACCAGTTGGAGCGCTTCTAAGACTTTGGCCTCTGCTGCTTCCTTGCTTGCCATATTTTCAGCAAGTGCCTGGCTTTCAGCGAGTAATTCCTTTTCATTTTTATCCAACATATGACGACCAGGAAGCCCTTTCTCAACGATGTGAATCTCGGAAAGGTCAAGCAATGCAGATGACTCCCCTAAGAGGTATTCACGCATAGCACTGCGCAATAGGCGGTCGGCACGTTGGCCAGGCAGGTCAGAAAGTTCATGACGTGTACGCACCAGCGGTGCCAGGGTATCATGCGCCAGGCTCAGGTATTCTGCCCCATTTTCCACCAATAAATACGCATCTACCAAGTCTTGCAATAATTTCGATACCCCTTCCGCTAAGTGTGAATAGCGTTCCGATAGGTCCGTGCGGGCCTGTCGCGCTGAGGTGCCTCCTGGCGTGGTGAAGTAATGTAGCAGGTCTAACGCCAGACCAGACGCCACCGCGTCGGGGTGCTGCTCCGCTAGCCAGGATATTTGTCGATCGAGGAAGTCTGCCAATAAAAGGCCCTGACGTTTGCGCGCACGGTAGCTTTCCTGGGTAAAGGCAGGGTGGATACTATCTTCTTTGATCGCTGCTTCCCATAAATTCGTCAGTAAAATTTGCAATACAGGTGCAATAGCCGAGCGGGAATCCGCCAATAAATCATGTGCAATAGTGGACGCCAGCCCCTCTTCGACTGTGAGACCATATTGCGCCTTGCAACGCTCCGCATCCGTAATGCCTGTAACCGCGGCTTCAATATCCGCCATTTTTAACGGCTCTAAAAAAGTTTTGCTGCGCGCTATTTTCTTAATACTTAAGGCTTTGTCGATTTCAGCATGGTATTCTTTGCGATAGCTCAATAGGAGCTTTCCTGAAGGACGGTTGGTGGGGTCCCCAAAGGCAGTTTTGAGGGCTTGGGTGAATAGTTCCAATTCCGCTTGGGGAGGCACCTCTGTCATGGGCCGGTGAAACACCTCTTCTGCCTGATCCAGGATGACGATCAACGGTTTATTCTCTGATGCTTCCCAATCAAGCCATACTTCCTTTAAAGCTGTTCCATCCAGTTTTTGTAACAGGGTTCCAAGCAACCCCAGGGAAGGGTCACGGCGCACATACTCCACATGATGTGCAGGCTTCAATCGCGGAAAAAGGCCCGCATGCAAAAGAGATGATTTGCCCACCCCTGTCTTCCCAAATAATAAACTGATGGGCGGCATATGGGCTTCTGTGAGTTTCTTAAATAGCTCCCGTATCTGGTGAGACCGCCCAAAAAAAACCTCCGCATGTTCGGGTTCAAACCATTTTAAATAGCGAAAAGGATGTTCGGGAAGGTCGTAGATAGGGTAGATGGGGGGTAAACCAAAAAGCGGATCTCCCGCTACCAAGGGAAGATTCCATTCTTTAGCGACTTCTGCCCCAGGGGTATGATACAGGTCCCAGGGTACGCGCTCGATGAGGCTTGCGGGCATTTTCCTGAAATACAGGCCCCGTAATCTTTCCCCCTCGGATTTATCTTTGTGCGTGATGCTATATTGATAGGGGTAATGCGCATAGGCCGTTTCAATATTTTTCCCCTTTCCTAATTGGGCATAAAAACTCACAGAAAATTCTCGTGCTACCCTATCATTGATGGCTTTTGAGGTGGCAATGACCAAGGGCACGCCTTCTCTGAGTAAGGCCTTGGCCTGTGGCCCTGTGGCACAGCCGTTGAGAAAGACAAGCTGTAAGGAAGGTTGTTTTCCCAAAAAGACGGCTAATTCCTCTGCATTGGCTGCCTTTTCCATCAGCAAACTATAGCCATTGGCATGGCCCCCATAGTGAAAAACGACTACGTCATAATCACTGAAAGCATCCGTGATTTTTTTTACGGTGGCGTCAGCGATCTGCACCACCTTGCACAGTTTCGCTTCTTCTGCTGCTTTTAATGCCGAAACTATCTCATCTTGCTCCGCTCCCAATTCACGTAGATGGAGCTCTTCGTTGGTGCGGTAGTCCGCAAAGGCGAGGAGAATGACGGGGAGGGGGGAAGAAGCGTTCAAGGGATTAAGTCGTTCAAGGGTTCAAGAAGAGGAGAAGAAGGGTTCAACGTTCAAGTCGTTCAACTCTATTGATTGTATTGCTTGATTGGGACGAATTATAAGAAAAATCTGTGTGAATCCGTGTAATCTATGGCTAATTCTTTCTCCAGTCAAAAAGTCCCAGATAAAGAGTGAATTACCTCTTAAACCCTGAGTCGACTTCAGAAACTCCTTTTTAAAGGAGTTTGCCTTATTGCGACGGGTTGAAACCCAGTCGCAATAGTAAAAAATGACAGGCAAAGAACTATTGCGACTGGACTTTAGTCCATCGCAATCAAGGAAAAAGTCAAATTTGACTTTCTGGAGTGGACTCAACCTTTGAACCTCTATTGAACCTTAATCACTTCTTCAGCTCCATTCATCACATGGGCTTGATTGCGGATAGACTCACTATGGATAGATTGCAAGAGGGTGAGGAGAAAATTCTCTCCCAGGTCTAGTGGAATGCCTTGCGCCAGGCGTGTCTCTATGATTTCATTCCAACGGGCAGCCTGGAGGATGGCCACGTTATTAGCTTTTTTGTAATGCCCAATTTCCCGCACGATCTCCATCCTTTTGCTCAAAATATCAATCCACTCGCGATCCAGTTTGTCGATTTCTCCCCTGAATCGCTCTAGTTTATTGTGGAAAATGGGGTCCTCCGTATCAGGTTGACGGTAGACAAGGCTTGCCAATACTTGGCTGAGCGCAGCAGGTGTCAACTGCTGCTTGGCATCACTCAAGGCCACATCCGGATTGACATGAGACTCGATCATCAGTCCGTCAAAATTCAGGTCAAGAGCTTCTTGGGCTACGCCTGGAATCAGGTCACGCCGCCCACAGATATGACTGGGGTCACACAGAAGCGGAAGCTCGGGCAACCGACGACGCAATTCAATGGGAATCTCCCAATGTGGACGATTGCGGTATTTCGATTTGTCATAGGTAGAAAAGCCTCGATGAATAGCTGCTAACTTGGTGATGCCAGCCCGATAGAGGCGTTCTATCGCCCCTATCCACAACTCGAGGTCTGGATTCACGGGGTTTTTGACAATCACGGGGATGTCAATGCCTTCCAGCGCATCTGCAATCTCTTGCACTGCAAAAGGATTGGTGGTGGTGCGTGCGCCCACCCAGAGGATATCAATGCCATGTGCCAAGGCTTCATGGACATGTTTGACATTGGCTACTTCCACACAGACAGGCTTGCCATGTTTTAGCCCTGCATCCTTTAGCCATTTCAATCCCACAGTTCCCACGCCCTCAAAGGAGTTGGGGCGGGTGCGCGGCTTCCAGATGCCTGCGCGAAACACATCCACTGACTGCTCTGCCAGCAGATCCAATGTCTGTGAGACCTGTGCCGCGCTCTCGGCGCTGCAAGGCCCTGCAATGGTCAGGGGACTGTGAAGCCCGAGGCCCCAAGCTTCTATTGAGAGGAGATCTTGCATTAAGAATTAGTTATTATTCATCTATCAATTAATAATCTCTTCCCACCTAAAAGGTTGATTTTTTGCTTAAATACCTAATAACTCTTTGAAGTAAGTATGGGCTTTCTCAGCTTCCTTGGCCATTTGTTCAATAGGCAACTGGCGGTTGTCGCGGAGCCTGAAGCGGACCTGGTATTTGCTATTTTCCTTGTCGCTATTGAGGTGGATGTCGTAGGCTTGGGTGCTCATCCTGAGCAAGCGTACATTGCGGTAATTGAGCCACTGGTCGAGGCCCGTATAGCTATAGCCAAGGTGGGCAAAATGACTGATCGTTTTATCGATAAGTGGCTGAGGGTCAGCTTCAAACACCAAGGTGAACTCCCGCAACTGTACGGCACCCGAACGCGCCAAAAACGGCGTCATCATGGTCTCCAACGCAGCCCCTTTCTGCAACAACTGCATTTCTTCCTTTAGCTTTTCTATTTCTCCTAATAACTTCACATTCTCCGCTTTGACCACACTCATAGAGGTCACATCTCCCATGTCTTGTGCTTCATTGGCTCGTTGCTCAGCTTCCATTTCATTGACTCGAACGCGCAAGGCCTCCAGTTCACGCACCGTCACGCCATCTTTGATGCGTGCCTTGGTGAGTTCCTCGTTTAGGGAAATCAATTCACCCTGGATACGCTGCTGGAGCGAATCCACCTCTCTGCGAAACTGACTGGACTCATCGGCGATGGTCTCGGCCATGTTCTTATACTGATCTCGCTCGGCACGCAGCTCGGCGAGGCGCGCCTCATAATAGTCGATCAAGCTATCACAATCTGGTGTACTGGCAGGTAATGCCACCGTATCTCTGCCCGCATTCGCAGCAATGGTCAGTTGCGGGTCTAGCTGGCCGCTGGACTCGTCGCGGTCTGGCGTATTGCCCGAAGCGAGGACATCTTTCCTCGGCACTCTTTTGCGCACAGGTTCGGAGCTCCCCGAGTCGAAGAGGCGGAAGTTGGCGCCTAGCCGCAGGCTATGCAGGCGGTCGCGCCCTTCGTGTAGCCCCAAGTCGGCGATATTGTCGAGGTAATCAGACCCCAGAAACCGATAGGTATAGGCGAGATTCAGGCCGATTTTGCGGCTGAGGTTGATGTCTAGGCCTGCGCTGAGGGGCATGGAAACGGTGATCGCTTCGAAGGTCTGTTCCGAAGGTGCACGGGTGGACCGACGGCGCACGAGGGGAATCCCCGTTTCACTCTGCGGCGAAAAGGTCAAAACGCCAAGGCTCACCTCCATATAGGGTCTGAACTGCGCGTAGCGCCTGACCACATTGAGATGCAGGCCTATTTCTCCATAGACGATGGCCGTCTCGGCGTAGGTATTGGGCTGGATAGACAAAGGCGGATCAAGGGGATCGGTCCCAGGATGCATGACAGGCAGCAGGTCAGGGTTCTGCGCCACAAATTTGGCGTAGCCCAGATGAAGCATGGGCAGCAGCCTGCGCGGCGCGTCCGAGCGCAGCGAGAGGTCAAAGCCTGGATAAAAACTAAAAAAATCACTATCAAACAGCCCCTCAGGGCTATAATTGAGGTCGCCATAAAAACCCGTTCCGGTAATGCCCATGCCCAGTATCAGGTCTTTGCGGGCATTCTTGGTGTTAGGGTCGGTTTGAGAAAAGCCGCAAAAGCAGCTGATAAGCAAGGAAAAAAAACTAATCCACTTGAAGAGATTCATCATCTTACGAAAATAAGAAAATAAGGAGAGAATGTGTGAATTTGGCCATCAGAAAAGATCAAATACAACCTCAAGTGCAAACTCAAGTTCAACCTCAATTGGGCGCAGTTGCGATCTGTCCCCCTTTAGAAAAAGAAAAACGGTAGTGAGAAATTAGGCATCTTTAAGGTGCTTAAACAAAAAAAATGACAGATCTCACTACCTGTTCGAAGATAACGAACTTT